>CAYPPR010000039.1:0-42841 GCA_964412665.1 uncultured Desulfopila sp.
AAAGTATGGAATCCAAAAACATGGAATCTGATATACCGCCGTTTGTTGATAAGCAGTTACTTGAATGGATGCGGTCGATTCGACGGACACTCCACCAATATCCTGAGCTCAGCTTCCAAGAGCATCGTACTTCTCTTTTAATTCAGGAAAAACTCACCGAGCTGGGAATCAGCTATCGCAACGGCTGGGGAGGGACCGGGGTAATAGCGACACTGCGCTGCGGTACCGGACGATTACCTTGCTCCGGCCATGTCGGTTTGCGGGCGGATATGGACGCCTTGCCGATTCAAGATCGGAAACGCGTTGGCTATGCTTCAAAAACTCCAGGAGTGACCCACGCTTGTGGCCATGACGGGCATGTGGCGATGCTCCTTGGCGCTGCGGCAATCTTGAGCAAAACGCCACTGACCGGTCATGTTTCTCTTATTTTTCAACCGGCGGAAGAGCACGGCAATGGGGCGGAAAGACTCATTAAAGAGGGTGCCCTCAAAGATGGCATTGAGGCAGTATTTGCCGGGCATATAGATACCCACTACCCAACGGGGACGATAACGGTTGACGATGGAATTATCTGTTCCGCCGCCGACCCTTTCTCTCTTCACGTGGTCGGCAGAAGTGGCCATGCCGCTCGCCCCCATGAAGCACGGGATGCTATTGTCGCCGGGGCCTATCTGGTCATCGCCCTGCAGACCCTGGTCTCCCGGGAAACCGATCCGAATAAGTCGGCAGTAGTGAGCATCGGTCGCTTTCTGGCCGGAGAGGCCAATAATGTTATCGCCGAAGAGGCCTGTATCGATGGAACGATACGTTCTAATGACCACGAGGTGCGGCGGCGCATTCTTGATGGTATGCAGCGTATCTGCGATGGTGTCGCCCTGCAGCACGGGGTCGAGATATCAATTGCCTTCCACGATTGTCTGCCGGTGGTCGCCAATTCGGCGAAGGCGACTGGGGTGGCCCGGCTTGCCGCTCGACGGCTGATCGGCAAAGATTTGGTAATATCCCAGGGACGGCCCAGTCTTGGCGGTGAAGATTTTGCCTTCTATCAGCAGGTCGTTGAAGGCTGCCTCGTTCGCTTTGGCGCAGATCGCCCTTGCGGCAGCGGACCGGCCCACAGCGGTAGCTTTGATTTCGATGAAGATGTTTTAGCCGTTGGGGCATCATGGCTGGCCTGCGTTGCCTTGCAGTGGCATAAGGAAAATGCTGAGGGTAACAGACGTGGCAAATAAATGGCAGGCGGCGCGGCATGGCCTGCGTGGGACTTATGAACAGATTTGATCGATCGATAGTTGCTTCCGGGCATCAGTTAGTCAGTGAGGCTGCCGGGGAAATACTCAATGCCGGTGGCAACGCCTTTGATGCGGTGGTGGCGGCAGGATTTGCCTCGGCGGTAGCCGAGCCGGCCTTGACGAGTCTTGGCGGTGGCGGCTTTATGGTTGGGCACAGTGCGGCGTTAGGGCAGAATATGTTTTTCGATTTTTTTGTCGACACGCCGGGGAGAGGGCGTGAAAGTGCGCTCTCAGCTGCTGATTTTTTCAAGATAACCGTTGATTTTAGCGGCTCCTCCCAGGATTTCAATATCGGCCTTGGTTCCGTAGCCGTTCCCGGGACCCTGAAGGGGCTGCTGCATATTCATAAAAGACTCGGCAGAATGGGCCTGGCCGAAGTCATTGGTCCGGCAAAAGAGTTCGCTTTGCAGCACAGACTTAATGCACATATGGCCCATTTCCTGAAGTTACTCTTCCCGATCATGAGCCTGAACGAACGAGGTCGACGGATATATCAACCGGACGGGACCTATCTTGGCGCAGGCGATATTTTGAAGAATTGTCAGCTTGCTGCATTTCTGGATCAGTTGAGTACGTCGGGGGGCGAGAGCTTTTATTATGGCGAGATCGCCAATAAAATAGACCAGGAAATGAAAAACGGCGGGGGATTGCTGACAGCCCAGGATCTTGCTGCATATGTGGTCAAAGAGAGAAAACCACTGGCTATTCCCTACCGGGGAAATCTGTTTCTCACCGTGCCCGCACCATCGATGGGCGGCACGCTGGTCGGTTTGTCCCTGTCCCTAATGGCTGAGCAGGAAGACAAGGACTACGACTGGGGTTCCGGGGAGCAGTTGCTAGATACTGTCGCCCTGATGCAGGAAGTGGAAAGATTGCGGGAAGCCGGGGTGACTACACCGGAGGCCCTGCAGCAATTTTTACAGGATCGTGCCGTGTTAAAGGTGTCAAGCGAGAAAATACGGTTGTTCAGTCGGGGAACCACCCATGTCTCTGTTGCCGACAATAAAGGGAATTGCGCCAGCATGACCTGTTCCAATGGGGAGGGCTCTGGGTATTTTGCTCCGGGCACTGGGGTCATGCTCAATAATATGATGGGCGAGGATGATTTGCATCCCAACGGTTTTCATTCGAGCCCGCCGGGGGAAAGAGTCTTTTCCATGATGTCTCCCGCATTGTTGCTAAAAGAAGGGCAAGTTCAGCTAGTTATTGGCAGCGGGGGCTCGAAACGGATTCGTACCGCGGTGAGCCAGGTCTTGCACCAGGTGGTTGATTTTAAGCGCTCCCTGCAGGAGGCGGTGGACGCCCCGCGGCTCTATCTCGATGGAGATTGCCTGCAGGTCGAACCCGGATTTGCCGAACCGGCCATGGCGGCTTTGAAAAACAGATTGGCTGCTCATGGTCTGTCAGTCAATCCCTGGCAACAAAAAGACGTCTATTTCGGCGGTGTGCATGCGGTTATTCCCGGCCTTGAAGGCGTGGGGGATTCCCGCCGGGGGGGCGCCGTGGTCACTGTTTATCAGAATAAAGAATAGCTGCCGCAATGCGTCCTTGCGAGAGGGCTCAGCCAAGATTAAAAAACATGCCCACCTGGTAGATGGCCACCGCCATGGCAAAGGCAAAGACTGTGTTGAAGGTTATGGAGAAAAATGCCCATTTCCAAGAGGACTCTTTGGCTATGCAGACGACGGTAACAAAACAGGGAGCATAAAACATGATAAAAACCAGGGCGGCAACAGCGACAACCCGGTTCCAGGCGTTATCATTTTTTAATCTTTTGCCGAGGGATTCCGATTCACCGTCATTCGTTTCGCCCATGGAGTAGGCGGTTCCCAGGGTTGAGACGATAACTTCCTTGGCGGCAAAGCCACCGATCAGGGCAATGTTTGTTCGCCATTCAAAACCAGCCATTTTTGTTAAAGGCTCCAGCGAGGCGCCCAATTTTCCGGCGATGGAGTTCTGCAGTCTTGCTTCATTCTCCGCATTGCTAATCTCTTTCATCCGTTCTGAAAATGCGACAGCCTGCGCCGATAATTCTCCCTCTCTCATCTCGATTTCGTCAGTGACAGCCGTTGTTGCTGAGGCCATCACCGCCTGACGCTGCTGTTCAAAAACAGCTGTTTTTTCATCCGGTAATCCGGGAAACGTCATAAGAGCCCAGAGGAGAATGGATATGCCGAGAATAACCGTCCCGGCCTTTTTGATATACTGGTAGGTCCGCTCCCATGTATGGATCAAGAGTCCGCGCAGAGTGGGAAATCGGTAGGGAGGGAGTTCCATGACAAAAGGTGTCGGGGCGCCTCGTAGTACGGTTGAGCGCAGTATTTTGGCGGCAACCAGGGCGACGACCCAGGCCAGCATGGTAAAGAGAAACATATACCTGGCTTTATTGTCGCTGAAAAAAGCGCCAATCAGCAGGGCAAGCACGGGCAGTTTCGCGCCGCAATTCATAAATGGCACAGTGAGCAGCGTGGCCATGCGTTCCTTTGGCGACCGCAGGGTGCGTGTCGCCATGACGCCCGGGACAGCGCAGCCGCCGGCGATGCCGCCGGAAACGATAAACGGCATGACCGAGGAGCCGTGCAGGCCGAATATCCTGAAAATTCTGTCCATCATGAAGGCCACCCGGGCGAGATAGCCGGAGTCTTCAAGGATGGCGATACAAAAAAACATGAACATGATCAGTGGGACGAAGCCGAGAACACCACCAACTCCGTCGATCACTCCGGAGATAAGCATTGATTTCAGTAGGCCGTCCGACAGCATGCTGTCAACCTGATTGCCGAGCCAGCCGAAGATGTTCTCCAGCCAGATGACCGGGAGCTCGCTCCAGCTGAAGGTAAACTGATAGACGCCAAAGAGGATAAGCAACATGATTACCGGGCCGACCAGTCGGTTGGTGAGGACCTTGTCGATCTTGTCGGAGGTATAGAGTCGGTCGGTATCAAACATATGGGTGACGACACCCTGCCTGAGAATTGATTTAATATAGCCGTAGCGATGGTCGGCAATGATGGCCTCGGGGAAGACATCAAAGGTCTTCTGGATGTGAGCGGACGTTCCGGCAACGATCTCTTCGAGAACCTGGGCGGTGTCCGGATCGGCCTTTCGCCCTTTTTGTAGAATCTGCTCGTCGTCTTCCAGATATTTGATAGCGGTATATCTGGCCGGGTAGCTGTCACGCAGCAGAGCCGTTTCTTCTATTTTTGCCACAAGGTCGGTCAGCGTGGTATCGAGATCCTCACCGTAAGAAATATCACGTGGACTCCATTGTTGCTCCTTGGTTGTTATACGCATGCAGGCATCGAGAAGTTCTTCTCTGCCGAAACCCGAGCGGGCAATGATGGGTACGACCGGAACCTGGAGCAGGTTCTCCAGCACTTTGGCTTTTATTTCAATGCCTCTATCCTTGGCCACATCCATCATGTTTAAGGCAATAACCAAGGGAACACCAAGTTCTAGCAGCTGGCAGGTGAGGTACAGGTTTCTTTCAAGGTTAGAGGCATCAACAATGTTGATCACCACCTGTGGTCGTTCGTTGACCAGATAATCCCTGGTGACTAGTTCTTCGGCCGAATAGGCGGTCATCGAATAGGTTCCCGGCAGATCTGTTAGGGTGATTTTTTGATTTTTGTGGTGAAAAAATCCTTCCTTATGGTCAACAGTAATGCCGGGGTAGTTGCCGACATGCTGTCTAGCGCCGGTTAACTGATTAAAAAGAGTCGTTTTTCCTGCGTTCGGATTGCCCGCCAGGGCCATTAATAGCTGCATCGGCTTATTTTATATTAGAGTAGAAGTAATGAGATGTGAAAAGAGAAAAAGGAATCAGGTAAGCTTTACCAGAATATGAGCCGCTTCATTGTCACGCAGGGTCAGGGTGCTGCCTAGAACCCTGATAGCAACCGGATCATAGAGCGGCGCCCGGCCGTAAACGGTTATCGGCGTTCCCGGAGTCAGTCCCATGGCCCTGAGGCGTCTGCCGAGTTCTCCGGAGACAGTGATGGATTCAATGGTGCCTTGTTGATCTTTTTGCATATTGCGTAATAAAACACTTTGCACAGATTTTCCCTCGGTTAAGTAGACTCGTTGTTTGTTTGTTGTTTTATTGAGACTTTCGAGTGCTGCAGAAGGTATCGGAACAGCAGGTGCACCCTTGACCACAGGAAATATTGTCATCCTTGCTAGTGGCCACTTGCCACTGACGATAGAATCTTCGTCCGGTGAAAAAGGCACATAGGCCGATGATAAGCCAAATAATAATTATTTCGAACATGATAAACACACCTTGTGTTAGTCTGCCCTAACTCTCGGGGCAAAAAATAAGCCCGATAATCTCGGACGTAGGGTAAAACGTTATAGACTTGTTACGAGTATATTGTCGGACACATCCGAGTCAAGGCTGATGGTACCACCATTGACTTTCAGCAGACATTGGCTCCCCGTTTCGGAACATATCACATCCGCCTCTACTCCGGGATAAAGGCCCATGGAGGCCATCCGGGCACAGATTTTTCTGTCACCGGTCACCTTGCACACTTTAACCCTGCCGGTCGTCGCTCTCTGTGAGAGGGGACCAATCAGATTGTTGCATCGTCCGCGGCCAAAACAGTTTCTTACCTTGTCAGCGAAACAGCAACCGTTATTTTTTCCTCGTTTGCGAAGCATTGTATTCTCCAATTAATTACCATCTTTAGGTACACCAAACAATAACAGCAGTCAACATATATTTCAAGGTCCTGCAATATATTTAGGGGTGACTAATAGGTGCGGGTCTTGCACAGGTTGTTCATATCTTACAGAGAAATTCTTTGCCATTCTGGGAGTAATCGGCAGTGAGCAGGAGTGCTGCGCTTTCCCCTGCCGCTTTAGTCGGCGGTATCTGTTTCCACGAGGATGAAATCGGCTTCGTTGTTTCGCAGGGTTAAGGTGCCGCCCATTACCCGAAGAGCAACCGGGTCATTGAGCGGGGCTCGGCCCTGGATGGTGATTTCGGTGCCGGGAACCAGGCCCATTTCTCGTATTCGTCGGCCTAGTTCGCCGCTCACCTTGACAGATTTGATAATACCGGTCTGGTGCTTGGCCATCCGCCGTAAATTGATGAGTGCCATTTTCTGCTCCTTTAATAACGCATACAAACAATAAGCAGATTTGTAGCTCGTTTGATCTTGAATGGACAATCAAGAGCCTGGCTCAAGGCGATGGGATATCTTTTTGGGCCAGGCAATGATCACCAGGGGAACGGTATGACTATCGCCCCCGTGCCGATAAAAATTGTAACAACGAACCAGATAAGCGTCGACTTCGGGTGAAGAGTTTTTACGACGCCATCCTTTTTGATTCCCACGAATCCCGTAGGGTTACCGTTCGGTTAAATATTGGGTTGCCGACCTTCGATTCCACCGGATCCGCACAAAAATAGCCCTGTCGTTCGAACTGCACGGTTTCTCCAGGTTGGAGTCCGGCAAGGCTCGGTTCGGCGATCGCGCCGGAGACAATCACCCTGGACTGAGGGTTGAGTTGCTCGAGGTAGTCGATGTCTTTATCGGCTTCAGGATCTTCGACCTTAAACAGTCTATCGTATAATCGCACAGTGACCGGAAGTCCTTTTTCGGCGGAAACCCAGTGGATAGTACCCTTCACCTTTCTGCCGTCGGGAGCCGAGCCTCCTTTTGTATCCGGGTCATAGGTGCAGTGGATTTCCGTTATTTTTCCTGTGGATTCGTCGGTAACATGGGAGATATATTGGATGAGATAGCCATATCGCAGTCGAACCTCCCGGCCTGGTCCCAGTCGGTGGTATTTCTTCGAGGGATTTTCCATGAAATCATTTCGTTCGATATAGAGTTCTCTCGAAAACGGTAATGTCCGCTCCCCCATTTCCGGGTCTTGCGGGTGGTTCTTGCCGACCATATCTTCGATCAGTCCTTCGGGATAGTTGTCGAGGATCACTTTCACCGGGTCGAGAACACACATGCGTCGCTCCGCCCGGACGTTGAGGTCGTTCCGGATTTCGTTTTCCAGTACACCCATGTCGATGCGGCTTTCACTTTTGCCGATGCCGATGGTCCTGCAGAAATTGCGGATAGAGGCAGGGGTGTAACCGCGACGCCGCAAACCGGAAATAGTCAGCATGCGCGGATCGTCCCAGCCCTCGACGTACCCGCCTTCGACCATTTTCAAGAGTTTTCGTTTACTCATCACCGTATAGGTCAGATTGAGACGGGCAAACTCAATCTGCCGTGGATGGCAGGGGGTGTTCAGCGTATCGAGAACCCAGTCATACAGAGGACGATGGTCCTGAAACTCCAGGGTACAGAGGGAGTGGGTGATACCTTCGAGCATATCGGAGAGACAATGGGTATAATCGTACATCGGGTAAATCTTCCAAGTGGCGCCGGTGCGATGATGATGCGCCTTGAGGACTCTGTAAATGACCGGGTCGCGCATGTTCAGATTGGGCGACGCCATATCAATTTTTGCCCGAAGGACGTGGGTGCCTTCCTCGAATTCGCCATTCTTCATCTGCTCAAAGAGCAGCAGATTTTCCGCCACCGAGCGATTACGGTACGGACTCTCCTTGCCGGGTTCGGTGAGAGTACCGCGATATTCCTTGATTTCGTCGGGGAGGAGCTGGCAGACATAGGCCTTACCCATCTGGATAAGTTCAACGGCATAGGCATGGAGTCGCGGAAAATAATCCGAGGCGTAAAGGACCATTTCCCCCCAGTCAAAGCCCAGCCATTGGACATCCTTCTGGATGGATTCAACGTAGACCACATCCTCCTTGCTAGGGTTGGTGTCGTCAAAGCGAAGATTGCAGCGGCCATTGTTTTCCTCGGCGATGCCGAAGTTGAGGCAGATCGATTTTGCATGGCCGATATGGAGAAAACCGTTGGGCTCCGGCGGAAACCTGGTTATCGTACCCTGGTGTTTACCGGTCTGCAGGTCGTCAGCAATGATCTGGCGAATGAAGTCTTGCGGTCTGGCCTCTGTATTTATAATTATTTCCATAACAAACGGCTCGAGTTAAAGATAATCTTATAGTGCTACACAAAAAGTTTGCCGACATTCCGGAGTCTGTGCACGACCCTTTTTCTGCCGATCATCACCAGAATGTCAAACATGGACGGCCCAGCGAGTTGGCCGGTGACCACGGTACGCATGGCGTTGATAATGACGCCTGGTTTGATCGCCAGCTCGTCGGCCAATTCTCGGGCCACCCGTTCGGTCTCTTCCAGGGTGAATTCGGCAAGTTTTTCATATCTGTCGGCAAGTGTCGGCAGCCATTGCTGCAGCTCAGGGTATTTTCTTACGTTTTTCGCCAGCGGTTTTTCTTCTATGGTGAAATCGTCGGCGAAATACGCCCGACCCAAGGTGGTAAAATCCTTAAGAGTATGAAAGCGATCCCGAATCAGATTAAGAGTCTGCAGATACCAATCTTTTTTGTCAGCGTCATAGGCGTCATCCCAGAGGTTTTCTTTTTCCAGCTCTTTTTTGACTAATTCGCCAAGCTCTTCGATGGCCATTGTTCGAAGATAATGTTCATTGATGAAAATAGCCTTTGGGTCGGTAAAGAATTTCGGATCGTTTTTTTTGTAGTTGAAAATCGCACTCGATTTATTGATCCGCTCCAGCGAAAATTCCTTGATGAGTTCTTCTTTTGAGTAAAATTCCTGATCATTTCCGGCAGACCAGCCGAGAAGTGCGAGGAAATTATTAAAGGCCCAGGGAATGAAACCGTTGTCCCGGTAGAATTGCACGGCTACTATTTCACCATGACTGCGTTTGGATATTTTCGCCTTTTTCGTATCAAGGGTAAGCGGCATATGCGCAAAAACGGGCAGGGGCGCTTCGAGCGCCTCGTAGAGCAGCACCTGCTTGAGGGTGTTGGTCATATGATCCTGGCCGCGGATAATATGCGTAATGCGGTCGCGGATATCATCGACGACATTGCACAGCAGATAGAGTGGTTTGCCGTTGGATCGGACGATAACAAAATCGTCAATTTCAGAATAGTTCGACTGGATACGGCCGAGAATTTTGTCGTCATAGCCGAGGTTGCCGGTGCGCTCTGGAACCTTGAAGCGGATCACCGAGGGAATCCCGGCAGCCTCTTTTGCGGCGATTTCCGCAGGGGAGAGGTGCCGACAGGTACGGTCATAGCCGAGCGGCTTCTTGGCAGCCAGGGCAGCTTCACGTTTGGCATCGAGCTCTTCTTTGGCACAAAAACATTTATAGGCGGCGCCTTTCTCCAGAAGTTTATGGGCGGCGTCAGTGTGATCCTGTTCATAATCCGTCTGGAAATAGGGACCTTCATCGTAATCGATACCCAGCCATTCGAGGCCATCGAGAATCCCCTGGATCGATTCCTGGGTCGATCGGCCGGTGTCGGTGTCCTCAATCCGAAGAATAAGTTTGCCTCCGGTCTGTCTGGCATAGAGCCAATTGTAGAGTGCCGTTCTTGCCCCGCCAATATGCAGATAACCGGTTGGGCTCGGCGGAAAACGTAATCGTGTTTCGGTCATTGAAAAAAACTCCTTGAACCAGCTTGCTCTGCTGGAAATAACATTATCAGCTGAAATGTTGCTCGTCTTGTGGGGTGATAATTTCTTCAGATACCTCTGCGTTAGCATCGACACAAAGTGCTTCTCAGCAAAAAGAACATCTGGCTGCTATATATCTTTTTCACGCCTAATGTTCAACATTATTAGTTCAACATTATTAAGGCTGCATGGTGGAGAACCATGCTATGAAGAGGTATTTCCAACAGGTGGCGGCTCGGGTGAGCTACAGTTTTTTGGTTGTTCTCATCTAGCGAACTTTGTATAGTTTTCGCCTTATTGCCAAGACATTCCAGAACGTTTTTGTCTTTAGGTTTCCAGGCGCGTATCATCTTTTTTTTTCTGCTGCCGCCTGCCCTGCTGGAGGTATCAAAAAAAAACGGCGCTTTTCCTGCCCCATAGCGGGAAGAGTCGACATGGTTTCAATGGGAGGAAGTCAAGAAAATGAAAGTACTGATCAGCGACAATTTATCCCCGATTGGAGTAGATGTCCTCACCAAGGCGGGCCTGGAGGTTGATGTCAACACAGGACTTGCACCGGAAGAATTGAAAAAAATAATTGGAGAATATGACGGATTGATTATTCGTAGCGCGACAAAAGTTACCGTTGACCTTTTGGAAATGGCCCATAAACTTAAGGTTGTCGGTCGGGCCGGAATAGGCCTTGATAATGTCGATATTCCCTCGGCCAGTCAAAAAGGTATTGTCGTCATGAACGCCCCGGATGGCAACGCAACGACCGCCGCGGAACATGCAATCGCCATGATGATGGCTCTCTCCCGCAATATTCCGCAGGCCTGTATGTCCATGAAGCAGGGTAAGTGGGAGAAGAAGAAATTCATGGGCCGGGAGGTCACGGGGAAGACCTTCGGGGTTATCGGAATCGGTCGGATCGGCGGCATCGCTGCCGGCAGGGCCCAGGGGCTGAAGATGAGGACCATTGCCTATGATCCGCATATGCCCAGGGAAATGGCCGAAAAAATAGGTGTGGAGTTGGTCGAGCTTGATGAGTTAGCCCGGAGATCCGACTATATTTCCGTGCATGTGCCCCTTACCCAGGAGACAAGGCATCTGGTATCGACCAGGTTTTTTGATATGATGAAGAGCGATGCCATGTTTATCGACTGTGCCAGAGGCGGTGTCTGTGATGAACAGGCCCTCTATGACGCATTATTAAATAACAAAATTGCCGGGGCGGCCCTTGACGTTTTTATCAAAGAGCCTACCAGTCTTGACAATTGTCCCCTCCTTGGTTTGGATAATTTTGTCTGCACCCCCCATCTTGGTGCTTCGACCAATGAGGCCCAGGAAAGTGTGGCGCTTATTATTGCCGAGCAGGTCGCTGATTTTCTTCTGAAAGGTTCAGTGACCAATGCCGTGAATGTTCCCTCGGTCAGCAGCGATGTGCTGGCCCAGGTGGGACCGTATCTGAAGCTCGGGGAAATGTTGGGCTGCCTGCATATGCAGATAGCGCAGGGGGGCGTGGCCGAGGTCAATCTTGAATACAGCGGCGAACTGGCCGAGCTGAATACCAGCCCAATTACCGTCGCATTTCTGAAAGGACTGTTTACCCCCATTTTGAAGGATGCCGTCAATTATGTCAATGCGCCGATTATCGCCAAAGAACGGGGCATTCGCATTATTGAGTCAAAGAGTCAACAATCCGACGACTTTGTCAATGCTCTGGCGATCAAGGTGATTACCGGTGCAGGGGGAAACACTCTTGTTGGTACTGTCTTTGGTCGCCGGGAGCCCCGCCTCGTCCGCTTGAATTCTTTTCGGCTCGAGGCACTGCCATCCGGTCACATGCTGCTGGTATTTAATGACAATGTGCCGGGTGTCATCGGCGCATTGGGGACGACCCTTGGCGCCGCCGGGGTGAATATCTCCCGGATGACTGTCGGACGGGAAGAAGAGAGCCAGCAAAACATTATTCTTCTCAGTACCGATGAGATTGTTACAAAAGAGTTGCTCGCCAAGGTAGAAGATCTGAAAAACATTACAAAAGCGCAGGTGCTGGACCTGACTTTGGTTTAAATTAATAAATTTTGTCTGTAGAGGAGTAAAGAGATGGTTGACGGTGGAAATAAAAAGAACAATGAATGTGGATGTGCTGAGGGAAAGGTGCCCGATAAGCAAGGCAGATGCGTTATGCCGGAAGTGACTTTCCCTGCTTTTGTTATGTCTCTGAACACCTCTGCGCTCTACCACCTGGGTGAAATTGCCGATCCGATAACGGGTGAAAAAATTACGGACCTGGATCTTGCCAAGCATGCAATCGATACCCTGGCACTGATTCAGAACAAAACCAAGGGAAATTTAGAAAAAGATGAGGAAGAGCTGTTGAAAAATATCCTCTACGATATCAAAATCCGCTTTGTCAAAACGGTTAAGAAGTAATTCTTTTGGAAAATTGTTCAGAAAAAATAGGGCGGCCTGGGCGGAAGATAGCTCTCATGGCGCCGGCTAAAATAAATCTGTTTCTCAGGGTGCTGGGGAGACGTGCCGACGGCTACCATGATTTGGAAACCTGGATGCAGAAGATAGATCTGTACGACTTGGTCGAGCTGGAAATGTATCCCGGAGAGCAGATAGAGTTACAGACCGACGACGCAGACATCTCGACCGATGAAACGAATCTTGCGTTCAGGGCGGCAAAAGCTTTTTTTCAGGTGAGTAAAAACAGCAAGGGGTATGGGGTGAGGATAACACTCCGGAAACAAATCCCCGTTGCCGCCGGACTTGGCGGAGGCAGCAGCGATGCAGGGACGGTACTGCGTGGGCTCAACGCTTTTTTCGATCGGGAATTCTCGGAAGACCAACTGATTGACCTGGCCCGTCCGCTAGGCGCCGATGTTCCTTTTTTCACGGTAGACCATGATGCTGTCTTGGCCACGGGGATCGGCGATATCATGCACGCTGTGGATTCTATGACTAATTGCTCGTTTATTTTAGTGAATCCGTCATTTTTTGTTGCCACCGCCTGGGTTTTTCAAAATTTAACATTGACAAGTCTATCGAAAAACTCTAAATTGTCATGCTTTCAAAAGCACCAGGCGATATCTTTTTCTCTACAGGATATGCATAATGACCTGGAACAGGTCACGAGTCGGCACTATCCGCAAATAGAAGAAATAAAGAAAGCGTTGCTGGATCGCGGGGCATCACAGGTATTGATGTCCGGTAGCGGGCCAACTGTATTTGGCGTCTTTCCAGACGCGGCAAAGCAGGCTGGTTCTGAGTTAAAGCGTATTGTTGGTCGATTGCGTCAGGAATACGGAGAAAAAGTTTTTTTAGCAAGAGCGTGTACTGGGGCGTCGCCAAGCGGTAAGGCACCGGGTTTTGATCCCGGCATTCGTAGGTTCGAATCCTGCCGCCCCAGCCAGCACTAAATAGGTTTTCACGTTATTCCGAATATATCGAAAAGTGATGCGAGATATAAAGATTTTTTCAGGCAATGCGCATAAAAAGATGGCCGTGGAGATTGCCGGTCATCTGCAAATTCCCCTCAGTGATGCCGAAGTGAGACCATTCAGCGATGGGGAAATATTCGTCGAAATAAAAGAGAATGTGCGTGGGACAGATGTTTTTATCATCCAGCCTACATGTCCGCCGGTCAATGACCATCTTATGGAGTTGGTCATTATGGTCGACGCTCTCAGGCGAGCATCAGCAAGAAGAATTACCGCGGTACTGCCCTATTACGGCTACGCCCGGCAGGACAGAAAAGTTGCCCCCCGAGTGCCGATCACGGCGAAGGTTGTCGCGGAAATGCTGATGGCCGTCGGGGTACGAAGAGTTCTGTGCATGGATCTGCACGCCGGACAAATTGGCGGATTTTTCAATATTCCCGTTGATCATCTCTACGCTGCTCCGGTGCTTCTTAAATATATCAAGGGAACATTTGGCGATAATGTTATTATGGTTTCTCCCGACGCAGGTGGCGTAGAGCGAACCCGGGCATTTGCCAAAAGGCTCAACTCCGGTCTGGCCATCATTGATAAACGACGGGACAAGCCAAATGAGTGTGAAGCAATGCATGTCATTGGTGATGTAAGGGGAAAAACAGCAATTTTGATGGATGATATGGTTGATACCGCCGGTACCCTGTGCGCAGGCGCGAAGACACTCATGGAAAATGGGGCAAAAGAAGTGCATGCCTGTTGCTCACATCCGGTTCTCTCCGGGCCGGCCATTGAGCGGCTGAAAAAGTCCGACTTGAAATCACTGGTTGTTACCAACTCTATCCCGTTGCGAGATTTGGCGAAAGAGTGTGGCAAGATCAAAGTGCTTTCCGTCTCGGAACTGCTCGCCGACGCGATCAGCAGAATCCACAATGAAGATTCCGTCAGTTCCTTGTTCATCTAGATGGCGATAGAATATAACCAAAATAGTTCCCGATAAACGGGATTATTTGCAGCATCTCCTCGGTGACTATCATCTGTCTGGGGGGTAAGTACCTGCTTGAAATAACTTTTTGAAAGAAAAGAATTTCTAAGACACATTAAGTTTAAAATTTATCATATTCTGCTCGGTCGATGTACGATTTGTAGTCACGACTGTTTGGCAAAGGAGGAAAAATGCTTCAGGTTGAAATATCCGCTTCTGTTAGAAATACTTCCGGTAAGGGACCCATGCGTCAGTTGCGTATGCAGGGAATGACTCCTGCCGTGGTATACGGTCGGGGCGCTGAGGCGCAAAACCTCCAGCTGGACACCAAAACGCTTATGGCGCAGTTGCTCGAATTCTATCGCAAAAATACCATTGTTACCCTGAAAGTAGATGGTGCCGGGGATAAGAGCGTTATGGTCGGTGAAGTGCAGACAGATCCTGTTCGGGATACACTTGTCCATGTCGATTTTTGTGAAATTGATCTCGATAAAGATCGTGCCTTTACCGTGCCGATTATCTTGCAAGGTAAAGCCAAAGGCGTTGACCTTGGTGGGCATATGATCGTTGGTTGCAGTCAGGTTGTTCTTCAGGGAAAACCTCTCGATATTCCGGATGAATGCGTAGTTGATGTGGCCTCCATGGCCATAGGAGATGAAATTGAATGCGCCAGCCTGACAATTCCCGAGAATGTAAAAATGGTTACCGATCCCAAAACCGTGGCTGTATCCATTATCAAGCCTGGAGTTGAAAAAGCTGAAGAAACGAATGGCAAGGAAGTGAAATAAAAAGATATTCGCCCCGAGAATGATGTAGCTCGTACCGAGCGGTCTTCGCTACTGTGTCCTAGGGGCGCGTAACAAAACCGAAGTCTCTAAGAGGCCTGGAAAATATTCTTTTCCTGGCCTCTTGCTATTTAGATTACCGATGCACACCGCATGGAAAAAAAAGATTATATTATTGTAGGATTAGGTAATCCTGGAGAGCAATATTGTTCTACCAGACACAATGTTGGCTTTTTCATAGTTGATGAACTGGCAAGAAGATGGGCTTCGCCCAATTTTCGGGAAAAATGGCATGCTCACTACCTTTCTCTGACAGTTGACGAAGAAAAGATCCACCTTGTGAAACCGGTAACTTTTATGAACCGCAGCGGCCAGGCAGTGGGGCAATTTTTTCGTTTTTACAAGGGTACTCCTGAGCAATTATTGGTGATCCATGATGATTTGGATATGGCACCAGGAAGAGTGAAACTTGTCAAGGGAGGCGGGGCCGGCGGCCATAACGGCATTAAATCCTTGGTGGAAACCCTCGGGACAAGGGAGTTCTATCGTCTAAAAATTGGTATCGGCAGGCCGGGAAACGGGGTCGTCCATGCGGATTTCCCCGTTGATAAATACGTTTTGAGCAACTTCACTTCCGCAGAATTAGATCTTTTACAGTCTCGATACGATACTTTTGAAAACGGTGTCCGTCTCTTCCTGCAGGGGAGTCCCGCCAAAGCGATGAATATGCTCAACAGCTTGAAATAGCAGTATCTTCAGTAATACTTCTCTATTGTTTTCTACTATTTATGCAGTCTCTCGGGCCATTGTCGGTCCAAAATGAAAAAGGTACGGTAATTGCGTCGAAAGTGTGTTATAGTATCTTTTGAAGTCCAAATTTGGTTTATACAGTAACATCCGCTGCAGCAGACTATCTAACTTCCGGATAAACGTAAGATACCTTTAACAGGATACCTTTATTAATCCGAAGCTTTCCTTGTATGGCAAATTACTGCGTTGTGTCTTGTACTTCTCTTGTCTGTCTTTTGCGGCCTTGTGCAAGGCGTTGTTTTTAAAGGAGATACCTGTGTTTACTGAAGGTGATATGGCAGTTTATCCGGCCCATGGTGTTGGCGTTATCAAAGCTGTTGAAACAAAAACTATCGGTGGAATTGATCAATCCTTTTATATCCTGGAAATTCTGGATAATAGCATGAGGATTATGATTCCTACCGCCAGTAGTAATAACGTCGGCTTGCGAGCCATTGTCGGAAAAAGTGAGGTGCGAAATGTCCTTGATATCCTTGCTGATCGTTCCGTTGAGTTGGGCTCCCAGACATGGAATCGACGTTATCGCGATTACATGGAAAAGATTAAAACCGGCTCTGTTCATGAGGTGGCGATAGTGCTCCGGGATCTCTTTCTGCTGAGCGTGGACAAGGATCTGAGCTATGGTGAGCGAAAGATGCTGGATACGGCAAAAAACCTTATTGTCAAAGAATTGTCTCTTGCGCAAAATACAGAAGAAGCAAGTGTCAGCAAAACCATTGACGCCATTTTCTCCTAACCGAAGAGCACGCACGTTGTTTTTCCCACGACAGTTGTAACAGAAGTAATTGTATGGATTCTAAAGAAGCAACTCCGGGCAGATACAGAAAATCGGGCGACTATTTTCAGGTGACGATTGATGCTGCACTGACGGGGATGCGGCTTGACCAGTTCCTTTCCCTTTATCTTCCTGCAGTATCGAGAAATATAATCATTTCTTCAATCCGGAACGGATTGATTCTCGTTGATAATGCACAAAAAAAGAGCAGCTATCGTCTTAAAAAAGATGAGATGTTGACAGGTTCCATCGAAAGTAAACCGGCGATCGAGGTTCGACCCGAGAAAATTGACTTTCCAATTCTCTATGAAGACAGCGCCCTACTGCTTGTCTCAAAACCTCCCGGACTTGTTGTGCATCCCGGCAGCGGCAATCATCATGGCACTCTTGTTAATGGACTGGTGCATTATTGTCAATCAATAGCCAAAGCCGGTGACAGCCTGCGACCAGGTATCGTCCACCGACTTGACAAAGATACATCCGGTATAATGGTCATTGCCAAGACCGACACTGCGCATCGATTATTGGTGGATAGCTTCAAAAACCGTCGGCTGCAAAAGGAATATCTGGCCTTGGTTCACGGCGTTCTTAAAGAGAAAACCGGGCGAATTGTTGCATCAATCGGGCGCCATCCGGTGCAGCGCCAGAAAATGGCAATCAAAATTACCGGAGGAAAACATGCCGTCACTCGCTGGCAGGTTGTGCAGGAATTCGATAGCAGATATAGCCTAGTCAAAGTAGTTATTGAGACAGGTCGAACACACCAGATCAGGGTCCACCTGGCTCATCTCGGTTGTCCGGTCGTCGGCGATACCGTGTATGGTGCAGGAAAAGACAACCGTCATTTTCCACGGCAGCTTCTGCACGCCTCAAGGTTGATATTTCATCACCCGGTCACAGGTGTTCTTATTGATAAACATGCTGGAATATGGCCGGATTTCAGTCAGACTCTCCGTGATATAGGTTGGTCGGATGCCGGGGAGGAACAAAAGTGAATATCGCCGTAACCGGTAGTTTGGGAACCGGAAAATCGACTGTTTCAAAAATTCTTGCCGTAACACTGGCAACTGAGATCATCGATACAGATGAATTATGCCGCCGGCAAATGTTGCCTGGCGCTGAAGGATTTGAAGAATTCAGCCGTATTTTTGATAAAAAGTTTATCCAAGGTGATAAAACTATCGATCGCCGGCTTCTCCGACAGGCGGTATTTGAGGATGAAGAGCTCAGGGCTCAACTCGAACAGATTCTTCATCCACTCGTGAAGAGGGAAGTAGCCTTTTATTCCAAAGAGTGTAGCAGTCGTGGTAGAATCCTCGTAGTGGAGGTACCTTTACTCTTTGAGGTCGGATGGCAGAATGATTTTGATGCCAGCGTCGTGGTCTATGTACCTGAAAAAACGTGTATAGAACGGGTGATGGTGCGAAACGGATTGACTATCGGGGAAATCAGGCAGATTCTGAAAAGTCAGATGTCCATTGATAAAAAACGTGATTATGCCGATTATGTAATTGATAATTCCGGTACATTTGTGAGTACAGTGCAGCAGATCGCCTGGTTATCGAAAAAGCTTTACAGAAAGATGCCCGTCTAGTTATTCAATGATAATCGACCTAAAAAGCTTGACAGCGTAGAACTGAAAACGTATAAGAGAAACGATGATTTTGTAATTCCAATGCCTATCATTGTTAAATCGTTTCTTTGGATCCCGTTGAAATCACCCTGGAACAGATTGTTCCGATGATGGTGTCCTGAAGATCTGCAGATTTCTCTCATGCGGAGTCTCCACAGATCTGACCATTTTTTCCACTCTATTTTTAAATCAAAGCGACGAAAAAGCTCAAAATAGTTTCTTGACAACCAGCTATGATCTCAATTGCTGTTGACTGGTCTTCGGTGTTTTTCGAATGCGCAGACATGACAGAAAAAATATAACTTATACCGGCAATATTGTACAACTCGTCCGCAGGATGAATTGTACAATTGGTAAATCCCGAATATCCTGCCAATAATCCCACAAAGGAGAAGAAGATTAATGAATCTGGCGGAACTCAAACTGATGAAAATCGGTGAATTGGTACAGCTTGCACGTTCTTTAAAGATCGAGGGGTACAGTTCATTGCGGAAACAGGAACTGATCTTTGCGATATTGAAAGCTCAGTCTGTCAAAGACGGAAAAATGCGTGGCAGTGGTGTCCTGGAAATTCTGCCAGATGGTTTTGGTTTTCTCCGAGCGCCGGATTATAACTATCTGCCGGGGCCTGACGATATTTATGTCTCGCCTTCCCAAATACGTCGACTTAATCTTCGAACCGGGGATACCATTGAAGGACTTGTCCGAGCGCCAAAAGAAGGAGAGAGATATTTTGCACTCCTGAAGGTTGACAGTGTCAATTTCGACCCACCGGATGCAGCTAAACAGAAAACATTGTTTGGCAACCTGACGCCTCTTCATCCAGATGAAGCATTTAATCTGGAATGGCAGCCGGATAACGTGTCCATGCGAATTATGGATCTGTTTGCGCCGATAGGCAAGGGACAACGAGGACTTATCGTCGCTCCTCCCCGAACCGGTAAAACCGTGCTTATGCAGACAATAGCTAACTCCATTGTGAGAAATCACAAGGAGGTTTATCTCATTGTTCTCCTCATTGATGAACGTCCGGAAGAGGTGACGGAGATGACCCGGAGCGTTACAACTGCCGAGGTGGTCAGTTCAACCTTCGATGAGCCTCCGCAGCGCCACATTCAGGTTGCTGAAATGGTTATTGAAAAAGCCAAACGGCTGGTTGAACACAAAAAGGATGTGGTGATTCTCCTTGATAGTATAACCCGCCTGGCCAGGGCATATAATACGGTAACTCCGGCCAGCGGTAAAATTCTCTCCGGTGGGGTCGAGGCCAATGCACTGCATCGACCGAAGCGCTTCTTTGGTGCGGCAAGAAACATTGAAGAAGGCGGCAGCCTGACTATTCTTGCCACCGCCCTTATCGAAACAGGCAGCCGGATGGATGAAGTAATCTTTGAGGAGTTCAAAGGAACAGGTAATATGGAGCTGATTCTGGATCGAAAAATGGCCGACAAGCGTATTTTCCCGGCGATTGATCTCAAACGTTCTGGAACAAGGAAGGAGGATCTCTTGATGAAGCCAGAGACCCTTAACCGGATCTGGATACTCCGAAAGCTCCTCAACTCCATGAATCCTGCCGATTGTATGGATTTTCTAGTTGATAAACTAAAACATCAGAAATCGAATGCAGACTTTCTCGACTCAATGAATGCATGATCTTTTGCAACCGTTCACCAGCACCCCATTTTCGTCCGATCAGGTCACCTCACATAGCCATCTATAGCTCGATGGCCTGCTTGAACGAACCTTGAGCACTGGGTGAACGTTTACAGATCCGGGTTATGCGGTCTTTTGATTGATGTGCTGGTGAACGATTACGATTTTTTGATGAGGCAGCAACAATGTCCTCTCAATTTATGTTGAAAAAAATCGCTGCTTGAGTAATATAACGTTCTTGTGTCCTGAGAACATCGTAACAATTTTATAAAATAACAAACTCGCAATGATGAGTTGGAGGAATAATAGCTATGAAAGAAGGTATCCATCCGGAATATCATAAAATTAGCGCAACCTGTGCTTGTGGCAATGAAGTTGAGCTGGGGTCGGTAATGCAAGAAATGAAAGTTGAGATCTGTTCTGCCTGTCATCCGTTTTTTACCGGGAAGCAGAAACTTATCGATTCAGCGGGTCGTATTGAGAAATTCAAGCAGCGTTATGCAAAACATTATGCCAAGTTAGAGAAGGACAAAGTTTAATTTCGATGCTCTTCTTTGTCGGCGTTCATCTCCGACAATTGAATTTTCTCATCTGTCCACAACGATGCTTGTCATGGTTGTGGACTTTTTTTCTTTCTTCTTCCGAATGAACGCTATGTTTGAAAAATTTGCTGATCTTGAAGATAAAATTTCTCATCTGGAAGGCAGGTTGTCTGATCCTGAGTTGGTAAGTGACCAGAAAGAATATCAAAAAGTTGTTCGGGAACATTCCAACCTGTCTAGACTGAACGCAAAGTATCTGGAATATGTAAAAGTTCAGAACGATATCGAAGAAAATAGAAAAATCATTCATGATGAGGATGAAGATCAGGAGTTGAAAGAACTCGCTAGAGCTGAACTTGAAGAACTTGCCGTAAAAGAAAAACAACTGGATCAGGAAATGAAGATTATTCTTCTTCCCAAAGATCCCAATGACGATAGAAATACTTTTCTGGAGATTCGGGCCGGTACAGGGGGGGACGAAGCGGCTCTATTTGCCGGCGATCTCTTTCGCATGTATTGCCGTTTTGCCGAAGAAATGGGCTGGAAGGTTGAGGTTATGAGCTCAAACCCACTAGGAATTGGCGGCTTTAAGGAGATTATAGCTCTGATTAGCGGCGAGCAGGTCTATTCAAAATTAAAGTATGAGAGTGGAGTTCACCGGGTGCAAAGAGTCCCTGAGACGGAAACACAGGGGCGGATCCATACCTCGGCGGTAACTGTGGCTATTTTGCCCGAAGCCGATGAAGTGGATCTGAAAATCGATATGCATGAGTTGAAATTTGATGTCTTTCGCTCCTCCGGTCCAGGCGGGCAGTCGGTCAATACAACCGACTCCGCTGTGCGGGTGACGCATCTGCCCAGCGGACTCGTGGTAATTTGCCAGGATGAAAAGTCGCAGCACAAAAACAAAGCCAAGGCCTTGACCGTACTTCGTGCCCGTCTGCTTGATAGGCTGGAACAGGAACGTCATGATAAAATTTCCGAGAGCCGAAAAAGCCAGATCGGCAGTGGCGATAGAAGCCAGCGAATTCGGACCTACAACTTTCCGCAGGGTCGAATGACCGATCATCGCATAAATCTCACCCTGTATAAGCTGGATGCTATAATCAGCGGCAAGCTCGAAGATGTCATCTACCCCCTCATTACCCATGATCAGTCCGAAAAACTGAAAGCTATTCAATAGGACCATGCCGTTATTTTTTGTATTGTATCTGGTGACTGATCTGCAATCTCATTATCTGCATGCGCAATGCGACTGAGAGAACTGCTTCAATTCGGCGAGATGGAGTTGCGCGCTGCCCGGATAGCCGAGGCGACACTTGACGCCCGTCTTCTTCTGGAATACTGCACGGGAAAAAAGAGAACGGAGATTTTCCTCGAAAGTGAATCGGAGGTCGATCAAAAAATTCAGCAGGGCTATCAGCTGCTTCTTCGGCGCAGAAAAAAACGAGAACCGATCGCCTATATTTTTGGCGAACAGGAATTTTGGTCTTTGCTGTTTTATGTTACTCCAGATGTGCTTATTCCCCGCCCGGAGACCGAATTTCTTCTCGACAGGGTTCTCGTCCTCACCGATCCGGAAAATTTTTCTAAAGGATACATTCTTGACCTCTGTTGCGGCAGTGGTGTGATCGCCACAGTGCTCGGCAAAGAAACGGGCAAGAAGATATGTGCCTCGGATATCTCTCAAAAGGCCCTGGACGTGACCAGAAAGAACAGCCAGAGACATAACCATGACAACGCACCGATGTTAGTGCAGGGAGACTTGCTATCCCCCTTTGTCGAGCGCGGTCAATTTTCTTTGATTGTCTCTAATCCACCCTATGTGAGCAGTGTTGATCTTGCGCAAAATCTCATGCCGGAAGTCGAGGCATATGAACCGCATCTGGCCCTTGATGGCGGACTGCATGGACTTGAACGTATAATAGAGATTCGAGACAAATTGCCTTTGGTGCTCTGCCCGGGAGGAGAATTTTTTATGGAAATCGGGGCAGATCAGGGCGAGGCGGTGAAAAAATTATTTCGCGAAAATATTGCCGGCCGAATTGGTTTTCAGCAGGTGGAGATACTTGTCGATTATGCCGGGCGTGATCGGGTTGTTCACGCCAGGCTGGCCCAATGAAAAGAGGATATTCTAGACAATGGAAAAACTGATTATTGAAGGTGGTCGGCCGCTGTATGGAGAGGTGAAAATCAGCGGGGCAAAAAATGCTGCCCTGCCTCTCATGGCGGCAACGCTGCTTGCGCCCGGAAAACATATTTTGCGTAATATGCCTGACTTGCGTGACACCCGTACCTTTATTCGTCTTCTGGCCAATCTCGGCGTCAAAAGTGTGCGAACCGGAGATATGCTGGTTTTGGATACGACGGATATTCTCCATACCGAGGCTCCCTATGAGCTGGTAAAGACCATGCGGGCATCGGTACTTGTTTTAGGGCCGCTTCTGGCGAGGTTCGGTAAGGCCAAAGTTTCGTTGCCGGGCGGCTGCGCCATCGGCGCGCGACCAATTAATTTTCATATAATGGGACTGGAACGCTTAGGGGTCACCTGCAAACTGGAAGGGGGCTACGTTGATGCCGCTATCGAAGGACCAATGCGTGGCGATGTCATTTACTTTG
Source organism: uncultured Desulfopila sp. (assembly GCA_964412665.1). Taxonomy (GTDB): domain Bacteria; phylum Desulfobacterota; class Desulfobulbia; order Desulfobulbales; family Desulfocapsaceae; genus Desulforhopalus_A. Next base: position 23,054 of record CAYPPR010000039.1, read on the forward strand.
ATATTCCTTCGGTAACCGGTACGGAAAATCTCCTCATGGCATCGGTTCTGGCTGAGGGGACGACGGTTTTAAAAAATGCCGCAAAAGAACCGGAAATCGGCAATCTTATCGACATGTTGAATGGCATGGGGGCTAATATTGCCGGCAAGGACACGGACAGATTGACAGTCCATGGCGTTTCTCATCTCTCTCCTGCGGATTGTACAATAATTCCTGATCGAATCGAAACCGGCACCTATCTTATTGCCATCGCGGCAACCGGCGGGGCAGGAACCGTGACCAATTGTAATCCCGCCCACCTACCTTCACTTCTCGAAAAGCTTCGTGGCGTCGGACTGAGGATTACCGAAACCGAATCGACCATCAGCGTCGACTGGCCTAAAAGCGAAGATAATCAACAAGTGCTGGGCAGTGTCGATATCAAGACAATGCCTTATCCTGGCTACCCGACAGATTTGCAGGCACAATTCATGTCGCTTATGACGCTCAGTTCCGACACTTGTGTCATTAACGAGACGATCTTTGAAAATCGTTTCATGCATGTGGCGGAATTGCACAGAATGGGTGCCAGGATCAAAATTGATGGCCACTTTGCCGTTGTAACCGGTCGGGGGATGAGCGGTTTGAGTGGTGCTCCGGTGATGGCCACCGATCTTCGTGCCAGCTCGTCGCTGGTCATCGCCGGTCTGGCTGCCTCCGGTAAAACGGAAATCTCCCGTATTTATCATTTAGAGCGGGGATATGAAAATTTAATTGATAAACTTACCGGGCTAGGAGCAAGGGTCTGGAAAGAAGAGGAATAGTAAGGTAAAGTTTATCTGCCGTTATGCAAAATTTCTGTTGTTAACAACGTTCCCATGTGCCGCATGAAATAAAAATAGTACGCCTCGAAAATAAATTATTCCACTAAACCATCTTGGACTCGAACCTTTTTACGAGCTAGTCGTGATTGAATTTATAAAAAAGCATAAAGAAAGAGCCGCTCTCGTCGGAGTAGGTGCGGCTTTTTTTATTTTTGTCGCCAGCGGAATGTACTTACAGAAAAATAATCAACGAGAAAAAGAAGCTCTGCCGATAGCTGCTGCAGTGACCGTGGAGCTGAAAACCGGGCAGACGCAAGAAGGCAAAAGTCCGACAAAACCGTCTTCGGCGAACACGACCTATTTCCTCAAACCATCACCTCAAGAGCTCTTCGAACAGCTGGCTGCCATGGAAAATCTCAATGTGGATGTCATTGACGAAAAAATTATCCAAATGCCGGTTCTCTGGCCGGCCTATTATTTTGATCTACGACAGGGAGAAGATGGGCGGATGAATGTCGTGCTTGATGTGTCGGAAAATGGCTTTGGCGTGGTCTTGGAAAGCGAAGTGGATCTCGGCCTCTATCCGCAGCTCCTCAAGGTGGCTCGTGGAGAAAAAATCTGGATCGGTGGGAAGATACTGGCAGTCGATCCGGCCGGTACCGGCACAGTTTATCTTGAAACCGAGCAGCTCAGAGTTGGTGCCGAGCCGCCTTTTCAGCAAGCCCACCAGCAATAGAAAAGACCTTTCGGTTGTTTCACCTCTCCAAGTACTCCACAGGCCATGTTGTTTTTAACAATGCTCATAAGCCATCGTCAACGCCGGCAGCAGAAAGTTTTCACGGTAGAGGAAGAGTTATGGTAAACAGTCCTCCTCCTGTTTCAGCGTTTTGTACCGTAACAGTGCCATGATGCTCCTCTATGGTCTGTTTGACAATTGCCAGACCCAGCCCGGTTCCATCCGCTCGGGTTGTAAAAAACGGCTCGAATATCTGTGCAATCTGGCTTTCGGCAACCCCCGGGCCATTGTCACGGAAAGAAACTAAAATTGCATCGTAGTGTTGAGCCGTTTTCGTTTCGTGGGCCGTAATGGTGATACGTTCATTGCCTTCCGGACAAAAGGCCAGACCATTTTGAATAAAATGATTAAAAACCGTAAACATCTGTTTCTCATCCGCCCATATATCAAGCATCCTGTCAAAGTCGAAAATGATCTTGGCTGTTGCCGGCCAGGCTGGATCTGCTCTGAGCACCTGCAGGACCTCGTCAAGACAGTTGCGCAGGGAAAACCAGTTGCAATGGCAATGTTCGGGGCGTGAGAATCTCAGGAAATCCGCAATAGTTCTAATCAGTCGGTTTGATTCTCTCTGGATGATGTTGGTTAATTGAAAGTTGGCATAACTTTTCGTCCCTTCCGCTGAGAGTTCTTTGGCCAAGACCTGTGCCGAACCCGATATAGCGGCGAGTGGATTACGAAAATCATGGGCGATACTGGCACTCATCATGCCGATGGCAGCGAGTTTTTCCGCTTGTCTCACCTGCTTTTCGAGCTTTTCGATTTCGCTGATATCACGAAGAGTTATGATCTTGTGCGGGTTGGCAGATGCTTTTCGTTCATTCTCCGAACCTTGAATAATCATGTGCGCATAGCCAATACGTGCTTTCGTACCGTCATCTTTAAAAAAATCGGTAGTGAGTCGGTGGTTTTCTTCGGAGAGTTCTATGTTAGGAAAAACAACGGCTAACTTTTGGCCTATCAACGTCGATGCCTTGTTGTGGCCGACTATTTTATCAACAGCGGCATTGGCTGAAGTGATGATGCCTTCTTCGTCTATTGTGACTATCCCGGTGGAAATATTATCGAATATTTGTTTGTAGAGGATAGCTAAGCGGTCAAAATTTTTCAGGGAGTCACTGAGTGCATCTTCCGTTCTCAGGAGGCGCTTACCAAACATGGCACTCAGGATAGCCGCAAGAAAAAATGTTAGACCGTGGACGGCAAAATTGTTGAGATTTGCCATGGAAGATGTCGAGGGAAACGATACATATTCCAATATATAAGCTGGATAGAGTTTATAGGTCTCTATAAATAGAAGTGCGCCAAATAAAAGTGTCGCGGCGGACGCGGCAACCAATCCCCCCTTTCTTGGCAGAATGAGTCCACCGGCGACAATGGGGAAAAAGAATACCGAGCTGAAGATTGAGCTTGATGATCCAGAGAAGAAGACGAGGAGAGCGGCAAAACAGGTATCGATGAGGGCTTGGACAAGACCAAATTTTCGCAGGCTTCCCTGGTAATTCAGTAGCCAAAAGGCTGAAAAAATTGTTGTCAGATATACTATCAGGAGAAGCAGGATAAACAAATTGGCCGGTACTACGATTATATCAAATTCTGAACCTTGAAAAATATAGCTGACAACCAGCAGCAAGGTATAGAGAATAGTGCGCAGCAGCAACATCCATAGCAGCTGATGTCTCTGGAGTTGATTGGTGCTTATCGTATTGCGGGCTCGGTCTAAAAGAATGGAAAAATCCATAAAGGTCAGCTTAAGCCATATTTTTTAACTTTATAACGCAGAGATCGGAAACTGATCTGCAGGAGCTCAGCAGCCTTCATTTTCGAATTGTTGGTTTTCGTCAGGGTGTGAGAAATGAGTCGTTTTTCAAGATTTTCAATAATTTTTTCAATACCGACATCATAGAGTTCCTCTTCACTTTCCGCAGCCTGCATCAGAGGATTGACGGCAGAGGCGGATGTCTCGTGCAATGATTCCTTGATGCCGCCTGCAAAGGTAAGACTTTCCGGGAGGATAATATTCGAGCTTTCCAGAGCAACTCCCCGTTCAATTATGTTTTCCAGTTCTCTGACATTGCCTGGAAAATTATAGTTCATTAGTACCTGCAGGGCATAGGATGATATCTCTTGAATTTCCTTGCCGAGCCGCCGGGAATATTTATTTAGAAAATGGTCCACCAGAAGTGGTACATCGTCTTTACGCTCCCGGAGTGAGGGAACGCGCAGCGGCACGACGGCAAGTCGATAAAAGAGGTCTTCCCGGAACCTGCCGGCTCTGATTTCATCTTCTAGTATTTTGTTGGTTGCAGCAATGATCCGGACCTGGATTCTTTTTGTTCGCGTTCCGCCAACCGGTTTAATCTCTCTTTCCTGAAGAACGCGCAGGAGTTTGGTCTGGATAATAGGCGTCAGTTCACCAATTTCATCGAGAAAGGCGGTACCGTTGTCCGCTTCGTCAAATAGGCCAGCCTTGTCATGTATTGCTCCGGTAAACGCACCCTTTACATGCCCAAAAAGCTCGCTTTCCATGAGATCTTCGGGGATGGCACTGCAGGTGATCGGGACGAAGTTATGCGAGGCGACTTTACTGTGCCCATGAATCGCCTGGGCGACAAGTTCTTTACCTGTACCCGATTCTCCATAGATAAGAACATTTGCCGGAGTAGGGGCCACACGTCTGATCATGTCGAAGATTTTCAACATTTCCCGGCTTTTTCCGATAATTTCGGGGAAGGCGGTGGTCAGTTCCTGAGATTTACTGCTGTGGCTGTTTTTGTTGGTGGCCGATTCGATAACCGATTTGATTTCGTCCACGTTAAAAGGCTTGCTGATATAATCAAAAGCCCCATTTTTCATAGCAAGAACTGCATCGTCTGGGCAGGCAAAGGCGGTGATGAGAATTACCGGCAACTCCGGTGATTTCTCCTTCACTGTTTCCAGAAGTTCAATCCCGGTCATACCAGGCATGCGGATATCACTGACAATAACGTCGACCAATTGTTTGGCGAGCGTAGTGAGAGCGCGTGCGCCGCTGTCTGCCGTAATTACCTCGTGGCCCTCTTTTTCCAGTAGGATTTTCAGAAAATCCCGCATGCTGCGTTCGTCGTCGACGATTAATACCGAGGCCATGGCCACCTTTTTGATATATTTGAGAAAGTTGATCACATGGACAAAATACCGTCACCGCGTCAATGTAATAAAACCGAGTATGCTAAATGATATCTTAAATAACAGCAAGAGACAAGGTGCCGATGGGCAAGAGGGTAAGGAAAATGAAATTGTGCGGGGTATTTATAAGAATGTACAGCTCGATGGCGTTCGAGTCGATAGCCGGCAATTTCTGGAACTGAAACTGCAACACCAGTGAGGGTGTTCGAATTGCGCGCTTTTAAGCTAACAGGGCAAGAGCAATAGTTTTTGCTGACTCGGTCGATAATTGGTGTTCTATGCGTTCTTTTGCTCCATTGATATCGAGTCGACTTTCTTTCAGATCGTCCTGGATCTCTTGGATGGTCAGCGCATCATGAACTATTCGTGTTTCCAGCGAAGCATCTGGTGGCAGACTGGCCTGGTCTTGAAGAAGCCGGTCAATAGCAAGAATCATTTGCTCACCGGCACCAACTTTTTGCATGATAGACCGAGTACCTTCCTGTCCTGTCTGGTGCAGGTAGGCGGCGCAGAGGATCACAGCAAGGTTGCCCCCCTCGGTTTTGCCGATATTTTCTGCATGTCTGGCTGCAGTCGTAGCCTGACGAATACTTTTGAAATCAGAGTGAAAGTAGCGTTTCATTTCAACGGCGACTTTGTCTTTGAGCAAATCTTCCCTCGACCCGACAAATTCTTCGGGCAGGGTTCCAAGACACTGCTCGGCAAACTGGCAATAGGATGCGCAGCCGAAATCCATTTTGGGATTGACCAGTCGATGTTGACAGTTGCTGCATTTTCTGGTGGTATCGTCTTTATAAAATTCGATAATGGTGTTACATTTTGGACAGTTTACTTCAAAGATTGCATCATCTTTCCAGTATTTCATATCCTGGCCGGGGCATTTCATAAGAACTCTCCTGAAAAATTGTTCGCCGCATCTGTAACTGATCAGTTACATGGATAATGGAGCGATGTTGCAGTAAGTATAGCGTGAATCGCGGCAATGCCTTTGATATAGGTCAAAAATAGGTCAGAAATGATAATATTTTAGCTACAAACAAAAAAAGGGAAACACCGTTTCAACGATATTTCCCCCTCGTTAATTCAAGACAGCGACAATCACAAAACGGGACACTGCTCTTCCATCAGTTTTTTAACGGCGAGCACGGAAAGGGAATCATCGGGTAATTCGAGGAGAGAGCGACGCTCCATATCGAATTCAAGCAGGGCGTCGTCGTTGGGGATGATACCGCCTATGGGCAGGCCAATTTCGGCAACTTCTGCAAGAAAGGCATCGCTCAGCTTTTCCGGACCCCGGGTGACGACAATAGCCAGGTTTTTCACATCGAGCTTGAGTCCCTTGAGCATGGTGTGGATGCGCCGAACAGCCCGTAAGCCACGCAGGGAGTAATCGGTGACCAGATAGAGCATATCTACCCGGCCACTGGTCCGTCGACTCAGGTGTTCCATCCCGGCTTCGTTATCAACGATCATGTATTTATAGTGCGCGCTGAGTTTGTCGGTGAAATTATTCAGGATGTTGTTCACCATGCAATAGCAGCCCTGGCCTTCCTGCCTGCCCATAACCAGAAGATCAAAGGTCGGCCTTTCGATCAGTGCCTGTTCGACAAGAAGTTCCAGGTAATTAATTTTATCCATCCCGGAAGGGATACCTTGGGGATCTTTCATGTAGTTTTCACGAATGTCACCAATAGTTTTGGGAACTTCCAGGCCGATGGTTTCTCCGAGGTTGCTGTTCGGGTCGGCATCGACAGCAAGGACGGGGGATTTTCCTGATGCACTCATGTAACGGATAACCAGTGATGCCACGGTAGTTTTGCCGACACCACCTTTTCCGGCAAACGCTATAACTTTACTCATACAAGTCTCCAAATAAAAGATACAAAGCAAATGATTAGATTCATTCGCGTTCTGCCATGTTAAGGCATAAATTACAACCCCACGACCACAGTAAACATTTTCAGTGAAAAAAAAAGAAAAAAACCATCTCTTCCACACAATATGGAGAGATGGTTGTATTGTTGGAGAGATTTATTGTCGTCCAATTACCAGCGCCCTGTATCCAACACAATCAGGAATTCTCATTCACCTCCTAGCGGGCAATTCTTTTGCACAGCAGGTACTGTCGGCGCGTCAGGCGGCAACTGCTTTTTTTCTTTTTTTCTTTTTCTTGTCTTCGACCGGAGGTCCGAGAAGGGCTTGAATGCGCTGTATATCTTCAACACTGATTGTACTGTTTTGGTTGATTCCCAGTGTCTGTTCGTCGATACCAAGGCACAAGCCGAGCAGTTGTGGGTAGAGCAGTACCGGCAGAAGCTTTGCCGAGGGATTAGCGTTGGTCATGTTTTTCTGCGCCGTGTCAAATTGCAAATGACAGTAGGAGCAGATCGGGGTAATAAATTCGGCCCCGGCTGCTTGAGCGCCGGTGATTTTTTCCTTCAATAGTTTTTGGGAGAGGTCATCATTAATTCCCGCCAGTGCCGCGCCGCAGCATTCGAGCTTGCCGCGCCAGTCAAGACTTGTGACGCCGGTGACCTGGAGAAGTTCGTCGGTAATTCTAGGAACAAAGGAGTCGTCAAAGGTGGTAATTTCTCTCGGTCTTAACACATGACAACCATGGATCACCGAGATGTTCAGATCTTTAAATTGATTGACAAGTTGGCTTTTTATCTTTTCCGTTCCAACCTCCTCAAAGAGGACGGTCAGGTAATGTTTAATCTGCACGGTTCCGTTATACTGCAAGCCTTCCTTGGTGAGGTAGCCGTTCAATTCATCTTTTAACTGACTCTCCCTGGCCATTACATTTTTTGCCTTCTGCAGGCTGGCAAAACAACAGTTACAGATGACCAGGATATCGAGACCCATTTTTTCGGCAATGGCCATGTTGCGAACAGATGGGAGGAGATACGCTTTCTCGTCAACGTTGCGCGCCGGATAGCCGCAGCAGTTGAAGTCTTCAACAACTTGGAGTTCTATGCCGAATTTCTTGAACACCGCTTCGGTGGACGTTGCATATTGCTGGATACGTATGGGAATATTGCACCCCTGGAAAAATGCATATTTCATGAACTCGCTCCTGCCTCGATTTTGTTAATGGCACTATTCTTAAGGTTATAGAAAATATCACACAGTTCAACTTGATTAGGGCAGTGCTCCTGGCACAGGTAACAGGTGGAGCAGCTCCATATCATTTGGGAGCCCATGGCCAGATCCACCTTGCCGATACCTAAACTGAACATGATCTGGTGGGGCAACAGGCCCAGAGCTTCCGTCGGATTGTCATAGCTTCGGACCACCGGACAAATATTGGTGCAGCGTTGGCAGGAGAAACAGCCTTTAAAGCTGTTATTGCCGAGTTCCGAAATCTTGCCGAGAGTTATCGGAGACGTGAGATCCGACAAATGCTGAAAATTCTTTTTAAAAAGCACAGTAACCTTTTTGAGTGCTTTGAGATGGTCGTCGACAAAGTTTTGCGCCAGCGCCAGGGGGAAAGAGAAGTGACTGAGCATGGTCGTTTCCGGGGTGCCGGCAGTGAGGAGGCTGTATCTTGCACTGACAAACAGTTCTTTTAGATTGATACCGGAAGGGCAGACAGAGGTGCAGCGATCACAGCTGGTGCAGACATACAGCCCCTGTTGCATACGTTTTACGATCTCGGGGTCGTGCTCCTTGTTGGCGGCAAATTTTTTCAGATATTGAACCTTTTCCGATGGCAGAATGAAATCATTCTTGAATGTTTCATAGAACATGCTTGAGGAACATTCGGTTGAGCAGGTCCCGCAATGGGTGCAGGCTGAGAGACCGATCATCTGTCTGTTGAGAATATTAGCCGGCTCTTTGATTTCATCGCCGGTGACTCCTTTGATGGCGAGACTGACTGGAGCGGCAAGGATGTGAAACATTTTACTGAATGGCAGCCAGGCCAAAAAGGACACGGAGGCGAGAATATGCAGGTACCAAAATATGTTTACGGCAGTCATATCACCAACAATCGCCGAGAAGGGCCGGGTGACTTTTGCTATGGTAAAACTTGCAAAGGCAGCTTTGTTTGAATCGTGACATTCAATGCAGCTGTCAGCATTTATTTCCCGGCCCTGGGCGATGAGCTCCGGCGAAAAAGGTTGTACGGCATTGGGGGATACGACACCGTTTTCCGCAACCCAGAATGCCTCAAGGGCCTTTGCCTCCTCTTCGTCTACAGCCGCATATTCATCCACCATATCCTGGTAGACAGTGAAGGAGGAAATCTTTGCGCCTTCAAGTAATATGCCCGAGAAAATAATGACCCCGACAAAGAGCAGAGCTGCCCAGTCGCTAAGAGAGGTTTTCAGGCGTTGGGGTTTCAGGGAAACTCTTCTATAGATCGCCAGGCCGACGCCGACAAGCACCATGACGCCAAAGAGATTTCGCAGAAAAAGAAAGGGATTTAAAGTGGATTGATAATTACTGAACAGCGATTCCGACACTGTCGAGTCGAGTACGTGCATGAAAAAGAGCAGGATAAAACCAAAAAAAATAAGCGAGTGCGCTGTCCAGCGGAGCAAGCTCTTGTCAAATATACGTTTTTGAAAGAGGAGATCGACAAAGAGTGATTTGAAGAAAAGAACGACCTTATAACTAAAGAGCGTCTGCAATACGCCTTGCAGAGCGGCTTTGATTCTGCCGCCAATCCCGAGGGCCGGTAGAGAAGATGGGGAAGAGGGCTGAATGCCTTGGGTAAACCAGATGGACAATCGAATAACCAAGCCAACCAGACAAACAATGACAGCTAACCCTGTTAGCACATTAAGTATATTGAAATTCATGGTTAAATCTCTATACCTTCAGTCTTTTTCCAAGAATTGGAAATATTTATTGGTTTATCAATGTATGATATATCAAGTGAACCGAATAGGATTCGTGATATTCCTACATGATACTCATTGCCTCCTCCTGTTCTCAAACTCTTTTCAATTAGTCCAGTAACAGAGTGAACTATTGCGGAATATACCGTTTTTTATTTCACGAGTCGAGCAGTCATTTGCTATGGTATAAAAAAAATTGATCATGTGTATCTGTAATATCCTGTGAGATCAATTGTATAGAGCAAGTCAACCAATGGACCTGAATTGGAACTCGTTTGAAACAGGTTCTTCTGGAAGTTCCAGGAGAATAGTTGTGCCCTCCGGACCGGTATATTTAATGGATATTTTACCATGATTTTCCTCCAGAATACCATAAGCCATACTCAGCCCGAGCCCAGTACCCTTGCCGACTTCCTTGGTGGTAAAAAAGGGATCGAATACTTTTGACAGATTTTCCTGTGGAATGCCGCTTCCGGTGTCGGACACTTCAATATAAGCCTTATGCACCTCACGATCCCGATAAGTCCTGAGGGTGAGGGTGCCATTGCCTTCCATGGCGTCAATGGCATTGATAATCAGATTAATTACTACCTGACAGAGCTGATTTTTGTCGGCATTGACGAGAATCTGGGAATCATCGAGATCTTTAATGATTGTCACATTCATGAAAAGTTTCTGGTCGCGGATCAGCCGCAAGCTTTCACTGACCAGGTTGTTGAGGTAAAAGACATCTTTCGCAGGTCGGGTCTGGCGACTGTAGGCCAAGAGGTTTTTGACAATGTCCTTGCATCGTTCGGCATCCTCAAGGATGTAGTCGAGGTTGACGGCCAAGGGGTGTTCTTTCTCAAGTTTTTCCCGCATGAGATTACCGTATAAGAGTATACTGGTCAGGGGGTTGTTTATTTCATGGGCGACACCTGCTGCCAAACGGCCAAGAGATGCCAGCTTTTCGGACTGGAAAAGCTGATTTTCCGTTTCTTCAAGTTTTTTCTGGACGGCCTGTCTTTCTCGTAAATCGTTAAAAATTCCTGCAGTTGCCGTCTCCAGGCCATCCTCGTAAATGATCGCAGCGGTCATATTAACAGGGATCTGCTCACCATTTTTGTTGACGATATTGACTTGGGTACTGGTGAGTTTTCCTGTCTCGCCGATATTTTTATCGCGAAGTTTTTTCATAATTTCGCGGGCGACACCAGGTGGATAGAAATCTTCGATATTGACGAAGTTTGCATCGTGAGCTGTGTACCCAAATAGGTCCTCCGCTGCCTTATTCATCAGGATGATCTCACCCTTGCGATCCGCTGCCATGATAGCACTGACCGAACTTTGCAAAACTTTGTCAATGAACTGGCGGATGTCGCGGTACTTTTTCTCCAGGTGCTTTATTTTCGTAATGTCACGGAGGCTTTCAATGACATATTTGACCTCGCCATTGTCCCCTAGAATTGGCGAAAAAACTCGTTCTTCCCAGTTGATGTCCCCATCGGGGGTAATATTTTTGTGGACAACGGACTGATTCTGTTTGGATTGCAATACTTGCTGGATGGGGCAGTTTGCCACGATACAGCCGAGATGTTTGATTGACTGATCTTCAGAAAAAACATCCTTGCAGGTTCTACCGACGATTTTTCTGTCACCGATATTATTACGTTCAAGAAATATTTTATTCGCCGCAAGTATCGTCCGATCCGGTTTGAGAATGAGGGTCGGAAAAGATAGAGCGTCAAAAACCCGAAGCCTCCAGTCGGCTTCATTCTTATCAAATTCAGTTGAATCTATCATAGGGTCTGGAATTGCAAAAAATCTGATTCTCAGAAACCAGAGTTCGCCGCAGGTGAAGTTCCTGCTGCTCCGCTTTTGCCTGCTGTTTTCTGCTTATACCGAGGTCGGAATGAGATAGGTTTCGGTAAGAAGCTTTAAAGTCGTGACGCCCTGGTTAGCCGGAGTCACCAGGTACATGCTTGTTCCGGCACAACCGCAAACCAGAATTTCAATATTGTTTTGTTTCAGAGCATTAAAAGCTATATCCGCGATACCGAATCTATCTTGAAAATGAGGGCCATGTAAATATAATATATCCACTGGTTGCCTGAGTTGAAACGTTGTCTGCTGATCGTTTTTGGTCCATTTTTTCAAGGTATCGTTCAATGATTTGAGATGTGTCTGGGCAAAGAGCAGGTGGAATTCTGTCCTCGCTTTATTGGCGGCATGATACGTGATAAGCTCGAATCGTTTTATATGGTCCTCCAGCAGGGCAACTCTCTGACCCCATTGTTCAGTCTGGTTTGCCGGGAAGGACAGTGTGATTAAGATCAGACCATCTTTTTTGGTAATGCCGTAGACCTTAACCCGTGCTTCTTTATACACTGCAATTGTTTCCAATGGGCGTCCTCCACACATGGGCAGATCACGGCTGGATCTGTGTTAACCGAAAAGCCTGCCGAAAAGGAGCGTGATTCACAGGGAGTTCAAGAACATCCTGCAGTTTGTCGGCAATAACATCGAGCAGGTTATAATCCGTGTTCAGCGCGAAGGCCGAAATAGATGTACTGAGCGAGTGCAGCGGGAAACCGTGTCGAGCGAAAAAGGTCATGAGCAGCCCGAGGAGCCTGCAGCTGTTTTGGTGCGGGAAAAGGGTCAGCGTACCGACAGAGGAGATAAAGCTGACATGCTCGTTTTGAAAGGATGAAAAATTGAGAATTTGCTGCACCCTGCCAAATTCGGAACGATCGACACAAAAACTACTCTCAGGGGTCTTGGTGACAACAGAATGGCAAAGAAAGGGTATATTGATGCTTTTTTCAGCAAGCAGATGTAACAACTGATAAATCGAGGAATCGTCCGAGGTTTTGCAGGCAACAGTCACCTGGACCAGTTCTTCACTGAATTTTATACCACCAATGCGAATTTTTTGACCATTTTCCATTGGCAAGCCGAATAAGAAAAAAAGCCGTTATCCCCTGCCGTGGTGCGGGTGGCAGGGGATAACGGCAGATATCCTAAAGATTGTCCTGAACTATTTCCATGAGTTTGTCGAGATCAATAGGCTTGGGAACAAAGTCGTCAGCCAGGGTCGTTTTACCACCCATATGAGTATAATTCGTCGACTTTATTGCCTCAGTGACCGCAGTGAGCAGCACAATGACAATATCTTTATATTCATCAGAGGTTTTCAGTTCGTCACACAATGTATAGCCGTCTTTTCGAGGCATCATGACATCAAGAATGATCAGATCAGGGCGTTCTTCCTTGATGCGATCCATGGCTTCAAGGCCATCATATGCCTTGGCAACGCGAAAGTTGGCGCTTTCCAACTTCATGGAGACCATTTCCACGAGATCCGTATCGTCATCTACCACAAGAATAAGTTTACTATCGCTCATGTTTAATTCTCCTCCATCTGCTTATTGGTTGAAAACATATTTTATTATTTATACCTGAGGTCGGGGAAGAAGTCCTGCTCTTTCACAAATTTCCTCTACTTTTTCTTCCCACTCGATAGCCATGATATGAAAACCGGCGACCCCTTCAACTTTTTTCAGTCGTTCGATGGTCTCGACGCAGATGGTAAGGCCTTCTTCAGCCTGTTTTTCTTTCGGGACGGAAGCCATCCGATCAACGATTTCTTGTGGTACATCCATCCCCGGTACCCTTTTCGCCATGTATCGGGCGGCGCCCAGTGATTTACAGGGGGTAACGCCGGCTAAAATGTAACATTTCTTGTGGAGTCCTTTTTCGCGTACTCCTTCCATCCACTTTTCAAATTTATCAACGTTGAAGATACACTGGGTCTGAATGAAATCAGCCCCGGCGGCTATCTTCTTCGCAAGGCGCATCACCCGAAGCTCAAAAGGATCGGCAAAAGGATTAGCGGCCGCGCCGATAAACATTTTTGGCGGCTCCTTGATATCGGCACCCCCCTGAAATAATCCTTTGTCACGCATGTCTTTGACCATCTGGATCATCTGGATGGAATCTATGTCGTGAACGTTCATGGCCATCGGATGATCGCCGAACTTGGTATGGTCACCGGACAGACAAAGCATGGTGTCGATACCAAAGGAATAAGCACCAAGGATATCGGCCTGCATGGCTAATCTGTTTCTATCGCGACAGGTAACCTGAAAAAGAGGATTCAAACCCTGCTGCTTGATAATGATAGAAGCCGCCAGGCTTGACATGCGCACCATGGCCGTCTGGTTGTCGGTCACATTTACCGCATCGACAATACCTTCAAGAAATTTTGATTTTTTGACTACTTCTTCAAAATTTGTTCCACGTGGCGGCCCGCATTCAGAGGTTACTGCCAGATGCCCTGCTGCCAAAATTTTTTCTAATCTGCTTTCAGTTTTCATTCTGCCAAATCCTCTCTGATAATCGTTCTCGGCCCACTGCCACCGCCAGATCTCCAGTCTTTCGCCGGGACAATATCTAAATATCTATCCTGCAGGCCAAGGGCCTTCAACCGATCCCAGATGAGTTGCCAGGCGCAGTCAACATCATTACTGATCTCACATTTTCCGCCGGTAGAACCACCGCAGGGCCCATTCATCAGCTGTTTTGCACACCTGGCTATGGGGCAAATGCCTCCGGTTATGCCGAGCAGACAGTTGCCACAGCCCTGACATCTTTCCGCCCACACGCCCTGGCGTTCGGACGCGCCCATAAAGGTGGTGTTGACAGCGGGAAAAACCGGTTTGTCCTTAAAGCGCATGGCTATCTGCTGGACACCACAGCCACAGGCCATGGACATTACTGCATCAGCAGAATCAATCATCGGTACGAGTTCTTCAACATATTCCGGATCGCACTGTCTTTCGAGGGTGTGCTGGCGTATTTCAATGTTGCTGCCATTTTTCAGCATTGCCATCTGTAGACCCGACGCGAGGAGTCCGACCTCTTTTCTACCGCCTGCGGCGCAGACGGTTACACATTCATTACAACCAAGCAGCAAAATGCGCTTGAAAGGTTTAATGTATTCAATAAGTTCTTCTAAAGGTTTTCGTTCAGCAGTGATCATGGTGGTTCACTCTCCTTATTATTTATGTCGCCAACTAAAAAAGCTGCCGGTTACTGCGCCATAGTTGTTCGTACAGGGCTGGGTCCGAGATTACGTATTTTTTGCGTAATCTCCGTGGCCACCTGGGCAAATCGATGTCCCATGCCTGCTGACATATTGACTATTTCAAGTCGTTCGCTTTCGATGCCGATTTCTTCAAGATACTTTTTGACATACCTGACACGACGGGCAGCTTTTTCGTTGCCGTTCTTGAAGTGACAATCTCCTTCCAGACAACCTGCAACAAAGACACCATCCGCGCCTTTTTCAAAAGCGGTAACGATATGCTGTGCATCGACCTTGCCGGAACAGGGTACCCGAATAATTTTAACATTCGATGGATACGGCAGGCGTAGGCTTCCCGCCATGTCAGCGGCAGTATATGCACAGTAGTGGCAGCAGAAAGCTACTATTACCGGTTCAAAATTTTCCATTATGCATTTATCCTTTCAAAAAGTTGTTCCACCTGTGCAAGAATCCTGTCGTCCTCAAACTGCATCAGTTGAATGGCCTTGGCCGGACATTCCGAGACACATACGCCGCAACCATGGCATTTGGCGGGATCTATTTCGGAATATCCATCCGCATTGATGAAGGGAACGTCAAACGGGCATGCCCTGACACAGATAAGACAGGCGGCGCATAAGTTGCCGTCGACTCGAGCAGAAGCTGCTCCGAGATTGATAGTATCTCTGGCAAGCATGGTCTGGGCCCTTGCCGCAACAGCATTGGCCTGGGTAACGCTCTCTCTTATCAACTTGGGCGAGTGCGCCGTACCGGCCACAAAAAAGCCAGGTACCGACATATCCACCGGCCTCAGTTTGACGTGGTCCTCAAGGAAATAACCATCGTTGGTGCGCGGCAGTTTGAAGATCATCGCCAGTTCCTCAGTGGAATCGATATCGGCAACCATGCCGGTGCTGAGGCTGAGATTGTCGGCGGTCACAGTAATTTTCATGCCGAGAATCACATCAAAATAGGTCACATCGACCTGTGCACCTGCCGCCTCGACAATCGGTGGACTATCAACATCATAGCGGACGAAAATGACTCCTTTGTTTCGAGCCTTTTGGTAATACTCTTCCTGGAAACCATAGGTTCTCATGTCCCTATAGAGAACAAAGATTCGGGCATCAGGGTTGATTTCAAGAATAGCCAGCGAGTTTTTGATGGCGTTCTGACAACAAATACGCGAGCAATTGGGATTTTCCGCAGTCCGGGAACCGACACACTGTATCATCACCACGTTTTCCCAATTTTTCACGGCCTCTGGCTTTTCATGGATATATTTCTGCGTTTCCAGTTGGGTCCGTACGGCAGCTGATTGGTCGAGCAGGTATTGCGCCGGACGATTCGACAGGGCGCCTGTCGCCAAAATTGTCACCCCGTGCTCGATTTGTCGGTAAAACATCTGCGGGCCGCTTTGCATGCCGGTCTTAAACATGCCAGGCATGCCGCTGTGATCAACGATCAGTGCCCGCGTGTAAATCTGAATTTTCGGGTGATTCTGCACTTGTGTGATCAGGTCGCCGACAAAGGTCTGAACATCATCACCCTCCAGAGTCTTAATGAGGTCCTTGGCCAGACCACCAAGTTTATCACTTTTTTCCGCCAGATAAATCTGAAAACCCTGCTCAGCAAGCTGCAGGGCCGTCGTCATGCCGGTAACACCGCCCCCGACAACGAGAACATTTTTATTCATCGGCAGGCTTTGATCAATGAGCGGCTGTGCTTTGACAGCGCTCCCAACAGCCATTTTGATAAGATCCTTGGCCTTTGCCATAGCCTCGCCCGGCTTCCCTGAATGGACCCAGGTCACCTGGTCCCTAATATTGGCAATTTCCACCAGATATTTATTCAGGCCAGCTGTGCCTAACAGATCCTGGAATTTACTCAGATGCGTGCGGGGAGAACAGCCACCGATAACGATACGATTGAGTTGCTCCTCCTCAATGGTCTGTCGAATATTCGCCATGGACGAACGACTGCAGCCATGTCCCTCCGCCTTGGCAATGGCCACAAAAGGCAAGGTGGAGGCATGCGCAACGAGAGTGTCCACATCAATGACTCCACCGATATTCTCGCCGCAGTCACAGATGAAAACACCAACCTTGGGTTCTTCCTGACTAATGTCTCTTTCTCGGGCAACTTCGGATTCTTCTATCGGTTTCTTCTCGTATTTCGGTAGATCGGCGCCGGCCATGCAGGCCGCGGCACTTGCCTGGACCATCGTTTCCGGTATATCCTTTGGACTCTCAAAAGTGCCGGCAACGTAAACGCCGGGTTTGCTGGTAGTAACAGGATTGAGGCCGCCGGTAATCGGGAAAAAATCACTGTTGAGCTCAACACCCATCTTGGCGGCGAGGAGCCGGGATGCATCAGAGGTCTTAAAACCGGTTGACAAAACCACCATATCAAACTTTTCTTCAAATTGTTTGGTGCTGTCATCCCTGGTGTAGGTCAGGGTGAGGTCATCGTCCCCGTCCATCTGTAGGACAGAGTGGGGGCGACTGCGCAGAAACCGGACACCATATTCATCTTTAGCCCGGTTGAGGTAGAGTTCATAATCCTTACCGAAGGTCCGCATATCCATATAGAAAATAGTCGTTTCGATATTTTCCTGGAAGCGCTCTTTGGTGACGATCGCCTCTTTGAGTGCAAACATACAGCAGGCATTGGAGCAGTAGGCTCCGGCCCCTTTCTGCAATCCTCTGGAACCGATGCATTGAATCCATGCCACTTTTTTAGGCTGTCTCCCGTCTGACGGGCAGACTAGTTTGCCTGCAGTCGGCCCTGATGCGGATAGAATACGCTCATATTCGAGGCTGGTAACCACATCGGGTAAGGTGGCGTAGCCAAGATAATCAAGTGGTGTGGGATCAAAAATCGAAGCTCCCGGCGACAACACGATTGACGCGCATTTAATCTCGCGGATTATCGGCATATCGTCGAGATTTATTGCCCCAGCCGGGCAAATATCAACCAGCGCCTTGACATCGGAACATTTATCCAAATCGATGGAAAATGCCTGGGGGGTCGCCTGGGGATAGCGCATACAGGTCGGCGCCCGATGATCAAGACCGGGGCTGAACCTTACGAATTCTGGAAAATGTTTGAAACATTCTCCGCAGGCGGTACACTTCTCAAGGTTAATATATCTGGGTTGAGTTTTAAGAGTTACTGAAAAGTTACCTTTCTCTCCAGCGACATTTTCGACACTCGTCATGGTCATGAGCTCGATATGTTCCTGGCGGTTACTCTCCGAAAGATGCGGAGCAATGGTGCAGAGATCGCAGTTATTGGTTGGAAAGGTCCTGTCCAACTGGGTCATAAGACCCCCGACGGTAAAGTCCTTATCAACGAGAACGACATCTTTATCTGCTTCAGCTAAATCCAGAGCCGTTCGTATCCCACCGAGACCACCGCCGACAACAAGTACTTTGTTATTTTGGGTTTCGATTGTATTTGAGTTCTGCATTGTTACCTTTTCTTTTCACAGGTTTAGTACCTTACAGATTGTTTTCTTGTTTCTTTGCAAAAAAACAATCTGTCTCAAGGTACTTATCCCGGCTTATTTTCCATTTACCGGGGTTAGCAGGGTTAAACGAATTATTCGGTCAATCCTTGGGTAAATTGCTAGGGTGTTTCACATATCAAATTTTGGCAACATCAAGAATTTCCGGTAACTTGTGTTCCCATCCCAAGGTTTGTATGAGCACGCCCTGGCTTTTCTCTTTGAGTACCTCGATAGTTTCGCCGGCAATTTTTATTCCTTCCAGTTCTCTGTTGGAGGATTTCCGGATACGACGAATGAGTTCATTGCTTATGTTTGCACCGGGATCACTGTTGGTAATATATTGAGCAATGGCCAGGGATTTCAACAGAAAAACCGTGGTGATGACCGGTACGCCCAACTCGTTTACCCTGGCCAGAAAATCGGCGCTGGCTGCCACATCGTAAACGGGTGGCGTGATGACATATTTTGCCCCGGCTTTGATTTTTGCCGCAGTGGCCAGCAGGGCATCGTCTCTGCCTTTATCGTCGACAAAAGAACTTATTGTACAGCCGATTGAAAAATCAGGAGCACCATCAAGATCAAAGCCACTCATGTCTTTTCCAGTCTGCAGGGTCATCAGAGCCTCGATAAGCTGTACCTCATCGAGGTCATTGACGGTTTTCGCGTCACTGTGATCACTTTCGCTCATATCTTCACTACCGGTGACAATGATGTTCTGGATACCAAGAACATGGGCTGCCAATGCATCGCCCTGCAAAGCCATTCGGTTACGGTCACGACAATACATGTGCATGATCGTTTCGACACCCTGCTGCTGCAGCAATACGCCGCCGGCCAGCGCACTCATGCGCATGATCCCGTTATCCATGTCGGGCACGACAACCGCATCAACCCTTCCTTTAAGACGGCGAGCATCATTGACCAGTCTAGAAATGTTGATTCCTTTAGGGGTGTGCATTTCGGCCAATACCGCGAATTCTTTTGCCGCTAATCTTTTTTGAAAACTCATAGGCTTATTTTCCTCCTCATCAGAGCAAACCAGTTTATTTTTGTCCCTGGATACGCTGGGCGTGTTTAGTAAAGGGAACTTTCCGGGTGAAAAACGTCGACATCTTTCAGGTCGTCTCCGAGATAGGTTCGTTCATTGGGACCAAGGATTCCAAGAGACAGACAAATCAGTGTCCAGACGTGAACGGTCCCGTAATGAGCACCGAAATGATGACCGATATCGTGGACCTGGGCATGGCAGTTGTGACAGCCGGTGATGCAATAATCCGCCCCGGTCGCCATAATCTGGTCAAACTTAACTTTCCCGTAGGCGCGGCGTTCTTCGGTGAAGCCGGATTGCAGGAATCCGCCGCCACCACCACAACAGTAATTATTTGACTTATTGGGGGTCATCTCGATGACATTTTCTTCTCCAACCACTGATTTGATGACAAATCTCAGGTCATCAGCGATTTTATCGCCTTCACCTTTACGGACAATCTGGCAAGGATCCTGAATGGTAAACTTGATTTTTCGATCCTTGTTCCAGGCAGAGCTGACTTTGAGTCGGCCCTCTCTGATCCACTTGGCATAGTAGGTATAAATAGAAGCAACTT
>CAYPPR010000040.1:0-2347 GCA_964412665.1 uncultured Desulfopila sp.
AGTACCAACCAAGACGAGTGTTAATTTCTGTATTGTTGACGCCGGCAGCCAGTACCTGGACAAGCACTTCCCCTTCTGCGGGTTGTGGTATGGGAACATCCCGATAATCGAGTTGTTCGTATCCACCGTTGCCGGTTGTCACCACAGCTTTCATCGTTTTGGTGCCTTCTGTAATATTAAAGCGGTCCTTGCTCTTGTTCAATGTGCTTGCATCAATCATATAATCTCTCTTCAGGTGATAGGACATCGCGTTATACGGTTGCCCTGACTTTTACGGAAATTCCTTCAAATCAGCCACCAATTTCCTATAACCTATCTTCTTTCAGGCGTTCTTTCAAGTCATTGACATAAAATTTTTCAACGTGTTACTTTTAATAATTTGTAGAAAACCTCCTGGTGTATTCCTTGCGACAGTGTGCTAAAATGGTTCTATGAAAATAGAACAAATCATCAGCCCGGACGGGTACATCAGCGACATTCCCGGCAAGATTGACGGTACGGACATCCTGCAGGCACGGTTTTCCTTCCTTGATATCTCGGATTATATCCGTGGAGCCATCCAGGAAGAGAAGCCTTTTATATTTTCCGGCCGGAGCGGTAATGCCCAGATCGGTATCAAGACCGATCTGCTGTCGCCGCAAACCGTCCCGGTGATCGACGGCCTGGATGTGCATCTTGACGGCAAGCTGGAGAATCTCAATCCCCTGCTCGGCGACGCCCTGAAGTTTTTTAAAATCGGCGATGAAATCGGCAGGCTGGTTATCATGGATCCCGAACTGAGGATCCACGATGTTCGCCATTATCTGCACAAAAGGCTCTTTGTCGGCAGAGAGAACGACAAAGGCCACTATGACGGCTTTGAAATACAGCGGGAAACCGACCCTCACACCGGGAAAGACAGCGACTATATCCTGGTTGACCTGGAGCCCTATCAGTATTGCTTTGAGCCGGGCGCCCTCAATGACTCAAGTGTCAACAACGTCATCAACAAGGGACGTCTCGGCCTGGGGAAAATTCGCTCCAGGACCTCCCTGGTGCTCGATCAGGTGATGCTCAAACCGGGCGACCTGTTTATCGGGGCAATCAAAATATCTCTGGGTGACATTTACGGTATTATCGACGCGGTGACCCTGCCCGAAAACCAGGGCATCGTCCACCTGCCCGCCCGGGTGCTCGATCCGTTCCGAACCTTCCGCGACCGCCAGGTGGAGCTTTATCATTTTGGCAAGACCGAGGTGCTGCTCAGCCGCATTCAAATAAGAATTCGATTTTTTCGGGCGAAAAATCCCCTGACCGTTCCTCTCATTAAAAACAAGGTCAAGGACGGCTATCGGCTTTTTGATCTTTTGACCAATTCCGAGGTGAACAACCTCTTTCAATTTATTGACGATGCCTCCCTGGGCATGATTCTGAATAAGAATAATTTCATTCAGATCGCCCGGGCCATCGACCCCCATGGGCAGGCGCAGCTGGAAATCATCAAAAACGCCGTTCTGGAAAGCACGGTTCGTAAACCGAGACAAAGCTTGCTGACAGCCGGTAATGGTGAATTTACCACAACGCTGGAGAAGCTCTCCGTTCTCGGGGGGATCAACAGCCGGGTGTTCATCAGCGACGCCTTTCCGTCGCCGGAGGTCATCGATGCCTTACGCATCAGCGGCGTACGGACCTTCCTCATCAACACCGGCAATCCATCCTTTGGCGATGATTATGTGAAAAAGATGATCAGGCTGACCCACGCCGTTGCCTCGGATTGCGAATTCCTGCGCTACGATGCCGAGACCGACAAGCTGTATACTTTTTATCACGGCTGCTTTATTGAACCGGATGACCGGGAACGTTTCGATGTGGTGCGCTACTGGTTTGCCTTTTACGGCTCGCACACCAAGGAGGCGGACAACCAGCTGACCATTGATCTGATCAACAAGCTGGCCCTGAAATTCGGCACTGAAATGGGCATCGTCCATGGCGGTGGGCCGGGACTGATGAAGGAAGCCAACGATCTGGCCAGGCAGCACAATATAATGAGTGTCGGCATTGCCATTGATCTCGAGGGGGAACGCCAGCTCTCTTTAACCACCTGCGACGGTTTGATCAAATACCAGGAAGGACTGCGCCTCGCCCGCCAGGATCATCTGCAGAAACTGAGCAATCTGCCCATCGTCAACACCGGCGGCTACGGCAGCGCCGAGGAGCTGTCGATTACCATCACCTCGATGAAACTCCACGAAAATCCCCTGGCACCGGTCATTCTACTCGATCCGGACAACCTCTGGGCGGACATGGAGGCACAAATTACCGCCATTGCCAACAACAGCTACGGCCCCTTGTTTATCCCCAACCTGGT
>CAYPPR010000040.1:2447-42166 GCA_964412665.1 uncultured Desulfopila sp.
AAATTACCGCCATTGCCAACAACAGCTACGGCCCCTTGTTTATCCCCAACCTGGTTAAACCGTGCCGAAATGCCGATGATGCGCTCTTTGAGCTGCTGGAATTTTCCCAGGACCCGGACGCCTGGTACCGGAAAAACCATATCCCCGAAAACAGTGTGCAGACGGCTAGGAAGAAATCAAGCCGTATCAGAAAGGAAACCCTTTGCCTGAAAGAGGTCGAGGTGTTTGACCGGCCCAATGCCCGTCTTTGCCGCTGATTTCGACGCAGCAGGAGCCGCCTCGTCTCACTCTTGATCCGGCTTGCGCAGCAGGTTTTTCAGAGCTGCGAAAGGTGTGTGCGTCACCGTGGCCGATTTCTCGTTGTCCGAATTTTCCGTCGGCAGCCATTCGGCGTCGATGAGGCGGGAGTGCTCGTTATCGTGGCAATAGATGCACAGCAGCTCCCAGTTGCTTCCGTCGGGCGGATTGTTTCTGTAATTATGGTCCTTGTGATGCACCGTCAACTCGCGTATTTTTTTTCCGGTGAAATCACGACCGCAATTGGCACAGACCCAAGGAAAGATCTTCAACGCCTGTTCTCTGTATTCTACTTTTTTCATTTTTCCCCCTTCTGCTTTGCATCTTGCATTTTAACTAACCTTGCGCCGTTTCAGTAAACTGGCACTTGACAGTCGGCTGAAAAAGGCGATAATACGGCCTTGATAATGCGAGTGCTTTGAAGATAAATACCCAGATACCCATCGTCAACCTGCAGGAAGTCGACGAGAGAACAACAGGAGATACGCCATGCCCGAGAAAGAAATTCTTTACTACATAAAACACGAGAGCAATACCGACGAACTGTACCTCGTCGCTGTCGCCTGCATCGAAAGGCTGGCGAAGCTGGGCAAGCCCGGTTCGGTCAAGGCCATTGTCGATTCCGGAACGACCTCTCTGTACAAGATGACGCAAAAATCGTAACCGCTATTTTTCTCTTTCGCTCTGTGCCCTGACGTCGACCGTGACCGACAGCATGTGCACCCCTCCCCCCATGACCACGCCTTTTACCGGGGCGACATCTCCGTAGTCCCGTCCCCAGGCAACGGTGATGTACGTTTCGTTGGTGATTAAATTGTTGGTCGGATCCAGATCCACCCAGCCAAAATCCGGCACAAAAACAGAGAGCCAGGCATGGGAGGCATCTGCGCCAACTAATTTCGGTTTACCTGGTGGAGGGATGGTTTCCATGTAACCGCTCACATATCGAGCAGCCAACCCAAGTCCGCGCAGACAACTGATGGCAAGGTGGGCAAAATCCTGACATACCCCTTTTCGATTCACCAGGACCTGTTCCACAGTGGTATCAACAGTACTTGCTGTTTTATCGTAGGAAAATTCAGTAAAAATACGCCGAACCAAATCAGCGGCTCCAGCCAGCACAGGAGTACCAGGAGGAAAAGACGGCTGGGCAAAAGCCATAGCGCTGGAATTGACTGTTATCAGCGGACTGGCAAAGACAAACTGAGACGCCTCAAGTTCGATCGGTTGTTTATGAGTCGCCAATCGCAGAGCCACTGTCTCCCATGGTTCAGTTGCTTCTAAGGCGGGTATGACCGGCCGTGAGGTGCTGACAACACTGGTGGCAGACATAGCCAGTTCGTCGTGCGGATGCTGCACCATAAACACGTGAACCGTATTACCGAAATAATCTGTTCGGCAGTGCAGGTATTGGGGCTTGGGCACAATCGACAATTGACACTCAATAACCTCTTGACTTGGCGTCTGGCGAGGATGCAATAAGACTTCATTCTGAGAGAGTGAGGCCGGTGCTGAATACTTATAACCGGTGTTATGAATAATACGGTATTTCATTCTAGACGATTACCTGAAATCACTGCATAATGCGGGGTTGCAGGGACTCGGCTGAGGTAATGGCCACTCACCTGTTGGGCGAATTCTTTAAGAAGGAATTCCATTGTGGCTAAAAATGTTGTCAAAGACTCATACTGGGGCATTTCTTCTCCACATTTCATTCCAGTGAGATCAAAAAGTCGAACGGTTGTGAGCATTTCCAGTGCTATGCGTTCCTCTGGACAGGAGAATCTCCTTTCGCTCTGTTGTGGCAGGTGTTGCACATGATCCGCAAGCTGGTTGAACTGGAAGGCCAAAGATTTGGGATTACTCTCATCAGCCAGCAGGAGATCTAGTACTGGTGCTAATTGAAAAGAGGATTTGTACCTGCCCCGATAGGTCATAATGCTGTCGGCCACTTCCAACAGAGATTGCAGGGTAGTTCGAGAATTACTACAAACCTGCGGCAGACTGATACGAATAA
Source organism: uncultured Desulfopila sp. (assembly GCA_964412665.1). Lineage (GTDB taxonomy): Bacteria > Desulfobacterota > Desulfobulbia > Desulfobulbales > Desulfocapsaceae > Desulforhopalus_A. The sequence continues at coordinate 4,762 of CAYPPR010000040.1, forward strand.
GAATCGCCAGATTCAAGGCCCGTTCAATCCTGCGGCCCATATCGACGAAGCGCCATCTCAAACCACGGGTCATACTTTCCATAGCCAGTCCACTAAAAGCGCTCAGGGTGAATAAGGTTTCGTCCAAAAGTTCTAATGGATCGGCAGATGGGTTGTCTGCGAAACCTTCCAATCGATTTATCACTCGCGAGGAGTCAATAGAAAGGCGATCCCGAACCTTGTGAGCAGTCTCCTGCACACGTCTCAAGATTGATACCACGCTTCCAGGACGATCCTTTCTATACAAGCCATCAAGAAGATGTTGAGACAACTCCCGATAGCGAGGAAGGTCAATATTCACCTCAGATGACGGTGGAATAATCTCTTTGGTTCTGAGGATGTTGAGCAGAAATTGCAACTCAGGAATGTCTGTTGGTCGATCCTCACCTGACAACCGTCGAAAAATTGATCGAAGAAGCCGTATCAACCCTTCGGCACGTTCAAGGTAGCGTCCTAACCAGAGTAAATTATCGGCTACTCTACTGGGAAGATCACTGCTGCGTTTGAATTCGGAAATGTTGTGCAGTCCACCCATGAGAGTAAAAGGCTCTACCGGGGTGTCCGACAATACCCATATGTCCTTACTCTGTTGTTGTTGCGGGCAATCTCTATTGAGCGTTTCAATGTCGCCTGCAGTAATCGCCAGGCCACCTGGCATAACAGAAAAACCGTGCTCCGTTGCGCAGGCAAAAACTCGGAGCACATTATAATTCTGGCCGACACCCAGTTGATTCCATGCTGGAGCCAGGGAAGGTGTGATGGGAGCGGTAACCATATACTGAGATGGTGTCGCTCTCATTGCTGCCGTCAAATCAGCCAACGAGTCGACCACTGCGGATTGATCCATTGCCGAACCGACAGTCAATTCGCTCAAATGAGTTATGGCATGATTGAGCCCATCGCTGCTGCCACACCACCAGGCCGGGTGGTTATCAAGTATCAACTCTTTTCCCATTAACTGCCGGCAAAGCGACGGAAGGAAAGTTTTTAATACTGGAGTATCGACGAAACCACTGCCAATGGGATTGACAATATCGATGTTTTGTTCACGACAGACCTGAATAAGTCCCGCAACTCCATTGGCTGTTTCACGCCGGAGAGCAAAGGGGTCGCTATTGAGGTCAGGGATGTGTCGAAATATGGCCTCCACCGGTTCCAGCCCAGCCAGTTTTTTCAGATATACCTTACCATCGCGCACGGTGAGATCCTGTCCCTCAACCAACGGGTAACCCATATAGCGGGAGAGCAAGGCATGCTCAAAGTATATATGACTGTCTGGTCCTGGAGAAAATAATACAATACCCGGATCTTCCTTGCGAAGGGACGCTCGCTCAATCAGAGCACGGTGGAACGTCTGAAAAAAAGGAGCCAATCGACGTATCTGAGTTGTGTGGTACAACTCAGAAAAAACCCGCGACATAACGATCCTGTTTTCTAAAGCATAACCAAGACCTGCAGGATGAGAAGCATAGTCACGAAGCACCCGAAAACGTCCATCCACACCACGATAAAGGTCTGCTGCATAGAAAGTCAGAAAACGGTTACCGGAAGGTTCGATGCCATGACAGGAATGCAGAAAATTGGGATTTGCAAAGATGAGTTCAGAGGGAATGCTACCATTTTTCAGCAGCGTCTGAGTTCCATAGGTATCTGCCAGAATCTTTTCAAGTAAAAGTGCACGTTGTGTTAAACCCATTTCAATTCCAGCCCATTCACCTTCTGCAATGGGGAGCGGAATCATATCTTGAGCCCAGGAACTGGCTCGCTTCGTGATTTCATCGAACGGATTTATAGTAGCGCCATCTTCGTGGCGCATACGCTTGGTTCTTTCATAATGATGTGCGAGTGTATCAGCTCCTTTGGCGTCTAATGCAGCAAGAATTGGCTGCCAAGTGTCGCGGGGCTGATTCTCTGCAGAAAACGCCTCATCATAGGCGTCTTTTGTCACTGAAGCCGTATCAAAGAGTGATACGGCTTTAGTATTTTGACTGGGTAATCCGTTAAAATCTGTATTTCTCATAAAACAATTGATGCCTCATTGCGATCAAATAGCGACAATCAAATAGCGTCAGAATTGACACTTCTGTCGCCTCTTTAACCCTTTCATGTTCGCAAATCAAGTGTATATGGGAAATAGCGATTAGTTTCTATACTCGGTATAGACTTACGGCTCCCCGGCGTGTGTCCAGTGGGGCTGAATCGGGCGTTTCGTCGTCCCTCGGCCTCATAAGAATTAACGGGGAACTCTTCACTGCTGCGCCCTCCCGGATGACCTACATGGTAGGTACATCCAGCCACAGCCCTGTAGGACCATGTGTCAAACAGATCAAAAACAAGGGGGGCATGGACGCCGATCGTAGGGTGTAAACAAGCTGGCGGCTGCCAGGCCCGATAGCGAACTCCAGCAACAAAAACTCCTTCCACGGTGGTCGGCTGCAGAGGCACACGTCTCCCGTTACAAGTAACAATATAGCGCTCGCCGGTCATACCGGAAATTTTTATCTGGACCCTCTCGAGAGACGAATCGACATAACGCGCTGTTCCACCTCCGCCTGGTTCCTCACCCAATACATGCCAAGGCTCAAGGGCTTGACGCAGTTCAATATCCATTCCCTGATAGTTCATCCTGCCGTAAATTGGGAAACGGAACTCAAAATGAGGGTGGAAAAATTCCATCGAGACTGGATACCCCGCCTGCTTCAGTATATTCAGAACATCGGCAAAATCATCACGCACCAACTGGGGAAGCATAAAGCGGTCATGGAGCCGAGTACCCCACCGTACCAGATCCTGACGATAAGGTTTTGTCCAGAACCAGCTGACAAAGATACGCAGAAGAAGCTGCTGGGCAAGACTCATTCGGGCATGAGGTGGCATCTCAAAGGCACGGAACTCAAGCAATCCGAGTCGTCCACTTGAGCTGTCCGGGGAATAGAGTTTGTCAATACAAAATTCTGCACGGTGGGTATTCCCGGCGACGTCCACCAGGAAATTTCGATACAATCTATCAACGAGCCACGGTGGACATGGGTGGTTCAAACTTGTCTGTCTATCCTGTTCGGCAAAGGCAATCTCAAGTTCATAGAGGCTGTCGTGTCTTGCTTCATCTATGCGTGGCTGCTGGCTGGTTGGACCGATAAAAAGGCCAGAGAACAGAAAGGACAGAGATGGGTGGTTATTCCAAAAAGTGACGAAGCTGCGCAATAAATCAGGTCGCCGCAAAAATGGGCTGTCAGCGGGGGTTGCTCCACCGATAACTATATGGTTACCACCGCCGGTACCTGTATGACGGCCATCGACCATAAATTTTTCGGTGCCGAGGCGGGTCTCACGCGCCAGTTCATAGAGTCTGGTGGTACAATCCACCATCTGCCGCCAACTGTGCATGGGTTGGATATTGACCTCGATGACACCAGGATCCGGCGTGACTTTCAAACATTCCAGACGGTAATCCGAGGGCGGTTCGTATCCCTCGATGACGACGGGCAGCTTGGTCTTCTTCGCGGTTGTCTCAATACAAGCCACCAACTCCAGGTACCCTTCAAGAGAAGTAATTGGCGGCATAAAAACATATATCCGCCCATTTCGCGGTTGCACACACAGCGCCGTCCGAACCAGCCAGGCGGCGGATTTCCCCACTACTGGTTGAGGATCGTCGAGCGGACCGGGTTGGGATTGAACCGCCTCACTGGTTATATACTCAGGTTTGCCGAGGAGAGCGCCCTGTCCCTTATGCAAGTCAGGTAAAGGATGTCGAGAGGCCATAGGGTCCATGGAATAGTCACCCGGCAGATCCTCTTTTGCTACCCAGGGTAAGGAGTCCAGAGGAAGACGTAATCCCGCCGGGGAGTCACCAGGCAGTAAATACATATGTCCACCTCTAAGATGCCAGGGACCACTCTTCCAGGACCCGTGTTGCAAAGGTAAAACGTACCCGACCACTGTGCCAAGACCTCGCTGAAAAGCTGCTACCATTCGTTTTCTTTCTTCGGCATCATCCAGTTTTGGGTCGCTGGGCTCAACATTGACCGGGAGTTGCTGCTCTTTTTGCAGATAATGCAGAATATCCTCGTAACTTTCGCGAATATAATCTTGACTTACCTTTAAGGTATCAGCCAGGGTTTTGATGAAGGTCTCCGCCTCACTGATGCCAAAACCATAATCTTTGGCAATATCTGCCAGCCACCGCTCATTTTTCCAAATTGGCTTGCCGTCTTTTCGCCAGTAACAACCCAAGGCCCACCTGGGAAGAGATTCACCGGGATACCATTTCCCCTGGCCATAATGCAAAAAGCCGCCAGATGCCCATTCTTGCTTAAGTTTTTTGAGGAGACTTTCAGCAAGGTCCTGTTTCTCCTGACCTAGTGCTTCGGTATTCCACTGTGCATCTTCCATGTCATCAATGGAGACAAAGGTAGGCTCCCCGCCCATGCTTAGGCGGACATCTTTTTCCTGAAGTTCCAGATCAACCTGATCGCCTAAATTGACGATATCCGACCAGACATCTTCCGGATAGGGGCGTGTAGAACGAGGTTCTTCAAGGATACGCTTGACAGACATAACATGGCTGAACTCCACCTCGCAATCATCTAAAGCACCGGTGATAGGAGCAGCACTCTGTGGCTCCGGTGAGCAGGCAAGTGGAATATGACCTTCTCCGGCAAAAAGACCCGAGGTAGGATCCATACCAACCCAGCCAGCGCCTGGGAGAAAAACCTCCGTCCAGGCATGCAGGTCAGTGAAATCGACCTCGGTACCGGATGGCCCATCCAAAGATTTAACATCCTGCTTCAACTGGACCAGATAGCCGGAGACAAAACGAGCTGCGAGACCGAAACTTCTGAGAACATTAACAAGGAGCCAGGCAGAGTCCCGGCATGAACCACTTCCCAAAGTCAGTGTCTGTTTGCAGCTTTGAACGTTAGGCTCCATGCGAATCAGATAGCTGATATCATTACTGAGCTTCATGTTCAAATCGACGAGAAAATCTATAGTTCGCCTAGGGCTACAGTCGATTCCCTTCAGGTATTTTTTGAGTTTTTTGCCTTTGACAGCTGTGTCCTTTGCCAAATAAGGGCTCAAATCCTCTTTGAGCGACGGCTCATAGATGAAGGGAAATTCCTCCGCATCCGGTTCCAAAAAATAATCGAAAGGATTGATGATAATCAAATCTGCAACTAGATCGATCTCCACCTCAAATTTGGCGGTCTTTTCCGGAAAAACCAGGCGGCCAAGATAATTACTGAAAGGATCCTGTTGCCAGTTGATAAAATGATCCTTAGGCTCCACGCGCATAGAATAGCTGAGGATCGGTGTCCGGCAATGGGGAGCAGGACGCAGACGAACAATATGAGGAGCAAGATTTATAAGTCGATCATAGGTATACGTGGTCTTGTGGTGGAGCGATATATGTATTCCCAAAATTTCACCATCAGGTATTTGAGGGTATGCTAAGCCAAAGGTGCAAAGGCACTTCCCCGGGTATTGTTGTTAAGTGTCTGCCACACGTTACTGATACTGCTCTTGGCTGGATGACTGATTAAGGGGCTTCAGATTAAAAAACGTTGTACCAATTGCAGCCCCCACCTCATTAATCCTGCTTTGCAGATCATCGAGGTACTCATGGAGACCTATCTCTACAACCTCATCAATATCAGTGTATTCAATATCGGCCTGGATACGGCCCAATTTTTTTTCTGCCAGATTAATCGTAGCCCCTGGAGGAGTTCCAGTTATGCGATGCAGGCAGATTTTCGCCTTATTGATACAGTGTCGGATAGATCGAGGAAACTGGGTGTCAAAAATCAAAAATTCGGCAACCTTTTGCGGGGTGATGTTGTGATGTTCTTTTCGATACATCTCAAAGGCACTCGCGGACTTCAGGACCGACATCCACTGGATATGGTCGATGGGCGCATTGACCAAGCTAGCCTGAGGGAGCAGCATGAAATATTTTACATCAAGAATTCTGGAAGTCTTGTCAGCCCGTTCCATCATCATGCCGATGCGGGCAAAATTCCAGGCCTCGCCATGACTCATGGTACTGTCCATCAAACCGGTGAACAGATGACTGCGCATTTGAATGATCTTGAAAAAGCGATGCGGGTCCTCCAGTGCCATGGACAAACTATTGCCATTACTTAATTCCAGATAAAAATTATTGAGGTGTTCCCACATTTCCGAAGAGATGATTTCCCGAATGGATCGTCCGTTTTCCCTGGCCGCGGCCAGGCAACGAACAATCGAATTCGAATAGTCCCGGTCAAAAGTGAGAAAGCGGATAACCGCCTCCTGACTATAATCTGGGTCCTTTTTTTCGAATATTTCCTGGTCTCCGGTGGTCAGAACAATCGGTTTCCAGTGTTTGCCTTCTTCAGAAGGCATATCCAGCAGAAGGTTGAGGTTTACACTGATGAATCGGGCTACGTTTTCAGCCCGTTCAATATATCGGCACATCCAGTAGATAGAGTTCGCTACACGGCTAAGCATTTAAAATCCTCCAATTTTTTATTGATCTACACCACCCAGGTATCTTTACTGCCGCCACCCTGGGATGAGTTGACCACCAGAGATCCTTTTTTCAGTGCAACCCGGGTCAAACCGCCCGGTTGTACGTAAATGTCTTTTCCGTAGAGTATATAAGGCCGAAGATCGACATGCCGTCCTTCAATTTTATCCCCGACGATTGTTGGTACTCTGGAGAGAGCTATGGTTGGCTGGGCCATATAATTTCGAGGCTCTGCCTTGATTAATTCAGCAAAAGTGGCCCTTTCAGCATTGCTTGCATGGGGCCCGATCAGCATACCGTATCCACCAGACTCGTTGGCGGCTTTTACCACCAGTTCATCCAGATGGGAAAGCACATACTCACGGTCCTTATCGTTTCGGCAAATATAGGTTGGCACATTCGGCAGGATGGCCTCCTCCCCCATGTAGTACTTTATGATTTCGGGTACATAGGCATAAATAACCTTATCGTCGGCTATGCCGGTTCCTGGCGCGTTTGCCATTGCAATCCGGCCGGCTTTATAGACATCAATGAGACCTTTGACACCGAGCATGGAATCAGGACGAAACACTGTTGGATCAATAAAATCATCGTCAATTCGTCGATACAGGACATCTATTCGTTTCAGGCCTTTGGTCGTCAGCATATGAACAAAGCCATCTGAAACGATAAGATCCTGGCCTTCAACCAGTTCCACACCCATCTGCTGAGAGAGGAACGAGTGCTCAAAATAAGCGCTGTTGTAGATACCGGGAGTAAGCACGCCAATAGTAGGAGACTGAACATGATCAGGAGCAAGATATTCCAGCACCTCATGCAGCTTACCCGGGTATTCGTCCACCGGCCTGACCTTGGATGCCTGGAATACCTGTGGGAAGGTTCTCTTTAATACCTGGCGATTTTCCAGGACATACGAGACGCCGGAGGGGCAGCGCAAGTTATCTTCAAGCACATAAAAACGTCCATCTCTATCCCGTATCAGATCGGTACCTGTTACATGACACCATATTCCACGGGGCGGGGTGAAGCCTTCGCATTCTTTACGGTAGGTTTTGCTCGACAGGACAAGATCCTCAGGTACAACCTTGTCTTTGAGGATTTTTTTGTCGTTATAGATATCCTGCAAGAACAGATTGAGTGCATATATCCGCTGCTTCAATCCTGCCTCGATCTGCTGCCAGTCGGCACTGGAAACGATTCGCGGAATCAGGTCGAAAGGAAATATTTTCTCAGTGCCTTCGTCCTGGCCATAGACATTAAAAGTAATGCCCATTTTGAGAAGCAGTGCCTCTGCCTCTTTCTGGCGCAGAGCCAGATCGCCTTCAGGAAGCGACTCGATTTTGTCGATAAGCAGCTGGGCCTCGGGACGGGGCTTACCATTTTCATCGATCAATTCATCGTAAAAATTCTCAGGGTCATACGTTTTAAATGTCGCCATAGAACCTTTCCTCGGTGAAATTTGATATATCGTGTTCATTGAATACGTTCTCTGCACAAACCCTGAGATAACAAGGCGATTGACACTGAAAAAGCATCAATCCGCGCAGACAGGTGTCTCTCTTTTATTGTCCCGGTGGATGTTCATCCGGCAGTCGCCGCACCTGGACAGTCTGTGTCGTCGGATAGACCGCCGGGCCAAACTGATTGTAAACAGCAACATCAGCGGCATCGCGGCCATAGCCGAGGACAACGTATCCCCCGGTAACCTCGGCCTGCGTCGCATCGAAAGTGTACCAGCGGCCCCCCACATACGCCTCGAACCAGGCATGCAGTTCCATCGGTTCGAGGCCGTAGAGATAGCCGACGACCATTCTTGCTGGAATAGTCAGGCTGCGGCAAAGGGCTATTGCCAGATGGGCAAGATCACGACAGACCCCCCATTGTCTGGCATTGACTTCGACGGCGGAAACCGGATTGTCCCCCAGATGCGACTCGTAGCGGATAGCCGTACGCACATAATTTTCAATGGCGGCCACCTGGTTATAGCCCAAAAGTTGGCCGGCGGTAATGTCACTTGCCATCCAACCAAAATATTCCACCTCGCAATAGCGGCTGGGGAGGAGATAGCAGAGTGCTGCGTCAGGCAAATTCTGGATCTCGACAAACGGCGCATCAAACGCCCGATCAATCCTGTCCGCCAGCATTACTTCTGCGCTGGTGCATACCGACAAGCTCCCTGGGGAAGCCAGTAATCTCTGACAGAGATTACCGTAGTTATCGGTAAATTCGGAAACGGTGCTGTTTGGCTGCAGCGTATATTTTTCACCGGCCACCCATTGCTGCGCGCCGCTGCGTGGCCGCAGCATAAAAACAAAGGGCGTCGGCACGTTTAAATCAAAGGTCAAATCACATTTTGTCTGTAACCACATCGATCACCCCATGATGTCCCGGACCTGCCGTTTGCCGAGTCCGGTCCCATTACAATTTTCCGGTTAACCGTCGGACTTTTTCCGCACGTTCCAATTGGTCCAGCGCATCTTTTTGCCATTGCTTTCTCAGTTGTCTTTCTGCATTGACATGCATCATCAACCACCAGCACAATGCTGTAGTAAGCAGGAAGATTAAAACAAGTGTATCAATATCCATCTGTAATTCCAATTCTTTTTTTTACTTCTTCATCGTTGATAATTAAAAAGTAACTGCTGACAATACAACGACGGGATGATCATTCTATACTGAAATTTGCCCGGATCCTGTCCGAGAATACCCATCATGGATCTCTCGAAGATTTTCTCCACGAACGCTACCATCATCCTGAGACAACGCAATTTGTGTGCCAACAGAAAAACATACTATCATTCATATAAGTTAGTCAGAAAAAGTGGGAAATACCTCGGTAAGAGCACGTCACATTGTTACCGCCATTGTAATAATCCACCCATAATATTACATAATTGTCACAATACCAAAATATAATGTTGCATTACGAACTTCATGCTGGCAGGAGAAGATACACTGTAGTACTTTTCTCGGAACTAACACCATTCACCAATTCTTTTGGAGCATGACAATGTTCACAATCAGAGCAATATCCGTCAGTGACCGCAAAGGTATACGCAAGAAAAACATTCCATCTACCAACCTCATCGCCCAGTTCGGCCTGGAAGGCGATGCGCATGGGGGTAAATGGCACCGCCAAGTGAGTTTTCTGGCAGAAGAAAGCATTGAAAACATGCGCGCCAAGGGTCTTGATGTGGTTGCCGGAAATTTTGCTGAAAACATCACCACCGAAGGACTCGATTTACCCAGTCTCAAGGTTGGAACCCACATAATGATTGGCGAGTCAGAATTAGTCATTTCCCAACTTGGCAAAATCTGCCATACCCGTTGCGCTATTTTCCATCAGGCCGGGGATTGCGTCATGCCGAGAGAAGGTATTTTTGGCGTAGTTGTCAAAGGGGGTACTATCCGGGTTGGAGAGACTATCGAGATACATGACATAGTTTCAGAAGCAGCCGCGGTCATAGGAACCAAAAAAACCGAGGCAGACTCGGGGGATAAAATCAAACAGCTGCTCTATGAGAAGTTTATCCCGGCCTTTATTCGTTTTGATACGTTGAGTGAGAAAGAAGGCGGAAGCCTTACGGCTATCCTTAAAGATCTGACGGTAACCCAACGGATAAAAAATATCGTAATCTTCGATCCATCTGGCGGTTTGGGGCTGACACTGAACTGTTTATCCTGCCATCAGGGCCGACCCAACCGTTATGAAATGAACGGCTCAATAATCAATTACTGCTGTACAATGGACGAGCTGGCGAAGGTATAAATTACTCACAGCGGGCGATGAAAGCTCCAGGAGCCCTAATCAGTCCCGGCCAAGTTTCTTGATTAACACTTGCTCACCCATACTCCCACATCCAGAATAGAACCCGAGGCGCCAAGGAATGCTCCCGCTACAGGTGGCACCGACTCGGGCAACCTTGCTACCGCTACGGCGATGTGGTCGGGACCGGCAATTTTTCCAATCGTTGGGTCGAACCCCTTCCATCCTGCGCCGGGCAAGTAGACCTCAGCCCAAGCATGTGTTGTTCCAATGACATGAGACATCAACGGAGCGTGGAGATATCCACTCACAAAGCGCGCGGCCAATCCCAAACACCTCGCTGCTTCCATAAAAAGCAAAGCAAAATCACGGCAAGATCCAGTGCCGCAAGACAATGTATGCCGGGCAGTTTGTACGCCTGGTTCCTCCCGCACCTGGTATGACAATGTCTTATAAATGTGGGCGGCAATTCGCTGCAAGAGAGTGTAGGTCTGAATCTGTTCGCTGGATTGCCAAAAAGTGGCGATCCATGTATTGACCACATTTATTGTTTCATACTCAGGCAATGCCATATAAGGAGACAGCAACACTTTGTCATCTGGTTGATAAGCAAAGGGATAAACCATTGCGTAATCAGCTACCATAAAGTCGAGGGGGGCTTCATTGTATTGCTGGATTACGACTTCGCTCTCAATCACCAACTGGGCTGTGGGCACATCGAAATTTGCAATAGCGACAGAATTCCCTTCCACATCCCGATGCCAAAGTAATGTTGACAGGGGTGTCGTTTTCAGAGAAAAAGACTCTATACGCAATTCATGGTCTTCTCTTGGACGCAGAAGCAAGGTATGGGCTCCAAGGGTGACTTCAACAGAATAGTTGTAGTAAGTACGATGAATAATTTTATAGCGTTGCATGCTTGATCAGCGTGTTGTTATGTATCAGCAATGTACTGATATTCGGTTTATAATACTCAGTGCAGCAAATCGTTAATGAGTTGTCTATATTTCTTTTCGATAACGTGTCGTTTCTTTTTCAGGGTATTGGTCAGTTCTTCGCCTAATTTGAATTCTTTGTCGAGAAAGATAATCCCCTGCAATTTTTCATAGGGCTTGAAGCCCTGTTTCGGACGCAGAATCCGGTTCATATCGTCGCGAATATGATTCAGTACCTTGACATCGGTGAGCAAGTCGGCAGTTTCCTGGCGTAGCCCACTCATCTTTTTGGCGACATAGTCCTTTAATTCCTCCATATTCGGTACAAGCAAAGCGCCAAGGGCTTTTTTGTCATGACCGACCAATATCGCCTCCTGAATAAAGGGGAACATGGTCAGGGCATTTTCAATCTTCGTTGGATCGATATTTTCTCCGCTGGACAGGACAATGATCTCTTTTGCCCGCCCGGTGATCATCAGTTCACCGTTGATGGTCATCTTGCCGAGATCACCTGTTTTGAAAAAACCATCCTGGGTAAAAGATTTACGATTTTCCTCTTCATCACGATAATACCCTTTCGTCACCTGGGCGCCACGGACCTCGATGGTCCCCTCCTCCCCCGGCGGCAGCGGTCTGCCCTCCCCGGAAACCACCCGGAGTTCGGTCCAGGGTACAGGCGGCCCGACTGTGCCGTATGTTCTGCAGGCAAGGCCTCGTCCGGCGATGGCCGGGGAACATTCGGTCATGCCATAGGCATTGACGATACGGATACCGACGGCATCGATCCACTCCTCGAGATACGTTGCTAGAGTACCACCGCCGCTGATCGCCAGTCGTAATCGGCCACCGAATCGCTGCCTGACCATGGCCAGCTTTTTATCGGCCAGGGCAGAGAAAGGGAAGAGCAGTACCATTTTGGCCGAGGCGATAATTTTTTCGCCATATTCTTCCAGTAATCCAGCTGTCTTGAAGACCGGCATACGCCCAAGCACCTTCCTCTTGTTGCGACGATAGGCGGAGGAGGCCCATACCATGGCATGAAAAAGGTTTTCTGCAACCGTCCCTTTTTTCTTGACCGCCATCTGCACCTTTGCGTAGAGCGATTCCCATACCCGCGGAACCGTCGCCACCAGGGTCGGCCGATATTTTTCCAGATCCTGCGAGAAGGTTTTAATCGAAGAATAAACAAGCGTAGTTCCTCTGGCCAGAGCAACATATTCCGCGGTTCGCTCAAAAATATGCCAGCTCGGCAGGATGGACAGCCAGTTATCGTTTTCACTCAGTTGGATGACCTCCGGTACCACCCGGACATTGTGCATGATATTGGCGTGACAGAGCTGAACCCCCTTGGGCATTCCGGTTGTCCCTGAGGTATAAATGATGGTGAGCAAATCCTCAGGAGTGATTTTCTCACCCCCTTCGAGAAAGGTGTCAATATCCTTTTTGCTGTACTGTCGGTCAAGGAGTAAGTCATTGTAGGAAAAAACATTGCTGAAAAGCGTGTGCTCTGCCGGTCCGGTCATGACGAAAATGGATTTTAACTGCTTGCAATTTTGAATGAACTCACTGTGCCGCTCGAGAAGCTTGTCCGTCTCGATTACCAGATAACAGCTCTCTGAGTGCTCGATGATAAACTCGAGTTCCTGGGTCGGGGTATCGGAACCGCGGGGAACATTGACGCCGCCAAAAGAAATCAGGGCCAGATCGGTGACAATCCAGGCATACCGGTTGTCCGAGAGCACCATAACCTTGTCACCGCGACCCACTCCGCGACGCCGAAAGGCTCTCGCCAAGAGGAGTACATCTTCAAACAATTTACTGTAGGGGACCCGATACTCCTCATTGCCTACATTGTAAATGTAGGCGATTTTATCATGGTATCGTCCGACGCTGTTGACCAGAAAAGTGAAAAGTGTCTCCACGGGGGAATAGACAGGCAGTTCGGCAGGGTTAAAGGTAGTTTGTTCAATGATCATTTTTCTCCACAATGTACACCAATAGTACCAAGCATAAATTTTTCATAGCCGACATTATTAAATCCTGCGTCTGAAAACAGGTCAGCCAATTGCGGCGCAGTATAGAAATCCATCGTTGACCCGGTAAGATACGCATAGGCGGCCTCATCATCGGCAACAAATCTGCCGAGAAAAGGGATACCATACCGGAAATAAAAACGTATAAAGGGATAGAGTAGGTTTTTCGTCGGGGGGGTTGTATCAAGACAGACCACCTTGCCGCCAGGTCTCAGTACCCGGCGTACTTCCCGCAACACCCGCAGGGCGTCGTCGACATTTCTGAGCAGATAGCCAAAGGTCACCGATTCGAATGTGTCATCAGCAAAAGGCAGCATGTTGGCGTCGCAGGCCTGCCAGTGTATCGGCTTTTCGGCAAAACGGTTTTTCGCCTCTGTCAGCATATTCAGGGAGAAATCCCCGCCGATAACCCTAGCCCGCGGGTGGGTGTCCTGCATCAGCGCGCCGATATCTCCGGTTCCGGTGGCCAGATCAAGGGTCAAGCCATCACCTGGATCACCCGCCGTTTTGACGACAAACCTGCGCCACTTTTGATCCTGCCCCATGGTCATCACCCGGTTCATCAGATCATAGCGACCGGCAATGGCATCAAACATTTTTTGTACCCCGGGTTCCTTGCTCAACAGCCTTCCTCCGCTAAATAACCATTCATAGCCAATCGTCTTAACAGGGTGCGGAGCCCGGTGTCCTGGGAAAGGCAATAACTTCGCGGATGTTGGCCATACCGGTAACGAGTTGCACCAGGCGCTCAAAGCCCAGACCAAATCCCGAATGCGGCACCGATCCGTAACGGCGAAGATCGAGATACCAGGTGTAGTCGGCCAGGGTAATCCCAGCCTCAGTCATCCGCGCCTCCAGGACGTCGTACCGTTCTTCACGCTGACTGCCGCCGATAATCTCGCCAATCCCGGGAACGAGGATATCCATCGCCGCCACCGTTTTCCCATCATCGTTGACCCGCATATAAAAAGGCTTGATCGACGCCGGATAGTCGGTGACGGTTATCGGGCACTGAAAAACCTCTTCCGCGAGATATCGCTCATGCTCCGACTGCAGATCAAGGCCCCATTTGACGGGGTAGTCGAATTTTTTCGGCGCATTTTGCAGCCGCTCCACCGCTTCGGTGTAGCTGATGTGCACGAAGTCTTTCTGCACGATATTGTCAAGTTTTTGCAAAAGCCCCTTTTCGATAAATTTGTTAAAAAGCTGCATATCTTCTGGGCAGTGGGTCAGAGCATCCTGTAACAGATATTTGATTATCTCCGTGCCAAGCTCCATATTGCCCTGCAGATCACAAAAGGCCATTTCCGGCTCAATCATCCAGAATTCAGACAGATGGCGAGAGGTGTTGGAATTTTCCGCCCTAAATGTCGGACCAAAGGTATAAACATCACCAAGGGCAAGCGCATACACCTCGGCCTGCAGCTGACCGCTGACGGTCAGTCCCGCCGATCGACCAAAAAAATGTTCCGCCTTGGTTTTCTCCTGGCCTGTTGTCACCTGAAACATTTCGCCGGCACCTTCGCAGTCGCTGGTGGTAATGATCGGGGTATGAATCTGGGCAAAGCCTCGATCCTGAAAAAACTGATGCACCGCATAGGACAGCCGTGAACGGACACGGCTGACGGCACCAAGGGCATTGGTTCTTGGTCGCAGATGGGAGAGTTCACGCAGGAACTCAAAGGAATGGCGTTTTTTCTGCAGGGGATAGATTTCGGGATCGGCCTTGCCGATGACACTGAAACTGGTGGCATGTACTTCCACATCCTGTCCCTTGGCCGGTGATACCTGCAGAGTCCCTTCGACCATGACACTTGATCCGGTCGATACCTGTTTGATATCCGAGACGTAGTTTTCCAGTTTTTCATCGGCGATTATCTGCAGGTTGGCCAGACAGGAACCGTCATTTATCTCAACGAAGGAAAAGCTGCCGGTATCTCTTTTGGTGCGCACCCATCCCCCTATCGAGACCGGCTGTCCAACCGGCTTTTCCTGTAAAATATTTTTAATGCGTGTTTTCATCAAATCCACCTTTACAATTTTTTTCCCGAATAATAGACCGCCATTTCCCCTTTGCCCGGCAAGGTATCAGCAGGCACGCCGCAGAGCGCAGCCATATGCTGCGCAGCGGCTGCACACTTTATGGTTAAGAGGAAAAAAACATCCCGATCTACCTCGGACAAACTCTCAAAATTGCCCTGTCCCTTGGCAATGACCAGATCCGCCGCATGAAAGAGCTGGACAAACTGCTCGGAACATTCCTCTAACTCCGTCCCCGGAGACCTGCCACCATTAGTGATAATCCGGCCAAATTTATCCATACCGGCAGCAAGAGCGTCATCAACCAGGGCATCGTTTATTATCGGGCCGCTTTTGACGGCGATGGTCAGAGCAAAACCGCGCCGGTGTAAATACTCAACGAGCAGCGAATCATAGACTATTTCCCCGCAGTTGTCTGTAAGATAGAGGATGGAACTTCCCTCCGAAAGCCGATTGATTGCATCATGGAATTGCGGCAGGTGATCCACCGCCGGTTTCGAGGTACGGCTGCGCTCGAGAGCCGCGACAACATCAAAAGTTTCCAAGGCGCCGTAGTCAATGATGTTTCCGGCGATAGCGAAACGTACCGCCGAGGACAGCTCCTCATCGGTATGCCGTATCTCCTGGCGCAGACCGGGAACAATTTTCAGGGCCTGTGCATTGCTGGCAGATTTTTTCTCGTAATACGGGTCTTCACAACCGCTTATTTCGGCAATTCTTTGGTAAATCGGACGCGCATTGGCCGGCGGACTTTTTTTAACATCCATTTCGGCAATGACGGCGGAAACGGCCTGAAGAATTTCGAGCTGCTGCTGTTGTGTGCAGTTGGTAATACGGGCAACCTGGAGCGCCTGTCGCATGAGACAGGGCAGACAATCGGCATGGGTCTTCATAGTAAATAATCTTTTCGTACATTGGACAAGGCTGCAAACAGTGAGTTTTTCACAGCCGGGTCATCCTGGTAAAGTGTATGCAACAGACTGCGCACCTTTTCTCGTCTTGTGTCATTAGCAAGAGGACAGAGATTTTTTATTGTTTCTAGCTTCAATCCTGCGCCAATTGAACAAACCTCATCCTTCTCAAGATATGCCATCGGTCGAACAATGGAAAGGGTACCGGTAAATAAATTCTGCCGGGGCACCATGGTGGAGATATTACCGCTGTAGAGAGCATTCAGCATAAAGGTTTCTATGAGATCATCTTTATGGTGACCGAGGGCAATTTTATTGTATCCTCTCGCCCGGGCAAGATCGAAAAGCTGACTTCGTCTATTTCGTGCGCAGAGAAAACATGTTCTGTCCGCTTCGTCGATCGACCACTCTTCGATGATCTCAAAATCCAGTGAAATTCCCTGCAGCTGCCTGCCGATGGCTGCACCGGAGTCAACAGCGCCCTGTAGTTTCCGGGAAAAGCCATGATCGATATATATTGCCGTAAGATCAAAATGTATCGGCGCTTTCCTTTGCCACATTGCCAGAACAAAAGCAAGAGCCAAACTGTCGACCCCACCGGAAACACCAATCAGGACGCGGTCGCCCTCTGAAAACATGGAAAAATCATGCATCGCCTTGCCGATTTTTCTATTGAGTGCGGCAGGGAGTTTGTACTCATTCTTCATTGGAAACGTCAAGGTGGTGTGCTGTCGCATAAAAAAGGAGAAAAAAGCGGTGCGGGCAAACCCCGTCATATCCAGAAGGCTAGCCAAGAATGCCTCGGGTTATTTCTCTCGCTTAACGGGGTTCTGGTACCGAGAAAAACCGATCTACTCGTGCAGGTAGGGGCATTCGTCCAGCCGTTGTTTAATTCCCTGTTCCATGAGCTGCTCGACAGTAACCCATTTAAAGCCTCTGCTTTTCGCTTTACTAAAAGAGAAAATATTGCTCAGCAAGGATTGCTGCTCTTCGCGAAAATCAGTTGACCACAGCACATGGCCGGTTCCGGCATGTCGCAACACCATGGAAAAATCCACGGACGCCGGTTCGTCCACGGCATACTTGGTTCCCTCGCGCTGTTGATAACGACGAACGGTGGTTTGTAATACACCGTCACAGTTCAGCTTTTGCCCAATAGCGGCAACCGTGCCGACCATTCCACCGTCAATCTCCGGCGCAAGAGTTGCTACCTGATTGGCATTCAAGATGCGAACTCGAGGATTCCCCTGCAACTCCCTGCGCATAACATCGGTGGCATAGGTAGCTCCTTCTTCAAGGGATTGCGCCTCTGTATAGTCGATGGTGTCATCATTGCCGACCGAAGTACCAGCGGGCAACACGACGATACACGAGAGTGGCTCGACTGGTGCGTTAATATGATCATTTCCCTTGTCGCCGGAAAGCTGCGAGCACGACGAGAGCAAGAGAACGGCACAACTATATAAAAAACACAATCTAGATATTTTTCCCATGAAACAACCCCTTGTTTTAACTAACGAACGGTGGCTCAATGCCCTTACTGCCTCGGTCCGGATTACAGACATCCCTTAGAAGAAAGTGCCCCTTGAATTTCCAGACCGGTTGTTGCGATATGCATGGCGCGGCCAAAACCCTTAAATATAGCCTCAATTATATGATGGCCATTTTCACCATGTAAAAGATCAATATGCAGGGTGAGACCTCCATGCTGACATACGGCACGGAAGAATTCTTTGGCCAGAGCGGTATCGAAGGTGCCGAGTTTTTGTTCGGTAACGACAGCGTCATAATGCAGAAAAGGACGGTTGGAAATATCGACAACCACGCGGACGAGGCTTTCATCCATAGGTAGATAACTGCTGCCGTATCTGGCGATGCCACCTTTATCCGCCAGGGCCGAGGCTATCGCCTGACCTAAACAGATACCAACGTCTTCCACTGTGTGATGATCGTCTACCTCGATATCCCCTTCAGCCTTGACGAAAAGATCCAGAAAACCATGCACACTAAAGAGCGTGAGCATGTGATCTAAAAAAGGCACGCCGGATTGTATTTCATTTTTACCACTGCCATCAAGATTCAAGTGCAGATCGATATCCGTTTCCGCTGTTTTTCGTGCAACAGAACTTTTCCTTTCCATAGTGCTCTCTGTTTTAATATAAAGTGCAAAAGACAAAAAACTTCATTCCTTTTTGTTCGAATAGAAGTTTATTTACAGTAAATCCAAAAAGATAAGCCATTATCTTGGCTTTCAGTATACTCTAAAGCAACAATTGGATCTCTATTTTTCGTGACTTTCGATAAGAAAATAATTAGAATGCATAGCTTATCTCAATCAATTTTTTGATTGACACTCAGTTGCAAACCTTGTAAATACACCGCAGTTTTGATAGAAAAAACTAAACGAGCGGGAATAACTCAGTGGTAGAGTGCAACCTTGCCAAGGTTGACGTCGCGAGTTCGAATCTCGTTTCCCGCTCCACTATAATGTACAAAAGGTTCGACACTGTTCGGACCTTTTTTTATTAAATGATCGACCATTTGAGGGATATAATGAAAACCTATCTTGCCCCAGTCAACGAGATCGAGAAGAAATGGTACGTTGTCGACGCAGAGAACAAGGTTCTGGGCCGCCTGGCCTCAGAGATTGCTACCCGCTTGCGAGGTAAACACAAACCGACTTTTTCCTCTTTTATTGATAATGGTGATTTTGTAGTCGTTACCAACGCAGAGAAAATCCATCTCACCGGCAATAAAATGGACGATAAGAAATACTATCGCCACACCGGTTGGATTGGTGGAATTAAAGAGGCTTCAGCTAAAGAGCTTTTGGAAAAACATCCGACTGATCTTATCTATAAAGCTGTCAAAGGTATGCTGCCAAAGAATAAACTTGGCCGGGCACAACTGAAAAAGCTGAAGGTATACGCTGGACACAATCATCCCCATGCAGCGCAACAACCTGCTGCATTAGATATTTAATCTAGGAGAAAACAAACATGGCTCAGGATCGCTTTTATGCCACAGGAAAAAGAAAGACTGCTGTTGCCAGAGTATGGCTTACTCCTGGTACAGGTAAAATAATAGTCAACAAACTGGAAGCGGATGCTTATTTTGGTCAGATTTTCAAAAGCCAACGCATCATTAAACCTTTCAAAGTCACCGAAACTCTCGAACAGTATGACGTCATTGCCACTCTCCGTGGTGGTGGCAAATCTGCTCAGGTCGATGCCTTATCCCATGGTATCTCCAAAGCCCTGCTTGAGACCAACCCGGAGATCAGACTGCAATTAAAACAGTCGGGCCTGCTGACTCGCGATCCGCGTGAAAAAGAGCGGAAAAAATACGGCCAGAAAGGCGCCCGCGCCAAGTTCCAATTTTCTAAACGTTAAGATCTTCCTGCTAACGTTTTTAATCAGGAACAATTGTTGTACGGCAGGGAACTGCGGTAACAGTGTTGTAAGTTTTTTGTGAAGGGGAATGACAGTTGGCTGTCGTTCCCCTTTTTTTGTCATCGCTCCCATGCTGGAGCGTTGTAACGGCAACAGGTCATCGTTCATCTCGTTCCCATGCTCCAGCGTGGCAACGGCAAAGCCATGAACTAATTTTTTATCAGGGAGCGAACTTACCATGATTAGTGTAGGAATTATTGGTGCCTCGGGATATACCGGCGCCGAATTGGCCAGAATACTCTGTAACCATCCTAAAGTTCGGATTACTGCTGCAACCTCACGGCAGCATGCCGGTCAACCGCTCTCTGAAGTCTTCCCCAGCCTGAGGCAAAAGGTTGATATTCTCTGCGAAAACCTCTCCGTTACCGAGCTGTGCGAAAAAGCCGATTTCTTTTTCACCGCCGTGCCGCATAAAACAGCGATGGACCTGGTTCCCAACTTGCTTGCTGCCGGTAAAAAAGTTGTCGATTTATCGGCTGATTTTCGCCTACGAGATGTTTCGACATACGAAGAATGGTATCAGCCGCATTCCTCGAGCCAGTTCCTTGCCGAAGCTGTCTATGGCCTCCCGGAACTCTATCGCCGAGATATTGCCACCTGCAGATTGGTCGCTAATCCGGGCTGCTATCCAACATCGATCATTCTCGGTCTGGCGCCGCTGCTCAAGGCCGGAGTCATAGAAGTGCAATCGATAATCGCCGACTCTAAATCCGGAACATCCGGCGCGGGGCGTAGCGCCCAGGTCGGCTCATTGTTCTGTGAGGTGCATGACGGATTCAGGCCATATAAGGTCGGCAGAGCGCACCGCCACACCCCGGAAATCGAGCAGGAACTGAGTGTCCTCGCCGGCGCCAATGTGCATATTTCTTTCACACCGCATTTACTTCCTCTGTCCCGCGGCATCTTGAGTACCATCTATGCCTCACTCGTCCCTGGCTTTGATCGGCAAAAGATTGACGCTCTTTACCACGATCATTATCAACACGAGCCCTTTGTCCGTGTACTGCCAGAAGATACATTCCCGGCCACGCAGTATGTCCGAGGGTCCAACTTCTGCGATATCTCCTACAAAATTGACCATACGACCAACAGAATAATCGTCATGTCAGCTATCGACAACATCGTCAAAGGTGCCTCGGGCCAAGCGGTGCAGAACATGAACATCATGCATGGATTTGCCGAAACCACCGGACTGACAGGCGTTCCACTCTTTCCATAAATAGAGACAAATCGTTCTTCATTTTTTGACTATGTCTGTTGATCTTCGAAACATCAAGCTGCTCATCAGTTATGACGGCACATCATTTAGCGGCTGGCAGCGCCAGAGAAACGAACGTACCATACAGGGGGAAATTGAGTATTGTCTCACTCGGATGACCAGGGAAAAAATAGATCTACATGGCGCCGGCCGAACGGATGCCGGGGTCCATGCGGAGGGAATGGTTGCCCATTTTACCACCGGTTCGACTATTAGCTGTCAGGATTTCATGCGGGGTATGAATTCAATGCTTCCGGGCGCCATCCGTGTTTTCGCTGTCGATGAGGTGGACCTTACCTTCCATGCCCGCTTTTCAGCCACCGGAAAATGTTATCATTACAACATATATACCGGCAAAATCCAACCGCCACACCTGAGGCTCTACAGCGTGCATGTCACTCGCCAGTTGCATAGAGCGGCGATGATAGAATGCTTAGGAATTCTTGAAGGCACCCATGATTTTTCTTCTTTTGAAAACAGCGGATCGAGAGACAAAAGTCTCCGTTCCGGGCGTGGTGCGGTACGAACAATTTATCGGGCCAACCTTATCGAGACAGCTTCCTCCCAGCTTACTTTTGAGTTTGTCGGTGATGGATTTCTACGTAATATGATCCGAAACTTCATCGGCACGCTTCTTGAGGTGGGGCTACTACAACTGTCTGTTGGTGAATTCAACGAAATTCTGCACGCAAAAGATAGGACCAAGGCGGCGGCAACTGCCCCCCCTCATGGCTTATTTCTCAGGGAAGTGCTTTACGAATGACGCCAACCATCCGAAAAGTATATTTTGCACTAAAAATTGCACTAAAAAAAAGATAACATTCCACAGCAACAACTTCGGTGCAGGGACTTTCCCGGAGCCTATTTCTTCATGGCTGAGTGCCTGGCAAGAAGTGACTGCAGTTTCCAGGGAGAAGAGAGACAAATCCTCGAGTCATCGCAAATAGTCATGACATCACAGAAAGAAAGAAATTCGGCAAGCGCCTCGTTGATCTCCGTATCTTTTCGCTGAATAATTTTCAGCTGTCTTTTCATATCGAGCCCTTCAATCTTTAACCCTTTCAACCAGCCATTCTCCGCCTCACGGCAGATGCTGAGAGCGGACAAACAGGTGATTCCAGCCCCGGATTCAACCGCTCGCTTCACTGCTTCAGGATGGCCCACTTCCATCACGATATTTACGTCTTCCATATACTTGCCGAAACGCTCTCTGATAGTTGCAGCAGTTCCGGAGTCACTCTCACGCATGATCCATTTCTTGCCTTTCAGATCATTATCAATATCAAAGATTTCGTTATGGGCCAGCGGATCAGTCGGTCCGCAGAGAACGACTAATTCGTCTTCAAACCATGGACGCCATTGAATTTCTTCTCTTCCGGTGAGCGGCCCTTCGACAAATCCCACATCCATTTCTTTCTCAAAAACAAGTTTTTCAGCATATCTTGTGTTGTACACCAGCAAATTGACATGAACATTGGGATGCACTTTCTTGAATGCCCCAATAAGATAGGGCAGGATATAATTTCCCAGTGTCGTACTGGCAACGATATCTATCTTGCCGTCGAGCTTATCATTTCGCTCCGACATGATAGTTTCAATATTGCTGACCTGACAGGTAATATCTTTTGCCAGAGGGAGCAGAAACCTTCCCCGGGCATTGAGCAGAAGACTTCTGCCGTGCCTGTCGAACAATGATCCACCTAATTGGTTCTCTAATTCCGCCAGGGCCATGCTGACGGCAGATTGCGTCACGAACAACTTCTTGCTGGCCTTAGTGACCTGTGCCGTTTCTGCAACAGCTATAAATATTTCCAATTGTCTTAGGGTAATAGACATGTCACCTCGCTCAAATACCGATCATTTTCCCTGATACTTATCATCTTAATTACTTAGGTCTTCTGGTTGCAATATAGCATTTCTAAAAAGTTTCACAAGTCTTTTTACATCAAGGATTTCCAATGAATACCAGTATAAACAAAGATCATCTAACACTGAGGCCGAATTCAGTTTCTTATTGACACGTGTATAACAATTATTTATGATAATCGGCGGATTTGCCCAGTGGAAAATGTTAACCAACTCGATGTAACTTGGTGGCATTGTATTCATTTTTAAAATACAAGCGGACATAAAGAACAGTATGGAACAACAAATCACCGCATTTCTGTACCCGGAAGAAGTTCTCTGGATAGCGGCATTCACACTCGGCGGCTTATCATTCGCGCTTGGTCCTATCGCCATTGTCTATCTTCTGATGCCCCTCAAGACCAGGCAAATCAGCAACAAGGCCCTTCAATTCATTGAATGCGGCATGGATCCTATCGGTGACAGCTGGATTCGATACGGGGTTGTCTTCTATCTTTATGCTCTCATCTTCTTAGCCTTTGACGTCGACGTCCTCTTCCTCTTCCCTGTTGCTCTTGCATACAACGATGCTGTTTTTGCATCTTCTATACGTGATTTTGTCGAAATAGTTATTTTTGTTGGAATTTTATCACTCGCAGTAGTTTATGCATGGATCAAGGGAGTGTTTAAGTGGGAACGCAAAACGTACCTTCGTCGATAGTTCAATTCGCAGCTGTAGACAAACTGATCAACATCGGCAGGGCAAACTCCTTATGGCCCCTGACTTTTGGTATCGCCTGTTGTGCCATTGAAATGATGGCCACCGGCTGCGCCAGATTTGACATGTCCCGCTTTGGCGCTGAAGTCTTTCGCCCTTCCGCCAGACAGAGTGATGTCATGATCGTAGCCGGTACCATCACGAAAAAAATGATGCCCGGCATTAAGACACTCTACGACCAAATGCCGGAACCGAAATGGGTTATGGCTCTTGGAAACTGTGCCATTTCCGGAGGCCCGTTCGCTTTCGAAGGCCAGTATAGCATCGTTCTTGGCGCGGATGAATTCCTTCCTGTCGATGTCTACGTTCCCGGATGCCCCCCACGCCCTGAAGCTCTTCTTCAGGGAATAATCGAACTTGAACACCTCGTTTCCGACTGGAAGAGGTGGAAAGACCCAGAGGCCGCCAAAACGGTCAAAGTTTAAGTTTCGCCTCACCCGTCGTTCAGCACCACTTATCTCAGGTTTTTTGGAGCATTGTAAAATGATTTGTGAAAAGACGAAATTGGCCCTCCAAAAGCTTTTTCCGGCATCGGAAGCAATTATAGTTCCGACAGAAGCCGCCGGAGAAGAACTGGACAAAAAAGCTTCCCTAGAAGCTCGCCATAATGGCTTGCTTGAACGCGATTATGCTGTGCATGGCTACCACCTAGACGCCCAGGTTGCGCCGGAACAACTCCTGGAAGCGGTCGGCATTGTCGATGAGGCAGAATTTTTTATTGAAAGCATAACCGGTGTTGACTGGATCAAGGAAAAGCAGTTGGAGGTTATATACGATTTTAGTCGATATGACTTTGACCTCTGCCGTGTCGTCATAAGAACGCGGGTCGATCGCAATAAACCAGTCGTTCCGACAATTACCGGGATTTACGCTGGAGCAAATTGGCATGAACGTGAAACCCATGAGTTTTTCGGCATTAAGTTTGAAGGACACCCTCACCTCGTTCCTCTCCTTCTTCCTGAAGATGCAGATTTTCATCCACTCTTAAAGGATTTCAAGGCATGAATTCTCCTATAGAACTTCAACCGGACGAGACTTTCATCCTCAACGTCGGCCCGCAGCATCCTGCGACCCATGGTGTACTCCGGGTCAAAATGGAAATGAGCGGCGAGTACATCGTCGAGGCCGAAACCGTTATCGGCTATATTCACCGGATGCATGAGAAGATGGGTGAACTTAAAACCTATCCCCAGTATCTCATGAATCTCAGCCGCATGGACTATCTTGGCGCTCTCGGGTATTCCCACGGCCATGTCCTGCTGATCGAAAAAGCCTCGGGAATAGAAGTTCCCGAGCGAGCCGAATATATTCGTGCCATCATGGTTGAGCTCAACCGTGTCTCCTCACATCTCTTCTGGTTTGGGGCATTCGTCATGGATTTAGGTGGCTTCAGCCCTCTTATGTACGCACTGCAGGATCGGGAACATATTCTCGATATGCTCGAGGCAGTAACGGGATCCCGCCTGACATATTGTTACTTTCGGTTCGGTGGACTCTACAACGATGTTGACGACGAATTTATCTCGGCCGCCAGGCGCTTCATTCCCCGTATGCGCAAATCGCTAAAGAAATACCATAAGCTAGTCACCGGAAACATTATTTTTCGCAAAAGACTCGAAGGCAATGCCCCGCTCAGCCAGGAAGTGTGTCGCAAATACGGTGCATCCAGTGCTGTTGCCAGAGGCTCCGGCATCAATTTCGATGTACGAAAAAATGAGCCTTATTCGGTCTACCCGGAATTTGACTTTGATGTACCCGTCTTTAACGAGGGTGATTCCCTAGCCAGATACAATGTGCGAATGGAAGAAATAGAACAATCTCTCAGAATAATAGAACAGGGACTGAATAAACTACCGGACGGTCCGATAATGCCGAAGAAGAAGCCAAAGCTGATCAAACCACCTGCCGGAGATTATTATCAAGCGGTGGAAACGGCGAGAGGCAGTTTCGGTATCAGGCTGGTCAGTGACGGCGGCAAGACACCTTATCGCTTGAAACTTCGCTCGCCAACCTATTCGAATATGCATTTATTTGATGAGACATGCCGAGGCATGCTGATAATGGATGCGCTCGCATTTATGGGAAGTCTCGATCTGGTCATTCCCGAGATAGACAGGTAGGAGGATATGATTTTATGCGCTTAACACTACTCAATGTCATTGTTGCTGTTGTGATTGCCATCGGTTTCGCAGCCCTCAATGCTGCCTATCTGGTTTGGGCTGAACGAAGAGGTGCGGCACGCATACAGCGTCGGCCGGGGCCGAATATCAATGGCCCCTTTGGCCTGCTGCAGCCTCCTCTTGACGGCATCAAACTGATGGCCAAACAGTTGACGATTCCCGGAGGTGCCGACAAGGTACTTTTTATTGCTGCGCCTGTTCTCGCCATGTTTCCGGCCATCATGAGCTTTGTCACCATTCCGTTCAGTGAGACCATTGTCGCCAAGAACATGAATATCGGTGTCCTGATGATCTTCGCCTTTGCCTCCATGGGCAGCATGTCTCTGGTTTTTGCCGGCTGGAGTTCTCGTAACAAATATGCCATGATGTCTTCGGTTCGCGCGGTATCCCAGGCAGTTGCCTATGAGATTCCCATGCTTATAACGACCATAACCGTGGTTATGATTTCTGGGTCTATGGATCTCATGGAGATTGTCCGTCAACAGAGCGGATCATTTTTACATTGGAATATTTTTCCCCTCCTCGGGGAGTCTCATAATATTTTGATGCCCATGAGTTTTCTCATATTTTTTATCTGTACCCTGGCTGAGACGAACAGGGCGCCATTTGATCTCGGTGAGGCAGAAAGTGAACTGGTGGCCGGCTTTCACACCGAATACGGCTCCATGGGCTTTGGTCTTTTCTTTATGGGTGAATATGCCAATATCGTTATCGGCTCCTGCTTAACGACGATCCTGTTTCTAGGGGGCTGGAATGCACCACTGCCTTTTCTCGGGTTCATTCCCGGCGTTTTCTGGTTTCTACTTAAGCTCTATCTGCTGATTGCTACTTTTATCTGGATACGCTGGACTTTTCCACGTACGACCATTTACGGACTTTTGAATCTCAGCTGGAAGATTCTTATTCCGCTGTCCCTGTTCAACCTGCTGTTTACCGCAGGACTAATTAAGGTGTTTTAAGATGGTCAGCTATTTTTCAGAAATTTATCATGGCCTGATCAGCCTCTTTATCGGCATGGGTGTAACATTCAAGGAATTTTTTAAACCCACGGTTACTGTCTCCTATCCCTATGAGACATTGACCATGTGCGATAAATATCGCGGCCATATCGAACTGATCGAAAACGAGGAAGGCAAACCGAACTGTGTGGTCTGCGGGCTTTGCGAAAGAGCCTGTCCCTCAAACTGTATTACACTTGCCGGCGAGAAACCGGAAGGTGAGAAGAAAAAGGTTCTGACGAAATATATTCTTGACTTCACTAAATGCTCTCTCTGCGGCTCCTGTGTTGAATCCTGTAATTTTAATGCTCTTACCTTCTCAAAAGAATACAACCTGGCGAGCACCAGAAAAGAAGATTTTATTTTTGATCTTCTTAAACGTCTGGAGGAGAGAAACAAATGAACCCGTCAATAGTCACATCCCCAAGTCTTTTCAGTGTCGATGGAATGGTTGGGCTCGTCTTCTTAATTATGGTGGCGATCACTTTGATCGGCGGCTTGATCGCCTGTAACTCCGAGCGACTGGTACGATCCGTCGCCGGTTTGATAGTCTGCTTTGTCGGCGTGGCCGGGCTCTACTACTTTTTGAATTCTCCCTTTGTCGCCATGATGCAGATTCTTATCTATGTCGGGGCGGTAGCTGTGACAATCTCTTTTGCGATTATGCTCGCCGCACCAGAGGAACAGAAAAGAGTCGGTCCTTCCGGCCCTCTCGTCGGTCCCTTTGGCTTTGCAACCGCCGCACTTCTCGCCGGGGGCTTCTCCATCCTCGCCATCCGGACGGATTGGAAAGTTATGGAAAAAATTAATGATGGCTCTGTCAAAACCATCGGTATTCATTTGTTAACCGAATATTCAATGGTGTTTGAACTGATTTCCATCGTCCTGCTGATTGCAATTCTTGGAGCCCTGGTCATTGCCCGGGGCGGGAGGGAAGGTTGATGTCAGTCCTGACGCTGTACAACAACATCAATAGTTTTCTCGTTATCGGGGCCATACTTTTTGGTCTTGGAATTTACGGTATGGTCACCCGAAGAACCCTTATCGGCATGCTCATCGCCGCTGAATTGATTCTTGCCGGGGCATCCGTAAATTTTATGGCATTTAACCGTTTCACTTCACCGGACCCGGTTACTGGACAGGTATTCACGCTTTTTATCATGGCCGTTGCGGCGGCTGAAGCTGCTATAGGACTCAGTATCATTATCGCTGTTTATCACCGGTTTAAATCAATAGACGCCGAAGACACTGTTCAACTTAAAGGTTAGTCAAGGAGCCACCTGGAATGGATTATAAATTACTCATAGCCCTGCTCATTCCGCTTATCGGTACGCTGGGAGTGATGTTCAAGGGGGACAACGAAAACATCCGGGAAGGGATATCTTCCGTTTCTTCCATCCTCCTCCTGCTGGTTGTAGGCTCCATGATTCCGGCGGTCCTGCAGGGGAAGACTCTTGTTTTCCATATGTTCACTATTCTGCCGGGCGTATCGGTCACCCTGCGAGCCGACTCTATGTCGATGATTTTTGCCATAGTGGCCTCCTCGCTGTGGACCATCGCCGTATTTTACTCCATGGGATACATGCGAGGGCTCAAGGAACATGCCCAGACTCGCTTTAATGCCTGTTTCGCCCTTTCCATCTTCGGGGCTATCGGCGTTGCTTTTTCTGACAACCTGTTCACCATGTATCTCTTTTATGAGATCGTTTCTGTCTGTACCTATCCACTGGTTGCCCATCATCAGGACGAAGAGGGGTACAATGGAGCACGTAAATACATCATCTACCTGACCACAACTGCCAAAGCATTCCTGCTGCCGGCCATGATTCTCATCTATGTACTGACCGGCACCCTGGACTTTGCCTCGAATATCCACGATGGCGTTTTCCCGGAAGGCGTCAGTGGTGCACTGGTTATCATGCTGTACATCTTCTGTATTTTCGGCTTCGCCAAAAATGGTGTCATGCCATTCCACCACTGGCTGCCTGGGGCAATGGTCGCTCCAACACCTGTGTCGGCACTGCTCCATGCAGTTGCAGTAGTCAAAGTCGGGGTATTCTGTACCACACGGGTAATGCTGTATACCTTCGGCACCGACACCATGCATGCTTTGAATCTTGGTATTCCGACGGCCTACTTCGTTGGCTTTACCGTGGTCGTCGCATCAATCATTGCGCTTTCCAAAGATAACCTAAAAGCCCGACTGGCCTATTCCACCGTCAGCCAGCTTTCATACATTATATTGGGCGTTGCATTGCTTACCGATCCGGGTATTCAGGGCGGCTTGATTCATATCGTCAACCATGCATTCTCAAAGATCACTTTGTTCTTTTGCGCCGGCGCTATCTACGTCGTCACCCACAAAAAATATATCTCGGAGTTGGACGGCCTCGGTAAAACAATGCCTTTTACCTTCGGTGCCTTTGCCATAGCCTCTCTCAGTATGATAGGCGCCCCGCCGGTTGCCGGTTTTATAACCAAATGGAATTTGCTCATCGGCTCGGTTGAGGCACATCAACTTGGTATTCTGCTCATACTCATTGCCAGTACCTTGTTAAACGCCGCCTATTTTGCCCCCATTACCTACAGAGCATTTTTTGGTAAACGACCGGTCGGTGAGCCTTTTACCGGGATAAAAGAAGCACCTTTATCTATGCTCATACCTATTCTGATAGCATGTACTATTTCCGTATTAATTGGTATTTTTCCTGATTTCATGTTGCAATTTGTCAAGGCGGTGACGGGATGATTATAAATCTCATCGATTTTTTGAAAGAACGACTGCAGACCGTAAAAGTTGGTTTTTATATCGCTATTGCAGTCATGGTGGTCTGGACGATTGTCGGGGTTGATACCCATCACGCACATACTTGGATGGAAGCCCACATTCCCGGCTTCTGGTCGATTTTCAGCATCTTGTGCTGTGTTATTTTCATTTACTTTGCGAGATGGTTTGGAAAAAGTGGAATCATGACCCGAGAGGATTACTATGACAACTAGTTTCATCCATCCAGCTCTGATCTTGCTCTGTGGCGCACTTCTTCTGCCATTTATCAAAGAGCCGTTTCGTAAACTTTATCTCTGCAGCGTGCCGATTCTCACCTTTCTGGACGTGATTTATCTCAGCTGGCACCCAGGCGTCCATGGCGTCGTCACCTTTATGGGCGACTGGACACTCACCTTTGGCAGAGTTGACGGTCTATCGATGGTATTTGGTTTCATCATGGCGCTTATGGCCATTATCGGCACCGTTTACGGTCTACATATAAAAGACAATCTGCAGCACATCGCCTCTTGGTTTTATGTCTCCGGCAGCCTCGGGGTCATATATTGCGGTGACTATTTAGTCCTCTTTCTCTTTTGGGAAATGATGGCTTTTGCCTCTACCTTTCTCATCTGGTTCAATAAGGATGAGGGATCACTTGCCGCGGGGTATCGCTATTTACTCGTGCACACCTTCGGCGGAGTGGTGCTGCTTCTCGGATTCGTTCTTCGCTATCAGGCCACGGGGGATCTGTCCTTCGTCCAACTCGATGAACAGAATACGCAACTGTATACCTGGCTGATTATGGCCGGGCTGATGCTGAACGCCGCAGTTCCGCCACTGCATTCATGGTTGCCCGATGCATACAGCAAGGCCACGGTGACCGGAGCGGTATTCATGTGTGCCTTTACCACGAAGACGGCAATATACACTCTGGCCCGAGGGTTTGCCGGCTTTGATATACTCATCGTTCTGGGCGTGGTCATGGCTATCTACGGTATTGTCTATGCCATGATGGAAAATGATATACGAAAGCTACTCGGTTGGGAGATTGTCAGCCAGGTTGGCTACATGGTCGCCGGTGTCGGCATCGGTACGGCTCTTGCCATCAACGGTACCTGTGCGCATGCCTTTGCCCATATTCTATACAAAGGACTGCTCTTCATGGCTGCCGGAGCGATCATTCATGCCACCGGCAAATCTAAATTCACCGAACTTGGCGGACTCTATAAAAAAATGCCGACCACTCTCTTTTTTATGGTCATCGGCGGGATTTCCGTCTCCGCCTTTCCTTTCTTTTCCGGCTTCGTGTCCAAATCCATGATCATATCAGCCGGCTTTGAAGCACATTTGCTTATTGCCGGCTTTCTCCTTACCGCAGTCTCTGTTGGAACTTTCCTCGTCGCTGGTCTACGTTTACCCTATCTGATCTTTTTTGGAGAGAATCGGTGCAGCGAAGAAACCTGGGCCAAGGCTGAAGATCCCCCCTGGAACATGCACGTGGCGATGGCTGCAGCGGCTTTCCTGTGTCTGCTGCTTGGCTCCTATACTCCGTTTCTCTACAACATGTTACCCCACGCCGATGTCACCTACCATCCCTATGGGGGCTACCACCTGAGTGAAACTCTGCAGATCCTCGCCTTCACAGGATTGGCCTTTATTTTTCTGAAAGACAAACTTGGACCCAGAGCATCAATCAGCCTTGACCTGGACTGGTTTTACCGCATAGGGGGTCAAGGCTTTCTCTGGCTGGCGAAAAATCCTATTCAATGGCTTGATAATGTCTGGGGTGTCGCCTATAGAGTTGTTGGTCTTTATTCACTGATGACAACTGCCAAATTCTGGTCATGGTTTGACTGGCATGCTATTGATGGCATCGTCGATGGAAGTGCCCGATGTGTGAAAGCAATCGGTCGGAGAGTCACCATCGTTTTGCAGAGAGGGCAGATACAACAGACGATATATATATCCGTCACCTTTGCAGCTATTCTTCTCATCTCGTATGTCTGGCTATAATTTTTGAAATCAAGGATCACTGGTAATGGATCAACTACTGATTAACTCCGGCTTCCCCATTTTAAGTGTACTCATCTTCCTGCCCCTGGTAGGAGCACTTGTTCTCTTATTTGTGAAGAATGAGTCACTGTGTCGATACCTTGCTCTGGCTACGACCAGCGCAGTGGGCTTGCTTTCGCTTCGCCTGGTGACCGACTTCGACAGGACAACCGACAAATTTCAATTCGTCGAACATCATAGCTGGGTTGAAACCTTCAATATCAATTACACCATAGGAGTCGATGGCATTTCTATCCTCCTTATCCTCTTGACGACTTTCATAATGCCATTTTGCGTCCTCGCATCCTGGTCATATATTAAAACACGGATACAAGCTTTCATGGTGTGTCTCCTGATTATGGAAACAGCTATGATTGGCGTTTTTCTTGCTCTGGATTTTGTTTTGTTTTATGTCCTCTGGGAAGCAATGCTCATCCCCATGTATCTTCTCATCGGCATATGGGGCGGACCCAGAAAAATATATGCTTCCATCAAATTTTTTCTCTACACGCTTGCCGGCTCTATCCTGCTGCTTGTTGGCATAATCTGGTTGTACACAACGAATGATTACAGTTTTTTCATTCCGGGAATGATGTGGCAGGATTATCCGATTACCGCCCAGGTTTATCTCTTTTTAGCATTTTTCCTTGCCTTTGCCATCAAGGTCCCCATGTTTCCGTTCCATACCTGGCTCCCGGCTGCTCATGTCGAAGCCCCTACCGCAGGGTCAGTTATTCTTGCCAGTATCCTCTTAAAAATGGGTACCTATGGTTTTCTGCGATTTGCCCTGCCCATAACACCGGAAGCCACCCTACTCCTCGGGCCGTATGTCCTCTGGCTATCGATTGCCGGTATTATTTATGGTGGATTTACAGCCCTTGCTCAGAGTGACATGAAAAAACTGATCGCCTACTCCTCGGTGGGCCATATGGGCTTTGTAACACTCGGTATTTTTGTCCTCAATGTCGACGGCGTGGAAGGTGCAATACTCCAGATGGTTAATCACGGTATTACCACAGGGGCTCTGTTTCTCTGCGTAGGGATGATTTACGAGCGCACACACAGCCGAGAGTTGCGCTCAGCGACCGGAGTGGGCAAATACATGCCCGTTTTTATTACTTTTCTAGCATTTTTTTCCCTCTCTTCTTTTGGTTTTCCCGGAACAAACAGCTTTGTCGGAGAATTCATGATCCTTGCCGGAGCTTTCGAGTATGGAATCGTCGACGGTGGCTTTCCTTATCTTGCCCTGGCAGCCATTCCAGGCGCAGTTCTCGCAGCCGCATATATGCTGCGTATGCTGCAAAAAATCGTCTGGGGGGGCACGGATAATCCGGATCAATCCTGGATCACTGACTTGAATAGTCGGGAAATAGTGACGCTCGCCCCCTTTCTCTTTTTTGTATTCTGGATCGGCCTTGGACCACAACCGTTTCTGGATTTAATGCACACCAGTGTGACCCAGCTCTTGCAACATTTTGATGCGCACCAGGCCCAGCAGGCTGTTGCTGGAGCCGGAGCGATTGTACATTGAGATTCCAACCCCGACAAACGGGACTATTTTTATCCCCCTTTGAGGGGGATACGTACCTTGAACGAATTGTTTTTACAAAAACAAATTCAATCTTTAAGGCACTCAATAACTAAGACCTCGTAAAGGTAACATGATGCTATTTCTACCTGAATTAACACTGTTAGGGGCAGGACTGATTCTTTTCACTTTCAGTTTGGGCAAACCGAGTAGTGGAAAAATTAAAAATGTAGCTACAGTTTTGGCTGCTTTGACACTGATTGCATCACTCATTTGCATAAAAAGTGAGGGGAGCCTTTTCTATGCAGCATATCAGGTCGACTTTTTCTCTCAGATCTTCAAAGTCCTCATAGCTCTGGCTACGCTTATTATTCTTATATTTACCAACAGTAAAAGCGACCTCAAGAAAGAGACTCGTGCAGAATACTACCTCTTTCTGTTCATGTCCGTTCTAGGATTAATGATGCTCGTCTCGAGTGTTGAGCTCCTCGCAATTTTTGTTTCACTTGAACTCTCCTCGTTTGCCGTCTATATCATGGTACCGATGAGAAACAATGCTAGGGGTTCTGGTTCAGAGAGTGAAGCAGGCATAAAATATCTTTTGTTTGGCGTCATGGCCACCGGGTTAATGCTCTTTGGCATGAGTTACATGTACGGGCTCACGGGATCTACTCAATTGCCGGTTATAGCAGAGAAGCTTTCTCTTATGTATACTCAGCCAGCTGCTGTCGTGGCCATCGTTTTGGTTTTGGCAGGATTTTTTTATAAGCTGGCCCTCTTTCCTCTTCATTTCTGGGTACCTGATATCTATGAAGGAGCTTCCAATGAAACGACCGCTTTTATCGCGGCCGTTCCCAAACTGGCTGCAGTGGCACTCCTTATTCGATTCACGACTCTGGTCAGCTCGGAAGGCGAAGTGATAGTCAATGTCCTCATGGTCTGTGCCCTACTCTCAATGTTCTATGGTAACCTCTCCGCGCTTGTCCAGAAAGACGTCAAACGGCTCCTGGGATTTTCCGGAATATCCCATGCAGGTTTTGTCCTCGTCGGTTTACTCACTTTTCAGGTTACCGGCTATGCAACGGCCATGTACTATATCATGGGATATGTCTTTATGAATCTCGCCTGTTTCCTGGTTATCTGTTCCGTCGCAGAAAAAGGCAAAAACGTTGTTGTGGAAGATTTTACCGGACTACACAAAAGAGCTCCTCTTCTGGCAATCACATTAACTGTCGGACTTTTTGCTCTTGCCGGCATTCCCCCTTTTGTTGGATTTACCGGCAAGTTCCTGCTGCTGCTTGGCGCATTAAAGCAGGGTCATCTCATCCTTGTCATTCTAGCAGCATTTAACACCGCCATTGCTATCTATTATTATTTGTCTATTGTCCGTGTAACCTTCTGTACAGATTCCGAAGATCGAGGCACTGTCGTCAGTTCCGGCCTTAACAATACACTTGCCGTGCTCCTCATTATGACAATGATAGTAATGGGAGTTTTGCCGTCACAATTCATTGCCATGACAACTTCCGCAATACAAACAATCATGTGATTATTGTTTAACACGTTAAAAAAGGCCCTGCTGGTTTTAACCCACAGGGCCTTTTTTATTATATTTCTGCATGGTAAAATTCCAGTGACTTCTTAAAATACTATCTAAAGACAAACCCCATCCTTCCCAATCAAGGTCCCAATCGAAATCATGAATACCTGGTTACTTGTTATTCTTTGCATTATTGTCACATCACATCTCCTGGAGCTTACTGTTTCATTACTGAATATCAGGGCACTCGGCACGAATCTCCCCCAGGAATTAGCAACGATCTATAACAAACAGGAATATAAAAAATCCCAGGATTATACCAAGGCCACCGCCTTGTTTTCTCTTTTTGAAACCAGTTTGTCGACAATTATCACGGTCATTTTTCTTCTTTATGGCGGATTCAACAGTGTCGATGTCTGGACCAGAAGTTTTGGTTTCGGTGAAATACCAACGGGGCTAATGTTTATAGGGACTTTAGGGTTGCTCACGTTTTTAGTCCATTTGCCATTTTCAATATACGGCACCTTTGTCATCGAAGAGCGATTCGGATTTAATCGTACTTCTTGCAAAACATTCATTTTCGACATACTTAAAGCTAGTTTGCTGACCCTTCTGCTTGGGGCGCCTCTTTTGGCTCTTATATTATGGTTTTTTATTAATAGTGGTGCCTACGGCTGGCTTTATTGTTGGATTGGAGTAGTTACTTTTTCAGTCGCTTTACAGTTTCTGGCTCCGGTGCTGATCATGCCTTTTTTCAACAAATTCTCGCCCCTTGAAGATGGTTTCCTGCGGGAGAAGATCCTCGCCTATGCGGCACGGGAGCATTTCAAAATCCAGGGCATTTTTACTATGGATGGTTCAAAAAGATCATCTAAGCTCAATGCGTTCTTTACCGGTTTTGGTAAATTTAGAAAAATTGTTTTCTATGACACTCTGCTGGCAAAACTCAATGAAGCGGAGATAGTTGCTGTACTCGCCCATGAAATGGGCCACTACAAACTCAATCATCTTGTCAAATTTCTCTTTGCATCAATGGTACAAACTGGGGTTATGTTTTACTTTCTTTCCATTGTTCTTAATAATAGCTCGCTCGCAGACGCGTTTTTTATGGCGGAAACTTCGATTTACTCCAGCTTAGTTTTTTTTGGCTTTCTTTATGCGCCCATTAACCTTCTTGTGTCAATTCTTTTTAATTATTTTTCCCGCAGGAATGAATTTGAGGCGGATAGATTTGCGGCAAAGACAACAGGAACAGGTGAATGGTTAATATCCGGCCTGAAAAAACTCAGTCAGGCCAATCTCAGCAATCTCAATCCACACCCCTTTATGGTTTTTGTCCACTACAGTCATCCGCCAGTGCTGGCACGAATCGACAAGCTACGTCAATTTTGCTCACCCCGGTAAACGAAGAACAAGCCGGGATTCTTTTTAGTACCGCCTGAAGGGTGCTCTTTTCACTACCTCATTTTGGGTTTATGCGAAAATACAACAAATTACTTGACAGTACCGATAATTAGATGGTTATTTCACACTATCATTTCAGTTTATTTTTCGTACTATGACGACTCGACCTTTATAGACCTGTTCGACCTAAACACCGTATCTGTTTAAGATAATTATTTCTTTATACGTACTGGAGACAAAAAATGAAAAAAAGTGAATTTCGGATCCCTCTTCTTCAATCTGCAGCGGTACTTGGAGGCGTGCTGATACTGTTTGCAATTATTGCTTCTTCTGGAACAGGCAGCTCCGGCGGAGGTATACTCGCCATTATCTACGGTATCGGCAATCTCATTCTTTTTTTCATCGGGATGGCAATTGCCCTCCTTTTTTCGATCGCCGTGCTTATTGCAATTTTTCTTGGTGTTGTTGCAATGGTAGACTCAACGCAAGCAGCTAAGATGTACTCAGACTTAAAAAAAAAACTTCTCGTTAAAAGTACTCTGGCCCGGTAATCTTGACTGTGCAGATAATCCTCCGCAAACAAGCATTACCCAAGAGGAGTATGACCTGATGCAAGTGGCGATGGCAAAACTACAGGAAGAAAACCTAATTTTGCAAGACAGTATCAATGAGTTAACTGCTGATAACACTCTTGTTCATGGCAATCTTGATACCCTGCATCAAGAAAATTCAGCGCTTAACAAGGAAATCGACGCGCTGAATGAGTCATTGGCTCATTTACAAGAATCAGAAAAAGAAATTAAAAGCCTCGTTGAAAAACTTACTGAGAAAATTGTGACTGGTGGCGATCTTGAAATAAAAAATCAGATCCACAATCTGGAAAAACTCCATGCCGATACACATATTGACATGTTAGCTCT
This sequence comes from uncultured Desulfopila sp., assembly GCA_964412665.1. Classification (GTDB taxonomy): domain Bacteria; phylum Desulfobacterota; class Desulfobulbia; order Desulfobulbales; family Desulfocapsaceae; genus Desulforhopalus_A. Next base: position 41,716 of record CAYPPR010000040.1, read on the forward strand.
CGGCGGTCGCCTTAAAACCCTGGAATCCAGCCTGAAACAAGCACCTGTTTCAGGTATATTTACTTACATAGAGGAGCAAGAGAACCAATCTCTGTTTGTAGAGAAAGTTCAGGAAGCACTGGCACAAGAAATGACCTATGCGCAAATAGATGAATACTTGACCAACAGCCTCCCTCAGGAACTCGATAAAATCATCAAGGATCATCCTGTCCTGACCAAAAACTACATACGCAATCTTCGCAGAGAATAGTGAGTGATGAAGCTTTTTTATATCTTTAGAGCCGTACAGTTTTTTGTACGGCTTTTTCTTTATAATCAAAACAGGGTTCCATTTTTAATTTTGCACACAACTACCGCTGACTATGTTCACTAACTCTGGGTCGTCGTATCTTGTACGTGAAACAAATGCGCCATGCAGGTTAAATATCTCTTGACGGCCCCGCGTCAATCA
>CAYPPR010000041.1:0-14825 GCA_964412665.1 uncultured Desulfopila sp.
ATAGCTCAGTCGGTAGAGCAACGGACTGAAAATCCGTGTGTCCCTGGTTCGATTCCTGGTCCCGGCACCAGTGAGATTTAAGGGGTTAAGCCAAGTTTTGGCTTAACCCCTTTTTTTGTTTCTGATTGCGCTCCTTAATTCCGCGTTTTCAGTGTTTGGCGTTGGATGGCATTTGGCCGGTTTTTACAAGAGCCTTCCGTTAACCAAGGCTCGCAGGCACGACCAGAACTGGGATTTTCGATTTTTTCAATACTGATTTTATATTGTGGCCAACTGAAATCCCGGACAATAATCCCTCGCTGGCTCCCATGACAATCAGATCGCACTTAAATTCACTCGCTTGTTTAAGGATTACCTCGACCACATTTCCATCTTTAACCACAATCTCATAGTTGGGGATTACGTAGGTCTCATCCTCTCTTTTATTTTCTTTGCAGAATTCACTTAGCGCTGTACGCACAATCTGTTTGGGAGTCACTTTGCCGACAAGAGCATGCTTGGCTTCTTCCCTGTTATTTTTTAATACTTGCTGCCATTTGTCATGACCAAAAACACTGGACACATAGCCTTCATAGCTGCCGGAAGATCCCTCCATTATATGAAGCAAAACAAGCTTTGCGTCAAACTGAGTCGCGAGCATGGCAGCTTGTTTGAAAGCAACACGACTGGCCTTGGTTAGGTTGGATGTAAACAGGATTGTTTTGTATTGATTCGACATTGTAGTATTCCTTTTTCCTTATTGAAACGAAGTGCATCGAGATGCAGTTTGTGGTGTTTGGTCTTTATCCTGAGAATAAAGATCATGCTTATCACCAATAGGTAGTTATCCAGGCACGAGATTGATAGAGATTGGTAAAAATATATCGAGTGGTAGATAATAACAACAAGAAATACCTTAGGTCGCATCATCAGAGAGTGGTCACTGGTATGATTCGTGGTCCGTTATATATTAAATTCAATTAATTGAGTCAGTTTCGGTTTAGCTGCTTATTATTTTGACTTGCTGTTTTTGCCACATTGGTCCCGCAAAATTTGTCGTAATCATCATGCGTTGACGATTCCCTGGCGGGTATCGGCCGTACCCGCCAGGGTCTTAACTCAATGAGGTTATGTTTTAAAGACTTGTCAATGCGGCTTCAAAAACAGGCAGTGCCGGCTTGCCGTCGACAGTTTCCACTCCGTTGAGCCAGTTGCGATACACCTCTGGATGGTCCTTGAGGTAGGCAATCCCGGCATCGCCGTGTTTCAGTTGCTTGTTGTTCTGCAGCATGAGTGAAATCTCATTTATCATAGAGATGGGAAAGATATAATTCTTGAGGAAACGGGCGACATTGGGTTGTTCTGTGTCAAATCCCTTGCGAATGTTGGTATAGACAGTGGCGGTACCGTCATTTTCACCAAATGTCTCGCCGGTACTGCCGGTAAGATACTTCATATCGATAATCTCATTCATGAAATGAGGAGACCAGCCGAGAAAGACCACCCATTTTCCCTCTTTGCTCAACGTTTTGACTTCACTGAGCATGATCGGTTCACTGGTGGCAATGAGCTTAAAACCACCAAGGCCGAACATATTCTTATCAATCATGGACCGGATGATAATGTTGCCGTCATTGCCGGGCTCAAGACCATAAATTTTATGGTCGAGTTTGTCGGCGTATTTCGCAAGATCGGAGAAATCTTTTAATCCGGCATCGACTGCGTAGGAAGGGGCAGCCAGGGTATATTTCGCTCCGGGCATATTGGCGACATACTTAATTATGGTTCCTTTTTCAAAAAAAGGATTGGCTATGCCGGCCATGGAGGGCATCCAGTTGCCGAGAAAGATATCAATGTCACCCATATCAAGAGCATTGTAGACTATTGGTACGGACAGGGTCTTGCTGCTGGCTTCATATCCAAGGCTGTGAAGAATTTTTTTGGCCAGCTCCGTTTTCACGGTAACGCCTGTCCAGCTGACACTGGCCAGGCGAATCTCATTTGAGGCAGAGGCGGGGCCTGTAATAAGCAGCGCCGCAGCCAGCAAAATGAAGACGATTTTAAGTTTTCTTTGTAATTGCATACATTCTCCTTCGTGATGTTTTTACTGCAATAAAGATTCTTTCCCTTTTTTCCGGCAAGAAAAAGATCTCGCGATGAGAGGAAGTGGCATCATGCTTAGATGCCGAACCAGCGAAGAGGCTCAGGCTTATGATTCTGAAAAATATGTTTCACTTCCGTATATTCTTCCATGCCCTGGCGGCCTAGTTCTCTTCCCAGGCCGGACTGCTTGTAACCGCCCCAGGGGGCCTGGGTAAAGTAGACATTGAAATCATTTACCCAGACAGTACCGAATCGCAGGCGCTTTGATACCCTGTGGATCCGGTCGGGGTTGTCGGTCCAGAAACCGGCAGCCAGGCCGTAAATCGTATTGTTTGCCAGTCGAACAGCCTCTTCCTCACCACTGAATCTTTCCACAGTGATGACCGGACCGAAGACCTCTTCCTGGACTATCCGCATATCCCCACGGCACTCTGTGAAAAGCGTTGGTAGAAAGAAGAAGCCTTGCTGTAATTCCGGTGATTCCGGTCGGTGGCCACCCAGCTGCAGTGTGGCGCCTTCGGCGCTGGCTACTGCGATATATCCTTCGACCTTGGCCAGATGATCCGCCGAAATCAGCGGGCCCATCTGGGTTCCTGTCTGCATTCCATCACCAAGCCGAATTTTGGCCATCCTAGCCTTGAGCTGGTCAACAAAACGGTCATGGATGGAATCCTCCAGCAACAAGCGGGTACCGGCGGAGCATATCTGGCCGGCGTGGAAAAACACGCCGTTTAAGGCATAGTCGATGGCGGTGTCGATATCAGCATCGGCAAAAATAATGTTGGGGTTCTTTCCCCCTAACTCCAGGGCAATTTTTTTCACATTGCCACTGGCTGCCCGCATAATCGATTTCCCGGTTTCCATACCGCCGGTAAACGAGATCAAATCCACCATGTGGTTTTCGGCAAGCTCCGCGCCAACGCTTATTCCCGGTCCGAGGATGGTGTTGACAACACCTGCAGGAAAGTCGAGCTCCGCGATCATCTCGGTGATTTTGAGGGTCGTCAGCGGAGTAATCTCACTGGGCTTGATAACCACCGTGCAGCCCGCAGCCAGTGCGGGCGCAAGTTTCCATGCCGCCTGCAGCAGCGGATAGTTCCACGGTGAAATCTGTCCGCAGACCCCAACCGGTTCGCGCACTATTCGGCTGTCACTGTTGGCGATCGGCGAGTTGATTACCTCTCCGCCGTCCTTATCGGCAAGGCCCGCATAAAAACGGAAAATTCCAGCGATATCAGCCATATCCCAGCGACTTTCCTCGAGCGTTTTTCCAGTATCGAGGCTTTCAAGTTCAGCCAGCAGTTCACTTCCTTCAGTGATACGGTCGGCCAGCTTAAAAAGAAGATCGCTTCGGTCAATAGCAGGAAGATCGGACCACACTCCGCTGTCAAAGGCCTGCCGGGCAGCCATGATTGCACGCCTTGCATCTTCGCGATCACCTTCGGCAACTTCGGCAATCACCTGCTGGTTAAATGGATTGATGATCTGTCGACTACGTCCGGATACGGCAGGGACCCAACAACCATTGATGTACATATCTTGCAATGCTATTTTCATCTTTTACGCCTTTCGGACATGTTTATAAAAACCTGCGTCCGCAGGGGGCTCCGGCGTATTGCCAAGAATCAGGTCGGCAGCCTTTTCAGCCACCATCATAACCGGAGCATAAATATTGCCATTGGTAATGGACGGGAAGACCGAAGCGTCGACTACCCGCAGATTCTCCACCCCATGGACCTTCAGCTCACCATCAACCACCGCCATATCATCGTAGCCCATTTTGCAGGTACAGGAGGGGTGGTAGGCACTCTCACCTTCACGGGCGACAAAATCGAGAATCTCTTCATCGCTTTGAATCTCGGGTCCCGGCGCCAGTTCCTTGCCGCGCAAGTCATCGAAGGCCGGCTGGCCGATAATGTCCCGTGAACACTTGATGGCCTCCAGCCATTCCTGGCGTTCCTGCTCGGTGGAGAGGTAATTGAAAAATATTTCCGGATACTTAGCGGCATCCGCGGAGGTGATTTTAACATGACCCCGCACATCCGTATTCATCGGCCCGACATGCAGCTGAAAACCGTGTCCCTGGGCCGGAGCAGAACCATCATACCGGATGGCAATCGGCAGAAAATGGAACTGGAGATTGGGATAATCCACCCGATCATTGCCACGGATAAAGCCTCCCGCCTCGAAATGATTGGTGGCAGCGGCGCCTTTGCGATGAAACAACCAGTCGTAGCCGATTTTTGGTTGGTTTTTCCATTGGAGAGCCGGATACATACTCACCGGTTTTTTGCAGGAATATTGGACGTAAAGCTCCAGGTGATCCTGCAGATTCTCACCGACGCCAGGCAGGTTGTGCACTACATCAACACCGATTTTGCTCAACTCTTCGGCATTGCCGATACCGGAAAGCTGGAGAAGCGAGGGGGAATTGATGGCCCCGCCGCAGGAGATGATCTCTCCGGCGTAAACCCGCACAGTTTTTTTACCTTTGACATATTCGACGCCGACTGCTTTTTTTCCTTCGAAAAGGATACGATTAACCGTCGCCTTGCATTGCACTGTGAGGTTTGCGCGATTTTTTACCGGGTGAACGTAAGCCCGGGCTGCATTATGTCGCCTTCCCCGATAAATATTCTGGTCAAATTTGCCGAATCCTTCCTGCTGATAGCCATTGACGTCTTTGGTGAGGGGGTGGCCCGCCTGTTCAGTCGCCTTGAAAAAGGCGTCGAAGAGAGGGTTGTCGCATTTTGCTGTATCAAGGTTAAGGGGACCGTTCGAGCCATGGTATTCGTCTGCTCCGTGCAGGCGGTTTTCCGCTTTTTTGAAATAGGGCAGGCAGTGGGCGTAATCCCAATTTTCCAGACCCTTGTTGCCGGCCCATTTTTCATAATCCAAGGCGTTGCCGCGAATATAAATCATACCGTTTATACTGCTGCTGCCGCCAAGAACCTTGCCGCGGGGTTGCGCTATGCGGCGATTATTCATCTGGGGTTCAGGGGCTGATTCATACAGCCAGTTATAAGTATTGTCGGTGAGCAGATAGGTCAGCGCCGCAGGCATGTGAATGCGAAAATCAAACCGGTAATCGGGTTTGCCGGCTTCGAGAACCAGAACGTTGTGCTCTGGGTTGGCACTCAGGCGATTGGCAAGAACACTTCCTGCGGAACCGCCACCTATAACGATATAATCGTAACTAACATTTTTCATTTCTCTTTACCTCTTTGTGTACTGATTTTTTATATTATGTGGAGACTCTTGATTTGTTGTTCGCGGTTAGCCGGTGGCCTCATTTTGTCACGAAGAGGCAGTCGCCGATTCATGCTCTCTTTCGGCCACACAGCGCTGTAGCAAGGCATAGTGAGCGGATATGGAATAAAGAGCTTTCATCGGGTCATTGTCGGCAATACGCTGCGCGGTTTCACGCCAGTTATCTGCTGTCTTTTTCCGATATTCAGGTTCATCGTACAGTGCATAATCGTGGGAGCTGAAACCCTGTTGAATAGCCTCCATGACCCACTCAAAGACGGGGTTTTTGCTCATCTTTGCCAGACGAATATTCAGCACGCGATCCTGCTTGGCCAGGCTTTCCTTATCCGGTTCGGGCTGGTCGATCAGCTCCTGGAGAATTCTTGTCTCGCTGATGAGTCCTTGCTTTTCCGAAGCGTTTGCCCGGGCAATAGCCAGGATTGTAATGACCCGATCAATACTTTCGCGGAATTCGGCAATATGCTCGGGGCCGATATGCTGCTGTTTTAAGAACAGAGCAAGGGATTCACTAACACTGGCGACTTCGATATTTTTTACGTAGGCACCGCCTTTAGCCCCTTTGCGAATCTCCACCAAACCTTTTTGCTTCAGGGCGCGGATGGCCTCCCGAATAACACCTCGACCGCTTTGGAATTGAGCTTGCAGTTCTCGTTCACTGGGGAGACTTTCACCTGGCAGTATCTTTTCTTCAAGAATAGCCGCTTCAATCTGCAGGGCAATGTCTTCCCCGGCCCGACCGATTTGCACTGGATTAAATATTGTCTTCTTGATCATATTGGTTGTCCAACTCCTCAAATGGTACTACCATTCTACGACTTTTTACCCGGAAGTATTGTTTGGGAAAAAGTTGTGTTTATTATTTAATTGCGCTGTTGTCGGTAATTAAGTAGGCTAGTGCCAGCTTGCCGCAAGAGGCTGTTTTGTTCAAATGGTCGGACCAAACTAGCTTGGTTGGCAAAATTTGTCAAGTGCTTTGGGTTTTGTGTGCAACGGCAGAAACGATAAAGAACAGTATGCAACGGCTATCGCATATGTAGGAAATGTTATGTGAATTAAGGGTGTTGTTGGGTGAGTGTGGTTTTTGCTGGTAATGAAAGAAAATGAAGAGTTTTACGTCGCCATGACGGCTTCTATGTATCGAACCTCTACGTATCATATTGAAAAATGAGAATATTTGTCATAGTTAGAAATCTTATAATTTTTTTTGCCGGCGTCTGGTTTTTTGAGTTCCACCTGGACTACAAGCTCCCGGCAGAAAACAATCTTTTACTTTTTTTTGTTGCGATCCCTGTTATATGGGCCACAATAAGTCAAATGTGGACCTCCTACAGCTATAAAGAAATCGATAATCCAATACTTCTGGTCTGTACGCATATCCTCAGTATGATGATGCTGCTGGGAACCGTCTTTCTTGTTAGCGCCGTGCTCAACACTATCTCCGAATTTCTCGAATTTCCTGGTGTTTTCATGTTTCACGCAGTCGGCTGGACGGTAATAGCCGCGATGATCATGTATGATATTGTTGATTCGGGGAGGTAGTGCGGAAGAGCAGTCTCCTTCCAGGAAACAGACTGGAGTTGTTTGCTGCTCGCGGATGATTATATAAGAGATGCAAGCGTGATGGTTGTCGGTATTTTTTTTGCAAGGGATTGCGCCAAACAGTCACAACTTGCAGGTATGTAATTTTATGCTGAAGTTCCCAAAGCGGTACACGAGCGCCGTTTTCCGCACGGACACAAACAGATTTCGGGTTTGCATGGAGAGAATTCTGTGTATAACACAATAACAGAGAGATGTTCCGGCCAATTTGACTGGTCGGAATAAAACGATCATGAACTTAATGTAGAAAGATGTATAGCAAAGCGTAAGATGTCTTACAGTCTTCATAAGGAATATGTTATGGCAAAACTTGAGGAAATAGATTGCTTGTCGCGCTGGAAAGAAGGCTGCAGATAATCTGGGGTAGTAGAAAATATGACGAAAGGATAAAAAAATGACTCATTATCTAGGTATAGCATCTCATCCTGCCTTTGAGAAACTACGAAAAATGGCTGAAAAACCATTTTCGCTCAATCGTCGTGATGCACTTACACGCGACCGACTTCTCTCTTTTGCCTCACAAACCGGACATTTCAGACTCTTGTATGGGACCCAGCGGGTGGATACGGCCGTGTTGGACGCCCTGCAGGAATTGGCCGATGAAAGTCAGGTTGTGCGGCAATTCAAGGAGATGAAGCAGGGCAATGTCATCAATAAAATAGACGGTTACGAAAGCGAAGAGCGGATGGTTTTACACACTGCTGCACGAGACCTTTTTGGAAAACCAACTCATCCTGAAGCGACAGCCCAGGCCAAGACGGAGCTTGACAAATTGCAGGCATTTCTCGAGGACCTTGAATCCGGGCGTATTGTCAATGAGGCCGGGGAAAAATTGACTAATATGGTCATGATAGGTATTGGCGGCTCCGACCTGGGGCCACGCGCGCTTTATCTGGCCCTGGCTGCCTATGCAATTGACAACCGGTCGGTGCAATTCATCGCCAACGTCGACCCGGACGACGCAGCGAGCGTTCTGAGGGACCTCGACTTGCGCCGCACCCTGGTCAACGTGGTCTCAAAGAGCGGCACCACCCTTGAAACCCTGACGAATGAAGAGTTGGTCAGGGCGGCTTTTATAGCAGCCGGTCTCGATCCCAATAAGCATTTTATCGCAGTGACCGGCAAAGGCAGTCCCATGGACAATCCTTCCCGGTATCGCCGTTCTTTTTACATGTTTGACTATATTGGCGGCCGCTATAGCGCAACTTCCATGGTCGGTGCGGTGATGCTGGGATTTGCGCTGGGCTACGAGGCCCTCCTGGAAATCCTGCGCGGGGCCAACGATATTGACCTGGCGGCGGAGGAGCCGGATATCCAGCGCAACATTCCCCTGCTCATGGCTTTGCTTGGCATTTGGAACCATACTTTTTTGGGACATGAGACGATAGCTGTCCTTCCCTACAGTCAGGCGCTGATTCGTTTTGCCGCCCATCTGCAGCAATGTGACATGGAAAGCAACGGCAAGTCCATCGACCGCCAGGGCAATGATCTTACCGTGCAGAGCGGTCCCATTGTCTGGGGCGAGCCGGGCACCAATGGTCAACATGCCTTTTATCAGCTTCTCCATCAGGGTACTACAATTGTGCCGGTTGAATTTATTGGTTTTCGCCACAGTCAATATGAAAAAGATATCGTTATCAAAGAGACTACATCCCAGGATAAACTGCTGGCCAACCTGATGGCCCAGTCGCTGGCCATGGCTACCGGCCGTGATCACGAGAACCCTAATAAACGTTTTGCCGGCAACCGACCCAACAGTATTCTACTTGCCGACCGTTTGACCCCATACACCATGGGAGCCCTTCTGGCTCTCTACGAAGCCAAAATCGTTATGCAGGGCTTTATGTGGAATATTAATTCTTTTGACCAGGAAGGAGTGCAGCTTGGCAAGATATTAGCCGAAGAAATTCTTGAGCACATGGCCCTGCACCGCAAGGATAAAAATTATCGTGGAACCGATGAAGATCTTAGCTGGACAATGGTGGAGTCGGCAAGGCTATAAATGATTTGCCTTCAAAGTGGCAAGCGGAATGCAGGGAAGCACAAGACAGCGCTCTTAAAAGATATGCTGCCGTTGGCCCATGGGACGATAATGAATAATCAATTGCCGTTTGACAGCCTTTAAAAAGAGATAAGAGATATGCCGCCCAGGGTGAATATATATGCCAGCCGCGTCGAATTGTCAGCCGATCTGGCAGGTCATGTCGCCGATCTAGCGGCACAGGCCTGCACACAACGGGGGCATTTCCACATCGCTCTTTCCGGAGGATCGCTTATGGATATCCTCTCTTCCGGTCTTTGTGCCAACCCCTTACGCGATACCATCGACTGGTCAAAATGGCATGTTTTCTGGGCGGATGAGCGATGGGTCCCATGGAACAGTCCTGCATCAAATTACGGCCTGGCAAAAGATCGATTTTTCAGCCGTGTGCCTATTCCCCAGGAACAGATTTATGCCATGGACGATTCGACCGATCCTGCCGCAACAGCGAAATATTACGCATCCGTTGTGGCAAAGGTCTTACGTCCACGGCAAGGACAAATGCCGCGTTTTGATCTCATCCTGCTTGGTGTCGGCGAAGATGGTCACACCGCTTCTCTCTTTGCGGATCGTCCGCTTCCGGCTGAAACCAGTGCCTCGATAGCCCCCGTTTTCGACGCCCCCAAGCCGCCGCCGGTACGTATGACCATGACCTTGCCTTTGATCAACAATGCCCGGACGATCTTTTTCGTGGCCGTCGGCCCGGGCAAGGCGGATATCTTATCAAAAGTGCTCCAGCCGGGAAGCCGACAACAGAATGGGCAGAAACTGCCGGCACAGCTGGTCAGGCCGTCAAGCGGTGCATTGCAGTGGTTTGTCGACCGGGAGGCAGCGGCAAAACTCAACGCGAATGATGCCGGCTCCTGCTGATTTGATGGCCGGTTTACCACCTTTAAACGTGACCTGGGTTATGGAGATCCAGCAGTCTGGCGAATAATTCCTCATTACATCAAATTGGGTATCATTGTTAAAAATCCAGGAGACCTTTTGCCGCTGTACAGCGATGAAAATGACCGTGCATGTGCAGCGTCGTATAAACTGAAAATGTTTGATAATTTTGTCGATGTTCGATAGGATTATTTTAAAAGTGGCGATTGGTAGGAGCAGCTTTGCGATATCTATAGGACCAGGTCTGAATAGATGGCTGATAAAAAAGATGACACACATGTCCGGGAAGAATTGTCGCAGGGTTTTATGGAGACCCGTCTTTCTCTTATCGAATATGCTCAAAGCCACACTCTCGATGAGCTTTTGACTGCCTCTTTAGATGCGGTAGGGGCCTTGGTTGACAGCCCTATCGGCTTTTATCACTTTGTCGAATCTGATCAGATAACCCTTTCTCTGCAGCAATGGTCAAGCCGCACTTTGAAAGAATTTTGCCGGGCAAAAGGAAAGGGGATGCATTACAGCATTGATCGAGCCGGTGTCTGGGCAGACTGCTTCCGTCAGAAAAAAGCAATCATTCACAACGACTATGCAGCACTGACGCATAAAAAGGGCATGCCTGCCGGCCATGCCGAGGTGGTCCGCGAGCTTGTGGTACCGGTATTTCGCAAAGACAAGGTCGTTGCCATTCTCGGCGTCGGCAATAAATCAGTTGATTACAACCGGCGGGATGAGGAAGTGGTTTCTTATCTTGCCGATGTTACGTGGGAGATTGTCGAGAAAAAACGAGCTGACGAGGCCTTGAGGAAAACAACGTCAGCTCTGCACGAACGTGTCAAGGAGCTGAGCTGCCTGTATGCTATCTCAAAACTTGTTGAGGAAGGTGATCGCACTCTTGACGAGATATTGCAGAGAACAGTCGACCTCATTCCTCCTTCCTGGCAATATCCGGAGTGCACCTGTGCCCGGATCAAGCTGAGAAACCGATCGTATACGACCAAACAATTCATAAAAACCGACTGGGTTCAATCCCGGGTAATTAAAGTAAACAAGGAACATTTAGGCGTCCTGGAAGTTTTTCTCCTGGAGGGTAACCCGGCAAAAGATGAAGGAGTATTCTTAATAGAAGAGCGTGATCTGCTCAATGCCATTGCCGAACGACTTGGCCATATCGTCGAGCATAAACTGGCCAGTGATGCGCTGCAGAAAGCCCACGATGAACTGCAGGAGCGGGTTGCTGAACGAACGAAGGAGCTCGCCGCGCAGAACCGGTACCTCTTAAACGAAATAAGGGAACGCAAAAAGGCTGAAGCAGATCTTCAGGAAAGTTCTGAAAAAATAAAACTTTTTGCCTACTCAGTAGCGCACGATCTGAAAAATCCCGCCATTGCTACCTATGGTCTGGCAAAAATTCTCAATCAAAAATTCGGTGATGCCCTCACCGAGAGAGGGAAACTTATTTGTGAGCAAATCCAGCGGTCATCGGAGGATATCGCTGATCTTGTGGAAAAAATAAATATATTTATCTCAACCAAAGAAACACCTCTGCACATTGAAAATATTTCCCTCAAAAATATTTTTTCCACTCTTAATGAAGAATTTTCCGATCAGCTTCAGCTTCGTTCCGTGCAATGGTCCATCCAGGATAATATGCCTGACAGTATCATTGTCGATCGCCTTGCCATCATGCGCATTTTCAGGAATATTATTGAGAATGCATTGAAATATGGCGGCGACGGATTAAGTAAGATTGACATTGGTTATCGGGTGACCGATGATTTGCATATTTTTACCGTGACGGATGATGGCCAGGGTGTAACAGAAGAAGACTGCGAAGATATTTTCAGTTGGTTTAAGCGCAGAAAACAAGCACCGGCAACAGAAAGCGGTGGGGCGGGGATGGGGTTGGCCATTGTCAAGGAGATTGCCGCCACACTCGGTGGCGCAGTGTGGCAGGAGCCGGCCAAACCAAAGGGTGTCACTTTTTGTGTTTCGCTTGCACAGCATTTACTGTTTGGAGACAAAGTCACCCGGAATTGGCAAAAACAAACCTGAACAGTTCAACTGCTCCGGGGTATGGTATCTCCTATTGATCTATTGAGCGCATTTTTTAATGCAGTCATTGAGTACGGTTTCTGTAAAAAAACAAGAGAGCTTTCTTTGTCGTTTGGGCCCATCACTTCCGATTCTTCATAGCCACTGGAAAGAATGGCCGGAAGGTCCGGTTGAATCTTGCGCAGAGCGGCGATGGTCTGCCAGCCATTCATGCCCGGCATGGAAAGATCCGTAATGACGCAGCGGACCATGCCCGGATGTTGCCGCAGCAATACCAGCGCTTCATTCCCGTCGGCTGCCGACAGGCTTGCATGACCGAGGCGTTTGAGCAAGGCTTTGCCCATTTCCCGGACATCGAGTTGATCATCTACCAATAAGATAAAACCCTCCTGCTTCAGGTCAGGGGCCTTATCCATGTTAAGGGACGGTATGGGGATTTCTTCTTTGCAGAGCGGCAGGAGGACGCGGAAGGTGCTGCCGTGATCTTTTCGGCTCAGGACAGTTATCGCACCGTGCCAGGCCTTGACCAGGCCGAGAACCACGGGCAATCCGAGCCCTCTTCCGGTAAATTTAGTGGTATAAAAGGGGTCGAAGAGTTTTTCTATGTCCGCGATATCAATGCCGCATCCGCTATCCGTTACCTCCAGAAAGGCGTAACTGTCGGCTCCCGGTTGCCAGTCTCCGGGTATCACCAAGCCTTTCGGTAGAGAGTCTGCCTGCATTATTCCCGTTGTGAGCAACACCGTGCCTTCATGGTCGAAAAGAGCTTCCGCGCTGTTGGTGAGCAAATGCAGCAAAAGTGTTTGCAGCTGGGTGGGGTTGGCCAGTACAGCCGGTCCAGGAATGAGCAGATCTGTCTGCAGAATAATACCTTGGGGCATGGCGGCTTCAAGTATCGGGAGATTCTGGCGACAGGCCTCGGAGAGATCTACCTTTTGACTTCTGCCGACGCCCCGGCCGAGATAGGTCAGCATCAGTCCGCTTACCTCTGAGGCCCTGGTTGCAGCCTGCATTGCTGCATCCAGGTAGCGACGATTTTTTGTATCACGCGGCATATCATGCAGAACAAGTTCCAGGTTGCCCATCACCACGGTGAGCTGATTGTTGAAGTGATGGGCAATGGCACCGGCCATCCGTTTGAGGCTTTCCGCTTTCTGTAAGCGGATGGCCTGCTCTTCGACTTTTTTTCGCTCGGTGATGTCGCGACTGATGCTCATTATCGCCGGCTGATCTTCCCAGGTGATCAGTCGCGAATTGACTTCAACAGGCACAGTCGAATCGTCTTTGCGCTGATATACGGTTTCAAAGGTCAGGTGTCCCTCCGTCACCACTCGCGCTATCTGTTCGGGGCTGTGCAGAGATTCTTTTTCTGTCCGTACCCGATCGATGGTTATGCCAATCAACTCTGCGTGGGTATAGCCGAGAAGTTCACAGGCCATCGAGTTGATTGCCAGCATATGGAATTGAGTGTCGTAGATAAAAATGGCATCGCCGGCGCACTCAAAAAGGAGTCGGTGCTTTTCCTCACTTTTGCGCAGGGCCTGTTCCGCCTCTTTATGGGCGGTCCTGTCGATGATAAACCCTTCGACGCCGACCACCTGACCCCTGCGTATGACCGGATGAGCAGAAAAAGTATGGTAGCCGATGGAGCCATCTTGACAACGGCGGGTGAACTCACCGGCCGGGATATGCGCGCCACTGAGTAGACTTGCTACATTCTGCTCGGCCGTTTTAAGATCAACGTTCACCTGGGTGAGAGTAAAATGTCGGCCGATAATATCAGCCGGGGAATTATAGCCGTGCATTTTTAACCAGGCAGTATTCACCTGTTGATAGATGCCGTTCTTATCTATATGAAAATAGCCGGCGTCGGTATCTTCAATAATTGTCCGGAAACGGTTCTTGGCCTCCGACAAAGTTCGGTAAAGCCTGACGATTGATATATATCGCCAGGTCAGCAGGCCAATAATCGTTAGGCTGAATAAGATAGCCGCTACGAGAATAACGCGACTCACATTCCAGAAAGGTTGTGGTCTGCCATACCATTTCTCATAAATGTCTTTATATTCCGCGGTGGTCAGGAACTGCCCCATGGCGTTGTCGAGTTTATTGAATAATTCGGGGTTCCCCTTCCTGATGGCGATGCCGCGTTTTACCTCTTGCAACGGTTTGCCGACAGTTTTAATTCTTTTCTCAAGACCTGAGCGCCGGGCCAGTTCCTGGATCAATTGTTCAGGATAGACCAGGGCGTCAATGTTCCCCGATAATAAGGCCATAAAACATTTTTCCATGGAATCATATACCTGCAACTTTGATCCATCTTGCTCCCGCATGAGAACCAGGCCTTGGTTGTTGGCCACAACACCAACTTTTTTGCCGGCAAGATCACTCGCCGCAGCAATCGACGATGCATCATTGAACGAAGCATCATTGCGCATAAAAATACTGATCCTGAAGGTTTCATAGGGGGCGGTGAAATCATAGAGGCCGAGCCGCTCGGCGGTTATACCCATATTGGGGGCGAGCAGAGCTTGTCCGGTATCCATCGCGGTAAGAGCCTCCGGCCAGTTGTTGTACATTACATAACGAATTTTAAGATCACTTAAGGCAGCAACTCTGTTCATGATGTCAATAGCAAAACCGGAAGGTTTGCCGGTCTTTTCATCGGTGAGAAATTGCGGTGGCCAGTTACGTAAAACGATGGCGGTAACTTCCTGCGGTTGGTTTTTCTCTGCAGAAAAAATATGTGGTGAAGAAAGAAGGAACGAGACAAAAATGGCTGCACTGAAAACGGTAATCAGAAGTTTCATTGAGGACTCCGATCAATTGAGTCGGCAGACGTCAGGAGCCGTTACGAAATACCCCGCCCATTTATATCCTTTTCGTTACGGAT
>CAYPPR010000041.1:14835-39916 GCA_964412665.1 uncultured Desulfopila sp.
GTTCCGAGCATTCTTTCGGCCATGTTATTTCTTGACAACGCCTTACAGGGTCACTGCTGTGTCCTCTTTGGGCAGGGTGAAGACAAAATTCGGGTGGCCCGATGGAGAGTCTTCGCACCATAAGTCGCCGCCGTGGTGCCGGACAAGTTCGCGAATAACCGGCAGGCCAATGCCTGAACTTGCCTCGCTCTCAAACATTTCAAATATTGCGTGTCTCTTTTCCACGGGAATTGACTGGCCGTTATTGAAAACGTTCAGGTGATACATCTTGCCTTTGTCTTCAAAACCATAGGCAATGGTCCCTCCTTTGGGCGTATAACGAATCGCGTTGGCCAGAAGATTGCGATACACGATGCTCAGCCAGTTTTTGTTGGCCGAAACAAGAATCTTGTGACCTGGGATGCCACCGAGACGGTTGTCAATAAAGATTTCCTTTTTTTCAATCTCCTTGGAGAATTCCGCCAGGATGGGATCGACGATATCCAGGCGGAGATCAAGTGTTTCTTTCCTGCCGATGTGCACCTTCCCGTCAATGGAATTCATCACGCTTGATTTGGTCAGATAGTCTCCGACAATTTTTTCGAGGCTCAGTATGCGGTTGAAGACATCGTTTAGCGTCTGTTTGACGCTTTCGCTGACCTCGCCATATCTTCCCCGGGCCAATAATTTGATTGTTGAGCCGATGGAGACGATTGGAGAGCGCATGTCGTGTGTCGCTATGGAGAGCATGCGTAAGATATGTTTCTCCAGTTTTTTCCGCCGGGTAATATCACGGGAAATGCCGATGACGCCGATCGTTTCTCCATGAAGATCCTTCCAGGGAAATTTCGAAACCGAGAGCCAGGATTTGCTGCCGTCCGATCTGGTTAGCTCTTCCTCCTTGTCAACGATCGACTCACCTGTCTCCATGATAAAAATTTCATCATCGCGACAGCGCCGAGCCTCTTCAAGGGGGAGAAAATCAAAATCGGTTTTACCGATCATATCCTCCCAGCGAGTACGTGAATTTCTCGCTTTAGCGTCACTCACCAGGGTAAATCTGCCATCCATGTCCTTGAAAAATATAGAGTCTGCTGTTCGCCGCAACAATGCGATCATCTCAGGACATCTTTGATGAAAATTGTTTGCCATATTTTTATTTTTCCCCAGAACAAGTAGGTTTTTTTGAAAATGTGTCATTACTCTAATGATATTGGAAAAGTCATGAGTTGGCAAGGATTGGTCGATCAGTTTAAAAATCTCGGCCGCTTCGGCAAGGAGGTTTTTTAGTCTTGGATGAGCTCGACATCGACCCGACATGGCGACGACATCCGGCTATCCGGGACCCTGTTTCTCCAGATGTCTTCTATTTGTCCTTTGCATTGCGGATTATTAATTTATCAAGAAAGCAAGGGAATCTTTTGCAAAGCGAAGAAATAACGATAGCGCCGATAGGCAAATCAAGGGGGACATCATGTTAAACAATTTTTTTCTCGGAAGGCTTTTGACTCTTTCTTTATGCATCGGATGCGCATTATTTGTCCAGGTCACTAACGTTGCAGCTGCCAATGGGCCAAATGAAGACGATGGCGGGATGGAAATATTGACGCGGGGGCCGATTCACGAGGCGTTCGCTGAAGTCGTTGTCGATCAGGGGCGGCCGGGTGTCGTTGTCTCTCGTGCCGTGCCTGGGCCGATAAATGAAATTCCGCCTGATTTTCGACCGGATGGAGATAATGTTGTCTGGATCTCCGGATACTGGAGTTGGGAAGATGAGAAGAATGATTTTATCTGGGTCAGCGGAGTCTGGCGGAATATTCCGCCTGGTCACCAATGGGTTCCCGGTTACTGGATACAGGCTGCGGGCGGCAATCAATATGTCTCCGGATTTTGGCGGAGCATTGATCGGACTGAAACGGTGTACCTCCCGCCTCCCCCGCAGCCGCTGGAATCAGCGCCGAGTTCAACGGCGCTGAGCCCCTCGCATGTGTGGGTAAATGGCAGTTGGGTCTGGCATCAAAACGGGTATGCCTGGCAGGGAGGGTATTGGCTTGCTTCCCAGCCGAAGATGATCTGGATCCCGGCGCACTATATATGGTCGCCAAGAGGGCATATTTATGTAAGAGGATACTGGGATCATCATCTTGAACGGCGGGGGGTGCTTTTCGCGCCGCGTTATTACCCGAGGCCGATCTATAGAAGCCACGGTTATTTCTACACGCCGCGCATTGTTCTGGATATCGATGCTGTTTTTCTGTCTCTGTTTATTCGATGGGATTCCCATCACTATTATTTCGGCGATTACCATGGTGCTCACTACGAAAGGCGCGGCTTTTATCCATGGTATTCAAAGCGCGCCACCAGGTACGGCTATGATCCCTTCTACCAGAGTTACCGCCAGCACCGTCAAGGTAAAGATAAACACTGGGAGAACAACTACCGCCGGCAATTTCAATACCGTCGTGACCATAAAGAGGCGCGACCTCCACGCATATATCAGCCGCGGATAAATCACAATTTTGATAAGCAGCGGAGACCGGCAGATAATGCCATTGGCAGACGTCTTGAGGATGTTGTGGTAAAAAAAGATCAGGCGGTACGGTTTACACGTTCGCAATCGGACGGTAAGAGAGTATTCTCGTCGCAGGGCAATACGTCACATAATTTTCAGCCAGAACGCAAGACGGTTAAGACAGCTCCGTTTTCGGCCAAACCGCAGAAAAAATATCAGGAAAATCAGCGCGTCGGATCGCAGAAAGAAACGGACTATCGATCTCGAGAAACACAACAGGAACGGCAACATCTTGAGCGGCAGAACAAATATAAACAGCCGTTTCGATCAAACGATCAGAAAAAGCAGTCTATGGCCCCAAAAGGTCAAATAAAAGAGAAACCTCAGTCGCTGCGGCACACCACAAGGCATTCTGCCTCACCAAAGCACATTGGTAGGGGGAATGAGGAGAGATCGCAATGGAACCAGCGGTCGAAATAGTACCCCTGGTAAAGGCGTAAAAAAATCGGATTGTATCATGCAAAACCACGATAAAAAGTGTTGCAGCCTGGAGATGGCGCAGCAAATAATTTTACGTACACTTAAAAAGTTGCCGCAGGAAACCGTTGTTTTGCACAAAGCCCGGCAGAGGTTTGCGGCCTGCGACGTTGCCGCCGTTACACCCCGCCCTGCCTTTGATGAGTCAACGCGCGACGGCTATGTCATACCGCAGCTGGCACAACCGCCTCGTTGTATCGGCTCCGATGCGAAATTGCACCGATATACGATCGTTGATGAGATCCCGGCGGGAAAACCTTCCCGGAAGACCTTGGCAACCGGCACCGCCTGTAGAATTATGACCGGAGGATGTGTGCCGAAGATGGCGGCGCGGGTTGTACCCTTTGAAGGGTGTGTCGAAGAGAACGACAGTGTTGTTATCGCCGACCCCGCTTTGCAGGTATCAGAAACATTTATAAAAAAATCAGGCAGTGAGATTGCCCAGGGAGAATTACTTGTGTCGGCAGGAGAAGTTTTGCAGGCCGACCATCTGGCATTGCTCGCTTCCTGCGGTATGCACTCCGTGACGGTTGCCGCGCGGCCGGTCGTCGGCTATGTGTGTACCGGAAGTGAGTTGGCAGCTCCCGCGGAAGAACTTGGCATTGGCCAGAAAGTGTCATCGAATTCCTTTCTCATAAGCGGCCTGCTTGCCTCGGTTGGGGCACGCCCTATATATATGGGTCTCATACAAGATAGCGAGCAGGAACTGTTTGATCTCTTTACCCAGGTGTGCACGGAGCAACCCGATGTTTTGATCACCACCGGAGGGATGGGTCCCGGCAAATATGATCTGGTGGAAAAGATATTTACAGCAGCGGGCGGAAGGGTACTTTTCAATGCGCTGGCGATGCGTCCCGGCCAGTCGGTTCTTTTTGGCCTTCTGGGGCAAACGCTGGTTTTTGGCCTCCCCGGTCCCCCCCATGCCGTTCGTACTCTCTTGCATGAGCTGGTCGGTCCGGTCCTTTGGGCCATGCAGGGGAGGAAATCCCCATGGCCGAAAAAAATCACCGCGCATGTACTGCATCAGATCAAAATAAAACCACATACGCTTCTGCGCCTCAAAGAGGCTGTGCTGGTGTTGCAGGATGGACGATGCTCTGTGCGTTTTGCCGACCGCCTTGAGGTACCGAATTGCCTTATTGCTATCGAGCCGGGAAAGTCTGCTTATAAGGAAGGTGAATTGGTCCCAGTACATCTGTCGCCTGAACTGTCTTGCTCTTACTTCTGGCAATGCGGACAGAAATAGCTCGATCGGCCGCCGAGTTTTTGTTTTTCAATTTTCACTGAACAGAGGGAGCACGCTTTGCCCTCCCTGCCGTAGACCTTGAAATTCATCTGGAAATAGCCCCGTTCCCGGCTGGCATTGAGAAAGTCACTGATGGTTGATCCACCGCATTCAATCGCCTGGTGCAGGATATTGCGAATTTCGCTGACCAGGCGCTCCCATTCCTTGCGGCTGAGTGTCTGTATTTTTCGTGCAGGACGTATTCCCGCGGCAAAAAGACTCTCGTTGGCGTAAATATTTCCGATGCCCGCGACAGTCTGGTTGGTCATGATAAACAGCTTTACCGCGAGACTTTTACCTTTGGCCAGTTTGTGCAGGTATGCGGCGGAAAATGCATTACTGAAGGGCTCGGGACCGGTTGTCTTAAAGATTTTCTCTTCTCTGCCTGGAACTTCCTGAGCTGAGAGGAAGCGGATGGAGCCGAAGCGACGGCTGTCATTATAGCGAAGTTCGGTGCCGTCATCGAGGGACCAAAGGACATGGTCGTGTTTTGCGTGGGTTGCAGCAGGCGGAAATATCCCCAGGTTGCCGGTCATTCCCAGATGGATGATGAGCATCTCGCCTCCTGCCAGACTTACCTGCAAGAATTTCGCTCGACGTTCAACTGCGGTAATCGTCTGGTGGATCATTGTCCGTTGCATCGCATCCATCGGCACCGGATGACGCAGATTTTTGCCGCTGCAGCGCACAGCGGTAACTGTACGACCAAGGAGGAAGCCGCGGATCCCTCGGCAGATAACTTCAACTTCGGGCAGTTCCGGCATGGCTCCGAGCCTCGTTGATAAGACAAATGGCCAGGGCGTAATCACCGAAGAGGCCGGCTACGACGCGCACTGCCGCCGGCATGTGCCGGTTCCCAGCAGGTCTGATACGCAAATAAAAAACGATAGCGTCAGTTAAACTTTGTAATTGTATCACCTGTAGGTCAAGAAAGCCGGGCATCTGCCAGGAACTCAGCGCTTTTTTTGCGGCTTCCTTGGCGCTCCAGAGAAGGGCGAGTCTGGACAGTGGGTCATGGTCCGGCAAGAACGCTGCAAGTACCTCGTTTTCGTCGGCGCGGCAATATCTTTCCTGCACGCGTAGAAGGCTTGCCTGCCGTAGCTGCAGGTCGATGCCGCACTTGGAGCCCGTGGCCAGGGCAGCACCATAATCCCCACTATGGGATATGGATATATCCATTTTCAGTGTGCCGGCATATACTGCATGGACACAAACTTTCGGCCGACCGTCTTCTGAGCCGGCAATCTCAATGTCAGCCGGTTTCACCACCATTGTCGATGTTTCCCCTAAATGTAAAAAGTCCTGGATGGCCATTTTCGCGCAGATTCTGCCGGTGAGATATTCCGATCGTCTTTTCGTAAAGCGGTAACCGTCGAGAAGAGCGGCCTCCGTGGGGTGGAGAAGGTGGCGAAAGGGAATGTCGGCATCTGCCTGGGGCGAGCCGACAGCCGGGGCAGGAGCAGCTAAGAGCGCGAGGAGAACAGGCTGCATTGACTGGTCGCCGAAAATTTTAATTGCCCCTTTGGTGATAGTCGAGGGGAAAAGATTGTGCAGCTGCTTGTTCATGGGATGAATTGTGATGTTCATGAGAAAAAGCTTGCAGTTTCAACAGTTCCTGCTAATTTTTGGCCTTTATGGTTTTTTTCTTAAAGGGTTTGATTGGAAAGAACAGAGAGTAATACAAATCGACTAGAGGTACACTATGGAAATTCCTACCGGTATGACAGCATATGATCTGGTCATTATCGGCCTGTTCGTTCTTCTGATCGGGCGAGGCATTTGGCTGGGACTGCTCAAACAGGTAACAGGGTTTGTCGCTCTCTACGTCGGCTACTTGGCCGCAGGCCGGTATCATGACAGAATCCTGCCTATTTTGCGAGACATATCGGACAACCCCAAGGTAATCTTTCTTACCAGTTATGTCCTTCTTTTTGTCGCCACCTATGTTGTGGTGATGCTTTTGGGCAAGGCGCTGGGCTACGTCCTGCAGTTGACCATTACCTCGTGGTTTGATCGATTGCTGGGCGCGGTAATCGGTTTTGCCAAGGCGGGTATTCTTGCCGTTCTGCTGCATATGATTCTCGGCACCATCCTCGCCCCGGAAAATCAGATGCTGCGAAACTGTGCAACCTGCGACGTTTTGAATAATGCCGCGGGATTTACCCGGGAATTTATCCGTAATGAAGATGTGCGCAAATCTTTTCTCCAGCAGCAACCGGCAATCTCCATCGATGCGGTGAAAGATTATCTTGCCCCGGCCAAAAACAATAATGCACAAGACACTGCCAAACCAACAGATCAATAGTCAGGTGAGGTATTTTTTTGATGACTGAATGAAAACGCCAGCCTCGGACAGCTGCCTGTGAAGCGTGCCAAAACAAGAAAACCTGCGTCGTATATCGCGCGTGACTATCGAGCTGTCCAGGATCAAGGTGATCTGGTCTCTTCCTATGTGACAATAAAAGATACCGATCTGCATATCCTGGCCGACCGGGAGGTGTCGTCTTTGGCCCGGGAACTGGCCTTGCGATATCGACTGCAGATTGAAAAATACATAGAGAATTTCCCTGAATTTGCCCATGCCCTTGCGCCGCTTCCTCCTGACGTCCTGGCGCCGCCGATTGTCCGAGAGATGCTTGCGGCCGGCACTGCTGCCGGTGTCGGACCGATGGCCGCCGTGGCTGGAGTTATAGCCGAATATGTCGGCCGAGGCCTTGTGCAGAGCGGCTGCCTGGAAGTGATGGTGGAAAACGGTGGCGATATCTATATCCACCGGAATTGCGACTGTACCGTGGCCATTTTTGCCGGAGAGTCGCCGCTGAGTCTGCGGGTGGGCGTGAAACTGGCAAAGCTTTTCCTGCCGATGGCTGTGTGCACATCTTCCGGCACGGTGGGCCATTCCTTAAGCCTTGGTCTGGCCGATTCGGTCACTGTTCTTGCCAGGTCAACTGCTCTTGCCGATGCCGCGGCAACCCGTCTCGGTAATGAGATCGGCCGAAACTCCGGTGGGCATAGTATGAAAAAGGTGCTGGAAAAAAGCCGGGACATCGATGGTGTTCTCGGAGTTGTGGTTATTATCCGGGAAAAGATCGGAGCTGTGGGGGAGGTTGAATTGGTCAGTATACACTGAGAGGGTAGACGATGACCGACAGCGAAGTGAACAATGAGAGGAAGAAACCGCGACAGGCGGACCGGTGGTATCTCGTTTATTACCTGCGCGTCTTCGATGGAGTGAGCCGCAATATTCTTGGTCATCTGATCGATATCTCGGAAAAAGGCTTTATGCTTATCTGTGAAAATCCGGTAGAAGTACATGGCGACTATCGGCTGCGCATGCGCCTGCCCAGTCAGATGAAGGATCGGGATGAAATACTATTCTCGGCCACCAGCAGATGGTGTAAAAAAGATGTCAACCCTGGCTTTTACCTGGTTGGTTTTGAGCTGCATGACCTTGCACCGAAGATCCGGGAAATCATTGGCTCTCTCATCAAAGATTTTAGCCACGGTGACAAGAGGTGATGCTTTTTTGTTTAAGATGTCTTTACTGAAAAGGAAATCAACAATTGGATACGATCTCGCTCCCCTGTTTCAAGGCCTATGACATCCGGGGAAAAGTACCGGATGAATTGAATCCGGCGCTGGCCGTAAAGATAGGAAGAAGTTTCGCCGCGGTGTATAAGCTGAAGAAGGCCGTTGTCGGACGCGATATCCGGCTCTCCAGTGAGGAGCTTGTCCAGGCGCTGATTTCCGGGCTGCGGGACATGGGCGCGGATGTCCTCGACCTCGGCCTCTGCGGCACGGAAGAAATCTACCACGCAGCTTTCAGCATGGAAGCGGCAGGGGTGGATGGCGGCGTCATCGTCACCGCAAGCCATAATCCCGCCGATTACAACGGCATGAAATTTGTTGTAAAAGGGGCCCGGCCTGTCACCGGGGAATCGGGTCTGAAGGAGATGGCACGGTTGATTGTCACGGACAGCATCCCGGAACCGGCAGCAAAGCCGGGAAAAATCCAGTGCATCGACAACAAGGAAAACTATATCCAGCACCTGCTCAGCTATGTCGATACCAGGAAACTGCAACCGCTGAAGATTGTCGTTAACAGCGGCAACGGCTGTGCCGGGCCGATCATCGATCTACTCGAGGCGCATCTACCGTTTCAGTTTGTTCGCGTGCACCATGAGCCGGACGGTACCTTTCCCCATGGCGTGCCCAATCCTCTGCTTCCGGAAAACAGGGCGGAAACAACCCGGATGGTCCAGGAACACCGGGCCGATCTCGGTATCGCCTGGGACGGTGATTTTGACCGCTGTTTTTTCTGGGACGAAAAGGGTAATTTCATTGAAGGATATTACCTCGTCGGTCTTCTGGCGCAAGAAATGCTGCAAAAGGAGCCTGGAGGTAAAATCCTCTACGATCCGCGTCTGACTTGGAATACCGAGGAAATTGTGCAGCAGGCCGGCGGGGTCGCGGTGATGACCAGAACAGGTCATGCCTTTATCAAGGAGCGCATGCGCCTGGAAAACGCCATTTATGGCGGTGAGATGTCCGCGCACCATTACTTTAGAGATTTTGGCTATTGTGACTCGGGGATGATTCCCTGGCTTCTCGTCGCCGCGCTGCTCTCGGCGGAAGGGAAGACTCTCTCCGAGCTGGTGGCCGATCGAATGGCTGCCTTCCCGGTATCCGGCGAAATCAACAATCGGGTCGACAATGCGGAGGCGGTTATCGCCCGGATAGAAAAGCAGTATGGCGGTGGTATGAAGGATGACACCGACGGCCTCTCTCTTGCCTTTGCCGACTATCGTTTTAATATCCGCAAGTCAAACACCGAGCCGCTGCTTCGGCTGAATGTCGAAAGCCGTGGCGATGCTGCACTTTTACAGGAAAAAACAAAGGAACTATTGCAACTTATTCGTTAATCCATGTCTCCATGGACACGTACACTTTACTCTCAAGGCGATAAAAAAACATGCGTAAGATACAACCGATTATTTTGGCAGGAGGTACAGGATCAAGACTTTGGCCCTTATCCAGAGAGTTGTATCCGAAGCAGCTCCTGCGACTGACCAATGATAATTCATTGCTGCAGACAACCCTGCTGCGTGTCAATAACCTGCCGGGGGTTTTACCACCGGTTGTAGTGGTCGGCGAGGAACATCGTTTTATAACCCAGAACCAGATCGAGGAGCTGCAGTGTTTTGACAATTATGCCATTCTGCTCGAACCGATGGGCAGAGACACCGCACCGGCAATCTTAGGTGCCGCGGAGTTTTGCCGACAGCAGGAAGAGGACGCTGTCCTGCTCATCCTGCCCGCCGACCATGTGGTTTTACACACCGACAAATTTGTCGAAGTTGTCCTGCGGGCGGCTGCGCTCGCTGTCGAAGGAGCAATCGTTACCTTTGGTATTCAGCCGACGGGGCCGGAGACCGGCTACGGCTATATTGAGCAGGGCGAGGGGAGTCATGTCGCCTCTTTTAAGGAAAAACCCGATCTGGCCGTTGCCGGGGAATATCTTGCCAGTGGAAATTATTTTTGGAACAGCGGTATGTTTGCCTTTACTGCCGCAACATTCATGCAGGAAATGGAAAAATTCGCCCCGGAAATGCACGCCTGTATGATTGCCTCGGTAGAAAAAGGGACGACGGACGGCCGCTTTTTTCGCTTTGATAAGAGTGAGATGAGTAAATGCCCCAGTGGCTCAATCGACTATACCCTGATGGAAAAGACCGATGTAGCCGCGATGGTGGCCGCCGATCTGGGCTGGAGTGATATCGGTTCGTGGAAGGCCTTGTATGATGTTCTGGATAAGAATGATATGGGCAATGTCACCAGGGGAGATGTCTTGCTTGAAGATACCCGCAATTGCCTCGTTTCTTCAGAGAATATGCTTGTCGCCACTGTTGGTATGGAGGATACCCTGGTGGTTGAAACGGCTGATGCCATCCTCGTTGCCCCGTTGTCGCGATCGCAGGATGTGAAAAAGGTGGTGACCCGCCTAAAAAAAGAGCGGCGAAAAGAGTTCAGCCTGCATTCGACCGTGTATCGTCCCTGGGGCAGTTATACCGTGCTGGAAGAGCAGCCGCGTTTTCAGATTAAGCGAATAACCGTCACTCCCGGAGCGAAACTCTCCCTGCAGATGCACCACCATCGCCACGAGCATTGGGTGGTGGTTTCCGGAACAGCGAGGATCGTCAACGGTGAAGACGAGATCCTGCTCCATGAGAACCAGTCCACCTATATTCCGGCCGGTACCGTTCATCGACTTGAGAATCCGGGAGTTATCGCCCTGGAACTTATTGAGGTGCAGAACGGCAGCTATCTGGGAGAAGATGACATCGTCCGCTTTGACGATGTATATGGTCGGCTGGAGCAGAACTAAAGAGGAGCCTGTCCGAGAATGCCCTGTTTCCCCAGCTCAGCGTTATTTCAGAAAAATAATGCTCGCAATATTATCTATATGGCTGTGCTTATTTTTCTGAAATGCCTTGATCTGAGAAAAATGCCTATTCTCGGACAAGCTCCTGGTAATGCCGACGGGGCCGCTATTGTGCGGCCCCGCCCTGTTTCTTCTCCAGTTCGCGCTTTCGCTGTCGAAACGCTTCGACGTATTTACTTAAGACCCGCCTGCCGTTTCTGGTGATCTTGAGAAATGTAACACCGGAGATATAGCGCCCATCCTGGGGATGGGCGTGGGTCGTTCGTCCCTCCAACTCAACAAGGTCGTCTTCAATGCCAATGGTGATGAGCAGACGCGTGTTCGTTGTCAGTGGTATTGTCGTTTCCAGTTTGATGCCGTCAACGCTGACATCAATGGTTCGTCCCATTGAGTAGGTGCCGGGGTTGCCCTGTTCATCCAGGACGATATAGTCGAGGAGATGGAGGGAATCGTGTCGGATGAATTTTCGCTGTTCTCGTTTTTTCATAGTCCTTCCTGAAAACGTATATCTCTCTCTGCATCATGCTCTGGAAAGAGCCGGTGGATTGCTTTTCTTTCGGCTTTTACCACGCCACGTTCGGTTATAAGTCCGGTTACCAGTCTAGCCGGAGTCACGTCAAAACCATAGTTTGCCGCTTTGGTTCCGCTTGCCGTCAAACTAACCGTTGAAATTTCGCCGTCTTCATCTTTTCCTGAGATGGTGGTGATTTCTTTCTCCGATCTTTGTTCTATCGGAATTGCCATGCCGTTGTCAAGCTTCCAGTCGAAAGTTGATGAGGGCAGGGCGACATAAAAGGGGATGTTGTTGTCATGCGCCGCCAGTGCTTTCAGGTAGGTGCCGATTTTATTGGCCACATCGCCGGTGTGCGTTGTTCGGTCGGTGCCGACGATGACCAGATCGACCATGCCATGCTGCATGAGGTGGCCGCCGCAGTTATCGCAGATAAGGGTGTTGGCAATATTCTCCTGCTGCAGCTCCCAGGCGGTGAGTCGTGCCCCCTGATTCCACGGCCGGGTTTCATCAACCCAGACATGCACCGGGATACCGGCATCCCGCGCCGCATAAATCGGCGCTGTCGCGCTGCCGTGGTCAACAAAAGCCAGCCAGCCGGCATTGCAATGGGTGAGAATGTTTACCGGTGCACCCTGCTTTTTTCTGCTTATCTCCTTGATGATCTCAAGACCATGTTCGCCTATCTGTTTGCAGAAACGGGCGTCTTCATCGGCAATGGCGCATGCGGTGGTAAAGGCTCTGTCGCGTTTTTCAGCGATATCCGGTGTGTCGTCAATTGCGGCAAGGACTCGGTCGATGGCCCATCTCAGGTTCCGTGCAGTCGGTCTGCTGTTGCCGAGCCTTTCGGCAAAGCTTGTTACATATGCGGTAAAATTAAGCTCCGGGGCTTCCATGGATGCGATAAACATGGCAAAACCGGCGGTGGCCCCAATAAGCCCGGCGCCGCGGACATGCATCTCCCGGATAGCGGTGATTGCCTGCTCACCGGAAGTGAGCGTTTCGATGACAAACTTATGGGGTAGCTGCCTTTGGTCGATAATGCAGATGTGCCGCCTGTTGTGGGGATCCGGCCAAATTGTCCGGTAATGTTTGTTGTTTGCTTTCATGGTTGGCAAGGCTGGTTGAAAGGCAGGTTGTCGGTTGAAATATCCATTTATCCTCAAAGTATACACCATATCCGTGGCAAGAGAAAATGTAAATCTGCCCTTTCAGCTGTCTTGACAGGTGTCGTCCGTTGACGCCAATGGTATGTCGTCCTGTAGCATGCCTCGTCGTTTGCGCCATTTCTGTCTAAAAAAGACACTCTCCGACATAAATGTAATAAGCAATAGCGAAAATGACAGAAATGTAATGTTATTCGTTTTTGTCTGTTCGAGTGTTTCCGCCCAAAAATCACCTGAAAACAATTTGATAGATGAGAAGAAACAATCTGGCATAAACATTGATATACCATGGAGCAGAAGATCCAGGGTGTCGACCTGTGCGCTGCTCTCCAGGTTGGCAGTTTTCTTAAACAATGTGCCGGGGAAGCGAGCGCTGCTCACGCTGCCTGGTACATGCAGCATACTATCAGGAGGAAGAAGATGGACAAGGCGGATACCGCGTTTATTCTGGCGGCAGCGGGGCTGGTAATGTTGATGACCCCGGGGCTGGCACTGTTTTACGGCGGCATGGTGCGAAGGAAAAATGTCCTGGGGACCATTATGCAGAGTCTGATCCTGATTGCGGTGATATCGATTGAATGGGTGTATCTTGGCTATTCCATGTCTTTTGGTCCTGATGTCGGTGGTTTTATCGGCGATCTGTCCTGGTTTGCCTTGCAGGGGGTGACCAATGCCCCGAGCCCAGATTATGCCACGACTATTCCTCAGACCGTGTTTATGATCTACCAGTGCATGTTTGCCATTATTACCCCCGCCCTGATTACCGGTGCCTTTGCCGAGCGAGTCCGATTTGTGCCTTTCCTCGTTTTCTCCCTGTTCTGGGCCATTCTGGTCTATAATCCTGTGTGTCACTGGATTTGGGGTAAGGGTGGCTGGCTGGGGAACCTGGGGGTACTTGATTTTGCCGGAGGGCTTGTCGTCCATGCAACCTGCGGCGCGGCTGCGCTGGCTGGGGTTCTGGTACTCGGTTCCCGAAAAGGCTACGGTAAGGCTAGTTTTATGCCCCATAATCTTCCCATGACCATGATGGGCACCGGCATCCTCTGGTTTGGCTGGTTCGGTTTTAATGGTGGGTCCGCACTTGCCGCCGACGATATCGCGGCAACCGCCTTTGTCGCCACGCATCTTGGCGGAATGGCCGGAATGTTGATGTGGGTGGTCATGGAATGGCTTTTTCAGAGAAGAGCAACGACCCTGGGCGCCGCCTCGGGGGCCATTGCCGGCCTGGCCACCATTACCCCCACCGCCGGTTTTGTCGGACCTAATTCGGCTATCATCATCGGGTGTATTGCCGGGGTGGTTTGTTATCTGGCGGTGAACGCCAAAACCAGACTTGGGCTGGATGACTCGCTTGACGTCGTCGGCATTCACGGTGTGGGTGGTATTGCCGGGACCATCTGTCTGGGGTTCTTTGCCTCAACCGCCGTCAATCCCGGTGGTGTTGACGGCTTATTTTTCGGTAATCCTTCGCAGGTAGGGACCCAGCTGATTGGGGTTGTCGTTGTTGCCGGCTATGCCTTTGTCATCAGTTGGATTCTTTTCAAGGTTATCCACGGCACCCTGGGCATGCGTCTTGCCGAAGATGCCGAGGTTCAAGGCATGGATTCTACCGAGCATTCTGAAACGGCATATAATAACTAACATAAACTTGTCCGTGTACAGTTCCGTATATACTATGTTACCTTTACCAGGCATGAGGCAGGTAGTCGGATGAATGGGCGGGGAATTGCATGATAAAAAATGTCGATGCAGCCGCTTCATCCGGGTGAATTTGTCAATATGAGGCCTCTGGATATTGCAATATGCAGGGGCTCTAAACAAGGAAAAGGTTATGAAAAAGATAGAAGCAATCGTCAAACCATTTAAGCTGGATGATGTTAAGGATGCCCTGAACGGCATCGGCATTACCGGGATGACCATTTCGGAAGTAAAGGGCTATGGCCGGCAGAAGGGACATACCGAAATTTATCGCGGGGCGGAGTATGTGGTTGATTTTATCCCTAAGATAAAGATCGAGATTGTCGTTGCCTCCGATCAGGTCGATCAGGTGGTCGATACGATTAGAAACGCGGCCAACACCGGCAAAATCGGCGATGGGAAGATTTTTGTCTTGCCGGTCGAGCGTGTAATGCGGGTGCGGACAGGTGAAGAAAATGGTGATGCGGTGTAATGAATGATTTCTGCATTTCGTGCCAAACGACAAGCCCTGGAGGAGAAGTGGGCGCAAGGCAGCCCGAGCAATGATTTTTTGCTGGGTCTATGCCGGCTGGTCGATGAATTCATTGTCAACAGCTATAAGCAGGCAACGGTGCAGGGAGGTGACGACAGAATAGCCCTGGTGGCGTTAGGTGGATATGGCCGGAGGGAGTTGTTTCCTTTTTCCGATATCGACCTGATGATCCTCTATCATCCGAAGATGAAGAAACAGATAGCCGGAGTCACCGATGCGGTGCTGTATCCGCTTTGGGATACCGGCATGGAGGTCGGGCATGGGGTCCGCACCGTCGCCGAGTCGATCAGCCATGCCCGGGAAGACTATTTTTTTCTCGTTGCTCTGCTTGATGCCCGGCTAATCAGCGGTTCAGGGCAGTTGTTCGATGAACTGCTGCGGGCTTATCGTAAACGCTATATCGATGGGCACCGGGAAAAGTTCGTCGAGAAAATGAAGGCACACCGCCAGAGCCGCCGCGAGCGATTCGGCAGCCACAGCTATCTTCTTGAGCCGCATATCAAGGAGGGACGAGGCGGTATGCGGGATATCCAGGCGATGATGTGGACGGCCCGCGTGGTTTTTGGTCTCAATACCCTCGACGATATCCAAGGGGCGGGCCTTTTGCTGAATGAAGAGAAAAAGGCATTTATTGAGGCGAGGACTACCCTCGTTCGGTTGCGCTGCCACCTGCATTTGATGAGTAAGCGTAAAAATGATCAGCTCTATTTTGAGCAGCAGGAAGATGTGGCCAGGTTGTCCAACTACCGCACGAGCGGGGGAGTGCGCGGAGTCGAGCTTTTTATGCGCGATACCTATAGCGCACTGCAGACCATAAGTGTCGTCACCGATCTGTTTTTTGATCATGTCGACGAGGTGCTCGGCTTGGCCGGCAAGAGCAAGATAGTGGCCGACAGGGTCATCGAGAGCGGCATTGAGATCAAGACCGGCAGGGTGCACCTTACTGCGAGCAGGTCGCAGCTTGTTGCCAAGCCGCAGACGCTCATCCGGGTCTTTTTAGCCATGTCCCGCACCGGTTTGCCCATGCACCACAGGAGCCGGAAGGTTCTCTCGGAACTTATCGGGCTGATCACCGATAAAGAGCGGACCTCGCCGAGATTTGCCAAAACTTTTTTTACCCTGCTCCTTGAAGCAAAAGATATTGCCATGGTGCTGGCAACCATGCTGGAAACCGGCGTATTGACGGCCTGTGTTCCGGAATTTGCCAATATCACCAGTCTGGCACAGCATGATCTCTACCATATCTATACTGTCGATCGGCATTCTCTGCAGGCGGTGACAGAGCTGCATAGCCTTGCTGCCTCCGGGGGCGGAGCGGTGCAGAAGGTTCAGGATATGAAAGTCTTGTATCTTGCCGCCCTGCTGCATGATATCGGCAAAGGCTCGGGGCGGGATCACTCTCTTGAGGGGGCAGCGCTGGCCGGGGAAATTGGACAACGGTTTTGTTTGACCAAAGAAGAGTGCGACACGCTCACGTTTCTCGTTCGCTACCATCTTTTCATTCCGGAGAATGCCCTGCGTCGTGATTTGAACGATGCTATTTTTATTAAAAGATGTGCGGAGACCATCGGTGATCTGAGCCGTCTGGCCATGCTCTACCTGCTTTCCGTTGCTGATTCAAAAGCGACCGGGCCGTCTGCCTGGAGCGACTGGAAAGCCACACTGATGGAGGAGCTATACCTGAAGATCTGTCCTTATCTGGAGCACGGCCCGCATGAAATACATGATGCGACGGTCCATGAAGAACAGGGCGTGGAGTGGCTGCGTGAGCAGATTCGTCTGCAGTTGAAAGGCGCAGGGGAGCTGAAGGTAGATCCGGAAACCCTGAGCACTGATTATATTCTTTCTTTTTCTCCGCAGGTCATTGCCGGGCATGTGCTGACTCTCGGGGATAATTTTCAACGTATTCGGCAAAAGTCGCTGATTGTCGCCGAAAAAGGTGACGAGAGTTGGTCGCTGCTGATCATGACCAGGGACCGACCAGGATTGCTGGCGAAAATTTGTGGCGTGATGGCGCTTAATAACCTTTCCGTGGTCAAGGCACAGATTTTTACCTGGAAGGACGGCACCGTCGTCGATGTGATTGATGTCCGCTCAACAAATGGACTGAGTTTTGCAGAGAAAGATTGGAAGGCACTGAACGACCAGCTTGATCTCGCCATAGAGCATCGGATGGGCTTGAGCCACCGCTTGTACAGCAAGCTGTCCTCAGCGTATGGTCGCCGCAAACAGATGGTCGGAGATGTTGCCTCGAAAATTGTCTTCGACAACGAAAGTTCTGATATGTACACGGTCATTGAGGTCTATGCGGTGGATCTGCCCGCCCAACTCTACCATATTACCCAGGCCATGGCCGATTTTGGTTTGAATATCCATAAGGCCTATATCGCAACAGAGGTTGAGCAATTGATTGATGTGTTTTATGTGCTGGATTCAAGAGGACAGAAGTTGGTTGACGAGGGGTTCGTTAAAGAGGTTACAGAGGGCATTCTGCATTTTACCAGCCATTCGGCTAAATAGGTCTGAGGTCTGCCAGTCTGTGTGGTGGTTGATGAGAGGAATGTGCCGTTGTAAAAAATGACAAACATGTAATGAAATCTCATTTGTTTGTTGCAAATATTGTCAGAAATGTTAATGAGGGATTAATTTATTCCGGATCATTTAACGCTGGCAATGGAAAAAATACTATTGAATAAAAAGGAGATTGTTGAAATGACTAGAGAAGAAATTATGCAAATCATTGAGGATGAAAATATTCAATTTTTTCGCCTCCAGTTTGTCGATATCTTTGGCTTTATGAAAAATGTGGCAATTCCCAAGAGCCAGATTGAAAAAGCCCTGGACGGGGACATGATGTTCGATGGTTCTTCCATTGACGGTTTTGTGCGCATCGACGAATCGGACATGTATCTCAAGCCCGACTATGATACCTTTACTGTTCTCCCCTGGAGAAACAAAGATGGCATCGCTGCCGCCCGGATTATCTGCGATGTGTATAAATCGGACGGCACGCCGTTCTCCGGCTGCCCGCGTGTGAACCTCAAGCGTGTTCTGGCCGAAGCGAAGGCACTCGGCTATACCATGAATGTCGGCACCGAGGCGGAATTCTTCCTCTTCGAAAAAGATCAAGATGGTCTGGCCACCACCATTACCAATGATGTCGCCGGATATTTCTCACTTGATCCGGAAGATACCGGCAACAACTGTCGTCGTGAAATTATCGAAACCCTCGAGAAAATGGGTTTTGAGATTGAGGCCTCCCACCACGAAGTGGCCGAGGGACAGCATGAGATCAACTTTAAATATGCCGACGCCCTGGCCGCCGCCGACAACACGGTTACCTTCAAGTGGGTCGTCAAGTCCATCGCCGCAAAATATGGCCTGCATGCGACCTTTATGCCGAAGCCTATTTTTGGTATCAACGGTTCGGGAATGCATACCAACCAGTCTTTGTTCAACCTGGATGGAACCAACGCCTTTTTTGATGAATCCGACCCGTTGAAGCTTTCCAAGGTTGCCTACGCTTACATTGCCGGCGCACTGAAAAATGCCCGTACCTTCGCCGCGGTAACCAACCCGCTGGTCAACTCCTATAAACGTCTGGTTCCCGGTTATGAGGCCCCGGTCTATTGTGCCTGGTCCGCATCGAACCGCTCTGCGCTCATTCGTATTCCAGCCGCCCGCGGCTTGTCGACCAGAACGGAAATTCGCTGCCCGGATCCGACCTGTAATCCTTACCTGGCTTTCGCCATGATGTTGAACTCGGGCCTTGACGGGGTGAAGAATAATCTGACACCGCCGGCCGAGGTGAGACGTGACATTTTCAAAATGACTGCAGCGGAAATGGAAGAGTGCGGCATTGCCATTATGCCGGCCAACCTCAAGGAAGCCATTAATGAATTAAAAGCCAACCCTTTGAGCAAAGAAACTCTCGGTGCCCATATCTTTGAAAAATATGTTGAAGCAAAAGATAAAGAGTGGGATCGCTTCAGAACCGCCGTCACCGATTGGGAGCTCGACGAATATCTGACCATTTATTAATCGATTTTTGCTGTAAACTTTTATATCCGGCCCGCACTCCTCAACAGGGAGTGCGGGTTTTTTTTGTTTTGGATCCATAGGGCAGGGCTTGCAGATTGCGTTTTTTCTAGGTAAAGAGTGGAAATGATTATTGTGCTACAAGGGCGGAAGCGACAATGGCTGGAAGGATAAAATCCAATCAGAACAGTATCTCCCAATTGCTCCCCGATCTTCTCCAGGAAAAAGGGTGGGAGCAGCAACTGGATCTGCATGCAATTTTTCCCAGGTGGAAGGAGATCGTCGGGGAAGAGATGGACGAGTACGCCCAGCCGCTGAAGATCGAACGTGGAGTGCTTTGGCTGGAAGTTGCCAATTCGTCTTGGCTGCAGCAGTTACAGTATGAAAAGGTGGAGCTGCTGGAGACCTTGAATCATTTTTTCCGGTTGTCGAGGCTCAACGATATCAAAATGGTGCTGCCGAAGGGCAAGACATCCAAAGTCGTACCGGCTGGAGCGAAGGCTTTTCCGGCGATAAAGTTTGTCAAACCAAGCGAAGAGAAAATTGCTGCCTTCCAACGGCAGGTTGCATGCATAGCCGATGAACAGTGTCGGGACGCGCTTATGCAGCTGTGGTATCTTTCCGAGGCGTGTCAGAGAGAAAAGGAATAAGTCGGTCTCGGACAAGCTCCTGATATGGCTGTGTTATTAAATTATTATCCCTCTGTTATTACGAGCAATGAAAAATGTTACATGAAAATATCTTAAGCGCAATCGGCAACACCCCGCTCATCAAGATCAATCGACTGTTCCAGAGTGCATCGGTGTCGATCTACGGCAAACTGGAATCGACCAATCCAGGCGGCTCGGTGAAGGAGCGTATAGCCCTTTCCATGATTTTAGCGGGCGAGGCGAGCGGGGCGCTGACGCCGGATAAAATCGTTCTTGAGGCAACCAGCGGCAATACCGGTATCGGTCTGGCCATGGTCTGCGCAGCCAAGGGATATCGCTGTGTTCTGGTTATGCCGGAATCGGCCAGTATCGAGCGGCGAAAGATCATGCAGGCTTACGGCGCCGAGATCCTCCTTACTCCTGCTAAGAGGGCAACGGATGGGGCCATTGAAAAATCCTACGCCATGGTGCGGGAATTTCCGGACCGCTATTTTCTCACCGACCAGTACAATAACGACGCCAACTGGCGGGCGCATTACGATCATACCGCCCCGGAGATCTGGCAGCAGACGGATGGCCGGGTCACGCATCTGGTGGCGACGCTGGGTACCTCCGGCACCATCATGGGACTGTGCGCCTGGTTCCATGAATTTCAGCCCCACGTCAAGGTGATTGCCGTTGAACCGCAGCTGGACCATAAAATTCAGGGGCTGAAAAACATGAAGGAGTCCTATAAACCAGGGATCTTCGATAAATCGGTTCCGGATGAGATTGTTCTCGTTGACGATGAGGATGCCTTCAGCACGGCAAGAAAACTTGCCAGTAACGAAGGGATGCTCGTCGGCATGAGCAGCGGCGGGGCCATGGCCGCGGCCATCAAGTATGCCGAAAGACTGGAAAGTGGACTGGTGGTTGTTATCCTGCCGGACGGCGGGGAGCGCTATCTCAGTACGCCGCTCTTTACGCCGCCTAAAAAACCGGACGGCAAGAAGAAGCTGCGTTTTTTCAACACCATGTCGAAGAGAAAGGAAGACTTTGTCCCGCAAAAGGAGGGACACGTTACCTTCTATTCCTGTGGTCCGACCGCTTATGAGATGGCCAATCTGAACCTCTGTCGCAGGTTTATCGTCTCGGATCTTATCACCCGGACCCTTGAATCTAAAGGGCTGCAGGTCGATGCCTATATGAACTTTACCGATATCGACGATAACACGATCGCCGGCGCGGAAAAAGCGGGCATGCCGTTAAAGGAGTATACGCAGCAGTTTATTGCCGGTTTTATGGAGGACATGGACACCCTCGCGGTAAAACGGGCCAAGGGCTACCCGATGGCTTCCGAGCATGTCGCCGATATGATCGAGATCGCCCATGAACTCATTCATAAAGGCTATGCCTATGAAAAACACGGCTCCATTTACTTTGATATCTCAAAATTCAAGAAATACGGCCGGCTCTCCGGTATTGATCTGAGCAAGATCCAGCTGGGCAAAACGGTCGATCTCGACAACTATGAAAAGGATAATCCCCGGGACTTTACCCTGCTGAAACGCTCAACACTCAGTGAATTGAAAAAGGGCATCTTCTTTGAGACGGACTGGGGCAACGTCCGCCCCAGCTGGCATGTGGAATGTTCGGCGATGGCCACCAGGAACCTCGGCGCCACCATGGATATCCATACCTCAAGCAGGAATCTGATCTTTCCGCACCATGAAAATGAGATTGCCATTGCCGAATCCCTCACCGGCAAGCCGCTGGCCAATTATTGGCTGCACTCCGAGCTGGTCCTCGTCGACGGCAAAAATATGTCGGTTGACGCGGGCAACAACGTCACCCTTCGAGAGCTGCTCCGGCGTGGCTATACCGGACGTGAAGTACGCTTTATGCTGCTTTCCGTGCACTACCGCAAACCAATGAATTTTTCTTTCAAGCGGTTGGACAGTGTCCGGACTGCCCTGAGAAGGCTTGATGAATTTACCTGTAAGCTCAACTGTCTGCCTTCCGGCAAACCCCATCCGGAGGTCACTGCCTTTGTTTCGGAGATGGAACAACAGTTTATTGAGGCCATAGACGACGACCTGAATGTATCCAACGGCATGAGCGCAATCTACCAGTTTATCAAGAAAGTCTATCCGATTCTCCAGGTCAACCATCTCGACACGGACCAGAAGAACTATATCCTCGAAACGCTTGGCCGGTTAAACCAGGTGCTCGATGTATTTCGCCTGCAGGGCTGCCCTCTGGCCCCCGATGTCAACGCCCTTATCCAGCGCCGAGAACAGGCCAGGCTGCTCAAAGACTGGAAGGCGGCGGATGAGGCCAGAGAAGAACTGGCCAGAAAAGGAATTGTCGTCATCGATACGGAAAACGGCCCGGTCTGGAAAAGGGTGAGAGATATCGAGTAAGGACGAGAATGTGTCTGCTCACTGAGCAGGTCATGAGGTAAACTCGAGATTGAAACCCACATGTTTTAAATACCTGGCTTCCTGCTCAAGGCTGGTCCGTTGCAGGGGATGGTTTATCAACTCATACTGCGTAAATTGAAGGGTCAAATTATCCTCGCTGGCAACCACTTGCTCAATAACTGCCGTCTCGTCTTTACGGGAACGATGGAGCAGGGCGGCGAGACGAAGAAGAATCGCAAGCCTCAAGGCGGTCTTCTGATCCTTTTCTGTTAAATCTATGAAATACTTTTTTGATATTTTTTTACGATGGCAACGCACCAGAACACTCATCCAGGCCTGCTCCTCTAACGAAAATCCGGGAAGATCCGCATTGGCCAGAAGGTACGCGCCATGTTTCTGAAATCCGCTTAACGAAACCGCAAGGCCAATCTCATGAAGACTGCTTGCCCAATGCAGTCTTTCGGCGTCTGCCAGTCTCAGGTTCCAGGCTTTTTCACAGGCGGTGAAAAGACGGTGGGAGGTTAAACTCACTCGTCGCGCATGTTTCTGGCTGATTTGAAATCGCAGCTGTACGCTTGAGACGGTTTTCAAACGGGTATCTTCGCTCTGAATGCGGCCCAGATGCTCATAAAGCAGGCCTTCCCGCAAGGCGCCTTCAGAAACCTGCATGGTGTCAATTTTAAGTGCCTCAAAGGTGGCAATGAGGATTGCCAGTCCTCCTGCAAAAACAGGTTGCCGATCACTATCTAAACCGGGAAGATCAAGATTTTTCACATGTCCAGCCGCTATCATTCTATTCCGTATAGTGTATAAACTGTCCAGGGTGATACTATAGCTCTCAAGCCCAAGCGATTTGACGATGTTTCCCGCTGCCTTAATCGT
Source organism: uncultured Desulfopila sp. (assembly GCA_964412665.1). Classification (GTDB taxonomy): domain Bacteria; phylum Desulfobacterota; class Desulfobulbia; order Desulfobulbales; family Desulfocapsaceae; genus Desulforhopalus_A. The sequence goes on from CAYPPR010000041.1 coordinate 37,470, forward strand.
TCCGGATGCCCCGGTAGCGGAGATCCAGCCAACTGCTCGAAAATCGCGTCGCACCGGACGTAATTCCATATGTGCGGCAATTTTAGCCTTTTCCCAATTCTGCTTGCTGAGCTTGCCATTTCGAAAAAAAGCGCGACTCATACTCACGCAACCCATTTCGAGGCTTCTTAGATGCAGCGGCTCGAAACCCTCACCGATAATCAATTCAGTACTGCCTCCGCCAATATCCATCACAAACCGTTTCCCATCCTCAGCCACCAGAGAATGGGAAACTCCAAGATAGACCAGCCGGGCTTCCTCCTTTCCGCCAATAATTGAGATCGGGTGGCCCAGAACTTCACTGGCACTTTGTAAAAACTGACGGGAATTCTCTGCCTGACGCAGGGTATTTGTGCCAACGGCCGCCACACTGCCCTGGGGTAATTTCTGTACACGTTCAGCAAAACGATCAAGACAAGAAAGTGCGCGTATACGTGCTTCTTCAGACAATATGCCATTTTTATCAAGACCGCCTCCCAGGCGCACCATTTCCTTCAAGCTATCGAGAATGTGTACATGATCGTTCTCAATTCGTGCAACTACAAGGTGAAAACTATTGGAACCCAAGTCAATAGCTGCTAGATATTGTGGTGATTGCTGTTGATCATTCATAAAAAAACTTGGTCTGTCTCCATTTATCAGTCTATTAATTCCGTCTTCTAAAGCCTATCAATGGGCAGTTGGGTCTATCTGACAGGCCCCGCCATTGTATAGAAAAACCGGAGAACTCCCTCCCCTCCTGGGGTAAATAACCAGCCAAGTACGCCGCAATTGATAATAACCGTAATCCAGAACACGACTTGAAATGAACGTTTGCTGGATTTGTGACGAATTATTCTCTGGGCAGCTAAAGCGCCCGGCCAGCCACCAATCAAGGCGAAAAGGTGTAACGTGTTTTCCTTGATTCGCCACTTATTGTTTCTAGCCGCCGATTTATCCAGGGCATATAAAGTAAAGGCCATTATGCTGGAAACAAGATAGAGTCCGAAGACCGCAATCGGCAGCTCTCTGACGAAAGCAAGTCCTAAAATAAACAACAAAAAAAGAACTGCCAGAAAGAGAGAGGCGTTGCTTCCTCGTGGAGGTCCGTTTAGTATCATTTTCTCTTTGGAGAACAACACGCTGGTTGCACTCGCCCGCCCTCTCTCGTAGAATTTTAACTTATAGCTTACAATTTCACTACCATTGCCTGTTGGCCTTCGATGTCGATTTAGAAAGGACTTAATGTGGACAAAGACCTGATCGCCTCCCTTGCATGGGGTAATGAAACCAACCCCTCTGCCGTCCTTCCAGCTCGTTATTTTCCCTTTAACACGCATATAGAATTGAAAGAAAAGAGGAGATTATGACCATTAAATCACTTAATGCAGACGACGCTTGTTGAGACAACCTTGGATACAGGAAAGCAATTCTTCGACCTCAAAGGGTTTAACAAGGAAACCGTCCACCCCTAGACGCGTGGCCTCTCTAACAGATCTTGAGTCAGAATAACCGGTGATGATGATGACGGCGGTCATTGGTGCGAGTTTTCTTGTTGTTTTGAGTATATCAACACCATTAATTCCTTCCATTGTAAGATCGGTGATCACTAAATCATAGAGTGTGTTCTGTAAGGCGTTGATCGCCTCATTGCCACTCGATACCGCAGTTACTAAAAACTTCTCAGCCCGCAATTCACGGGATAAGACATCCAGGACCACGAGTTCGTCGTCGACCAATAAGATTGAGGCTGAATCTTGTCCTGATTTTGCTATCATGAATAATGGTTAAAAGTGAATTTAATGTGATGTATTATGATACGGTATCATTTTTTAACGGCAGTAGAACGGTGATGGTTGAACCCTTCCCTGGTTCGCTCTCAACCCGAATTTCTCCTTGATGGTGTTGTTCTATAATTTTTTTGCAAATTGATAACCCAAGGCCCATGCCATTTTTTTTGGATTTAGTTGAGAAAAATGGTTTAAAGATCAGATCTTTTTTGTCGGGTGAAAAACCTACGCCGGTATCCTGAATAGCTACAGCAACTCTCCGGTCTTTACAATATGTACTTATTGTAATAGTTCCGCTGCCCCTCTCTGAACAAGCATCCTTTGCATTGTTCAACAGATTGAGAAAAACTTGTTTAATCTGATCGGGAATTACTTCGATATGAGGTAATCCATCAGCATAGTTCAGTACTGTAGAAATTCTGTTGCGTTTAAAATCACTTTTGTAGAGCAGTAGTAGGGAATCAAGAGATGCATGTACATCCATTGCCATTTTTTGGTCCGTTGATGGCCGGTTGAAGTCCTGGAGACTCATAATTAAATTTTTCATCCGTTCATTTTCGCCAATAGCCAGATCCAGCAGCTCCTTATCCTCTTCTTCCAAAATGGCTCTGCGCTTCAAACCTTTCAGAATCGTTTTGA
>CAYPPR010000042.1:0-16306 GCA_964412665.1 uncultured Desulfopila sp.
ACTAGCATTGTTCAACAGATTCAAAAAAACCTGCTTCAACTGGTCGGCAACAGCCACAATTTGCGGCAGATTTTCAGCGTATTTTTTCTGAATGGAAATCTTCCGGGTTGCATATTCTTTCTTGCCTAGCAGGAGGATGCTTTCTAAAGTGACATGGATGTCTATCGGAACTTTTTGGTTGGCTGTTGGACGATTGAAATCCTGCAGATTTTTGATAAGATCTCTCATCCGATTGCATTCCTTTATTGCCAAGTCAATCAGCTCTGCATCATCCAGTCCCAAGTCTGTTCTTCTCTTAACCCCCTGAATAATACTCTTTACTCCTTGCAAGGGATTATTGAACTCATGAGCGATAGATGCAGAAAGTTTGCCTATTGAGCTCATTTTTTCAGAGTGAAGCAGTTGTTCATAGGTTTTTTGCAACTCAATGGTCCGTTCTATTACCCTTTGCTCCAGAGACTCGTTCAGAGCCCGCAGCTGCTCCCTGGTTTCGTACTGGTCAGTGATGTCACGCAAGGTGACGATTGCCAGCATCTGATTTCCATCGCGATCATATACAGGCGTCCCATCATATGATGCGATCCAATGCCTGCCAGTGTCAAGACGCCGGACCTGGACTTCAAAAGATCTGAAAGTTTCACCCCGCAGGGCGAGCCCAATTGGCCACTGATCGACAGGCAGAAAATCTCCATCAAGGTTGTGCAGTTCGAAAATAGTTGTTAGGTCATTTAGATGTCGTCGCAGGTCAAGAGTGCTGTCGAATCCGTGTATTGCCAAAGCAGCAGGATTCATATCAAGCAGGTTGCCTTTTGTATCGAACAGGACCAAACCTTCGGTCATCTGGTTCAGAACGGCGTTCAGCTTTGCTACTTGCTGTTCATTGATCTCATTTGCTTGCAGCAGAGCTATCCGGTTTTGCTCCTGTTCAGTAACATCCATGGCCGCACAGGTAATGCCAATGATCGCCCTGTGTGGATCCCGCATAGGTTCAATATTAAGGGTATATGACACCATCCTGTCTTTGACTCGGAAGCTTACGGTGGTATGCAGGTGATCCCCCGTATCGAGAACCTTCTTCTTCTCAGCCATGAGTTTGGCAGCGGACTCCGGGGGCAACAGGTCGGTGTCTGTTTTGCCGAGAATATCGTCTTCCGAGAAATTCTCTCGGGGTTGATACATCCAAATATATCGGAGATCACGATCCTGCCGGAAAAGGACGATGGGCGCATTGCGCAAGGCCAACGTGAGACTTTCTTCCGTTTCCCGCACTGCAGCTTCAGCAAGCTTTCGCTCGGTGATGTCACGAATCACCACCAGTGCCGCCGGCCTGCCGCCGAACTCGATGGAAGTCCCGGTTGTTTCAACAAGCACCCGCGTTCCGTCGAGGCGCAGCATCGAGAAATCACGTATTGGCGTCGTTTTGCCGGGCATCGCAGCCAGACGCATGCGCTTAAGAACCTCGGCGCGATCCTCAGGAGCCACTGTCGCCAGCACTGCCGTCCCCATTATTTCACTCGGCGAGGAGGCGCGCAGTAACCGCGCCGCAGATGAGTTGGCGAAGAGATAAACCCCGTCTCGATGGACAACAATGGCGTCCGGCAACAACTCCACCAAACGTTGATAGCGCTCTTGAATCTCCCGCAAAAATCCGAGGGGCAGTTCCCAACTTCCACGCTCACTGATCGACCGCCACATCCCGACCAGCAGATACAGTCCGCCGACGTATTGCGAGCAACGCCCGACCCAATTCAGCAAACTCCCAATGTTGTGGATCGGATAGACCCCGAGGAGACCAATGGCGATCAAGGCGAGCCCCAGAGCGTACCAACGGAGAAATGCTGATTGCACCTGCAGGTTCAGGATGCCGAACAGCGCGCTGGTCAACGTAAAAATTCCGATCGCTGTTCCGAGCACCACCTGCCGAATGGTAGTTGCCCCATGCCCCTGCTCAAAAAAAAGAGGCAAGGCCCCCTGTGCCACCGCAATGTTCAAAGCGACCAGCCCCATGGCGGTCAGAACGTAGCTGAGGATAAGCAGGAGTGATGTACGTCGGGTAATCAGGCCGCCACGGGGCGTCAGAGCCCACAGCACACTGCCCAGATGCAGTCCGGCAGTCGCCAATATCCCACAGTTGTAGATCGTAATTGCCGCATTGATCGCTCCGGCAGCCACCAATGCGCCGGCAATCGCACTGACCGTTCCGAAAGTCAACAATCCGCACCCAAGTAACAAGACGGGGCCGGACGCGCGACTGCGATAACTTCGTACAGCGACAGCGACAATCATCAGCGATACGCCGGTCGAAAAAACAAGGTTCAGTGTCGCAACCAGAAACTTTGGCTCGTGGACTGCCTCGACATCGTGGAACATAAGGACGAGCACCGACATCAGGAAAAGAGGTATCGGGACCCATGTTGACCAGGAAGGCAGGAGTAGCGTTTGACGATCACTCTCAATAAACTTTGCCATAGCCTCCTTAAATTTCGTGTGGTGCATACGATTATGAGAGATCGGCATCTGGCGGGATGCGGTTGGACCGACTTAAGCCATTTGATTACTTATTAATAATGTTTAAAACAAGTTGATCTTAACCGAAAGAAATGGTGACCGGCAATATTTTTTACCGACTGTTTAGATATTGCCGGAAACGAGTGTTTCAAGATCCAACTTGCAATAATAGATAATGACCTTTCTACGTCGGTATGCAAGAAATAGGATTAAGTATATTAGCTTCTTCCTGAATCAGGAAGATCTTGCTCAGGACCACATACCATAATCGAAATGGAGCATTCCGGCATTAGCAAAAGTTCAAGATTGTTTTCGAAATAAACATCGCCAGATGGAGCACTTTCAATTGTTGATTAATAGAATATGAAGATAAAGCTGACGTTCTGCCCTGTTCTTTAAGATTGCCAGTACAAATGTAAGCACACCTGGCCTTTTATCGCTGGCACTAAATGCCTTGAATTCGACGCATCAGTCGCATTCCGTTGAATGTCACCAAGAGAGAGGCGCCCATATCCGCCAATACTGCAAGCCATAGATTTGCCATGCCGAGAGAAAGCAATAACAAGAAAACGATTTTAATCGAAATGGAGAAAGTGATATTCTGTTTGATGATAGCCACGGTCTTATGACTCAGTTTGATGAGATAGGTCAGCTTGCCAAGATCATCGGTCATTAACGCTACATCAGCCGTTTCCAGCGCCACATCCGATCCCGCTACACCCATGGCAACACCAACCGTGGCTGCCGCCAATGCCGGGGCATCGTTGACTCCCTCACCAACCATGACTATCTTACCGTAGTCATTGGCTATCTTCTTCACTGTTGCAACTTTATCCTCAGGCAGCAAGTCACTGTAGAAAGTGTCGAGATCAAGTTTCTTGGCAATTGCGCCGGCTACCCGCCTGTTATCACCTGTGAGCATGGCTATGTGCTTCATACCCGCTCGATGGAGTGCACTTATTGCTTCCGAGCTGTTTTCTCGTAAGGTATCAGCTACCGCAATCATGCCGAGAATGAGATTCTGAGTACCCAGTAACATGACAGTCTTGCCTTGTTGTTCAAGATTCGCCAGTACTTCCTCATGTAAGGCCAGATTATAACCAAGGTCTTCAAATAAACGGACATTGCCGATGTACATCGTTTGACCTTCGATTTCCGCCTGGGCCCCGCGTCCGGTCAAAGCTTTGAAATGAATCGCCGCCTTTAGCTCAAGCCCATTTGCTCTTTCAACGACAGCATTGGCCAATGGATGTTCGGACCATTTTTCGATTCCCGCCGCAAGTCCTAAAAATCGAGCTTCTGAATCACCGTTTGTTATAATGACATCTGTTACCACTGGACGGCCCTGGGTTAACGTGCCGGTTTTATCAAATGCGATGGCATTAATGGAGCCCATCTCTTCCAAATATGCGCCTCCCTTGATGAGAACGCCTTGTCTGGAAGCATTGCCGATAGCGGAAACGATAGCAACCGGAGTAGAGATAACCAGTGCACAGGGGCAGGAGATGACCAGCAACACCAATCCATTATAAAACCACTGGGCAAACGGTTGTTGGAATACCAGCCAAGGCACAACCATAACTCCAGCGGCCAGTACAAGGACGAGAGGGGTATAATACTTTGCGAAAACATCGACAAATTGTTGCGAAGGAGCCTTCTGCGCCTGGGCCTCCTCCACCAGATGGGAGATTTTGGCCAGAGTCGAATTGTCGGCACTCTTCGTTACGGTGATCTCCAGGGCGCCATGTTCGTTCACTGTCCCGGCATAAACGATATCGCCCGCTGATTTTTCAATGGGAATCGATTCGCCGGTGATAGTGGCCTGATTGACCGCCGACACCCCACTATGAACAATTCCATCCATGGCGATTCGCTCGCCTGGCTTTACTATTATCAGATCGCCTACGATGATGTCCTCAACAGGCAAACGTTTTTCCTCGTTATCCCTCCGCACCAAAGCCACCGGCGGAGCGAGTTCCATCAACGATCGGATGGATTGGCGCGTTTTATCCATGGTGTAAGCCTGCAAGGTATTGCCGACCGAAAATAAAAATGCAACGGCAGCGCCTTCGCTCCATTCGCCGATGGCCGCTGCACCAATTATAGCTGCAGTCATCAGGAAATTCATATCGAGCGATAGGGACCGCAGGCTGTAGAATCCACTTTTTGCTGCGTAAAACCCACCAGCAATGGCAGCGAGAGCATAAAGCCAAATAACGACGCTCTGGGTCATCCCAAACCAGTCAAAGACAGTCGCGCTTGTCAGCAGTATTCCGGACACCATTGTTGTCTGGGTCCGGGCATTTTTCCACCAGACGGTTTCCGGTACCGGTTGACGAGTGGCCCCATCCTTTGTTGCCCCATATCCGGCCTGTTTTATCGATTGTATGAGAGTAGAATCGTCGGTGGTGTGTTCGACGGTCAACTTGCCCGCGCCAAAGTTAACCGTCGCCGACCTCACACCGGGTAGATCCCCAAGTCTTTTTCCTAATTTTTCCGCGCAATCGCCACAGTCCAAGCCGGAGATGCGGAAAATTGATTTGTGAACCTCATCATGCAAAGCGGAAAGATGCTTTGCTGTTTTCTGTTCATCGGTCTTCAATAATATCGCGGGCCGAGCGGATATGCCACAGCTTGCTTTTTTGGGGGAATCAAACGAGTTCCGTATGTTGTTAATATCAAAAAAACTGCTGCTGCCTACGGTATTTTGACAACTGCGGCTTGCCGCCGCAACTTCTTCACTGGTGCCGACACAACAGGGGTCCTGGCAAGGTTGCCGCTCCAATCCATCTGTAAGTTCATTTTTCATAATCTTTACCCATTTTTAATATGCGCAATTCCCTGAGCCAAAAGCAGAGAAATATGTTTATCATCAAGAGAATACCAGACCATTTTGCCCTCTTTACGGTATTTGACCAATCGCGCCCCACGTAACAGGCGGAGCTGATGCGACACTGCCGATTGGCCTAGAGCAACTACGGCAGCGATGTCACACACGCAAAGATCCCTTCTAGAGAGGGCATGCAAAATTTTCACCCTCGTAGTATCTCCAAGGATTTTGAACGCTTCAGCAATTTGCCCGGCTTCTTGGTCAAGAAGCATATCAGCTTTTGCCAAGCAAACAATCCGGTCATGCTCGCATAATTGCTCACAGACTTCTGGGGCATGAGGTAGTTGTTTCATGGGGTTTCTCCAATATATGATCATCTATTCATATAGTACTCAACATCCCACATTGTGGCAATGTCATTATCGATTATTCGAAAGAATAATACGAACAGGTGGCGAGGAATTTCGGGGGATAATCAGCGAGGAGGGCCGTAAGCTCATGCGGGATAAGGATTTAGTAGGTGTCCCTGTGTAAGACCCCACTTATGTCAACGTGGCATCCCAAGGCCGATACTTTTTCACTCTGGGTTTTACAGTCGGCGATCGGATTTTTATCCATCAAATTCAATTTTTAAATTTAACAGTGCTTGTATACCATCGTATAAGTTGTAATAGTATTGTACATAACCAATACAGGAAAAAGGAATGGAAAAATTACTTACTATAAAAGAAGCTGCTGCTTTTTTGAAAGTCTCGGAAATGTCGCTCAGACGCTGGACCAATGCCGGCAAGCTGAAATGTTATCGGGTGGGCGGTAAAAATGAACGTAGGTTTACCAGGCAAGACCTGGAAAGTATTCTTAGAACGAGTAAAAGACTTGTACCACTTGGTATCGGTGATACCACAGTCGAAGATTGTTCCCATATCGTTCATTTCTACAAAGATTCCGATGAGTGTATCGCCGAGGGCATTAAATACCTGAGTTGCGGGTTGTCCCGAGGTGAATCTCTATTGATTCTGTCCACTGACAAGAAATTACTACAAATTCTCTCAGGCCTTAATGATCTTGGTTTCCCCGTGGATAAGCTCAAAAATGACAAGCTGATAATTTGCGACAGCGGGCGGTCTCAGCTTGATGAACAGGTGAAATTTATGACTTCGGCCATCGAAAATGTGCCGATCGGCAAAGGATTCCGACTTCTGGGCGACATGATGTGGGCTGTTGAAAAAGGCTGGGGTCTGGATAAAATAACCAGGCTAGAAGCCAAGGCCCATCATTTATTGACTGGTAAGAACAATCTTATCCTCTGTCAGTATGATCTGACCTATTTTGGCGCGGATGGGGCAATGATGGCTTTTGATGCTCATAACACAACGATCTACCGTGGAGAAGTAAAACAGAGTCCGTATTTTATCGGGATGGCTCATTAAGGCAAGAACCAGCTCTCTCATTGGCTCATTCGGGGAGTAGAATTATTGGGTACTGATGCACAGGGCTCGACTGGCGATGAGGCACTGTATTGAGCTGCACTGGCCAGTGGGATATCTCCAGGGGGCAAGATAACACAATGTTGATGAAAAATGCGGCCTAGTTGAACGTATGGCTGCAGTAAAAGAAAAGGCAGATATTCAAGCTTCAACAGCCATGTTTTGGTCCCGCGCCGCCGCCTCATGCCTGCTTTTCTCGCCCATGAACATCCTCCTCTTTCTTTTTCGGTGATTACCAGCGCTTGCCCCTCAGTCTCCCGATATAATAGCATTTTCCCGGAGTAAGGCGCTCAAAAGAAAATTGCTTACATATTGAAAACGAATTTTTGTATGTTCCTTCCTTGATACAAAAAATCTGTAAGGTTTTGAACATCAGTGCGACAAATCAATGGATACTTTTACACAAAGCGCATCTGCCAAGGTGGCATTATAGTGAGTTGTATATTGGTCAAAGAAATTTTTTCGGCGGTCAACACCATGAAAATATGGATGTTCAATTGTCGGCAGAAATCACGGCTTGTTTCGGAGTCAATGGATCGAAAATTGCCCCCTGGCCGACGTATTGGTGGGAGATTCCATCTTCTTATGTGCCGGCACTGTGCAAGGTATAGCAAACAGCTCCATTTTATGCGCCGACTTATCCGTAGTCGAGCTCCCGATGGCAGATATTCTTCAGTAGCCATGGATGAACAGGCCAAAGAACGACTCCATCGGCTTATCAACAAGAAAAATCAAACCAAAGATTGATGGTCTTGTTTTTTTTTGTGTAAGGAATCATCCCTTCGCCGCGACAGAGTATGCAAAGGGTTCTTTTATTCACTTTTCAACAACAGAGAAAAGATTATGAAAAAATATCTCATTGCCTGTGCGGTTGTGGTTGCAGTATCTGCCTATTGGATTTTTGACGTACATCAATACCTGTCCCTCGAAGGCATCAAGGCGGCTCAGGCTCAACTGGACAACTGGCGCTGCGGATCTCCTCTTCTGGCCGGGTTGAGTTTTTTCATTCTTTATATTGCGGTTACCGCACTGTCTCTTCCGGGAGCTGCTGTATTAACGCTGGCGGCGGGAGCATTCTTTGGACTTTTCTGGGGATTGGTGATTGTTTCCTTTGCCTCAACTATCGGGGCGACCCTGGCATTTCTCGTTGCCCGTTTCATCCTGCGAGACAGTGTGCAAAGTCGTTTTGGCGATCGGCTGAAGGCCATCAACAGAGGAATAGAGCAGGAAGGCGCCTTCTATCTCTTTACTTTGCGCCTGGTGCCCGTTTTTCCTTTTTTCCTGATCAACCTGTTGATGGGCTTAACACCAATTCGGACCCGGACCTTCTATTGGGTCAGCCAGGTTGGAATGTTGGCAGGCACCGTAGTCTATGTCAATGCAGGTACGCAACTGGCCCAGATTGACAGCCTGAGCGGCATATTGTCGCCGGAGTTGATGATATCCTTTGCACTTTTAGGGCTTTTTCCGCTCATCGGCAAGAAAATTGTTCGATTTCTTAAGAAACGACGGGTTTATGCAAAATGGACAAAACCGGCAACGTTCGATCGTAATCTCATTGTCATTGGTGCCGGTGCTGCAGGGCTGGTCAGCGCTTATATCGGTGCGGCTGTTAAGGCCAAAGTTACTTTGATTGAGGCGGAGAAAATGGGCGGCGACTGCCTCAACTACGGCTGCGTTCCCAGCAAGGCATTGATCAAAAGCGCCAAACTTGCCCACCACATCCGTCATGGCGATATCTACGGTCTTGATGCAGCCGAGCCGAACTTCAGCTTTCGCACAGTTATGGCCAGGATCCATAATGTGATCGCCACCGTTGCGCCCCACGACAGCATCGAGCGTTATACAAACCTTGGTGTTGATGTTCTTTCAGGATATGCCAGACTCTTAGATCCCTGGACTGTCGAAATTACCCTCAATGACGGCGGCACAACACGTTTAACTTCAAGGGCAATCGTCATTGCTGCAGGGGCTCAACCGTTTGTCCCGCCTTTGCCCGGACTCGATGATGTTGGTTACCTTACCAGCGACAACCTGTGGGATTCTTTCGCCAGGATGGATGAGGCACCCTCAAGGCTGGTTGTACTTGGAGGCGGACCAATCGGTTGTGAATTGTCCCAGGCCTTTGCCAGGCTGGGTTCACAGGTATGGCAGGTAGAGATGGCTCCACGAATTCTTATCCGGGAAGACGAAGAGGTTTCGGAGGCCGCCAAGGCTTCTCTTGCCAGAGACGGAGTCCGGGTTATGACCGGACATAAAGCGCTGCGCTGCGAACGTGACGGCAAACAAAAGTTTATCGTGGTTGAGCATGAAGGCCGGGAACAACGCCTGGAATTTGATGCCCTTATCTGTGCAGTCGGCCGGGTCGCCAGACTCCAAGGCTACGGCCTGGAGGATCTCGGTATTGCCACGGATCGAACAGTAATCACCAATGAATATCTGGAGACCCTCTATCCCAACATCTTTGCCGCAGGCGATGTGGCCGGCCCGTATCAGTTCACCCATACCGCCGCCCATCAGGCCTGGTATGCCTCGGTAAATGCCCTGTTCGGAGAATTTAGAAAATTCAGAGCAGATTATTCGGTTATACCTTGGACAACATTCATCGATCCGGAGGTTGCACGGGTCGGCCTGAACGAACAGGAAGCACGCGAGAAAAATATTGCCGTTGAAATCACCCGCTACGACCTTGAAGATCTTGACAGAGCTATTGCCGACAGTGCGGCCCACGGATTTGTCAAGGTGCTCACTGCACCCGGTAAAGATCGTATTCTCGGGGTTACTATTGTCGGTGAGCATGCAGGTGATCTTCTGGCTGAGTTCGTGTTGGCCATGAAGCATGGCCTTGGTCTTAATAAAATCATGTCGACAATCCATACTTATCCGACTCTTGCCGAGGCTAATAAATATGCAGCAGGAGAATGGAAACGTGCGCACGCCCCGGAAAAGTTGTTGGCCTGGGTGGAGAAGTACCATAACTGGAAAAGGAGATAGGTCATGAAGTCTTATATATTGATATTTGTGCTCTTAATGAGTGCCTTTACTGTTGATGCCGCCGATGCCGCCGATGCAGCCGCATTCGACCACAGCAAGTGGGATGCATTGCTGCAAAGCAACGTAGTCGTTCACGAAGGCGGGAAAATAACCACTGTCGATTATCACAGCATGGCCAATGCAAGACAGGTTTTGACCAACTATCTTGATCAACTGTCAAAGGTTAACCGTGACCAATTTGATTCATGGACAAAGGACGAGCAGTTGGCCTTTTTAATCAACGCCTATAACGCCTGGACAGTTGAATTCATTCTCACTGAATATCCCGATCTGGAGTCGATAAAAGACTTAGGTTCTTTTTTTCAGTCACCCTGGAAAAAGAAGTTCATTCCTCTTTTGGGTGAAACCCGCTCCCTGGATGACATTGAACATAATCTCATCCGGGGTTCCGGGCGATACAACGATCCGAGAATTCATTTTGCCGTAAATTGCGCCAGCATCGGTTGCCCTGCTCTGAAAAACGAGGCCTATCGGGGAGACATCCTGGACAAACAGCTGGAGGAGGCTACCATGCTGTTTCTCTCGGACAGGAGCAGAAACAGCATGAGTGAAGGAAAGCTGCAGGTTTCCAGCATCTTTAAATGGTATCGGGAAGATTTTGAAGCCGGCTGGCGTGGTGCGACGACTTTGTCTCAGTTTCTTGCACTGTATAAAGACAGTCTGGGACTCAGCGATACCGAGGCCACCGAATTGGTTGCCGGTAATATCGCCATTGCATTTCTTGATTACGACTGGAAACTCAACAGCACGGATTAAATTGAGTACGACACGTGGAAAAGCAGACGCATGTTTTTGTACAAACGGGAGCTATCTCATGGAACAACGAGAGATGCTCACAATCAGGGTTGGTGCGCGAATATAAACCACGACTCTTAAAAGATTACGGAATTACGACAGGTCAGTATTGTTTATCGCCCGGCATAAGAAGACCTCCAGTCTCCTCTTTTCGGGAAGAGACTGTCGTGTTTGTTGCCTGCGGATAATCAACTGAAGGATTTAAGCACAGTGATAATTTCCTCCGGAGCAAGCCTGTACGTATGGTCCGCGTTGATGTACGCCAATCTGATAGTGCCATCGCTATCGATGAGATATGTTGCCGGTAGCGGCAGCTCAAAACTGTTCTCGCCGTTCGCCTCGGGAAGATTAATACCAAAATTCTCATAGACAGGCCTGAGTGCGTCGGAAAGGACAAATGTCAGTCCAAATTGGCGTGCCGCCTTATTGCCTCTGTCCGTGGTCATCGGGAAGGTCAAACCAAGCTTTTCTTTCAAGGCGATGGCATTCTCCATGATCACAGGGGAAACGGCGATGACTTGGGTGTTCTGCTTGCGAAAATCATTGAGTGAACGCTGCATGGCCTGCAGCTCAAGATTACAATAGGGTCACCAGTGGCCGCGAAAGAATTTGACAACAACCGGTCCTGTCTCGAGGGCCTTGTAGAGCTCTATCGTTTGGTTGTCGGTATCCTTCAGGGTTATGGCCGGTGCTTTCTCACCGACCTGAAGGCAGTTTTTTTCAATCCCGGTGTCTCGTAACTGCTCCGTTGCCGTGCCCATTAATTCAATAATGTCTTTTGGCGCGTTGGCAAGAAACTGCTGGCGCTGCTGGGTCAATTCGTCGGTGAGGTGCATGGTAAGCTCCCTGTGTTGTTGAATTATTTGTCCCTGTGTTGCTGTATCTCGACCACTTTTAGGGAAAGTTACAAGATGTCTTTTGCTCACTGAAAATCTATAATTAACGATACCTGTATATCATTGTATAGAATAGGTAATAATTGTATAGCATTTTGCAAGGGCAAAGAGTACGCAGAAATTACTGGCGATGAAAAACACTGATAACTTTTTTTTCGTCGAAAAGTAACACAGAATCCTTATCATATATAAACGACTGTTGGGAAAGCATGAGGTGAAGATGGTTGTTGAATTATTGAGCAGCTTTAATGTCATCGCCGATTCCTTGAAGATACCCTGCTATATTTTGCCGCCGACGGTAACGGCATAAAAATTGGCCATGGTCCGGGATAATACAGCGCAAATAATCATCGCCTGTTGAATTTTTACAAATGAGCTGCAGGCCATTCTTGGCAAGCAGAAGGTCGGTGCGGATATTTTTATTGCACGATAACGCAGGCCAGGCGAAATCGCCTGGTATATTCCAACCACCAATACAAGGAGTAGTCATGAAGAAAAAAATGTTCGTTCTCGCATCGGTATTTGTAATGGCAGGAACTTTGACCCTCGCTTATGCGGCAGATGTCGACAAGGGCAAGGCTCTATTTGCCAGCCCGACTCTTGGCGGCGGCACAACCGGCAAGAGCTGCATGACCTGCCACGATGGTGGTGAAGGTTTGGGTGATGATCTGTTTGATCGTCAGAGCTATACCATCATGGGCATGGAGAAGAACAGTGTGGAGGAGATGGTCAATGTCTGTATCGAAAGGCCGCTGGGGGGCGTCGCCATTGACACTGCAGGTGATGAAATGCTCGATCTCATTGCCTATATGAAAACTCTGGTAGCCAAGTAATCAGAGAATAAATTGAAGAACAGGTTTGCAGGTTGCCCGGCTCGCCAATGAGCCGGCGATTATTGCCTCCTAGCCGGCTGGCCGGCCGGGAGGCATTGTCATACAAGGACTTTTCCAGACAATGCCGGCCTAAAATTACTTTCCGCCATCAAAAAGCACGATCAGCCCACGACCAAAGAGCACGATCAATTCCGGCTCAACGATATAGAGCATAACAGTGAAATAAACTGTAAGGTTTTGTTGTTCGGTGCGACTCTGTTTCACAAAGGAATATATTCCTTTGGCAAAGCTCGAGGAAATGTCGGATGGCATGCGATCACATCTGACCACACTGCCATGCCCTACTTATGCAACCAGCCCATGGGTTTTGGGCGCGTCTCCGTGAACTTGCCTCCGACAATAAAGGCAATTTGCCGGATACTCAAAAGCTACCGGCAACCGGTCTGCGTATTACAGGCTTTCCGGATGAGATACATCATAACGGGTCGATAAAGAGAGGTAAGAAAAATGAAAATTAACGTCAATTCAGCGTCTGGTACGATCAATACCGAGCCTTGTAAACCGAAGGCCGGAGTGCCTTGTGGCTATGTTATCTTTGGTGCTTCCGGTGATCTTACCCTGCGAAAGTTACTGCCGGCGGTTTTTTCTCTGTTCAGGGCACAAAAGGTACGGGATAGTTTTTTTGTCGTTGGCTTTGCTCGTTCGCTTATGAATGACGACGAATTCAGATTAAAAGTTATGGAGTCGATTCGGATGGCATATGGAGATGTACCGAAAAGCGAAATCGAAGATTTTACCAGGCGGTGCTTTTACGTGGCCGGTGCTTATGACCAGGATGACGGCTATAGCACATTGCATGGGAAAACAGAAGAGCTGAGCAAAAAGTTTGCAACCGACGGTAATCTCGTCTTTCACATTGCCACCCCACCTGGCCTTTATGCGGTCATAGTTTCTTTTCTCGGAAAAAATGGGTTGGTAAAAAGGCACCAGAATGACAAACCATTTCACCGGGTGATAGTGGAGAAACCCTTCGGTCATGACCTGGACAGTGCCGTCAAGCTCAACAAGGAGTTGCTCGAACATCTTGCCGACGAACAGATCTACAGGATCGATCATTACCTGGGCAAAGAGACGGTGCAGAATATCCTCATGTTCAGATTTGCCAATCAGATCTTCGAGCCTGCCTGGAATCGCCATTATATCGATCATGTGCAGATCACCGTTGCCGAGCAACTCGGCGTGGAACACCGGGCCGGTTATTTTGAACAGGCAGGCCTGTTGCGGGATATGTTTCAGAACCACATGCTGCAGTTAGCCGCCTTGGTGGGTATGGAGCCGCCGGTAGATGCTTCGGCTGAAAGCGTGCGTGATGAAAAAGTCAAATTCATGAAATCGATACGGCAGTTCGACCTGGAAAAACTGGAGGCACAGCTGATCAAGGGACAATATGACGAAGGGGACGTCACGGGCAAGAAACGACTCATGGCCTACAGAAAAGAAAAAGGTGTGGCGGCAACATCGTGCACTGAGACCTATTTTGCCATGAAACTTTTCGTGGATAACATGCGCTGGAAAGATGTGCCGTTTTATATGCAGGCCGGAAAAAGGTTGGAGCACAAACTGACCCGGATTGCCGTGGTATTCAAAAAGGTTCCTCACAGTATGTTTACCAAGAATTTGAAAGACCTGGACCCTTCTCCGAATGTACTCGTCTTTGAAATACAACCACGGCAGGGAATATCTCTTCTCTTTCAGGCAAAGGTGCCAGGATCGAAAATGTGCCTGGCGCCGCTGAAGATGGAATTGGATTATCGGGATGTTTTCGGCACGAAAATGGATGGGGATTATGCCAATCTGATCCTCGACTGCATGCTTGGCGACCAGACGCTGTACTGGAGAAAAGACGGCGTAGAAACTTCCTGGAAGCTGCTCGACCCGGTGTTAAAAAAGTGGCAAGCGGAATGCAGGGAAGCACAAGACAGCGCTCTGCAAAGGTATGCTGCCGGGGGCTGGGGACCTGCGGCGGCCACTCGACTCATTGAACAGGGCGGCAGATCCTGGATTGTAGCATGATTAAACCGAGTCTCCACCTTGGCATTTCGCATGGCATATCAATTGTCTCATCATATAAACAGGAGAACTCTATGTCACAAGCAGATATCGGACTGATCGGCCTTGCCGTTATGGGCCAGAACCTGGTGTTGAATATGAACGACCACAATTTTAAGGTGGCTGTGTTTAACCGAACGCGTGCAACGGTCGATACCTTTCTTGCCGGTCCGGCCCATGGGACGAACATCATTGCCGCCCGCTCCATCGCCGAATTGGTCGGCCACTTGAAAAAACCGCGGCGTGTCATGATGATGGTCAAGGCCGGAGCGGTGGTTGACGACTTCATTGCGCAAATAACGCCGCATCTGGAGCAGGGCGACATTATCATTGATGGCGGCAATTCCCTTTATACGGACACCAGCCGCCGCACGCAAGACCTTGCCGCAAAGGGGATATTATTTGTCGGCACGGGTATTTCCGGTGGGGAAGAGGGGGCACGACAAGGACCTTCCATCATGCCGGGCGGCAATCCTGCCGCATGGCCGTATGTAAAAGATATTTTCCAGGCCATTGCCGCCCGGGTCGATGGCCTGCCCTGCTGTGACTGGGTCGGACAAGAAGGGGCAGGGCATTACGTCAAGATGGTGCACAACGGCATTGAATACGGCGACATGCAGCTCATCTGCGAGGCCTATGACTTCCTACGTCGGGGGCTCGGTATGGATACGGATGCGATCCAGTCGGTGTTCAGCGAGTGGAATAAAGGGGTGCTTGATTCGTATCTCATGGAAATTTCATCTGATATTCTTGGCCATAGAGATGCGGACGGCACCCACTTGATAGACAATATCCTTGACGCCGCCGGCCAGAAAGGCACCGGCAAGTGGACCGGCATCAATGCCCTCGAAGCTGGAATCCCCCTGACGCTTATCTCCGAGGCGGTGTTCGCCCGCTGTCTGTCGGCAATGCAGGAGGAACGAGTCGGCGCCGCCAAAGTACTCGATGGCCCAAAAACCCATTTTAGCGGCGATGTCAACGAGTTTGTCGGCTATGTACGCGATGGCCTGTACGCCTCGAAAATTATCTCCTACGCCCAAGGCTACATGCTTATGCGCCATGCGGCAAACGAATACGCCTGGCAGCTCAACTATGGCGGTATCGCCCTCATGTGGCGCGGCGGCTGTATCATCCGCAGCGCCTTTCTTGACAATATCAAACAGGCCTTTGATAAGAGTCCATCCCTGGAGAATCTTCTCCTTGACGATTTTTTCCGCACGGCCATCCATCGGGCACAAGACGGCTGGCGTCGAGTGGCCGCCAAGGCCATTGAACTCGGTATCCCCATACCGGCCATTGTCGCCGGTCTAACGTATTATGACGGCTATCGCAGTGATAGGCTGCCTGCCAACCTGCTGCAGGCACAGCGTGATTACTTCGGCGGCCACACCTATGAGCGCATTGACAAACCGCGAGGTGAATTTTTCCATACCGACTGGACGGGCCGTGGCGGCAAGGTGTCATCGCAGACGTATACTCTTTAATGGATCAATACTGCCCGGACGATCTTCTTCGTGGCCGTCGGCCCGAGTAAAAATCGCTAAAAATAACATTAACATCTGGCAGGAATAGTATAAAGTTCTGCATTTATTTTTTAGCTTACACTTGCCAACAGATACTTAATATCCTTATATTAGTTCCGACGTTGCTCATCCATTCTCGTGTTGTGGAAGCACTGGTTGATACGTCTGTGGTGTTGATTCATGGGCCGCGGCAGTGCGGGAAGACGACTTTGGCTCGACTGATCGGGGATGAAGGAAAGTTTGTTTATTTCACTTTTGATGACGATGTGCA
>CAYPPR010000042.1:16406-38649 GCA_964412665.1 uncultured Desulfopila sp.
GTGCAGCGGGTACCGGAGTTGTTCAGCTCTTTGAAGGCGGAAGTGGATAGTCGGCGGGACCCCGGCCGGTTCATCCTGACGGGCTCGGCGATTCCAGTTTCCTGTCAATGCTGTTTAAAGCCTCCTTCCGGGCAGGACCATTCGGACAGCGAATGGGCATGGTGCTGGCCGAGCGGGTGGTAGCCGGAGGCTATCCGTCCGCACTGGCGCGTGCCACGCCGCGACGGTAACGAGTGATGATTTCAAAGGACTGCGTAAACTTCAGGATGCTGTACAGGAAAGGTTTGCCGCCGGGGTGGTGTTATATGACGGTGGGGCAGTTGTGCCATTTGGGAGCAATCTGTATGCCGTCCCTATATCCTGTCTTTGGCAGACAAACTGCTAGATAGGCTGTCTACAAAAAGATCGTCAGGTAGATGAGCGATTGCGATCTGATGAGATTGTCTCAGCACCCAAGGGTATTGTAACAACCGAATTTTCTCCGCCGAAATCATCTTTTTCCCGGGCTGGATGAGTTGGATCGGCCATTCGGTGCGAACCATCAAGGATATAAGCAAACCGGTGTTCGCCGGCAGGAAGCTGGAGGTTCAGTTCCCAGTAGCCGCTGTTACCGATTTGCTTCATTTCCATACGCTGCCATCCATTAAACGTTCCGGTCAGTTCGACTCGACTCACCGCAGGCTCAAAAATGACGAATCTCCCGGCAGTCGTCAGTTCATCGGTTGCATCGGTCGTCAGATTGAACAAGATAAGCGTTGCAAGAGCAAATCCGCCGCCGGCGTAAATCATCGGCCTGAGCAGTTTGCCTATCCAGTTCTTCAGATCCGGGCGGATGCGGGTTTCTGCCGGAGCCAATACTTTTAGTTTTTCCGGCTGGGTTCGCAGCAGTTTCTCCTGATGAAGAAGGGCAACGGTTTCCTGGAAAAACTCTTCTTCAGAGCGAATTTTCTCGATAAACTGCACCTTTTCTCCCAGGTTGAGTTCATTGTCGATATACATACTGGCAAGATAGTCCATCATTTACCTCCATCGCTCAAGATCTCCTTGAGCCTGATCCGGGCACGGTGTACTTTCACTTTTACATTTGCCTCGCTGATGTTCATGATCCGGCCTATTTCGGCATAAGAAAGATCTGCCCCGGAAAGGAGAGAGAGCAGTTCGCGGTCGAAAATCGGCATTTGCTGTATTGCCGCAAGGACCCGGGCATACGTCTGCCGATCATCGGCTGTCTGTTCCGGGCTGTTTTTTTGATCGGCATGGTCTTCCGGTTCAAAATGTTCGGTTTTGGGCCTCCGAAAAGCATCCATCGCCGCATTTCTGGCGATGGTGTACAGCAACGATCGACTGGTTTCGCCGATGTTGCTGTAGCGCCGCAGGTAACGGGTAAAGCTCTCCTGGACCAGATCACACGCCAGATGGTAGTCTCCGGTCATTCGCAGCAGATAGGCAAACAGTCCGTCTTTACTGCTTTTATAAAACACATCGTAATTTTCCATGCGATTGTGGAGAGAAGAATTCGCTGACTGGGATACCTTCTTAAATTTTTCCCACGCATCCTGGCGGATCCCAGAGAAGCCGTTTCCGTTCCAGCCTCTCTGGGGTCCGAAGCACAGGGTGAGTTATTTACCACCGCCACCGCCACCACTGCCGCCGCCTCCATTGCCG
Organism: uncultured Desulfopila sp.; assembly: GCA_964412665.1. Classification (GTDB taxonomy): domain Bacteria; phylum Desulfobacterota; class Desulfobulbia; order Desulfobulbales; family Desulfocapsaceae; genus Desulforhopalus_A. The sequence goes on from CAYPPR010000042.1 coordinate 18,072, forward strand.
CCGCCTCCATTGCCGCCGCCTCCATTGCCGCCGCCACCTGAACCACTACTACCTGAATCACTACCGCCGGAACTGCTGCCACCAGAACCATTGCCACCAGAATCACTGCCGCCGGAATCACTGCCGCCTGAACCGTTACCGCCAGAACCTTTACCACCTGAATCATTCGCTCTGCCAAAAGACTGCGCATTTTGATGTGCTGCCTGACTGGGTCCGGCTTGCTGGGCTTCATCGGCAAAGCGATGCCGCAGCTGTTCCATATTTCGAGCTGTATATCGGTTTTGTAACGCCTGAGAAACGGTATCTGACACATCCGTCGATTTGGCACCCAGCCTTACCATCGAACGGACTGTCTGCATGGTCTGCAGTGAGAGATCATCGGCTTGGTTTCTTGTTTGCTGGCGAGTTCGGACCTGTAATTGGCTCATTATCATATCCATTTCCCGATCCGTCATTCCTGCCGCCAGACTGTCGGCTATTGCCTCCGCCACCGGTTCCATTGTTTTTCTGTCTGCAGAGAGCGACCTGGCCTGCCGGTAGGAATACCTGTAACGCTCGCGCACCCGTTCCATGGCGGCAATAACCTGCTCCTCCGGGACCTGTTTGGCCATGCCTTCCATGGCCTTACTCATTAACGGTTCGGTCGGCAAATCCTCTTGGGCCGCATTCTGTATGGTCTGCTGGGCGCGGATGATGTTTCTCTCTTGATATCTCTGCTGATGCATCAAGGTAAACATCCTTTGCGCCTGAGCTTCAGGGATGCCTTGGGTATTCATTTCCCGTGTGAGCTGGCGGACACGTTCCTGGGCCTGGATCGATAGCGGAGGAGGTTCCTCGGCATAACTCCACGTCGAAAAAACCAAAACAGCAACCAAAAATAAATATGCACTTTTCATAATAATAGCCTCCCAGCGTTAAATAAAAAAGTGAAGTGCGTTCATCTCTATAACGTTTGCATCGCAGGGAGGTTACAGACGAGGTTCGAAAATACAATTTTCCGAACCGAAATCATCTTTTTCCTTCTTCGGACAAACGGGCAGAAAGTTTTCCCCATCGACCTTATAAAAATACCTGAACGGTTTGTCAGCCGGTACGGTCACCTCCCAGGTTCCCTTTCGCTGCGTAAGCGTCTGGCCGGCATAGTCATTCAGCGAACAGAAAAACTCTACGTTTTTGGCAGGCTTATAGAGAAACAAGGTTACTTCGTTTTCATTCATTTTGTAAAAATGGCTGGAACAGGAAGGAAGAATGAGGCAAAGGATAAGTATTACTGAATGTATGGTTTTCACAGCCGCACCTCTTTGGTTTTGGTTGACTGGCCGGTGGTTTTATTTTTTTTTTGCTGTCAAAATCCTTGATAGATCTGATCAGAAGACGCAAAAGGCCGCCGGGGTTTTTATTCCCGGCGGCTTTGATTGCATCGCAGTTGTCAGCTAAGTAGGGCTTTATTTGGTTTTCTTGGCCTGTCCCGGTGGCGTGACAGGTGGCACTCCGCCATCACCACCACCGTCACCATCCGGATCGCTGGTCACCCCGTCAAGGAACAGCACGCGGCGGAACCAAGCATCCGAGCCGATCTCTTTCCCTGTTTTGTCAAAATCAACCTGGTTCCAGACGGCGTAGAAGTACTGGCCGCCCGGACTGACCGTGATGGAGGCCTCGCCCGACTCGGACAGGGCGCTGCCCTCGAGCGGCTCGAACTCATTGCAGAAGCCGGAGCCGTCAAGGGGATCCGTCACCCCATCCTCTGAAGCAGAAGGCAGGCAGGCGGACGTATCCGCTGTATCCTGCCAGACCAGGTAGTCGTCGCCCCAGTTGACCGCCCGGCTGGAGAACAGGTCCAGCGGCTCGGCCTCGCCGAAGGCCACCGTGGTGTTGTCGCCGGTCTCGTAGACGATGAAAAAGCGCGAGGGATCCCGCGTATCGTCGAGATAGAGAGGGGCGTTAAATCCTGCCGGCAGCGAGGCGGTTGAAACCGAGTCCGCGGTGATGCTGCGGGTGGTCGGCGAGTATCGCGGGTCGAGAATGGTCGTCTGGGTGCCCACCAGTTGCGACAGGTTGCGCGTCTGCTCAAATTCGCCCGCGGCGTAGGTCACACATACCGGACACTCGCCGCTTACCGTCGCGGTGCTGCATGCCTCGGGCTCCATCCACTCGCAGGTGGTTGTGCCGTCAGCTGTCCAAGTGATTGTTTCCAGACCTTCCGGGTTCCATTCCGCCGGGGTGGTGGTCCAGGTTTGGCCGCCATCGAACGAGCGGCGGGCGTAGAGGTTGTAGTTGTCGTGGCCCACGGTGTTGGCCAGCCAGTTGGGTGACCAGGCGTAAATGGCCATGATCATGTCGCCGCTCATGAAGCCCCGGTGCCCTTTGGCCACGTCATAGGGGTTCTCCCAGGAGACATCGTCAAAGTTGGTGAAAGCCGTGTAGGTCACTGTCTCTCCATAATTCGGGCCAAACTGTTGCCAGGTCCAGATCTTGGAAATCCCTTCGGCCGGGGTTCCGCCCTCGCCTCCCTGGTAGTCGTCGAAATACTCGTTGAACGGGAAGGCATCCAGGCAGGTCGTTGCATCACCGCATTCGCCTGTAAGGATCGTGTTGCCGGAGAGGTTGACCGCCGGTGCGGCGCACAGGCCTTTGACGTAGCGCGGGTTCGAGACATAGGTGAAGGCCCAGCCGGATGAGCCGTCGGCATTTTCGCAGGCCATGTTGGCATAGTCGTAGGGATTGTCCTCGGTCGCGACAAAGTCATCCGGGATCACGAAGCGTCGGCCCATGATGTCGGCCGGGCCGCCGCGGCGGATGATCCCCTGCTTCCAGAGCTGGAAAGCCACCGTACCGCTTTCTCCGGCATCGTACCAGTCCTGGCTGATCGGGCTCGGTCGCCGGGCGATCTCCGACTGGTAGAGCACCAGATTATCATTTTTAATTCCGGCCAGAGTCTCGTAAACCGGATCGGGATAGATCTGGTAGAAGTTGTAGCCGAGAGAGGTGTCCTGAATAAGATCACCAACAGCTGTGAAATCATCTGGGTAGACCGCAGGCTGGTTGAGCATCAGCCCCTGGGAGACTACCTCGGGGTCGGACATGTCGAATGTATGGTACCAGACATTTTTGCCCATATCGATTTTTTCAACTACCACTAGATCTTCGCCATCCTCGCCCAAGCCCTTGTTCTCCTCATAGGCCATTGAGAACCAGGCGCTGTCGATGGGACAGGCATCCGGAATGAGCGGGTCGTAGCTGCAAGTCGAAGAATAGCCATGCAGGCCGAGACGGGCCCGGGTAGCGGCAGTGTTGCCGCGCATCAGCCGGCCGTCCTCGGCGACGCACATGTTGACGTCCTGCGCCCCCCCCTCGGGAGTCTCGATCGTAATCGTAACCCAACTGGCGCAGAAGTCAGCGGTCCCGCTCTCGTCGAAATCGGCGTAGCAATAGGGGTCGTCAGAATTGCCATCAGCATCCGGCATCACGCACATGGCGTTGTCGCTCAGGCGCACCGGCATCGACATCGGCACTCCGACTTGGGGAGCTGTATCGAAGGTATATTCTGCAAGAGATATGGGTGTTCCATAAAAGCCGTCACCGTCATCAGCGAGATCAAAATTGTTCCATGAGATGTACGAGTACCAGATATCGGTCTGGTGGTGGGCGATAGCCCCGCTCCAGCCTTCACCGGGTCCCTCGCCCTCGCCGGGCCGGATCCCTTCCGGGTCTTCCTGCCAGGTGACGACGCAGCCGGCGCCCTTGACGCAGACCGCCTCGGGCCGGTTGGCGTCACGCACCCCGGATGTCAGCCGTTCGGCTTTGAACCAGGTAATAGTGCTTGAACTGGTGTCGTCAACCGGCGGGTTGATAACCCCGCGCGCCGTCCAGACGCAGGCATAGGGCAATTCGCCGATCAGGGGAAAACCCTCGTCAGCGAGGTCCGAAGAACCCTGGGAACCGGGGACACCGAAGAGCAATGGATCGAGATAAAGGGAAATGGTGGTTTCATTTTCATCTGTGTAATCAGTGTCGCCCATGTAGGTAGCGAGCGCTTCGCGCTCTGGGTCAATCATGGCATAATTTGGGCTTCCCCCGCCACAGTAGCGGCTCACCCAAGCGATCAGCACCTTGTTGCCGTCCGAGGCGGCGAAGGTCCGGCCCACATCACCCGGATATGGGACCCATTTTTTCCCGTCCTTGATCTTGAACGAGGACAGGTCCGCGGATTTGGAGAGATTGGTGCGCTTCCAGGTGGCGCCGTCGTCGAGGCTCACCGCGCCGAAGGCGTCCCGCTTGCCGTGACCGGGAAACCCGCCGTAACCCTCCTCGTCGATTCCCTCAACGTGGCCGTCGGTGTAGTGGGTGATCAGCGGCCGCGCGTACTGCTGGGTCTCGGCGACTGCTCCTTCTGCATTCAGATATTCTATAAATGGCTCTGTCAGCAAAAAGCCACCCGAGTTTTGCGCCGGGACATAGAGCGGCAGCATGCGGATGGCCGCAAACTCCGTTTCCAGGTCCGGCGTGCTGGAGACATTTTTGCGGAATATGGTTCCGTCATCCGCGAAAGCGCCTCCCGTACATAACATGAGCATGCCCATGCCCATCAGCGATCGTTGTATGATCTTCATAAGCCTTTGCCTCCTTCACCGGTCATAGGGTGCAAATTGCCTGACGGGAGAGACGGCGACCGGTGCAGCCGCCCTTCCGCCAGGACTTGTCCTATGGTTCTAGTGTCGTGTCCTCGGAGCCTGGGTATATATCCGGGTCATCATCGTCGGAATCTCCCTGGTATTCGTTAAATCCATCACCATCATAGTCATCAGCAAGGTCTGGTAAGCTATTTGATTCGAACTGCCATGGCAGGATGCGGCGAAACACGATGTCACTGCCTTCCTCGCCTTCCTCAAGCCAACATGCATAGAACTTGGAGCCGTCCGGGGTCATACGGATCTGCGCCTCGCCCTGTTCCGGATCGCCCTTGGCGAGCCAGGCCCAACGGGTAACCCAATCCCCGGCAAAATTGCCGGAGCTGTCCGGGTTGACCTGCCAGCTGTCCTCGAGCAGGGTCGTGCCTCTGTCCATGGAGAAGCTGTAGAACAGATCCTCGGGGGCCTTTTCGACATCGCGCAGGTTGGTGGAGGTGCCGTAGACCACGTAGAAAACGTCAGGGTTTTGTACATCTTCAGGATTGGTTGAAGAGACACCGTTAACCTTGATGGTACCGGGCACGCCCACCAGCCGTGGTTCGATGACGCTGGTCTTATTGTTCTTGAGCAGCGACACGTTGCGGGCCGGTTCGTAGACCCCTCCCCCTGCATACTCTGTAAACCACGAGTAGTGCTTCGTCGCTTGGGTGATGTCGTTACCCTCTTCATCCAACTGAGGCTCGGGCAATGCCGCCAGGTCCGAGCCGGAAAGGCCGTACGGATCGATGAAAATATCCTCATGCATCACGGGGATCATTGCATCCGGATCGGTGGTCCAGGTTGCGCCACCGTCAAAGGACCGGCGGATGTAGAAATCATACTTGTCATGGGCGTTGCGTGAGGCCGCCCAGTTGGGAGTGTAGGAGTAGCCCATAATCACGAAGTCACCGCGGATGGCGCCCCGGTGAGCCCGGGCGTCCTCGTAGGGATTGGCCCCTGATTTATGGCCAAGGCATGCCTCGGGCTGCTCCCAGCGGCAGACCTTGACCCCGTCGCCCTTGGCGTTCTCATCCCGGTCAGGATTGATCCAGGTGTCCCCGCCTGTTCCACTCTCATTGATGGGAGCGGGATCAAAGGTCACCGTGCTCAGGTTCTGCACTCCGGCGACAAAGTTGCCCGGAGCGTAGGGATTGCCTTTATCGGGTGCAACACACCGCCGGGCCATGATGTCCGACGGCCGGCCGGCTCCTCTCTCGCCTTCTTTGTAAAGCGCAATAAGAACTGTCTTTGACGAACCGACGCCATCCTTCCCCTGGAGGAGGAAGCGAGGCCGCCGGGCGTTCTCGTAGGCATAGATCGGATCGCCCTTCCAGTCGGTTATCTTATCACCGGCATCGGGATTAAAAATCGGATTATAGCCGATAATTGTCCCGTCGGCGTCGAATATCGGATCCGACCCCAAGTAGTCCGGCTGGACCACGTAGAGCGGAATTCCGTCAGCATCGGTCTCCGGCAAGTTGAGGATGGTCCCGGCGCTGACCAGGTCCGGGTCCTGGAAGTCGAAGCTGTGATAGATAACGTTCTTACCTTCGTCGGGGAACATCTTGTAGGGATCGTAGCCGGTGCCGTCCTCCAGATGGTCTCCGTCACTGTCGTCGTCTCCTTCATCCGGGTCGCTGCCGGCGTCATCCGGCGGCCCCAGGCCAACACCCTTGGATTCTTCGTAGGCCAGGATCGCCCAGGCGCTCTTGTATTCTGTCTCGACAGCAGGAGTTGCCGGATTGTCGCCCTTAATCGTATACGTCTGCAGGAAGAGGTTTGGCCGCGACGCACCGGTATTGCCGTCCAGAGCCCGGCCGTCGGCCGTGATCACCACGCGCTTGGTCGCTTCCTGTTGGTTGATGAATTCGTATAGGGTGCCTTGATTGGCGGTTGCATCCCAACTGCACTCCTGACCATCGATACAGATATTCCCGTCCCAGTTCCAGAGTCCTTCCAGGGTGTATCCGTATCGGTGGGAACCGTAAGCGTCCTCGGAAGTGGCGTCCTCATTCAAGATAGGGGTGAAGTTACCGTTCTCATCCTGGACCGGCAATCCCGTTACAGAATCCAGTTCAACCATGAGGTTGTCGGTGTTGACCACGTCGTTGTCCGATACCCTCACAGGCAGGGACATGGGCACCAGGGCCTTGGGCCGGCCGATGTTGAACTCATGCTCCGGGTCGCCACCCGGGACAAAATTGCTGTCAATCTTGGCGAAATCGCCCAGAGTGATATAGCTGTACCAGATGTCGGTCTTGTGGTTAGTGGTGGCGCCGCCCCAGCCTGGGCCGGGGCCCTTGGCCTCACCCGGCCTCAAGCCCTCAGGATCTTCCTGCCAGGCGATGGCCATGCCGGCACCGTCAGAGCCGCCCATGAACACCTGGTTGGCGTCGCGGCGGCCGGAGGTCAGCCGTTCCGGCTTGAACCACATGATGTCGCCTGCCTCCACTGCCTTGGTGATATCATCGGCTGTATCATCCGTGCCCATGTCGTCCGTGATCGTCAGAGAAGCGTACACACCCTTGTCGATTTCCGCCTGCGTGGCAATCACACCCCTCGCGACCCACACGGCGCTGTAGGGCACTTCACCCACTTCGGGATAGCCCTCGTCCGTGTAGTCGTGGGAGCGCTGGGGACCGGCAACCCCCCAGATATCATCCACCCAGTAGGGATCGTCATGCGGGTAGTCCTCTTTACAAACCTCTGTGCCGTCTTCCTCTTTGCCCGTGCAGTAAACAGCGCAGCCGCTTTCAGGCGTTTCCACCGCTTCGGTGGCCGGGTCATCGCACAAATTGATGGCGTACCGCGGCCTGCCTCCCCTGGCGAACTTGCTGGTCCAGGCGATCAGGATCTTGTTGCCCTTGACCTGAAAGACCGGTTTCTTGCATTCACCGTAGTAGGCTTCTCCAGTGGCAAGGGTGAAGGAGGAGCGGTCGGCCATGCGCGAAATATTTTTGCGTTTCCAGGTGTTGCCATCGTCGCGGGAAACCGCGGCAAACACATCCATGGCGCCATATCCTTCCACTTCGTCTGCATAAACGACGACCATCGGCCTGGCTTCGGTTGCAGAGCGGACAAAATTGCCCAACTCGTCGTAGTAGGCGATGCCTTCATCTACTTGGGGATCCCCATTGTCATCTAGATATTCATAGGTGGCTGGGTCACCGTTGGCCCGCAGAGCCGGAAACCACATGCGCATGTCGTTCATCTTGGCCTTGGCGCTGGCCAGTTCCGGCGTCTTGGAGACGTTTTTGCGGAACATGATCGAGGAGAGTTGAGTCTCCAGATGGGCCTTGGCAGCCTCCGCAGTCACCATCACCAGGTCATCACACTGGCCCACGGTAGCGTTGATAAGAGCCTCGACAGCAGTGGTATCGCTGAAATCGGACCCGTCTTCCAGAAAAGAACCGGCAGAGTCGTTCAGGCAGGCGATCGCCGCGTCGGTAATATTAATGCCGTCCTTGGGCTTCTTGTTATCATCGAGGCTCTGCAGCAGCCGGGCTACATTGATGGCGGGATTGTTTTCCAGATCATTGAGATCGGAGCTGTCGAATAGGTCCAGGGGGGTGACGCGGTGGTCGGCCACTCCCGTGCCCAGCGGGACATCACCTACGGCAAATGTCACTTTTTCACCGGGGAAGTAATCAAAAGCACCTCCTTCCTCGGTTTTTCCGCTGCCGGCGCCGGTGCTGTAACTCAGGCCATCAACTGGCGAATCCCAGAAATGCCCCCGTTTAGGATGGGCCATTTCATATTCCATGTACCAACCCCACTGCGCGCCTGGAATATCAATGGAGTAGTCCTGGTGAAAGGCCCAGGCACCCTCGGTAGCGATAACTGTCCCCGCAGCATCGAGCTTGACAAGGTCGGCATGAACTACAACTTTCTGCAGGCGTTCTGTTTCATAAGGGCTGCCCCAGGCAAAGCCGAGCGTCAGGAATGGCACAGCTTGGGTATGTTCGGGTCTCGGAACGTCATATAAGGCCTTGAAGGGAAACTTACCGAAAACCACATTGCCGTCCTTGGTCATGGGAATCGGGGTTGCACTGTCGCCGGCAAAAATCTGAATTTCTTCAATAAGCCAGCCGTCCTCGGTGACCGCCTCCACTTTAAGGGAGTCTCTGGTGTTGTAGATTTTGACCGTTCCGGCGGGGATGGTCTGCCCGGCCAGCAGCGTTGCCTCCAGCCGGCCACCCGGCCCGAAGCGCGCAAATGCCGGATTAGCAGCATACATAAGTATTGAAAAAAACAGGATAGCGAGAATTGACCGTTTCATGAGCGCTTTACCTCCACAAGGTTAGAGTTGATTCAAGCTGTTGCAATGCCAATTTCAGAATAAAATTACTCTCATTGAGAATTGTCCAAGCATCACCTCCTTTATCAAACGGTCAGTCGCGGTCTATTTCGCCCAGTTCATTTTGTCGGAATTGAAGCGAATGTCAGCAATCGGTGGAATTGTCTCCTGATGTTATATGTTGAAGAGTTTGAATATAGTATGTTGTTGGCCCCAATGATCGGCATTGGTTGGCTTTTCGGTTTCTCAAATAGCTCCGGTTATTCAATATGAAAGAGCACGAGCCTGGAGTCGTCGTTGAAGATGACCGCCAGGCCCAGTTTTTCACGGCGTACTATTTCGCCGCTTGTTGTCATGTACACATAGTTGTACTGTTCGTCCCTGTCGGCTATTGTCAGCAGCAACTCAATCTCGACAGTTCCGACGAAAGCATCTGGCTCCATCGTGTTGAAATAGGCCCCTTTATCAGAAATATCCCTGGTCAAAAGCAGCTGATGATGTTTGGCATATTTAGTTGTGGTTTGCCTGACCAGGGCAGGTATTTTCAATTCGATGCGTTTACAAGCTCTTTGCTTGAGGTTCTTTTTCATTGTCAGAATTCTCCCTATAAAAAAACCACCAAGGAACTTATAGAAATTATAGCCGATGGCCGAAGCTTCATGTATCCGGCAAACGGTGTATTTTTGAATGAATTACCGAGGGGAGGATATCAGCCAAAGGATGAGAAAAAGAACAATGTAATGTCGACAACTCAATCGTTCGATGTAGGTGATTTTTTGCGGGGAAGATTAGTAATAGAATTCAAGCGCGTTATATTAAAAAAGAATATATGCTTGCTGTTAGGGTTAGTGTCAGGCAAAGAGAACATCCGTCTGCACCAATAGGCGTGCATGAAGGGTGTTTTCACATATGGCGGTAGAGAGTTTCAGTTATTTTACAGAGGCGAAAGAGGTGCGAAATCAGCCCAGATGTTTGGCCGACCATAGGGCTGCCTGCAGGCGATTTTGTAGGCCGAGCTTTTTGAGAGTATTGTGAATGTGGGTTTTGACTGTGTGCGGGCTTATAAATAGCCGGTCAGCAATTACTTCATTTGTGGCGCCGGAGGCAAGCAGAATCATGACGTCTTTCTCCCTCGACGTCAACTGGCTGGCGGCCGCATTCTCGGACAAATCATTCCTCGGGCGTTGGCATACGTACTCCATCAGGGTACCCCGGGTAACCCACAGTTCTCCGCTTTTCAGGGCGCAGATTCCTCTCAGCAGGAATTCTGCCTCATCGTTTTCGAAAAAGAACCCACGTATCCTCAGATCGATCAATTCCGGAAAGTCTGAAAGACCCTGAGGCAGGTTGAACAGGGCGACGATATCATGCTGGAGAAAGGGTGCTGCTTCGGTCTTAACCAGCTGCTTGACATCCTTGCTGGCCAAGCCCATGCAATCGATGAATATCAGCCGCCGGGAATTCTCCTTCGCGTTAACAAGGGGAGGGATATCGCACATCTGCTCGACGACAGTCCATTTGGCCGGTGTATTGTTACTGATGAAGTTAGCGAGTATCTCGGCGCTGAAGCGCCGCGAGCTGACAAGCACTACAGGTTGGTCCTTGTAAGGACATTCACTGCATCTAGGCAGTTGATGATTTTTCATAGGCCCTCCTGACGGTCAAACAAAGAACAATTGCTAACAGAGGGTAAACGAAGAAAGTAAAAAAACTTCTCGCAATCTTACAGCTAAATTTACCTCCAAATCATGTGGGCAGCGACAGGCTGTGTGACACCTAACAGTATTTATACACCAGACAATGTCCAATAGCAATCTTCAGGGTATGGCGTAATTGATATATTTGACCGCACTTCATATTAATATTGCCAAATATAAACTATATATTCTTCACGTCTTCGCTCACTTAAGTTAACCTACTGTAGGCCTATCCATGTAAGCCTTCAATCCACCTGATTGCTTCATGTTCGGCCACCTTACCGAGATACCTTTGTGTGGTGGAGCAGATCAAGGACTACCCTTTTGATGCCCCACCGGTTGTTTTCGTCTATTCTGGCCCGAGCGGAACGCTCGACAAAATGCTCGGGTTTATCAGCCAGTAACGATTCAATTACAGGGAGTTCTGGAGCCGGTCAGCGGGTCTAGCGTTCCTTTGTTCCAACGTTACCTGCAAAAAAATAATCCTTTTGAGCGTGAATGCTTATTTTTAACGCTAGAACAAAATTCATTCTCATTTCAAATGGAAAGTCAGTCATGTTAGATGTGCTCATAGTATCTGAACAGAACTTCGGCAAAAACCTTATCGCCGGTGCATACCTCCAGGCTCTTGGTGGTGAGTATTTTACTGTTGAGTGTGCTGGCTTTGAGGCTGGGCCATTAAATCCGTTGGTTACGATAATAATGAAACTGGAGGGATATGATCTGTCAAATTGGGACAGCCCTTACTCCGTTTTCGACCTACTCGAAATGGGACGACGGTATGACATTGTCATTTCGATTTGCCCAAAAAGGTTAGAAACAAAATGTCCTGATTTCCCTGGTCAATTATTACGGTTAAACCTGCGCCATGCTGATCCAGATAAAATTGCCGAAAGCAGAGTTGACAGACTGCAACAAACAAGAATCATGAGAGATAATATAAAAGCCGATGTCATCAATTTCATTAATGAATACAAAGAGGGGAAATTGAGTGTGTTGCTGTAGTACCTTAATTACTTTTTCTTTATCTTTCCGACGACATACGGTCCGTCGGGAATGACCGCAACTTTCTCATGCGTTTTCAGTAATTCATTCACGGTTGCCTGGCAATCGACAACTTTCAATCCCTGAAAACGATCCACATCCGCTTGAGATAAGCCTGGAGAATAAATAAATATTTTTCCTGCATGCTCCAAAGCCTGGTAAATATTCTGCGCGCACCACTGATCGATGACAAAGTTATCTGAATGGCCATGCCGGCTAATAAAATCGGCAGGGGTCGGATTCGAGCGCATAATAGTACAGAATTCTTCACTGCCGAGGCCTTCCTGGCAACCACAAGCAACAAAAATCGTGCCGCCTTTTTTGAGGATGTCTCTGGCTGCAATGAGACATTTCGAGACTTGATAGAAGGTTGCATCAAGAGGATAGCCACCGGCTGAGGTTATGACCAGATCAACCTTCTCCTCAAGCATTGCCACCGAGTGACCGGCAACGAAATCGCATCCTGCCCGATGGGCAAGATCATGATGACCGGCAAAAACCCTTGCCAGCTCGCGCTCTTTATTGATCACCACATTGAGAATAAAATCCACCCCGGCAATCTCGGCAACCTGCATGGCATACTGATGAAAGATGTTATTTTCAAGCCGGCAGTTGGCCTCCTGGAGCTGCTCGATAACCTTGAAGGAATGCATAAACTTCATCGTTTCAAAACTTGAAATACCCGGCAGAATGGATTTTCGGCTGCCCGAAAATCCTGCGTAGAAATGCGGTTCAATAAGCCCGGTGAGAATTTTCAAATCCGCGTCAAGATAGTGGGTATTGATCTCGATGGGCGCCCCTTCGATTTTGGCAATTTCTCGCAATTCTTCGGTATTCTGACAATAATGATTGACGATTCTATAGTTATCGAAGATCTCCTTGCCCACCAAAGAAAGTAGTTCATCGCCAAGATTTGGGCGATGCATACCCGTTGCAATAAGAATGGTGATATCCCGCGCCGCAATACCATTTTCTTCAAGGGTGCGAAGCAATGGCGGCAGAATAATTTTATTGGGCACAGGCCTGGTGATATCGGAGATGACGATGCAGGCGTTTTTACGTCCCCGGGCTATTTCTTTAAGAGACGCGGTACCGATTGGCTGAAGCAGGGTCTCACGTACAGCAGATGCCGGGTCGGCAAGAGCTTCGACAGGTTTGTTTTCGATCAGTGAGACTGTAGCAGGCAGTTCCAGACAGATAGCTTCTTTTCCGCAGAGAAGATCAATTTTCATAGTAGTCTCCTTAGATATGCCTTACTCCAGAAAGGCTAACAGAAATAACAAATAAGCTGGAGACGGCTTTAAAATTAAGAACTAAAAGTAATCACCAAGGCACTTATACTCGCACGGCACGGGCACTGAAAAGAGTACCCCGCAAGGGGGTATTATAATGAATCCCAGCTTATCTCTCGTTTACCGGGGTTAATATTAAGCACCTTTTCAGAACGTTACGGTTTCTTCCAGTCAATCAACCCATATTTATCAAGAATATCTTGCAGTTTTCCATTCCCCCTGAGTTTTACAATGCCATCTGATAATATTTGTGCATATATAGACGATTTCGCTCTATTGGGCGAAAATGCAATATAACATAAAGATGGCTCACTGCCATATCCGGCAGGCTCAATATCATGTGAGATACCTAAACGTTTCGCCTCCCAAAGGATTGCCGCTTCAGTATCGACAACGACATCAATTCTATCCAAGAGAAGTTTACTCAGATTCCTTTGTAAAGGGACATCGCCGGTAAGAATTTGCACTTTATCCGGATTGTTGCTGTTTGCCTTGATGTAATCGTTTAGCCACTGCCGATAATCATAGCCGGCAATTGCGCCTAACTTAATCTGTTTTATTGACTCAATGTCTTTGAATTTCCAGGGATTTCCTTTTTTTACATAAAAGGCCAATTTAGTACGCGCCAGTTCTTCTTCAGGGAACACAAAACCTGCGGCGTCAGTTTTTGATGCACCAATTACGGCGGCATAGGTTCCCTTCCTGGTTTCTGCAAGAGCACGTTTCCATGGCATGGTCATATATTGTACTTCGATGCCTTTTTCCTCAAATACCTCTCTGGCAATATCCACCATGTACCCTTCTTCCCTGCTGTTTGCCGCCGCATTGAACGGCGGCCATTCGTCGGCGACCATGGTAATGGTTTCAGCAAAGCAGGTTGTGGCCATGGCCAATATCAATATGAAAGCGCAACAATATTTCATATCAGCAACTTCTAACGTTGAATTTGTCTTGAAAAACGATGTACCGCCTGAGAATTCGAGGAGAAATGTCTTTATCAGCTAACGCCCTCCAGGTAACAATGCTAATGCGTTCTTGTCGTTTTCACAAGAGGTATAATTACCTCTCGTTTTCTTTGATTTCACACAAAAAATTGATTATGCAGAGAGTTTTTTGTTACAGGGACGAGGCTCCACCTGCAAAGGAGTGAGGATGATATAATTTTGCGATATGGATCTACTTCTTTGCCGCCATTACGGCGGCCAGTGCATACCGGCAGCTCACCACCGGTTCTCTGCTGGTGAGCTGCACCTGGATTTCGCATTTTCTTGCTCTTCGAGAGTTGCGCTACTGTGCTTCAAGGCAAAACTCATTGGAAAATCATTTAAAAATCATTTTTTAGGCGCAAAATAGTCGGGTTCGTTTCCCGGCCTCCATTTGATGTTGCAGCCCATGCTGGGGCGCTGTTTTGGCGATACCGGTTTTCCGGCGACCAGCCGTTCAATCGCCGCTGACAGATCAGCACCGGTGACAGGGTCGTTGTTTCCCGGGCGCGCACTGTCGAACTGCCCACGATAGACCAGTTTGCGTGCAGCATCAAAGAGAAAAAAATCCGGGGTACAGGCAGCGCCGTAGTCTTTGGCCACCTGTTGTTCTTCATCAACCAGATAGGCAAATGTGTAGCCGTACTTGTCACTATCCTGGGCCATATTTTTCGGATTATCATCTGGATACGCATGAAAATCGTTGCTGTTGATGGCTATTACCGTAATCCCCTGCTCCTGATATTCGCGTATCTTCTCCACCAGTTTCTCACGGATATGTCGAACATATGGGCAGTGATTGCACATAAAAATGACCAGCAGCCCTTTAGTGATTGAAAAATCAGTTAAGGAATAGCGCTCTCCGGCCGGGTCGGCAAGATTGAAATCAGGTGCTGTCATGCCCAGTTCCTGCATCGTTGACGGTGTTAGTGTCATACTCTCCCCCTTTTTTGCCGACCTCGCGAAAACTCATCTTCTGCCCAGCCGGGTTTTTATATTTGTCCGAATTTTTTCTTTTTCCTCTCCGGCATCTCATAATAATCTCGTAAGAAACTCAATAAACCTAAGTTTTATGTATTCATCTCTAAAACCAGAATCAAGGCTTATCGCCTTTCCACAATTAATATGAACATCTTGTATTGCATCTTCTGGCCATCTTTATTTACGACTCAATGGCAAAAGCCATAACATAGAGCTTCTACGTCTGCGGGTTTTTCCTGATTACCACAACCAAATCTACGCGACTCTGAGCACAATTTAGTCCTTGTTATTTGTGGACAGGCCCTTAGTCCTTGACGGCACCCGGCAGACAAGGTAACTTTCTCACCACAATTGAATACAACAAACCCTGGGGGAGTCTACGGACTGAGAATTCCGCTGCTGCGGAGTGACCCTTTGAACCTGATCCGGTTGATACCGGCGTAGGGAACGGACCAATAGAGCATCTCACACCCTGCTCCTCTGAAGACCGCTTCCTGCGGTCTTTTTTTTCGCCAAAATTATAGGAGAAGCAGAGAATGAAAACCCAAATGGAATACGCCCGGCAAGGGAAGATAACCGATAGTATGCACGAAGCAGCCAGAGAAGCCTCGATCTCCCCGGCAACCCTGCGCGACAGCATTGCCCGGGGAACTGCTATTATCTGCCATAATAACAGACACCTTAACGGCCGACCACTAGCTGTCGGCGAGGGCATCAAAACCCGGGTCAACGCCAATATCGGCACCAGTAAAGACGATACGAGCATTGACAACGAACTGGAAAAGGCCCGCGTCGCGGTCAACGCCGGGGCCGATGCGCTCATGGATCTGTCCACCGGCGGGCCGATTGATGATATTCGCGCGGCCATCATTGCCGAGACCGATATCTGCATCGGTTCGGTGCCGCTGTACCAGGCTGCCTGCGATACGGTGGTAAAAAAGGGGCTGGCTATTGTCGACATGAGCGTCGACGACATCTTTGCCGGGATTAAAAAACACCTCGACGACGGGATTGATTTTATCACCGTTCACTGCGGTGTAACGAGGCGCACCCTCGAGTTTATGGACCGGGAAGGCCGCCTGATGGATGTCGTTTCACGCGGCGGCTCGTTCACTTGCGCCTGGATGGCCCACAATGAGGCGGAAAATCCACTCTACCAATACTACGACCGCCTGCTCGAGCTGGTGAAACCCTATGACGCAACCCTCTCTTTAGGAGACGGCTTTCGCCCCGGATGCATTGCCGATGCCACCGACCGGGCCCAGATCCATGAGCTGCTGCTTCTTGGCGAACTCACGCAGCGCGCCTGGGAGCAGGGAATTCAGGTAATGATCGAAGGCCCTGGTCATGTGCCGCTCAATCAGATCGAGGCCAACATCAAGTTGCAAAAACGCCTCTGTCATGGCGCGCCTTTTTATGTGCTCGGTCCCCTGGTGACCGATATTGCCCCAGGCTACGACCATATCACCAGCGCCATCGGCGGCGCCATCGCGGCCTCCGCCGGAGCCGATTTCCTCTGTTATGTTACGCCCAGCGAACATCTCTGTCTGCCTACTCCCCAGGACGTCCATGACGGCGTCATGGCCACCCGGCTGGCAGCCCATGCCGCGGATATCGTCAAAGGCGTCCCTGGGGCACTCGATCGGGATATCGCCATCTCCAAAGCACGCAAAGCACTGGATTGGGAGAAGCAGTATGAACTTGCTCTTGACCCGCCCCTCGCCAGAAAGCGCCGGAGCGCCACGGCTGATGTTGCCGACGCCCATGGTGCCTGTACCATGTGCGGTGAATTTTGTGCCTACAAGATCATGGATGGTCGAAAAAAGACCTGTACTCCCTAAAATTTCACACGCACGAGCTGGAAAGTTTTTCGAAAAATGTGCTAAGCTGCTTATTGTAGTACAAAGGCGAGCTTTTTAACCCGCAACAGCGACGACGCAACAATAAGGGGATCCCGATGAAAACTTCACTGCCCATGTCCAATGGCGACGACTACATACTGCATCCAAGCAAGATAGTCGCCCTGGGACTGAACTATCTTGAACATATTATGGAAAGTCAGTCGGTTGATGTGCAGAACTTTACCAACGAGATCCCCACCGAACCGGTGCTGTTCCCAAAAACGCCAAATGTGTTGATCGGTCCGGGACAACCGATTATTCTACCCGCCTTTGTCGAGGAATACGGTTTTACCGATTGCCGCACCGACTATGAAGCGGAGCTGGCCATCATCATAAAAGACCGGGTGAAGAATCTTTCCGTCGACTCGGCCATGGAGCACATCCTCGGCTTCACCTGTTTTAACGACATCAGCCAGCGTAATCTGCAAAAAGGTGACAAGGCAGGATGGTATCGGGGAAAATCACTGGACACCTTTGGACCGATCGGCCCGATTATTGTTACACCGGAAGATATCGGCGACCCGCAGGATCTGGCAATAGAGTGTCGCCTGAATGGCCGGATCGTCCAGAAATCCAATACCCGGAACATGATCTTTAGCATCCCCCTCATCCTGGCTTTTATCTCGAAAAATTTCACCCTCGAAGCTGGTGACATCATCATTACCGGCACGCCAAGCGGCGTCGGCCCACTGCATCATGGGGATGTGGTGGAGGTGGAAATTGAAAATATCGGGACACTGACTAATCCGGTGCAAGCGGAACGAAGACGTTCGTGATGTGTAAACGTTCACCAACACCGAATCTGCTTTGTCATCGACTTTCAAATGTACAACACACCTCTTTCGCGCCTCTCCGGTACTGGAGAACGTTTACGGCTCCGAAGATATACAGTCTTTTCGAAGTACATTTTTCTGGATTTTTTTAAGAAAACAATGCCGCGCCTTCATCTCTGCATTAATTTTTGATATGATGCAGTGTTAACCAATGATCGTTCTTAAAGGACAACGACCATGATCTACTGATTTTCTAGAGGCAACATTAACCGGCGAAACTCTCCCTTATGCACGATTTTACCAGGGGCGCTGATACAGCTCCAGCAGCATTACTTATTCTCGAACTTGTGAGAGAACTGACCGTTGGCCAACGAAAAATCGATACGGCTGAGCAGCTGTCTGCTTTTCTGCATACATTTATTTTCCCAAAACTCGGTCCTTTCTGCATAGAAATATATTTTCCGGATAACCTCTCCGGCAACTTCCTCCCCTGTCATTTCGAGGCAGGAGACTTGAAAAAAACGTCAGAACACATTCCCGCAATGATCCATGGCGATCAACCGATCATCGGCATGCTGGCAGAAACACACTCTCCGGTGGAAATTTCGGACCCCTCCCTGTCACCGGCCTTTCTTACCAGCCCCCAATACAGCGCCCAGCTGCTTGTGCCCATTCAAGATAACTCCAAGCTCTTTGGCTTGCTCTATGTCGGCAGTCGCGTGGCCGGCTCTTTTCCCGCTGAATTTCTTACTTCAATCAAGACGATTGCCGCGATAATCGGCTCGCGGCTGAAAAGTATGGGCACGATCATCCAGTTGAAAAAATCCATGCATGCGCTGGAATATTCCGATCGGCTCAGGACAGCTCTGTATGAAATCAGTGAACAGGCGCACAGTTCGGAAAACATCAATGATCTCTACGGCAAACTTCATCAACAAGTAGGGCGACTAATCCACGCGCGAAATTTTTTTATCGCTCTAGAAGAACAGCGTCCGGATGGACAGTATATTAAATTTCCTTATTACATCGATCAAAACGACACCCATTTCCAAAACATGGAATTGAAGCTGGAAGGACGAAAATATTCCATTACCGGATATTTGCTGAAAACCAGGCAACCGCTCCTGCTCACGCCAACGAATTTTGAGCGAATTTGCCGGGAACAGAATATCGAGTGTGTCGGGACACGACCCTATTCCTGGCTCGGTGCACCGTTTTTTTTCGATCATATTTCTGGAGTGGTGGCGATTCAAAGCTACAATAGAGTTGTCTATACGGAAAAAGACAAGGAACTCATGGCGTTTGTCGCGCGGCATATCGGCGATGCCTTAAACCGAAAGCGCAGTGTCGATGCCCTGCAAAAAGCAAAAGAGCGGGCCGAGCGGGCCGAGAAAAACAAGAGTACCTTTCTGGCCAATATGAGCCACGAGATACGTACGCCGATGAACGGCATTCTCGGTTTGACGGAACTTGTCCTGAATTCGGACATTTCCGGTCAAAAGCGGGACTATTTGGAAATGGTCCATGCCTCAGCCGAGAGATTGCTCAAACTCATCAATAACATTCTCGATTTTTCCAAGATTGAAGCCGGTAAGCTTGAGCTCGACATCGCGCCGTTCAGCCTGCGCGGCACCATTGCCGAAGCCCTGGAGATACTCGCCATAAGTGCCGCGAAAAAAGACATTCACTTGACCGTCGACTGTCACGAAACCATTCCGGATTTACTGCTTGGCGATGCCGGTAAACTTAGCCAGGTCCTCATCAATCTGGTGGGCAACGCCATTAAATTTACCAATAAAGGTAAGGTGACCCTGAATGTTCAACAACAAGCTCTGCATGACAAGCAGAGCGCTCCAATCGATCTTCACTTTCAAGTTCAAGACACCGGCATAGGTATTCCGGATGCAAAAATAAATAATATTTTCAAAGCATTCAGCCAAGTGGTGACCACGCGAGACAGTGCCCAGCGGGGGACAGGGCTCGGCCTTGTTATTGCCGGTGAGCTGGTGGAAATGATGGGGGGGAAAATTTGTGTCGAGAGCAAGGCTGGAATCGGCACGACTTTTTATTTCACCGTCCGTTTTGCCCCTGGGGCGACGCCTGCTGCTGTGGATAAAAACAACGCTGACATCGCAAAACGACAGGCGGGGCTAAAAAGCAGTGCGCAGCCGCACCACATTCTCCTCGTGGAAGATGAATATATCAACCGCACCCTGGCAGTCACTGTATTGGAGCGCGAGGGATGCAAGGTTGTAACGGCTGAAAATGGTCTCCAGGCCTTGGATATATTAAGAAATACCGTTTTTGACTTGATTTTGATGGACATTCAGATGCCCGAACTCGACGGCTATGCAACAACCAGGATCATCCGCCGCCAGGAGAAAAAGAGTGGCGGACATATACCTATCATTGCCATGACTGCCTACGCCGTGCGCGGGGATAGAGAAAAATGTCTGGCTGCGGGAATGGATGGGTATCTCTCCAAACCGGTTCGCTCCGACAAACTCATTGAAGAGATTGAAACAGTACTACGAGCAAATCAGACCTAACCTGTGCGCCAACCTGTGACCGTCAGGCCAGTCCCCATACGCCGTAATTAGGACCGAAAAGATCCCATTTTTTAATGTTTCTGGCGGTAAACCACTCTTGAAAGCGCAGATCCGTGCGACTTCCGGCATAAGGAAAACAAAGATAAAACCGGGCGTTTTCTCCCCGGTCCGGTTTCCTGCTCAGTCGCATCTGCGGATTGTTGGCCTGGGCCTCCGCAAGGAGCAGCGCGGCCTCGTCGATATCCTGCAACGGCACAGTCAAGGTGTAATTATATTCCTCTTGCATAGAATCACCCTCCCTGTAGTGGCATGCCCTCTCTCGAAAAACCTCCTGCCGGCAGAGGACACCCCGCCATGTCCTCTGCTTGCGAGGCGGAATCAATCGACAAAA
>CAYPPR010000043.1:0-36749 GCA_964412665.1 uncultured Desulfopila sp.
TTAGCGCTCTTATCCCTCTCCAGGGAAGCCATGTAGCTATATGTCACTTTTCGCAGCTGGTCTCCGCCCCCAAGCCCCTTGACGACGGCAGTACTCATGGCCAGCATCGGGACGAGGGAGAGCAGGATGGTGTAGGTCAGGGCACTCGAGCGCAAGGAGAGTTCGCTCTTTTCAAACTCGGTGAGGGTGATGAGCAGAATTCTCAGCAGGTAATGCGCGGTTGAGGTAAAAAAAGAACTGTCGTTAATTGGTCGATCGGCCCATGCTCTCAGCGATGAGAAATGGAAAAAATTGTATGGTTTTGTAGCAGCCATGGTTGGTTCCGTCGATTAAAATTGGATATTAAGCCATTTATCCAAGACCTGAAAGACGATCTCCCGCTTGATCGGCTTGGTTATATAATCGTTCATCCCTGCTGCCAGACAGAGTTCCCGGTCACCCTTCATGGCATTGGCGGTCATGGCGATAATGGGAATATCATTGAAACCGTTTTCTCGTATATACCGCGTTGCTTCATAGCCATCCATTTCCGGCATCTGGATATCCATCAGGATGGCATCAAAATCCTCCGGTTTGCACGTAAATGTTTCCAGGGCCTGCCTGCCGTTCGCTGTTGCGGTCACTTTATAGCCGGCTTTGGTGAGTATGATGGTAGCTAGTTTCTGGTTTACCGGATTGTCTTCGGCAAGGAGAATACGTGTCGACTGTTTCAGCTCTTCACGAATCGAATACTGGGTAATGAGTTTTTTCTTTTCCGGTTGCTGCTTGTCGTCGCTTTCACCGCCAAGGATTTTGCCTATGGTTCGCAAGAGGATCTTGCGCCGGGCAGGTTTGGTCAGAAATGCATTGAAACCGACATCCTTACATTTTTGCGCAACTCTTTCGGCGGATGATGTGTAGGCAAGCAGTGGAATGCCGGGGTTGGCAAGCTTTGCACCACGAATGCCGGCTGCGACCTCGTAACCTGACATAAGCGGCATTTGCAGGTCGAGAATTGCCGCCTGGAACGGCTTTTGCTCTTTTTCGGCTGCAAGAAGAGTGGCGATGGTGGCGGTTTCGTCCAGAAGCGTCATCACGTCCATGCCTGCTTTGCCGAGAACAGCCTTGAGGATTTCATTGTTCGTTTTGTTATCGTCGACGACCAGCACTTTCACGTCTTTAAGTTCCACCACGGCGTCGATGCCAGGGGAGGGCAATGGCGCTGCTGCTTTGCGCATTACCGCCAGAAAATGGAAAGTGGTGCCTTCTCCTTCTTTGGATTCGGCCCAGACATGCCCCTCCATCAGCGCGGCTATTTTTCTGCAGATGGAGAGACCAAGACCTGTACCACCGTATTTTCGAGTCGTTGTTCCATCGGCCTGCTTGAAGGCTTCAAAGATTGTTTCGCATTTATCCCCAGCGATGCCGATGCCGGTATCTCTGATTTTGCTCAACAGGGTAATGGTCTCTGCATTTTCTTCCTGTACCTCGATACTCAGTTCCAACTCTCCCCGCTCGGTGAATTTGGCGGCGTTGCCGAGTAGGTTGAGAAGGACTTGACGAAATCTTCCCGGATCACCTTTAATGTTCGCCGGCAGATTGTCGTCGATGCGACAGAGTATCTCTATGGGTTTACCGGATACGCGCGGTCGGATAAGTTCGCAGACATCGTGGGCGGTAATTTCCGGATCGAAATCAATGTGCTCAAGGTTCATCTGGCCCGCTTCCACCTTGGAAAAATCCAAAATATCGTTGATCAGTCCAAGCAGTGCCTCGCCGCTGCGTTTGATGGTCAATGCGCTGTCGCGTTGCTCCTCATCGAGGTCGGTGGTGAGCAGTATGTCGGTAAAGCCGATGACGCCGTTCATCGGCGTACGGATCTCATGGCTCATCGAGGCAAGGAACTCGCTTTTGGCGCTGTTTGCCGTTTCGGCTGCCATTGTAGCTTTGCGGAGTTTCTCGGTTTGTTTGGTGATTTCCGATTGCAGGGTTTTGGAGTAATTTTCCTGATGTTCCTGAATCGTCCGGTAACTGTGCTGGGTTTCCTCGAGCATCTGTTGATGCTTGGCATCGAGAACCTGGAATTTACGATTGAACTGGTTTTTCTGGATAGTTATTTTTTTATTCAGCTGCTCGACTTCTTGTCGGTTAAAATAGTTACGCACCGCAATTTTAGTCAGGCAGGAAATATCTTCCGGCCGGGAGTCGTCGGCAACAACATATGCTCCGAGGGTTACCTGCCATTTCTTTAAATAAAGTGCAAAGTATCGCTTATCGGCATGGTGCATCGGTCCGCTTGTCTCTTTGCATAGGGTTGATGCATTGGAAAGGAGTATGTCAAGAAAGTTTTGGGGAAAAGTGGTGATGTCGGTCTCTGGAAACCGTCGACCATCTTTGTCGATGGCAACAGTTGCAACAGCCGGGATTTCCTGCTGGAGATAGACAAGCAGCTCTCCTATCAGTTTTTCAGAAGAGACCGCTTTATTGAACAAACTGGTCATGCCGGAAATGCCTCGTTGTTCCTTTTAGCCGTAGATGGCCTGGGCCTTGTCCATTTCCTCAGGGAGATCCTCCATGAGGACGGTGTATTCATCTATGTTGTCCTGCAGGTGTTCCATGAGCGGCGGTGATATCTCCATTTGCACATCCGGCAGGGTGGAAAGTTGCAGCTGGCTGGTGATATATTCTGCAAGTTGAATTATCCCGGTCAGGCTTGACGGTACAATATCGTTGGTGATGAGATGGTGGTCGCGGATGGCCTCCTGGATGGACTTCGGCATATTCCAATCCCGGGTCATCAGGGCGCTTATTTGGCAGTGATCCGTGGCAAATGCCTCCTGTTCCATTTGAAGAAGAACAGTGCTTGTGGTGCATGAGGAGCATATGCGGTGAAAATCAGCCTGTTGAACCTGCTCTTCGACCAATAAACCGAAATCATGAAGAATACCGCATAAAAAAGCATCGTCGCCATTAATGCCAAATATTCTCTCGGCGACCATTTTACTGCAGATCGAAACCGCTGCGCAGTGAATCCATAATTTTTTCTTGGAAAAAACGGCGTGCATTTCCGGTCCAACGAAGATATTTTTCAGGGCATCCGTTACCACCAGATTATGCAGATTTTTCATGCCCAGAAAGGCGACCGCCCGACCAATTGAATCTACCGTCTGGACCAGGCCATAATAAGGGCTGTTGATAAGCCGCAATAAGCGGCTCACCAGGACGGGATCCATCTTGATTACTTCCTCAAAGTCCTTCATTGTTGATTCCGGATTGTTGATCAGGCGGGTGACAGTGGTAACGACGTGCGGGAGGGGATGTATGTCGGCAAATTTCTCAATAAATATTTTGGCGGTGGACACGCATAACCTCCCGGTTAAAAATGAAGATGTGATAATTAATTGGAGAAAATCTCTTTTTTGGTTACGGCTTCCGATTTAATCCGATCGAGCAGTTCAGCCAGAACCGGCTTGATATTTTCTCGGATGTCGCCGGCGACAATAATATAGAGGAGATCGTCACCGGGCTGGAAGGTGCCGGAGAAGGCCTCGACAATTATCTCAAAAATACCATCACGCTGAAGATATTCCTGTCGAAGTGATTCAATTTTTCCTAGGTCAGGGGTGACCTCAAGGGCAGTGACTGCCGCCCGATCTTTTCTCGACCAGTTGCGTACGACCCCATTGTGGATAAGGATCATGCCGACATTGTCGGTAAATTCGGGTCTTTTTTTCAGTTCTTGTATTGTCTTGTTAATATCCATTGTATTCCTTGTTGGTGAGGTCAAAAATTATAAAAGTATCAAATTTGTTGTACAATCGGAATGATAAGTTCTTGTTTCTGGTTGAGTTTTGTCAGGCTTATGGCTGAGTTGTACCGCTCCAGCAGCCAGAGCGGGATGTCAAACTTGTTGTAACAGAGATCCCAGAGCGTGTCACCCGAGAGAACCTGGTATATTTGCTGGCCGATTACCGTAAAAGCCGAAAAGAAATCCTCTTCGGTTGCCTGCAAAAAATCAAGACGTTTTTCTTCAAAATGAGTGGGTGATATGTGGTCGAAAACAAGGAGCAGCTGCTGTCCGGGAGCCACGTATGCGTCCGGCGAGAGTTTGTTGAGAGTTGCCACGGTATTGCCGAGACCAAGCCAGTCTTCATACAGGCCGAGGCTTTCCTCTGGCTGTGCGGTTATGTAGCCATAGGTCTTACCGTTTTTTTGGTAGATATTGAAGACGTTGTAAACATGAGGGTCTTTTATCGGCAGATAATCGTACCCATTTCCGGATGGATGTTGCTTTTTGCGCGCGACCAGAACAGGTGTCGGGTCGTGACCGGAGTTAAATATTTTAACCTTGTCGGGGGCAGTGATTTTGAGGACATTGTGTTGTGTGGTTCGCACAGAACCCAGTTGTTTGGGAATTCTTAGTCGCTGTTGCAAGTGGATGGTTGCATATTCGTTCAGATTGTTTGCTTGCATCAGTTTTTCTAAAGAAATGCCATACAGCCGGGCAATACTCCCCGCTGTCTCCCCTTTTTGCACTCGGTGATAGAGGTTCGTCTTCTGCTCCTTTTTATAAAATGTCGACGGGAGGGACGCGAGAAGGCGGTTCGTTTTTTTCTCTGCGGGCAGTCGGAGGATGTACCCTTTCGGGATATGTTTTTCACCGAGGATAACTGATGTGCGCAGAGCCGGGTTGAGTATTTTGATGGTCTCTATTGAAATACCGAAATGCTTCTGGATTTCGGTTATATCGACATAGCCGGGGAGATTGAGATAGCGGCTGGATTGGGCGGGCTTGATCTGCGTCTTATAAATTTCTTCCAGTTGCTGAGCAATCTTCAGGGCTGCGAGAAATTCGGAATAAAAATTTCTCGAGGCAAATTTGAAATGCCCTTTATTGTAGTGAAGGAATATTTTTTCATAGTTACCCTGTTCGTTCACGGCCCTTACTATGCCTGCCAGGCCGTAGTTATAGGAGGTCAGGGCCAGGGGCCAGTTGTTGAGGGTAGTGTAACTTTTCTTCAAATATTTTGCGGCGGCATGAGTGGCAAGGATCGGATCAAGGCGCTCGTCAAGGGTATTATCTACATTCAGGTACTGCTCTCCCGTTGTTCTGGTGAACTGCCATATACCTGCCGCGCCAGATTTTGAATACGCCAGGAAATTGAAAGATGATTCAACGTGGGGGAGATAGGCCAGCTCTTCCGGTAGGTTGTACGCTTGAAGGATTCTTTTTATCTCTTTCATGTATCTGCCGGAGTCGATGACTCCGGCAAGAAAGCGTTCTTTTTGTCCTCTCTGGCTACGGACATTCTCGGCGGCCAGAGCTAATGCTCTGTGTCTGTTTTTTTTCGGAAAAAGTGCGGCGACCCTTTTTTCATCCGTAGTAACCGGTTTTTGGTCGGAAATGTTTTGCAGGATCTCACGATATTTTTTTATGGCGTTTTGCTGAAAAAGTGAATTTATCCGCGCCGCTCCCGGCAGATCGGGCCCGAGAAGAGGAATGACGTCGTAAATCTTTGATAAATCTTTCGAGTCATGTATAACTGCCTCGGTGAGGGAATAGTGCGAATAGATCTTCTCCCAGAAAAGGACATTGCTGTTAATAGTCTTGTAGCTAGGAAAATTTCGGACATCCGTAGTTCCGCCCTGACAATTTTCAGCCGTCTGCGGCAGGAAAAAGAAGAGACAGAAGATGACCTGTCTAAAATGTTTGGAAAAGAAGTTGACGGGCATAAAGGCTATGTGGTGGCTATGTTGTCGATTTTGTAGTGTACTTGCATAAACAAAAAAAATTATAAACAATCATATCACAAGAGAGGGGGCAGCGGAATATGTATCTTCAGGCATGGACATTTAATACCGAAAAATGGAGGGCGGGATGTACACCCCGATAGTCGCGACGCTGGGCTATATTTTGTCCCCTGATCGTCAACAAACTCTGCTGGTGCATCGAAATAGGCGCTCTGACGACCAGCATCTCGGCAAATATAATGGCTTGGGCGGCAAAATGCTTCCTGAGGAGGATATTTATCAATGTCTCGTGCGGGAGCTCTATGAAGAAGCGACCATAATTTGCGATAAGGTCATGCTGCGCGGGACGATAAACTGGACCGGTTTTGGCCCCCTGGGAGAAAACTGGTTTGGATTTATCTACAGAATAGACAGTTTCAGTGGAACTCCAGCTACGTCCAACGAGGAAGGGGATCTGGTCTGGGTGGATGTGGCGGATATTATGCACCTGCCGATGTGGGAGGGAGATAGATTTTTTTTACCAATGGTGTTTGATGATGACCCCAGGGTTTTCCATGGCTACATGCCCTATGATAATGCCAGGCCGATCGACTGGCATTATTCGAGAATCTGATAGAGGTTGCAGGGATTATGGTGCATGGTATATTCCCGGTGATACAGTGACAAAAAAATTGTAAACAGGGTGGAGATGAATTCTCGTGGCCTGCCGATGGGGCAAGAACCAATAAGAAATAATAATATTATCAAGATAATAAAGAATTGAGGGGAAGAATATGGACCAGGAAAGTGAATTGCAGCGACTCGAAAAATTCGTTGAAAAATTATTGACGCGCTTTACCGCGTTAAAAGCCGAAAAAGCTCAACTTGAGCAGGAGGTTTTTGAGCGGGATCTGTTGATCGAGGAACTAAGAGAGAATATTTCTTCTAAAGTTACCGAACGAAACCAGATCAGTGAGCGAGTGAATAAAATTGTTGATCAAATAGAAGAATGGGAGCTTAACCTGGAAAATAGCGAAGCAACGACAGAGGGGAGCTCTTCCGCGGCAAGGAATACCGACGAAAATGAGCTTCTTGCCGAGATTGAGGCAGCTGAAGAAACAGATGACGAAGATGAGAGACGCGTTCAGCACGACCTCTTCTCCATATCCGATTCAAATGAATAGCGCTTCAGAGAGAGCACAGCAGCAATGGAGAGTAACTCTTTTTGTTGCAGGCTCCTGGACAGACCACACATATAGCTGAAAAGCATATATGGCACGGCAGAATTTAAAAGTGGATCCGGATTTATATGTCTGAGACGGAAAGGTTGGTAAAGTTAGAACTGCTGGGGCAGGAGTATAAATTTTATACCGCTTCTTCCGAGGAAGAATTGAGGTCGATTCTTTCACTGGTGCGCCAGCTGGTTGAAACCGGATCGCCGCAGGCTACGGGAACCCTGCCGGTCGGCAAAGTGGCAATTCTCGCCTGTTTAAATATCGCCTCCCGATATGTCAAACTCACACAGGAATTTGAGGGGTATAAGAGAGATTCCGAGGAAAGAATTGTCCGTCTCAATGAAGAAATAAGAGCCAGCTTACTCGCGGATTGAGAGCGGCCGGTATAATTTGTTTTCGTTTGCCGGAAAGTCTGTTATAATTCTATTAAGGATGATAATCCTAGAACGCTGTATCGATAATAACTATATAATTTAGTTGACCGAATATACAAAAGAACAAAAGTTTTCCCTGCACTGTTGGTGATCTTCAGTGTGTGTTGAGCCAACTCCCAAAAAAAGGGTAACTCCACTGATATTAAAAAGAAAATCGCTTGTCGAATTTCTTGGAGATATTATGAGGCTGCCCACCTATTTAATAGGTTTAACTTTCCTGGCGACACGGCAGTGTGGGGAAGATGTTCATTCAAAGTGAATAAAAGTTATTTGCTGCGTATTTTTTTCTATCCGGCCTGATCTTTTCCAAAGGAAATATTTTGGAGAAATTTATGTCGGTTAAACATATAATAGCAGATTGACCTCAGCAGAAAGGTGCTGTTGGGACAAAATACACATCAAGGGAAAGCAGAACTGCTTTTTATAGATATTTCTCTGAATAAACCGATTTGATCTGCTTGTTTAGATTAGCTTATTCTTAAGTAAGACTGTGGAATAACCTCTTAAAACAGGGGCAGTATACAACAAATAATTCTGTTTACTGGTATTGTCATTAGCTGAAGATAAAACGGCTTGTTCAGTTTCACCCAGGTGTCTGGCAGCGTGTGGTAGTGTGCGATGCGTTGCCGCCGGGGTAAATAATCATGGTTGAAAGACCAGAGAATTATCTGCACATTTGAGGAGAGGTCGCCAACTGGTTGCATGCGTTTGTTTGGAAGTTGCTGATCTCCGGTACGTCATAACAGAAGGAGTGCTGTTATATTTACTGCCAGCTCTTGTCCGGTCGAAATAAGACAGACTCGAGCTTTCTCAAAGTTCCCCCATTTATTTTGTTTTCCTTTGCTTTTTCTTCTGTCCTGTCAATCCTCACCAGATAGGATTGTCTAATGGATTTACTAACCCATCCATATTTACTCGTCTTTGTCAGCCTGCTCATCGGTATAGCCGTAGGTATTTACCTAAGGAAACTAGTTGTTGAGGGGCACGAAAAAAACATAAAAATTCAAAGTAATCAGATTGTCGAAACAGCCATAGTAGAGGCCGAACAAATCAAAAAAGAGGCCCTTTTGCAAAGCAAGGAGGCTGCTTATCAGATTAAACAGGCTTTGGAAGCAGAGCTCAAAACGGAAAGGGATGAGTTAAAAGAAGAACAACGACAACTGAAGCGCAAAAGAGACAGTCTCAAACGTGAGTGGGACGGTTTTGACCGGAAACAGACAGAACTTTACAATAGCGAACGTTTGGTCAAGCAGCAGGAGATAGACTGGTATGAGAAACACAAGGAAATAGATACGCTGGTCAGTGAAAAACGTTACGAATTGGCTCAGCTGGCCGGAATTAGTCAGGAAGAAGCCAAGAAGCTGCTGATGGATTCGCTGGAAAGTGAAGCGCGCATGGAAGCTGCAAAAAAGCTGGTCCGGATAGAAAACGAGATGAAGATGGAGGCGGACCGGAAGGGGAAAAATATTTTGGCCCTGGCCATCTCACGCTATGCCGGCGACTATGTGGCCGACCGCACCGTATCAATGGTACCATTGCCGAGTGATGAAATGAAAGGGCGGATTATTGGTCGGGAAGGACGGAATATCAGGGCTATAGAAGCCGCTACCGGCATTGATATCATTATCGATGATACCCCCGAAGCGGTGATTTTGTCCGGTTTCAATCCAGTGCGTCGCGAGGTCGCCCGGTTGGCGCTCCTGCAGCTTATCAGTGATGGTCGGATTCATCCGGGTCGTATCGAGGAAGTGGTCGAGAAAGTTACCAAAGATCTCGAAATTACCATGCGAGAAGCAGGAGAGCAGGCGACCTTTGACGTCGGAGCGCACGGGGTGCATGTCGAGTTGATTAATTTGCTCGGCCGCTTAAAATACCGTACCAGCTATGGACAAAACGTTCTCCAGCACTCTCTTGAAGTAGCCTTTCTCTGTGGCATTATGGCTTCCGAACTTGGTGTCGATGTGAAAATGGCCAAGCGTGCGGGGCTGTTGCACGATATCGGCAAGGCGGTCGATCATGAAGTCGAGGGATCGCATGCTATCATCGGTCGCGACCTCGCGAAAAAATACGGTGAACCGGAACAGGTAGTCTACGCCATCGGTGCTCACCACGAGGAACTGCCGCCTCTAAGCGTCATAGACATTCTGGTGCAGTCGGCGGATGCTCTCTCCGGCGCCCGTCCCGGCGCCAGAAAGGAAATGCTGCAGAGTTATGTTAAACGTCTAGAAGACCTCGAGGCTATCGCCAACGGATTCACCGGGGTTGATAAATCCTATGCGATACAGGCTGGGCGCGATCTACGGATCATTGTTGATTCCAATAAAGTCAAAGATGAGGACGCTACGCTTCTGAGTCAGGATATTGCCAGGTCGATTGAGAGTAAATTAACGTATCCCGGGCAGATACGGGTGACTGTTATTCGGGAAACCAGGGCTGTAGAATACGCAAAATAGGCGAACGCAAAATAGACGAATTTTGTACTTACCGAGATAGTAAAAAGATAAAAAACCATAAATTATTGGCATAAATTACCATGGCGTCGATTGAAGAGCAGTTGGAACTGATAGAACGGGGAGCAGTCGACTGCATCTCCCGTGAGGAATTGATCAAAAAACTTAAAAAATCAGAGGAAACCGGTATTCCTTTGAAGATTAAGGCCGGTTTTGACCCTACTGCTCCTGATCTGCATCTCGGTCACACGGTTCTCCTCCAGAAACTGAAGCATTTTCAAGACCTAGGCCATGAGATCTATTTTCTCATTGGTGATTTTACCGGAATGATTGGTGACCCGACAGGCAAATCGGAAACCAGAAAGGCTTTGACGGTTGAGGAGGTAGCAGAAAATGCTGAATCCTATAAGGAGCAGGTGTTTAAAATTCTTGATCCGGAAAAAACCCGGGTCGTTTTTAACAGTGCCTGGCTTGGCCAGCTCACTTCAATTGATATGATCAAGCTGGCCTCCCAGCTGACCGTTGCCCGCATGCTTGAGCGTGATGATTTCCATAACAGGTTTACCTCGGGTAAACCCATTTCCATCCATGAATTTCTTTATCCGCTTATACAGGGCTACGATTCGGTAGCCCTCGCGGCCGATGTCGAGTTAGGCGGAACAGATCAGCTGTTCAACCTGCTCATGGGCAGAGATTTGCAAAGATCGCACCATCAGGAGCCACAAGTGGTGCTGACAATGCCGCTTCTTGAAGGACTGGACGGCATCAATAAGATGAGTAAATCCCTCGGAAATTATATCGGCATCACCGAATCCGCCGATAACATCTACGGCAAAGTGCTCTCCGTCTCCGATGATTTAATGTTTCGATATTTTTCCCTGCTCAGTGATTTAAGCAATGCCCAAATAGCCGACTTAAAGAGTAGAGTAGAAAATAATCAGCTGCACCCAAAAGAGGTGAAAAAACAGCTGGCGCGCGAGCTTACTGCACGCTTTCATGGCTCTGACGCGGCCGAGGCAGCAGAAGAAAATTTTGAAAAGGTCTTCCAGCAGGGCGGCGTGCCGGATGATATCCCCGAGGTACGATGCCCCGCAACCGAGCCCATTGCTTTACCGCAGTTGCTGGTTGATGCCGGGCTTGTCAAATCAACTTCCGAGGCGCGAAGAATGATCCAGCAGAGTGCCGTCTCCATTAACGGTGATAAGGTTGGTGATGTGACTGCACTTGTCAAGCCGCTTGGAGAAATACTCGTTAAGGTGGGCAAGCGAAGATTCAGTAAGGTGATCTTTGGCTAAAGGGCGAAAAAAGAGATTATGATCACAAAAAAAAGAGGCTTGACCGTGCTGCTTGCACAGTCAAGCCTCTTTTTTGTCGTTGCAGGTTACAAAAAGATCGAAAGCCTGTTAATTGATAGATTTTTCTTCGCTCTTTTCCACACAGTTGCGGCAGATTCCTGAAAATTCTATGTGATGACCAAGGATCTTATAATTGGTGGCATGCTCGGCCACCTCGTTGATCTGCTCCTGGATGGCAATTTCAATATCATCGACCTTGCCGCATGAAGAGCAGCGAATATGATAGTGGGGTTTCACTGTGGCATCAAATCTTTTCTGCGTCCCCCCGACTTCAACCTTGAGTATAATGCCGTTGTCGGCCATGAGTTCGAGGTTTCGATACACCGTGCCCAGACCGATACGCGGCAATCGCCTGCGTACCATGTCATACACTTCGTTGGCGGTCGGATGGGACTTTACCTTGCCCAACTCTTCCAGGATGACTTGCCGTTGGGTTGTTAACCTCATATTTGGTAATTGTTCCATGTTGTTACCTCAAAATATAAAATAAATATTAATAAACGTTATCAAATGACATCATATCCCATCATAAAAAGAAAGAAAAGAAAAATCAACGATAACAAACTTTCTCTGTTGCGGTAAAAAGATGCGATAAAAAACTGATGGAGCGAAAGACGAGACAACGGATTCGCTGCTGGAGTACGTTTACACAGTACCGACTTGTGGATTGAAATAGCCGAAACGAAGTAAGGGAAATTCCTGTCGCAGAAGGGTAAACCAATGGCGAATGCCCAGAGATTGCGTGTCTTCGGCAAGGGCAAGACTTTGCAGGTACCACTCCGGATCCATGTTGAGGTTGCGAAGTTGGAGAAAATCAGGATGGTGTTTTTTGATCAGGTTGCACAGAGCGTCAAACTCCTGGGTGGAGTCGGTAAAACCGGGGAGAATAAAATAGTTAAGGGAAACAAATCGGCCATTTTCCTTCATTGTATCGATGGATGTCAAAACATCGGAAAAAGTATAATTCTTCGGTCGGTAATAAGGGGTATAGTATTTTTCCTGCGCCGAATTAAGGCTGACCCGAAGGCTGTCCAGTCCTGCCTGTGCTAGTCGTTTGACACTGAGCGGCAGACTTGAGTTTGAATTGAGGTTGATTGTGCCCCTGGATGTTTTATCGCGGGTGCGCTCAATTGCTTTTTCTATAACCTTTGTCTGCAAAAGCGGTTCACCCTCGCAGCCCTGGCCAAAACTGACAATCGGATTTTCAGCTGTCTCGAGGTGGGAGATGGCAATTTGGCTTATTTCCCTGGCGCTGGGCACAAAAGTGATGCGGTCCTGCGTTGAAGGACAGCAGCCGGATGCCTGCAGGGAAATGCAGCCAAGGCAGCGGGCGTTGCAGTCTGGGGAGGTTGGCAGAGGAGCTTCCCAGCGATCGAGAAAGTAATTTCGGGCAGCAGGACAGCCATAGGTGAGGCAACATTTACCCAGGTGCTGAACAAGTCTGTTGTCCTTATAGAGTCGAAGTTTTTTTTTAGTACGTTTTGTGACATCCGCCTGATGGTACTGGTCAGCATCCTGGCGTTTGTCGGGATCACTACGAAAACCGGTGACCCAAAAACGGTCTTGGTACCAGCCGACTGCTGTATAGGCAAAGAGCGGTAAGGTCGGGGCACCGGGTTGTGTCTGGTAGCTGCTGGAAAATATTGCCGTATGCGCAGGAGCCATAAAGGCGGCGACCGCTAGAACCGGTTTGCCGGGTTCAAAGGGGTTTTCGTTAAGCAGAGCCGGTTCGTCCGTTCTAGGGTCCCACCCGACAGGAAGACGGCCCGGCAGGGTAAAGAGATCACTGCCTTCAGGCAAGGGAATTATATCATCAAGGGTCGGGCGAAGGAAATGTCCATTGCTCATACCGGTCATGTCAAGATCGGTAAATTCGAGAATATTACCCTGCTCGTCGGCAAAGAGAAGAGCGGGGTAATTTGTCGGATGTTCCATCAGATGTTCCATCAGATGTTCCATCTATTGCCTGAGCACCCTGAAGACGGAATCTATTGCCCGATAAATTTCCAGGTCATCACCAAAGATATCGTTAATCGCCGGATGTTCGATGAGATCTTCCACTATATATTGGGTAAAATACAAGCTGACAACATTCGGATCCTGAGCAATCGTTCGAACAGGGGCAATCTTCATCTGCAGCTCGAACTCTTCTATGTAGCCGAGTTTATTGAGCTGATTTTCAAAGGCTTCCCGTATTGCGGAAACGGATGTTGTCTCAATAATCTCTCTGTCGATAAGCCGTTGAACAAGCTTTGCGGCAAATTCAGGAGCATTATCCTTTGCTCTTTGAAACATTTTACGCCGTTCTTGTTCGCGCTTACGATCAATGCTACGAATAGTTTTGTCGGTGGTTCTATTGGGGCTGATATTTACCTTGGCCATTCAAATCTCCATATAATTGTCATTTCCAAGAGAAAATGGGAATGATGCTTTCCTTGCTCTGGGGCACCTATAACGTTTACTTATGAATACCATAAGAGGTACCCGGCAAATGTAGTGTACAACAAGAACACTTGATTTGCGCGTATCGGGGTTTGTATAGATGCTATATAATCTGATTGTATAATAATCACTAGGGTAAATTTATACATGGTCGGCTAAAAAATGGCGTTCGCCGCTATGCCGGTGCCGTGAAGAGATGGCCATTTTACCAGCTCTTCTACAGTAAGATAGGCGTTACCGACCGGTCGGTAAGATTAAGAAAATTCAGTTGATTTTCTAGCCGTTATTTGTATACTAACAGGTTTGGAGAAATTGAGAGCGAGGTAGTTTGCTTCGCGGCAATGACCATTTTGCAAGTATACTGTTGTTCAGAAACGTTGTAAAAAAAATTAAGGATCTTTTGGAGGTTCTTGTCATGGTTCAGAAAGTAAAAGCTTTGTTACCGGTGTTGCTGTGTGTGTCCGTTTTGGCCTTGTCCGGATGTGGCTCGAAGAAAGGCACTGATCAAGCGATGGAACAAGAAGTAAAAGGAGAGGCAATGGGTGTTGCCGAGTCACTTGATTCTAAGCCTCTTGGCATTAGCGAAGGTCGTACCACTGAAGGGATGCTGCCTGTTTATTATGATTTTGATTCTTCGGATATCAAAAAAGATCAGGTTGCACGTGTTGAACTTAACGCTGAATTTATCAAAAAACAGAACGATTACGATGTGAAAATTGAAGGAAACTGCGACCCGCGCGGCACCAACGAATATAATATGGCCCTGGGCGAGAGACGTGCCTTGAGCGCTAAAAAATATTTGGTCAACCTTGGTGTTGATGAAGCTAAACTGAGTACCGTCAGCTATGGAGAAGAGAGAATGTTGCTCCACGGTCATGACGAGCTCTCCTGGGCGCAGAACAGGCGCGCGGATTTTGTCGTTGTTGAATAGTAAGTAGCAAACGTTTTATAAATATATCGGAGTATATAATGATATCTCAAAAAAAAATGCTGGCTGGTTTGATCTTCTCACTGTTTTGTTTTGCTGCAAGTAGCTGTTTTGCCGCTGATATGAAAATCGGTATTATGGATGTGCAGAAAATTATTGTTGAATGTGAGGCGGGCAAGGCAGCAAAAGGTCGTTTTGATGTGAAGATGAAAGAACTTCAGGCGAGCTTTAAGGCAGAAGAGGACGCCCTCAAAGCGTTGCAGGATGAGATAAAGAAAAAAAGCTCTGCCTGGAGTGAAGAGAAAAAGAACGAGAAGGTTCGAGAATTTCAAAAAAGCGGCCGGGAGCTTCAGGCGAAGACCGAGGACGCACGATTTGAGATGAAAAACCTGCAGGACAAAGAACTTGAGCCGATTCTCAAGGCTCTGGAAACGGTTGTTAATGCTTTTGGTAAGGACAACGGCTACACCGTTATAATGGATTCTAAAAACGGTGTGGTCTATTTTGACAAGAAAAATGATGTCAGCGATGCCATTGTTAAAAAACTGAATGGAGCATTAGCAGGAAAATAGTTTCCTGACATGTTTGTGTTTTACTTATATGATCGTTGACAAAACGATGTAGAAGGATATTCTTCTACATCGTTTTGTTGTTTTTACGGTATAAATCGAGGGTGAGGACATGGCTATAAAAAGTATGACCGGTTTTGGCCGGGGCGAACTGGAGAAAGATGGTCGAGTCTGGACGGCCGAGGTCAGATGTGTCAACAATAGATATCTTGATCTGAAAATGAAACTTCCGCGGGGCTATGCTTGTCTGGAAGAGAAAATTCGTAAAAAGGTGACAGAGACGTATTTGCGCGGGCGGGTCGATCTGGTTGTTTCCGTCAGCGGTGATTTTTCCGACCTGCAGGAAATAAAGGTTAATCTTGCCTTGGCCGCCGGCTACAGGGATGCTTTGCATGCCCTGTCCCATGAATTTGACTTGGAAAACACGATCACCCCACAGCTTCTCGCAGGGTATCCCGATGTTCTGGTGCGGGAGCAGAAGGATGAAGATGTGCTTGTTGTATGGGAGAAGGTTGAAAAAGTCATTGACGCGGCTTTGGAAAGTAGTGATACGATGAGGGCGCAGGAAGGTGAAGTGTTAACCGCTGATCTTCGAGGCCGGTTAAACTTTTTTGAAAAAACCATCGCCGACATTGAGAAAAATATACCTGAATTGCTCGAACAGCGACAGAAAAACCTGCAGGAACGGCTCGATAAGCTGCTAGCGAATGTCCAGCTTGATCCGGTCCGTCTAGTCCAGGAAGTCGCGGTGATGGCCGATAAAACCGACGTCACCGAGGAAATCGTTCGATTGCGCTGCCATATCGGTCAATTTAGCCTGTTTCTTGCTGAAGAAAAAGGTGTCGGGCGAAAGCTTGATTTTCTTATTCAGGAATTTCTGCGCGAAGTGAATACCCTGGCGTCGAAGATAAACGACGCGACGGTGGCCCATCTGACTGTCGATTTGAAGAGTGAGCTGGAAAAGATGCGCGAGCAAGTGCAAAACATCGAATAAGTATCGATGGAGATATTTCTGTGAAAAAACAAGAGGTAAGCGCAGACTCCGAAATAATCGGTAAAGTTTTCATTGGATATTATGGTGCGCCATGCAATTATTGAACATCGGCTTCGGCAATACCGTCATAGTCGAAAAAATTATTGCCGTCATTAATACCGGCTCGTCTCCTGCCCGAAAACTGAAAGAAGTGGCAAAAAAAGAAGGTCGGCTCGTCGATGTCACCGAAGGCAGAAGAACAAGATCAATTCTAGTTATGGAATCAAACCATATCATTCTCTCTTCCGTACAGCCCGATACAATCAGTCAGAGGATGCAGGCCCTCCAGCTTGAGCACAATCTAGCAGAATACTATGAACAGCAAAAATCGAAATCTTAGGAGTATCTATGACCGCAGGTAGATTGTTTGTCATCTCCGCTCCGTCCGGCGCGGGTAAGACCACTATGCTTAAACGGGTAATGGTCGATACTCCCGGACTGGTCTTTTCCATTTCGCACACAACCCGTGCGCCTCGCCCCGGAGAGCAACATGGTGTCGACTACTATTTTGTGTCCCGGGACGAATTTGCAGTGATGATTGAACGGGAATCGTTTCTTGAGTATGCCGAGGTA
This sequence comes from uncultured Desulfopila sp., assembly GCA_964412665.1. Lineage (GTDB taxonomy): Bacteria > Desulfobacterota > Desulfobulbia > Desulfobulbales > Desulfocapsaceae > Desulforhopalus_A. The sequence continues at coordinate 16,729 of CAYPPR010000043.1, forward strand.
CATGACAACCTGTATGGAACAAGCACTGATGCCATAGGAGTCCAGCTGGAGAGCGGCCTGGACGTCATTCTTGATATCGATGTGCAGGGCGCAGCTATCTTGCGCCGAAAAGGACGGCCCGAGGCAACGCATATCTTCATTTCGCCGCCGAATCTCGAGGAACTTGAAAAAAGGCTCCGCGGCCGGGGAACGGAGAATGAGGAAACAATCAGATTGCGCCTAAAGAATGCGGCTACCGAAATACGTGCGGCCGCTGCCTATGAATATTTAATCATCAACGACACCATTGATGAGGCGACCAATCTTTTGACGGCCATCATTTTGGCGGAACGGGCCAGGGCCCATCGGCTGCCGTCGGGTAAACCTATCGGCGAGCGAGTAATCTCATGAAAAAACAAGGCGCGGGACAGAAGCCGTCGGGAGAAAAAAGTATTCGCTTGAGTGAAGATCTACTCTGGGGTGTGCATCCGGTATTCGAGGGTCTAGACAAAGAGCCTGACCGATTTACGGAAATTATCTTGCAGAAAGATCGGCGGGGAGGAAAAATCGAAGAGATTATCGAAAAGGCCCGGCAGCACAATGTGAAACTGACCTTTGTCGAATCGCTGCGAGTAACCGGTGAGGGGAGTGCACAGGTGCGGCACCAGGGAGTTATTGCTCGCATCAGTGGAACGCCGCTGATTGCCTTTGATGACCTGGTGGAAAAGTTGAAGGCTCGTATTGCCGACGGTGAAAATGTCCGCCTGATGGTCTGCGACTCCCTGCAGGATCCACATAACCTCGGCGCAATAATCCGTTCCGCGCTGGCCTCCGGTGCAGCGGGCGTCCTCGTTACTCGGGAACGTTCGGCGCCACTTGGCGGGACTGCGGCAAAGTCATCCGCCGGCGCCATGTCGCATATTGATATCTGCCAGGTCACCAATCTGGTGAATGCTCTGAAAGATTTGAAAAAGGCCGGCCTGTGGATTTTCGGTGCGGTAAAAGATGCCGACGCCCATTCCCTCTATCAGACGGATTTGACGATGCCCGCCTGTCTGGTCGTCGGCAGCGAAGGGAAGGGAATCAGGCCGTTGGTAAAAAAAGAATGCGATGTCCTGCTCTCTATTCCCATGGCCGGCAGTCTGGACTCCTTGAACAGTTCCGTTGCCGCGGCGGTGATTCTCTTCGAAGCCATGCGGCAGAGCTTAGCAGCTCCAGGCAAGTACTGAACATTACCGTCCGTAAGACCCTTTTTACCCACGTTCGATCAGAAGGAGAAAACCATGCATGCGACAACCATTTTAAGCGACTTTGATCAATACCTCATCGGTGAAGGAAGCCACGAGCGGACCTATGAAAAAATGGGGGCACATCTGGTTGAGATGAATGGTGAAAAAGGGGTGCATTTTGCCGTGTGGGCGCCCAATGCCCGAGAGGTCTATCTGATGGGCGATTTTAATGGTTGGCATGGGGCAAGTCATCCGCTTAACTCGAGCAACAGCGGCATCTGGACCCTGTTTGTGCCCCGGCTGGAAGAATTTTCCGTGTACAAGTATCGCGTCGTCAGCCAGACAGGCGAGAGTTTTGAAAAAGCCGACCCTTACGGCTTTGCCATGGAGCTGCGTCCCAATACCGCCTCCGTGGTGGCCAATCTGGACCGCTATCAATGGTCGGATGCGGATTGGGTTCAGCGCCGGGCCAGGCAACAGGGCCTGGATCGGCCGATCTCCATTTACGAAGTGCATTTGAGCTCTTGGCGTCGGGTGCCCGATGAAAAATGGGGCTCGCGCTATCTGAGCTATCGCGAACTCGCCGATCAACTCATCCCCTACGTGGTGGAGATGGGCTACACGCACCTCGAACTGCTGCCCATTACCGAGTATCCTTTTGATGCTTCCTGGGGCTATCAGGTGTTGGGCTTTTACGCCCCTACCAGCCGTTTTGGCACGCCGGAAGATCTGATGTATTTTATTGACCAGTGCCACCTGCACGGCCTGGCTGTCATTCTCGATTGGGTCCCCGCCCATTTCCCAAAAGATGGCGCCGGCCTGAACTTTTTTGACGGCACCCATCTCTACGCCCACACCGATCCCCGGCAGGGGGAACACCAGGATTGGGGGACGATGATTTTTAACTACGGGCGCAACGAGGTTCGCGCCTTCCTTATCTCCAACGCCTTGTTCTGGATCGATAAATACCATTTTGACGGGCTGCGCGTCGACGCGGTGGCCTCGATGCTTTACCTCGATTACTCGCGGGAAGATGGGCAGTGGCTGCCAAATCGCTACGGTGGACGGGAAAATCTTGAAGCCATCAGCTTTCTGCGCAAAATGAACGAGGTCGTCCACGGTGTCTTCCCAGGTGTCTTGACCATGGCCGAGGAATCGACCTCCTGGCCGATGGTTTCACGGCCGACCTATACCGGCGGCCTTGGCTTCAGTCTGAAGTGGAACATGGGCTGGATGCACGATACCCTCGGCTATATGAGCAAGGATCCGATTCATCGTAAGTTTCATCAAAATGATATGACTTTCGGTCTGCTCTATGCGTTCACTGAAAACTTCATTCTGCCGCTATCACATGACGAGGTGGTGCACGGCAAAGGTTCGCTGCTCAATAAAATGGCCGGGGACGAATGGCAGAAATTTGCCAACCTGCGGGCGTATTACGGCTTTATGTGGGCCCACCCCGGGAAAAAACTCATGTTCATGGGATGTGAGTTCGGTCAGTGGCGGGAGTGGAACTTCGATAGCGGTCTGGAATGGGCTGCGTTGCAGGCCCACAATCACCTGGGACTGCAGCGAACCGTTCAGGATCTCAATGAACTCTATCAAAACGAACCGGCTCTTCATGAAAATGATTTTACCGAGAGCGGTTTTCAATGGATCGACGCCAATGACACGGATAACAGCGTTCTGTCTTTTCTACGCAAAGCCGTATCCTCTGATGAGTTTCTCGTCATCGTCTCGAATTTTACCCCGGTTCCCTGGCACGGTTACCGAATCGGCGTACCCGAGCCCGGCTATTATCAGGAGATTTTCAATAGTGATTCCGATTACTATTGGGGGAGTAATGTGGGTAATAATGGCGGGCAGGCCACCGAGCCGATAGCGGTACACGGGTATGCGCAATCGTTGTCGCTGGTATTGCCGCCGCTGGCCACCGTCATGTTCAAGTCAGGAACTGTGAAACGTCATGCGGCAATTGACCAGCGCAGGGTTTGACCGGCTCCGAGTGGTTTTACCTTGCCGTAGAAATCCGGCACCCGCCAAGGTTTATTTTCGAGTATGACCTGCTTTGCCGGCGGCTGCAGGCCGTAGCGGCTGCAGGCAATATCGCTGACAAAACTTTGCAGCAGGTCGAGGCGGCCGGCATCTGCAAAGATTTCGGCGAGCATCGGCAGGGCAACGGGTGCGGAAAAGATCCCGGCGGCACAGCCGCAACACTCTTTTTTGTGCCTCGGATGAGGCGCGGAGTCCGAACCGAACATGATACGCTGGTGGCCGGAGAGGACTGCATCGAGCAGCCGCCGGCGATCTTCGGGTCTTTTGGCGATCGGTTTACAGAAGAGATCGGGCTGCATCAGGCCACCGATAACATCGTCAAGGGTGAGGAGCAGATGATGGAGGGTGACGGTGGCCGAAACGTTTTGGTGACAGTCAATAAAATCGACTGCTTCAGCGGTAGTAATATGTTCCATTATGATATGCAGGTCGGGAAAGGATTCGGCCAGTCGTTGGTACACCTTGAGAAATTCTTTTTCACGGTCAAGGACAAAGCCGCCCGATTCCCCATGCACCAGCAGTGGAATCTGCATTTCTTCCATCAGGGCGAGGGTCTCGTCTATGGTGCTAAAATCAGTGACACCGCTTTCACTACGGGTGGTAATGCCGGCAGGATAGAGTTTGACGCCGATTATTTCTTCTTTGACCGCCGCCAGTTCGGCTCTGGAGTAATTTTTAAAAAAGAGGGTCATATAGGCGGCAAAAGAAGCCGAATTGTCGGCAGTTTCAATCTGCTCTTTATAGCGCAGCACCTTTGCCAGTGAGTCGACAGGGGAAACGAGATTGGGCATGACCACCGCCCCGGCAAAGGAGGCGGTGGTCAAGGGCGCAACCGCCTGCAGCATCTCGCCTTCACGAAGATGAAGATGCATGTCGAGGGGGGAGTTGAGAACTATGTGCATGTGTCGTCCGCCTGCTGTAAAAAACGTGGTTGATCTCGGTTGATAAACGTGGTGGGGCAGAGGAAAATATGGCATTCCCGCCGAGAGATGTCAAGTCATTCGAAATCCTTGGCAAGGGACATGCAGCATGTCCATGCAATGCGGGAGTTGAGTTGATAGTGACACACCGGTGTGATATACCGGTGCAGTTCGTCTTGACACGGACGGGGATAGTCAATACTGCATCAGTACCGTAACAGCAGCAAAAACTGTCAAAGCTAGGAGGTGTACCATGCAGGGGCAGGATCTGTATAGGGTGGTTATCGATTCAATGTCGGCCCATGTGGCAATTCTCGATGAAAAGGGATGTATCATGGAAACGAATCGCTCCTGGCAAGAATACGGTCGGCAAAATGGCATGCCGGATTCGTTTGACAGTATCGGCGCTAATTATCTGAAAATCTGTGAACAAGCCAAAGCCCACCAGGACGATGATGCCGACCGGGTTGCTCAGGGTATACAAAAAGTTCTCGGGGGACAGCTCGACGAGTTCTTGACGCAATACCCCTGCCATTCTCTGGATCAAAAAAGATGGTATGCCGTACGGGTGGTGCCCTACCGTGATGAGAATGTGCACCGGGTCATCGTCACCCATGAAAATATCACCCCGATTATGGAGGTACAGGAAGCATTGCAGGTCAAAGAGGCCGAACTGCGGCAAGAAAGGGAGAAGTTTGAAGAGACCAATATCGCCCTGCGGGTTCTTCTGCGCCAGCGTGAAGAAGATAGAACCCGGATTGAAGAGACAATATATGCCAACGTCGATCGCCTGGTGCTGCCGTATCTGGAGAAACTGCTGCAGGGGAACCTGACGGAAAAACAGCGAACCCTGCTTGAGATTGTCGAGGCGAACCTCAAAGACATCATTTCACCATTTCTACACAGTCTCGCCGCCTTGAATCTATCCCTCACCCCCCAGGAAATTGAAGTCGCCAATATGGTTCGAAGCGGCAAAACAACCAAGGAGATAGCCGATGTTTTGCATCTATCGACGAGTGGGGTTGATTTTCATCGCAAGCGACTGCGCCAAAAGCTTGAGCTGACCCATACGGCAAAAAACCTCAGGTCCTATCTGCTTTCTCTGGCATAGTTTTTTCAGCCGACCGGGCAGAAACCGTTACTCAGCAATAGTTACTCAGTAATAGTCAGAAAAACATCTTTGTAGAGTATTCGGTATCCCTCGATACTGCTTGGATCAAGCCATCTTTCATAGGCAGCCCTGTATCTTTCCGTGCCGCGTTGTTCTAAAATAACTTGATTAATGTTGTCGATTGCTTTTTTGCCCCATTCGTTTTTGGTACAGGTCACATAACCAAGATAGGCTTCGGGGTCGCCTTGATTTTCCTCAATAGTCAAGGCCGTAATCTGATCTCTTATACCCATTGTTTCCGCAATGTGCATGGCTTCCTCCGGCGATCCCGGCAGCGCGTCAATTCTTCCAGCGATAAGCATCTTAAAGAGACCACGTAACTGATCAGGTCCGTCGTAGACGAACACATTTTTGTCATTGGCGTAGCTGCCTAAGGTGTTATCAAATTTCGGCCCGAATGATCGATTCCTTATTGTGCCAATGACATATTTATTGCTTTGCAGGATGCTTGCAAAGTTGACTGTTTTTGATCCGCCAAACGCCAAAAATTTTTCTTTAGTAATTATAAGCTCAATGGGCAGAGAAAAGGTGCTGGGGATTGAAAAATAAACAATTTTTTTCCGCTCGTCGGTTTTATACATGGAAGGGGCGCAGGATTTTTCCCCTTGTTTCCACTGTTGATAATGTCTGGTGAGATTTGCTATTGTTCGTGTATGATTATATTCCGGCAAATTTTCGATGAGAATGTTGTTGATGACCTCGACGTATCCCTGTCCTTTAAAGACTCCCTCGTGAATAAAAAAGGGCGGTGTCGCCGACTCCATCCAACTAATGGAGTCCTTTGTCCAAGCTCCTGCCGGTACGAGAAAGGTGACAAAAAAGATGAGCAGAAGAAAAAGTGAATGTTTTGTCTGCGGCATGTGCAAGCCTCCGGGGCTAATAAGTAATGTTTTTCTTACTGTTGGAAAATATTATGAATGGTCGAACCAATCTGCTCAAGAGTGTATGGTTTCGGCACAAATGCCATGGCACCCATTGCCAGAGTGGCCTGGACGTCGTCGTCTTCGGCAAAACCACTGGCGATAATTGCTTTCTGTCGTGGTTGAATTTTCAGAATCTGCTCGAATGTCTTTCGTCCATTTTGTCCCGGTGCCATAATCATATCAAGGACCATTAGGTCAGTGGCATGGTTCCGGGCATATTGTATTGCCTCCTCCCCGGAGGAGACAGTGTGCACGGCGTAGTCCAGGGATGTCAGCAACTGAGCGGCAATCTCCCGTTGACGCGCTTCATCGTCCACAACCAGGATGGTCTGTCCCCGGCCTTTATAGCTTCGCCAGTCCCTTGATAGAGGACGTGGCGCTGTTGCCCCCTCGACACAGGGGAAATACAGCTCAAACGTTGTTCCTTGCGCACCGCTGATGACATTGACCGTACCGCCATGGTCGCGCATGGTATTCCAGACAACAGCAAGACCAAGTCCGGTGCCGCTTCGGCCCATGACCTTTTTGGTGTAAAACGGTTCAAAAATATGATCCAGGTCGCCTGCGGCAATTCCCGAGCCATCATCATGGATGGCTATTTTGCTGAAGGTGCCTGTGGTGATAAGCTGCTTGTCTTTGATCAGGGGCAGACCGTGTGCCTCGTTACTGGAGACTATCGAGATAGTCCCCTCACCATGAATGGCTTCCACGCCGTTGGTGATGAGATTCATCAGACATTTACGGATATGGATCGGCGAACAGCAGATATTTCGTAGATCCGGAGTAAGAGATGTTGTAAAAGTGATAAGTGGATATCTCGTCTGGAGTTGCAGGAAATCCACGGACTTGAGGTAGCTTTCTATGAATTCGTTTGGCGCGATAACCTCTTTGTTGGCCGCGACCCCTCTGGCAACGGTCAACAAATCGGAGACGACTTCCGCGGCATCGAGGCCTGACCGGCGAATGGCCTCGAGGGGCCGTCGCAGACTGCTCTTCTGGTCAAGATCAAGGAGGAGAAGTTCCGGATAGCTGATGATGCCGGACAGGATATTGTTCAGGTCGTGGGCGACCCCCCCGGCCATGAGGCCGATAGCTTTCATCTTCTGATCCCGGTTCAGTTGTTTTTCCAGCAACCGTTGCTCGGTAATATCGATGACAATCATCCGGGCGCCGCAAACGAGGCCATTCTTTTTGATCGGCGCGGAACGAATAAGTACAGGGAAGGTAGTATCATATTTATTATTCCTTGCGTTAAATTCAATGAGTTCCGATCTTCTTCCCTGAAGAGAATCCTGGAAATTTCTTTTTGCCTCTTCACGTTGTTCTTCTGCGATGAGCTGGAAAAAATTGCCGGCAATATTTTGTTCGGTTGAAGGTTGCAGATGACTATTCGCCACCTTGTTGGCGTAGGTAATGTTTCCGGTTAGATCTGTCTCGACTACCATTTCCGGCAGGAGATCGACGAGGTCGTGGAAGCGTCGTTCACTCTCCAACAGGTTGCGTGTCCTTTCCTGGATCTCTTGCTCGAGAAATTTTCTGTTACGAAAAAGATGGATAATGAAAATTACGGTCAGGGTAATCAACAGAAGAAAAACAAGAATATTGACCAGCGGAAAGATAACCCGGACATATTTTTCTCCAGTCAGCAAGCCGATGATCTGTCCGTCATGGGTTATTTCTTTGGAAAGTTCTTTTACCCCGATGAGTTTCATATTGTAGAGCAAAGATGAAAGACCGGTTAAGGGGGCACTGGCAACCGAGATATACGAGCTGTCGCCTGGAATAGAAACGGCAAGTGATTTGTAATGGTTGGCTTTGACGGCGAGCTGCAGGTAAGCATCCGCCCCATTTTGATTCAGGGCCCAGATGTTGTCGGTAAGGATGGCGGCATGGGTGGCAAAATATTTTTTGTCATGCCTGTTGACTCTGTCGATGTAACTATACGCTATAAAAGAAAATACCAATAAGAAGAGGAATGGGATATACAGAGAGCAATTTCTACTGTTATAAACTCGCATCATGGTTTAGATTCATTCATGTTGCCAGCTGGCCGGGCTGGAACGGATTAAATGGAAAACGAGAGAGAGCAAGCCCCATAAGTTATATCCCGAAGGGGCACTATCGCTGAGCTTTGGAGGGATGTCAAGTTTCTTTGCTGCTTCATTGGAATTTAAAAGAGCATATACAGAAAAGGAGAGGACATGGATGGTAAAATAAGATTAGGAGTCAGTTCCTGTCTGCTCGGCAACAACGTCAGATATGACGGAGGGCACCAACACGATAGATTTCTGACCGATACTCTGGGGCAATATGTCGATTATGTTCCGGTCTGTCCCGAAGTGGAGTGTGGGCTCTCCATACCGCGCGAAGCGATGCGACTCGTCGGCGATCCGGAAGATCCACACCTGGTGACGAGAAAGAGCGGGATAGATTATACCGACCAGATGAAGAGTTGGGCTGCCGAACGTATCAAGGCGCTGGCGAAGGAAGAGCTTGATGGTTTTGTCTTCAAGCGGATGTCCCCCAGCAGCGGCATGGAACGGGTCAAGGTCTATTCCGAAACGGGGATGCCAAGTAATAAAGGCGTTGGGGTTTTTGCCAGGGCTTTTATGGCGCAGTTCCCCTTTCTGCCGGCGGAAGAAGACGGTCGGCTTAATGATCCGATTTTAAGAGAGAATTTTATTCAGCGGATTTTTGTCCATAGAAGATGGCGAGAGCTAGTGGCGACTGCCAAAAGACGGGGTGGGTTGGTTGATTTTCATACGACACACAAAATGCTGCTTCTTTCGCATAATGAAAAGGATTACCGGGAAATGGGGCGTCTGGTTGCAAAGGCCAAAGATCTGAACATAAATGAACTGTGTGATCGCTATGAAGAATTACTAATGAGTGCTCTGAAAAAAAGGAGCACTATCAAAAGACATAGCAACGTTTTGAGCCATATCTTTGGTTATTTCAAAAACGATCTTTCGCCTTTTGAAAAAGAGGAAGTGTTGGAAATACTTGATCAATACCATCAGGGTATGATACCGCTGATTGTTCCCCTGACGCTGATGCGATTTTTTGCGAAAAAATTCAAGCAGGAATATCTGGCCAACCAGCACTATCTTGATCCTCATCCATTGCAATTAAAGCTGCTCAATCATGCTTAGTTTCTTCTGCTCTACCAAACATTTTGCCGCCACTTTCCGGTCTGGACTGCTTGCCTTGCCGCTTGGTCACGCTTTCTCTTTTGGCGGTAGCGTTGATTGGCGCAGATGAGAGAAAACATCATGGAAGAGCGTTTTAATGTGAACCGGCGCCACCGATAATGTCGGAGGCGCCGGCAGGAGACTTTTCATCGGCAAATGCACTGTTGTCGACACAGGATAACTATTTCTTTTTCTCGGCCATTTTCGCTTTCAGCAATGCGCCGAGGCTGCCCATTTCGCTTTTTGGCTGCTGCTTTTTATCCTTGGTGATAAACGATTTGTATTCAGACCGTTCTTTGTCCTGCTCTGCTTCCGGCGACACATAATCGGCCGGTATCAGGCTGATCCTTTTCTCGGCAAGATCTATCGCCTCGATGGTCACATCGATATTTTGTCCCTCTTCCAGTACTTCACGGGGGTGATTGATCCGTCGCCCGCCGCCAAGCTTTGAGATATGGACCAGGCCGTCAACGCCCGGGGCCAGAGTGACAAAGGCACCAAACTGGGCCAGTCGTGCGACGGTGCCCATATGGGTCGATCCTACTTGGAAGGTAGCGGTTACTTCGTTCCATGGATCGGCCTGGGTCTCTTTGAAACTGAGAGAGATTCTATCCTTGTCCCAGTCCAGTTTTTTGATGACTGCCTGGACTTTCTGGCCGACGGTGAAATAATCATCCACTTTTTCCACCCGGCTCCAGCCGATTTCCGAAATGGGGATGAGGCCGTCGACGCCGCCGATATCGACAAAGGCGCCGAAATCTCTAATCGAGCTGACGACACCTTCGATTGTCTGACCTTCCTCCAGGTTTTCCTGCAATTTTTCACGCAGTTCCGCCCGTTCGGCTTCCTGAATCGCCCTGGCCGAGAGGACGATATTGCGACCGTTTTCCTCAAACCGGGTAATCTGGAATTTCATGTGGGTTTCCAGGTACTCTTTAGCAGCATCCTCGACCCGGCGAAGTCCCATCTGGGAAAAGGGGCAAAAACCACGGACATTGCCGCCAAGGGTGACCTCAAAGCCACCTTTAATTTCCGCTTTGACAAATCCTTCCACTGGAATGCCGCTGCGAAAGGCTTCTTCCAGGTGGGCATTGGACGAGCCTGAACCGATGGAGGTGGTGAAAAGCTGTTCGGCCGACTTTGCCTGGAGAAAATACACATCAAGCTCATCACCTATCTGGTAGCTGAAATTGCCTTCTTTATCCTTCAGCTCAGAGCTGTTGATTACCCCCTCGCTTTTGCCGCCGACATCGAGAAAGGCGGTCTCATCGTTTATGCCGACGATGGTGGCTTTAATTTTTTGCCCTGGGGTCAGGTGTCTGATCTTCCTGGTTTTTTCAGCTTTGAATAGTTCCTCAAAGCTTTCGTTGTCTGTTTCTGTCATGTCTACCCATTAAGAGAGAAAGAAAAAAGAACTGCGGTTTATAGTTATGGTCAGGTCAATACCTTCCCTGGAAGTTTGGGTGCTGTATGCGACCAGGGATGTCGAAAGCCGGTCAAGTCTCGAATAAATTATAGCATAGCTGGACAGGTTGACAAGCCTTTGTCCCTGTGCTGGAGACAATGTACCATAGCAAAGAAGACTGGTCATGGACAATCTCAACCGCTGCTATAACGCACGGCCAGTGCCAGAACCCGTTCATCTTCCTGAAACATGAGACGCTTGTCGCACATTTGGTTGATAAATTTTCGTAAGGCCTGGTCAGTGATCTGGGGAAAGGCCCTCAGCAGTCTGTCTATTTTCTCAGGACGCGCACAGGCGAGGTATATCTTTCTCGAGGTACCGCGCAGTCGGTGCAGAAGCGGCGTACGTGTCGGGTGTTCCTGGCGGATGATGAGAAAAGTACGGCCATCGCGGTAATAGAGAGAATGCTGCTCACTCGCTATTCGATGCTGGTGGAAATCCTGCCAGACGCGGATCTTGCGTTTTACCGGTTGCCATAGCCGGTGCTGGAGCTTTTTATCGCCTTGATAACTGTTGATGAGCATGAGCATTGATTGTAAATAGTCCCCGGGAAACAGTAGGCGGTTTTTTGCGTGGGGGATGACCCTTTGGATGGGAAAATTCTTGGTTTTGTTTTTGCGGGCGGCACCGGCGTGCAGTGGCGAACCATAGCCAAGGAAGAAAGTCGCCGCCTGCAAGGGAAGAAAGGGCAGAACAAAATCAAGGTTTCTCAGCGTTTCGGCAATCTCTTCCTCGGTCGTACCCGGGAAATCGGTGATCAGATTTCCCTCCATGCGGATCCCTGTCGCACTGCACATCTTCATTACGGCGATGTTGTCAATGGTCGTGGTGCCTTTGGCCATTTTTGCCAGCAGCGAGGTGCTTAATGCCTCGATACCCACCTGGACGGTTTTCAGGCCGGCGCGACTGTACAACTGTAGTCTGTCCGGTTCGGTGATACCGCGAATCTCGGCGAAGAAATCAATATCCAGCTCTTGTGTTAAGAGGCTGTTGAAAAAATGATCGGCCTCTTTGGGTGGCAGTGCATTGTCGGTGAAGGTAAAATGTAAACTTTCGTGTTTTTCGGCGAGATGGAGCGTTTCCTCGACCATCCTGTCGCTGTCCTTAAAGCGATAATTTTGCCACTGGAGATTGAGGTTGCAAAAAGTACATTTATTCCACCAGCAGCCTCTGGAAAATTCTATCGGTAATAAGGGGATGAAGGGCTGCTGGGGGAAAAGCTTTTGCATCTCCTGGAAATAGGGGGTGTAATCCGGATAGGGCAGTTGGCCGAGCTGCAAAGGTGGCATTGCCTTGATGGCCTTGTTTGTTTTGTCGGCTGTGTTTGTTTCCGTAGCCGGAATGGGGGGCAGTGGGGATATTTTGTTCGGCGGGCTTTCGGCTCGGCCGGTAAGAAAGTGGCAGAGGTCGAGGAGCTGCTGCTCGCCTTCACCGTCAATGAGGTAATCTATTGCCGGAAAGTGCTGTAGCAGCGATGCGCCGATCTCGCCGGAACATGAGGAGCCGCCGAAGACAATGGGAATATCGCTCCATTTTTCTTTGATCTTTTTGGCCAGATAGAGCGATGCGAATAATTGGCTGAAACAAAGAGAGAAACCGACCAGCGTATAGTGGGAAAAGTTGATATTCGCCAGCCACTGCGTACAACTCTCTTCGACACGGGCCGCCAGGGCATCAAAGTTAGGTCGAGATGTCCTTTTCCCGGTAAAACTCTGATGGAAAAGTTTTCCGGCGTCGGCTTTTTTTTCAGGAAACAGCAGCGGAGCAAAGAGGGCTTCCCCGGCCCAGCCGGAGAGGGCAATTCGGTTGTATAGCTCGGTGGTGATGGTTTTTGCCAGATGGAGGTAAAGATGATAATTGTCCACCCGATAATCGGCTTCTCGCTCCAGATAGCTTTTCAAGGCCCCCAGCTGAATGGAGGGTCGGTTGAAAATCGACCAGGGCATGGAAATAAGAGCTATTTTACAAGATGAAGCGTTGTCGGAGGCCATGGGATTGCCTGTTAAATGCCTGTTAAATACCTGTTAATCCGCTGTTTATTGCCTGATAATTTCGGTCCCTTCCGGTGGGACAAAGGAAAAAAAGGACAGCAGCTCCCGACGGGGAGTGTCAATAAGGCCATCGATCTCGATATGACTGAGATTTAGGACTGTTACGGTATTGAAATGGTCGCGGATGGAAATGCGCCGGATCAGTGAATCAGCCGTCACCCATAGGTGGAGATCCTGCACCTGGGATTGTGCGGTTTTCGGGATGAGTTGTATCACCTGGAATTCGGCATTGCTTTCCGCCTGGAATTCCTCGTCTGCCGGGTAGATATGGAAGTCATTTTTCAAAGTGGCTTTGCCGGTGAAAAAAGAATAGGTGAGGTCCGCCTCGAGCGTCTCGGCCGGAGAAATGATCATCTGTTGCAGCTCGGCAAAATACATGGAAAAGAGCTCTCCATCACTGACCAGCACCTGTCGGTCGGGACTGGTGTAGTCCCAGCGCATATAACGCTTGCCGTCGAGCTTGACAAAAGTGGCTCTGCCCGAACCCTGACGCGGTCGACCGGTCATGTCGCCACTGCTGTTCTGGGTGAAATTGAAGGTCAGGCTGGTGATTTTGTCGTACCGGGCCTGCAGTCGGTATGCGATATCTTCCGGATCTTCGGTAGTACTCTGCCCGCCATAAACAACAATGGGGAGGAGCAGCAAGACAAGAACCAACATGATTTTGTTGAGTATTTTCATGAATTGACGAGAAAAAGGGGTTAAAGGGATAATAATGTAATAGTGCGGCCGAATATCCTGGCGGCAATATGTTCGGCCGTTTCTGTCAGGTCAGTGACAAAATATCTGTTCCGACTGGGATCATGGCTGGCCGTCGGCTGGAAAACCGGTGTATTCTCCAGGTGATTTTTCAGAAAATGGGCTGTTGCCGCCGAGGAATCAATGAGGGTGACCTTCTTGCCTATTCTCGGTTGGATCAGGTGTTGCAGAAGAGGATAGTGTGTGCAGCCAAGGACAAGAGTATCGATCTGCTGATTTTTCAAGTCGTGCAGATAGCGACGAAGGATCATTTTTGTCTCTCGTTTATCCGTCCAGCCTTCTTCCACTAAAGAGACAAGTAGGGGGCAGGCCTTGGAAAATACCTTGTAGTCCGGCTTTTGTTCGTGGATCTTCTGTTCATAGATATTACTGCGAATGGTCGCTCTGGTGCCGATAACGCCGATTTTGCCCGTCCGACTCCTGGCGATTGCCTGTTCAACGGCGGGGGTGATGACTTCGATGATCGGGATATTGAATTCCCGCCGGAGGCGATCCGTGGCCACGCTAGAGGCAGAGTTGCAGGCTATGACAATAATCGTTGCCCCGTTTTGCACGAGGAATCTGGTGTTCTCCACCGAGTATTCCGTGATAGTTCGGGCACTTTTCGTGCCGTAGGGGGTCCGGGCAATGTCCCCGAGGTAGAGGAGGGGGAAGCCAGGCAGGAGCTGTTCCACAGCCCGGGCAACGGTCATTCCACCGATACCTGAATCAAAAATACCAATCATAACAGAGTGCGCGTTCGTAAAGAGATCCAAAATTGGACAGACAGCAATTCAGGCTGATATATACCAGAAAACAGCCTGGACAACAAGCAGACATCGGTTGAGACTGAATCGTCTCTTTTCTTGCAGCAAGCGAGGGAACATGTTGACAGAAAGTGTCTTGGGAATTATTTTTGCCCTGAATCAAAAAAACAGTCGAAAGCAGTCGCGGCAGTCAACCGAAGTTCCAGTCGATTTTCGGTTTTTTTAGTTGCTGCCAGATTGTTGCAGAGGAGCTTGTGTGTAATGTTATGCAACGTAAAATATTTGCAATGTAATAGGTGAAAAGAGATGCCGGTTTACGAGTATGAATGTCAGGAATGCAACAAGATCTTTGAAGTGCAGCAGAAAATTGCTGATAAACCGCTGAGCAACTGTCCCGAATGTCAGGCGCCGGTGAAAAAGCTTATGTCCATGACTTCCTTCCAGTTAAAAGGCGGTGGCTGGTATGCCGACGGATATTCGAGCCCTGCCAATGGTGCCACAAAGGCCGAACCGGCCGAACCGGCCGAACCGGCCAAGCCCGCCGAGGCACCAAAATCCTGTCCGGCTGCCGGTGGTTGTGCTGCCTGTCCCGCCGCTACCTCTGCGTAGCCCTTTTAGTTCTTTTTTTATCCCGGTGTTTTAGCGGCATGGTGCAGAAATAATAGCCATAGCGTCACCATAGGAAAAAAAACGATACTCTTCCTCGACTGCCGTCTTATAACAGTCGAGGAGGGTTTGTCTGCCACACAGGGCGGAGACGAGAAACATCAGCGACGAATCCGGCAGGTGGAAGTTGGTAATTAAATTATCGATGACCCTGAACTGAAAACCGGGATAGATGTACAGATCGCACCAGTCTTCGACTGCTTCCAGTCGTCCGGTCTTTATAGCCCCGTATTCGAGAGCCCGAACGGTGGTCGTTCCGACAGCCCAGATGCTGCCCCCTCTCTTTTTTGTCATCTCTATGTTATCCACCGTCTCCTGTGGGATGCTGAGATACTCCCGGTGGATCTGGTGGCGGGTGATATCGGTTTCTCGCACCGGAGCAAAGGTGCCATAGCCGACATGCAGGGTGACCTGGCCAACCAGGGTGCCTTGTTTAGTAATGCCTTGCAATAACTCCTCGGTGAAATGCAGACCGGCGGTCGGAGCGGCAACTGCGCCGGGGCGGCTGGCATAGACAGTCTGGTAGCGGTGGGCGTCCTCGCTGGTGCTGCCGTTTTTTCTGGAAATATATGGTGGCAAAGGTACCTGTCCGGAACGCTGCAAGGTCTCCACCAGGCCGAGTGCCTGGTCGAAATGCAGACTGAGCCGCACCTTGCCGCCGTCGAGGTCCTCTTCAACCGTACAGGACAGAATCTCGTTAATGGTGATACGGGCCCCTGTCTTCGGCCGTTTGGATGACTTGATCAAGCCGTTTGCCACGGCGGTGGAACTGTGCGCATCCTGGATAACAGGAAGTTCCAGCAGGAAGACCTCCGCTCTCCCACCTGTCTCTTTTGTTCCCAGCAGTCTTGCCGGAAAAACCTTGGTATTGTTGACCACCAGCATATCATCCCTGCCGATAAACCGGCCGATATCTGCAAAACGATGGTGCCGCAGCCCTGTCTTGCCGGTCTCTATTACCATTAGTCGGGAGTTATCGCGTTTTTCGGCGGGATGCTGAGCGATGAGATGTTCGGGCAGGTGGTAGTTGTAGGAACTGAGGGTAAGATCTTTTTGCATCATGCTCTGTGGAAAATGGAGAAAAATGACGGTCCACGCGCTGTGGACCATGCATTAAGTCAAATTATGCGTTAAAGTCATATTCTGTCAAACTACTGGGCAGTCTGCACAGGCGGCAGAAGAAAATAAATATTTTTTCGCGTAAGGAGCTGTTGTAGATACCATGATTCTGGCAGTTGCTGCAACCGAAATAGAAATGGCCCCCTTTGTTGCGGCCTTGCCCGCATCGGCAGGTTTCTGCCGGACACTGGTGACCGGAGTCGGTCCTGTTGCAACAACCCTGCGGCTGGCCAGATTCCTCTGTGCAAAAAAAGAACAGTTTGACATGGTTATCCAGTTCGGGGTCGGCGGTGCCTATCTTCTGCCTGACCAGAGCCGCCAGCCGCGGCTGCTGGATATCTGCCTTGCCGAACAGGAGGTGGCCGGTGACTTCGGCATCTGCCTTGGCGACGCAATGGAGTATCTGGACAGCGCCCTGACCGGGGAGATCGTCTCTAACCTCGATGCCGCCTTATTGCAGCGATGTCGGTCTGTTTTCGATCGGCTCGGCATCCCCTGTCATCCGGGGGTATTCATTACGGTGAATGGTATCAGCGGCACGAAAATCCGGGGGGGAATGCTGCAGGCCAGGTGGAATGGCCTGTGTGAGAATATGGAAGGCGCAGCCGTGGTCCGGGTCTGTCGCGAATTCGGCCTGCCCTGTGTCGAGCTGCGCTGTATCTCCAATTATGTCGAGGATCGGGAGCCATCTTCCTGGCGATTACCCGAGGCCTGCCAAAAAGCCGCCGATACGGCGATACAGTTGATACAAGGATTGACCCAATGCCGTCCATGAATGAAAATCTTAGTCTGGGTTTTTCGCCCTGTCCCAATGATACCTTTATCTTCTATGGCCTGGTCCATGGCCTGCTTAATCCGGTGGAAGTTACCTTTGCCGAACCTGTGCTGGAAGATGTGGAAAAACTCAATCTGTGGGCCATGGCCAAAAAACTTGATGTGACCAAGCTCTCTTTTCATGCCCTGGGCCATGTGCTTGATGAATACTGCCTGCTGTCTGCCGGCAGCGCACTCGGCAGAGGCTGCGGGCCGCTGCTGGTTGCCGCTTCGGAGATGCCGCTGGAGCAGCTGCGCGAGACGACCATCGCCATCCCCGGGAAACTGACCACCGCCGCCTTGCTGCTACGGATGTTTCTGCCGGATTGTCAGCGGCTGGTGGAGATGCGCTTTGATCGCATCGTCGGCGCGATAAACGACGGAGAAGTCGATGCGGGCGTCATTATCCATGAATCCCGTTTTACCTATGCCGAGCAGGGGCTGTTTTGCCTGCAGGATCTTGGCCGGTGGTGGGAACAGAGCACCGGTCTGCCGATACCCCTTGGCTGCATTGCCGCCAGGAGAAGCCTCGGCCGGGATAGGATTGCGGCCATTGATCGGGCCATCAAGGCAAGCGTTGCCTATGGTTTTGCCCATCCGGATGTCTGTCTGCCCTATATCAGGAGCAAAAGTCAGGAGCTCGAAGCGGACATTGTCCGCAGCCATATCCAGCTCTACGTCAATGAGTTTTCCAGGGATCTGGGCGAAGAGGGGATCGCCGCGATTAAGGTTTTCATGGAGCGGGGGCGACTGGCCGGTGTTCTGCCAAACAGCAGGGTGGAGCTGCTGCTTTGATCGGCTGGATTCTGCAACTGGATAATTAAGGATTGCAATGTGAACGAGAATTTTAACCTGCGGCATCTCCCGGTGTTTCAAGTTTCAGGGGAAACAAAGGCACGGCGGTACGAATTTACAGCAAGACTACTGGCTGAGCTGGCCGAGCGGTCTCTCAACGGCAGTTTTCTGACTGCGGAAAACGGCCGATGCTTGACGCGGTATACGCTGATTTCACAGATAAAACTCCATGATCTGGTCATGATCGATGCCGGGCTTGATTTTCCGGCACAGCAGATCCATCTTGGGACTCACCCATACGGTGTTGGGAAGTCGGTGCCGGGTAGCCTGGTTTGGGCCGGGGGCGATGACTCGGCAATGCAGATATTTATCGACCAACTGATTAAAAAAATGGATCAACTGGTGCAGCAAACCCCAGTGTGGGGCTGTATTCTTATCGGCGGCAAAAGTTCGCGGATGGGACGGCCAAAGCATCTTATAGAGGACGAGAAGAACACCACCTGGCTGGAGCGAACAGCAGGCGTCCTCCGTCCTCTGGTCGATGGACTGGTCGTTTCGGGGGCGGGGCTGTTACCGGAAAAACTTGAGCATCTGGTGCGGCTGGCCGATATTCCCGGCGTAGTCGGACCACTGACAGGGGTTCTTGCCGCTTGTCGATGGCAGCCTACTGTGTCGTGGTTGTTCGTTGCCTGCGATATGCCCCATATCACACCCGAGGCGATACAGTGGCTTTTATCCGGGCGTCGCGCCGGTTGTTGGGGCCGGGTCCCCCGGCTGGAGGGGAGCAACCATTGCGAGCCGCTTTTGGCCTGTTATGATTTTCGTGCAGGACACCTTTTTGAGGAACAGTTCTACAATGGAAATTTACGCATCGGCGCTGCGGCCGCGCATCCAAAAATTGAAAATCCGGTGATTCCTGCAGTATTGCACTCCGGCTGGCAAAATATTAATACACCGGACGAGTTACAGGCAGCGCCATGATGAACAGTAAAGAATAGCGGTGTCGGAAAGCTGCAGAGAAGAGAAACGGGAATGGTGAACGGATCCGGTTTCGGACAGCTTCTAAGTCATATTTTGCATAACGACGCAGTTCTTGCAGATGGCCATTTTTTGGTTCCAGGTCGTATGGGGAGTATTGTTGCAGATGGTGCCGCTGACAAACCAGCACATGTCACCTGCATTGAATTCCCAGGCCGGACACTGCAGCTTTGTTTCTTCGGGACAGTTGCGTATATCCCAGCAGTTCCCGCTATGCGTAGGCGAATGATTTTTTTTTGCCACCAGAAAGATCAGCTGGCGTTCCACGTGGCTCGGTATTGTCCGCCATCCCTGTTCGTAGCTGCAGACAGCCTTCAGAGAGATACCGAGAAGGCTGGCCAGCTCTTTCTGGGTTCTGGTCAGTTTTTTTCTGGTTTTGACGAATTCTTTGCTGTCCATATTGTTTGACTGCCCTTTATCGGCATTGGAAGATTCTAATTAGTAGCAAGCAATGTACCACATCCGGTGATCCTTATGCAAACATGGAAAACGAAAGAGTGTCAATCTGTCGCGCAAAAAGCATTCATAACTGCCGACTGGCGTAAAACTGTTATGAGATGTATTCTTTTCATGCTGCTTCTTTTGCTGCTCGGGTGTATCCAGGAAAAAAAAACCAAACCGTTGCAACTAGGTGACACCGCACCCGATTTTGCTATCAAGGACTTGTCCGGCAAGGTGACGGTGCTGTCGAATCTGCACGGTAGCCCGGTTATTCTTCGTTTTTTCGAGACGAATTGCCGGTTTTGCCGGGCTGATACGCCGGCATTTACCAAGTTTTACAGCGACCATAAAGATAAAGGGCTGCAGGTTCTGTACATTGGCAGTTTTTATGAAAATGTCGAAAAATTGCGGGAGTTTGCTGAAGAAATGGCTATAGTCTTCCCCGTCGCCTCGGATAAAGATGCCGCACTTGCCGATCTCTATGATATTCGCGCCTACCCGCAGACCATTTTTATCGATCCGGAGCGGAAGATACTGGCGGCGATTCTTGGCGGCGTGGGGGAGGCGGAGCTTCAGGAGATATTGGGAAAGTATCTTTGATGGCATCGTAAAAACTCTTCATCTGCTTCGTTGTTGCAATTTTTATATCATTACGACGTA
>CAYPPR010000044.1:0-36559 GCA_964412665.1 uncultured Desulfopila sp.
AGGCGAGAGAAATTCTCAACAGGGGCTGTAAGGGTTTTATCCAAAAACCGTTTAACGTCTCCCAACTCTCTGTTAAAGTAAGAGAAAAATTGAACTGAGCATGGCTGAAAAGACTGAAAAGAGAGGTCGTATAGCTGGATTTATCAGCACGTTCAGGACAAGACCGATTGGTTTTAGAAAGCAGATAATGATAATTCTGGTATCACTGAGCGTCATCTGCACCAGTTTGATGGGCGTCATCGGCTACAACATCACCGATAAACTTAACAGAGATCTCGTCCTGAACAACCTGCAGGTCCAGACCGAATCCACCTACAATCTCATCGACTCGGCAGTAAACACCTCCATCAGAAATTATCTCAGCGCTATTGCTGAAATGAATAAAAAAATTATCGAATCATATTACTCCCGCGTTATAGCCGGTGAAATCTCTGAAAAGGCGGCAAAAATTGACATTGAAAGAATTTTGCTCAGCCAGAAAATCGGCGAGACGGCCTATATTTATATTGTCAATTCGCAGGGTGTTCTGCAAGAACATCCCTTTATCAAAAATGCCGACCTCTCCAAGTATGATTTTATCAAGACCCAGATCGACAAAAAGCAGGGCTATATCGAGTATTCGTGGCAAAACCCTACCGACATTAAGGAAAGAAAAAAAGCTCTATATATGACCTACTTCGAGCCATGGGATTATATAATATCGGTTTCTTCCTACAAATCAGAATTTAACAACCTGGTCAATATCCAGGATTTCAAGAGCAACATTCTGTCGAGGGTTATTGGCGAGACCGGTTACATGTACGTCATCAATTCCACCGGAAAGCTGGTCATTCATCCGAAGCAGGAAGGAATAAGTATCTACGATTCAATGGATTCGCAGGGGAACTATTTTATTCGGGAAATCATCAAAAACAAAAACGGCATGGTCGTCTATCCCTGGAAAAATCCTGATGAAAAAGAAGCACGGGAAAAAATAGTTATCTATCGATATTATGAACCAATGGACTGGTATCTGTGCAGCGGGGTGTACATCAACGAACTGGTCAAGCCTGTGCAATTGATGAAAATGAAGTTCTTCATTATCTCTTTGGGTATCCTCTGTCTTTCCATTCTGATTTCAATTATCTACAGCAAAGCTCTCCTGCATCCTGTTAGAATGCTCATAACAGCGACCGAACGGGTCATCGACGGGAATTTCGACATAAAAATAAAAAACGAACGAAATGACGAAATTGGTCGTCTCATCAACATCTTTAACCAGATGATTTTGAAAATTAAACACTATATGGCAGGTCTTCAGCTAGCCAATGAAAAACTGGAAAAAGCAAACATCGACCTGGAGCACAAGGTTCAAGAACGAACCAAACAGCTCGAACTCCTCTCCAACCTGGATGGCTTGACCGGTATTGCCAACCGGCGAAAAATGGACGACTACCTGCACCACGAATGGAAACTCGCCTTACGGAACAAGTATCCTTTATCGCTGATCATCCTGGATATTGATTTTTTTAAGAATTACAACGACACCTATGGCCATCCGGCGGGCGATGATTGCCTGAAAAAAATCGTCAAAGCGCTGTCCAGCTCGCTGAAACGCTCCACCGACTTCGTCGCCCGATACGGCGGGGAGGAATTTGTCGTCATTCTCAGCAATACCGCCCAAGAAGGAGCGCTTGAAATTGCCGAGAACATCAGAAAAGCAGTGGAGGAATTGCTCATTCCACACGCCACATCCCTTGTCTTCAGCTCGGTTACGATCAGTCTGGGAATAAGCACACTGGTATCTTTTGCAAACACCTCACTGTCTGGTTTTATGAAGTCCGCCGATGAGGCCCTGTATGGTGCGAAACAATCCGGCAAGAACCGCTGCATTGCCGTAGTCTATAACGGATAAGTTGCACTAAGACGGAGAAAAAATACTATATTTTTTTAAAATGTTTCTCAAGCCGCGCTTGCCTGTAGTATACTGAGAGAGACGATGCGATAAGCATATCTAGCCATGTATCTTAATATAATTGTAAAAATACTCCCCAGGCGGCTTATACATGTTCATCACCGGTAAAGTTCTATCCATTTGAAACCATGACTGATTATATTGAAAAAAAGTGTCCAAAGTGCGGCCAGCGTTTACGATTTCCGACAAATATCGGCGGCATGCTTATGGCCTGTCCCTCATGCGGCAAGAAATTTTATTCTGATTTCAAGATAGATACAGCCGGCAAATGCGGACTACGCGAAAAAGCGACCAATATCTTTGAAATGCCGTCTAAATTTATAGATCGCCTTGGGCGATATTTTTATTCTTGACGGTGGTGGCGTCGTAAAAATTCTTCATCTTGTTCGTTGTTGCAATTTTTCCATCATTACGACGTACCGCATGTACGCCGAAATAATAGAAAAATTGCACGCCTCCAATATGAAGTTTTTTACTTATCCATCGGATAATCGAAGTTTTTACGAGTTTATCAAAGGTGCGGAACCCAAAAAATCGTCTCTTCTACAAGCTGAAAACATTTACTTATACCTATGGACATTTTACTTACAGACGACGAGGTCCGAGTCCTTGGCTGCTTGATGGAAAAAGAAATGGCCACCCCTGATTACTACCCCCTTACCCTGAACGCCTTGATCAATGCCTGCAACCAAAAGTCCAACCGCGACCCGGTGGTCTCTTTTGATGAAGAAACAGTTGACTATGCGTTAAATGGTCTGCGAGAACGCAACCTGATCAGACAAAGCAACATCAGCCGGGTAGCAAAATATGAACAGATTTTTGCCCAAAATCTCAAGCTGGTGACGAGAGAGCAGGCCATTATCTGCATTCTTTTACTGCGCGGACCACAAACCGTCGGCGAAATCCGCTCCCGCACCGAACGGCTGTATTCGTTTCCCAGCCTGGAGGAAGTCCAGACGAGCATAGCCAACCTCGAAGACATGCAACTGGTCGGCAGGCTGCCCCGGCAACCGGGCCGCAAAGAGTCGCGCTACGCGCATCTTCTCAGCGGCAAGCCGGTGGAAAGACCAGTGGAAACCATCATTCGCACCAGAGCTATCCCCGAAGTCGACAGTACCGGCGACCTGCAGCAACAGATAGACGAACTGCGCCGGGAAATGCAAAGTCTGCGCGAGGAGTTTGCCATCTTCCGCTCACAGTTTGACTAAACCACTCCACTCAGTGCACATCCGACAAAAAGAGAGATGAGATATTGAGGGAGGCACGGGAAATAATTGAAAATATTGCCCCCGTGTATATAGTCTCCAATAAGTTCTTCCCCTGTTGTGAATTGTATCGATTGCTGCAGCGATTGCCGTCCATGGCGTTCTAAAGGAATCATAAGGAATCATTATGGATCGAAAACTGGGTCGAAAACATCTCACTCTGCCAAACAACATAGAGTATCTCTCCATACTCGACGAAAACCACACCCTCGACACCACGCTGGAACCGGATATCTCTACGGAAGTGCACCACAAAATGTTTCGCGCGGCACTGCTCGGGCGACGGTTCGATGAACGAATGCTCGACCTACAGCGCCAGGGCCGCATCGGCACCTTTCCACCCATCAAAGGACAGGAGGCATCGCAGATCGGCTCAGTTGCCCTGCTCCGCGACAGCGACTGGCTGGTTCCCGCCTTTCGAGAAACCGCGGCGGAAATCATGCGCGGCCGATCGATGGAAAGTGTCTTGCTCTACTATAACGGTTACAACGAAGGTACCATCATTCCGGCCACCCAGCGGGATTTACCAATGGCGGTACCGGTAGCCTCACAAACCCTGCACGCCGTCGGCCTTGGCCTGGCGGCAAAATACCGCAAAACTGATGAAGTGGTCATGACTTTCTTCGGCGACGGTGCCACCTCGGAGGGTGACTTCCACGAGGCAATGAACTGTGCTGCGGTGTATCAATGCCCCGTCGTCTTCGTCTGCCAGAATAACCAGTGGGCAATTTCCGTCCCGCTCGCCGAACAGACCCACACGAAAACACTGGCACAAAAAGCCCTGGCCTACGGCATGCCGGGCATACAAGTCGACGGCAACGATATCCTGGCAGTCTATGCGGCAACCGCCGAAGCAGTCGTGCGTGCACGACAGGGCGACGGTCCGACCTTGATTGAATGCGTCACCTACCGGATCATGATGCACACCACCGCCGACGACCCGAAAAAATACCGCTCGGAGGAAGAAGTCGAAAGCTGGAGACAAAAAGACCCACTGATCCGCTATGAAAAGTATCTGCTGAAAAAAAACATTCTTACGGAGAACGATCGTACAGCGTTTGAGGAGGACGTGAAAAAAGAGATCCAGAGCGCCATCGATACGGCCGAACAACGGATGCAAGAACTCGGTGATCCACTTGATATGTTTGATCATCTCTTCGCCGAAATACCACCCCGTCTGCAGACGCAGAAAGCAGCACTGGCCCATGAACTCAAAAACCGCGACCGGGAGGATCACCATGGCTAAGATGACAATGGTCGAGGCCCTCAATCTGGCGCTGCGCCAGGAAATGGCACAAGACGATTCGGTGCTGCTGCTCGGCCAGGATATCGGTCTTGACGGCGGGGTATTCCGGGTGACCGATCGCCTGATAGATCAGTTCGGCAGTGAGCGGGTCATCGATACGCCGCTGGCCGAATCGGCCATTGTCGGCATGTCGGTGGGCATGGCCATTTACGGCCTGAAGCCGGTCTGCGAGATTCAATTTTCCGGTTTTGCCTACCAGAACTTCCATCAGCTGGAAAACCACGCGGCCCGCATGCGCTGGCGCACCCGGGGACGACTCACCGTGCCGATGGTTATGCGCGCCCCCTACGGCGGTGGGGTCCGGGCCCTGGAACACCATTCCGAAAGCCGGGAAATTTATTGGGCACACACCCCGGGACTAAAGATGGTCATCCCGTCGGGACCGCGCAACGCGCGAGCTCTCTTGGTCAGTG
The DNA here is from genome assembly GCA_964412665.1 of uncultured Desulfopila sp. Lineage (GTDB taxonomy): Bacteria > Desulfobacterota > Desulfobulbia > Desulfobulbales > Desulfocapsaceae > Desulforhopalus_A. Next base: position 4,939 of record CAYPPR010000044.1, read on the forward strand.
CCATCCGCGACCCCGATCCGGTGATTTTCTATGAAAGCAAGGCCTTATACCGCGCTTTTCGCGAAGAGGTGCCGGAGGAAGAGGAAACCCTGCCCATCGGCCAGGCAAATATTGTCCGCACCGGCGACGACCTGACCATCATCGCCTACGGGGCCATGTTGCGCCCGGCCCTGGAAGCCGCGGAAGAATTGCAGGAAAAAAATAAGGTTGAAGCGGAGGTGATCGATCTGCTCACCCTTTCCCCCTTAGATGAGAGCCTGATGGTCGCCTCGGTGCAAAAGACCGGCCGGGCGGTGATCGTCCACGAGGCACCCGGCAGTTTCGGCCCCGGGGCGGAGATCGTGACAAGGCTGATGGAGGGGGCTTTCTACTTTCTCGAGGCCCCGATCGAAAGGGTCACCGGTTTTGATATCATCATTCCCTATTTCAGTCGGGAAAAAAGCTATCTGCCCAGTGGACCACGGATAGCCGCCGCCGCACGCAAGACGTTGCAGATGTAAATATTTAAGGCAAGATGATATAAACAAGCAGCACAAAATGATGTTCAAAGCGGAGCAAATCAAAACGGAGTATTTATGACCACATCCTTTCGTTTGCCGGATCTCGGCGAAGGTGTTCATGAAGCGGAAATACTCGCCCTGCCGGTCGTCATCGGCCAGGCTATAAGGGAAGGCGATATTATCATGGAAATTGAGACCGACAAGGCCGCCGTGGAGATCCCCTCTCCTTTTACCGGGGCAGTGCAGGAGATTCTAGTGAAAGTTGGCAATATGGCCCGTGTCGGCGACGTGTTGATGACCTTTAGCTCCGAGGCGACGGCGGTCGACGCTCGGCCACCTGAACAGCGGGAGACCGAAACAACAGCTGCGCCGCAAGAACCGGAACAAGAACCGCACGCGGAACGAAAACGCAGACCGGTGCCCGCCTCGCCCTCGACCAGGCGGCTGGCCCGGGAGTTGGGCGTTGATCTCCATGACGTCAGGCCGACCGGCTCGGGCGGCATTGTCACCAAGGAGGATGTGACACACCATGCCGAAAAGGCAAAGGCGGCCGCACCGGCAAAGCCGGCAGAACCTCAACCCCCGCAGGTCACTGAGACGTCTCAAGCTCCTCAATCCCGGCAAACATCAGCCTCCGCCGCACCACGCCCCCCGCAACCCGCAGCTGAGGCCACAATATTGCCTGATTTCAGCAAATGGGGCGAGATAGAACGGCTGCCGTTTCGCTCCATCAGGCGGGCAACGGCCAGACAGATGAGCAGATCATGGGCCGAGATCCCCCATGTGCAGTGCCAGGACAATGTCGATATCACCAGACTCGAGGCCTTCCGGCAACGGCATAAGACCGACATCGAGGCGGCCGGCGGCAAGCTGACCATGACAATTTTTGCCATGAAGGCGGTGGCCACCGCCCTGAAAAATTATCCCAGCTTCAATGCCAGCCTGGATTTGCAGGCACAGCAGATCATCATCAAACGGTATTTCAACCTTGGCATCGCCGTCGATACCGAAAACGGTCTGATGGTCCCGGTGATCCGCGACGTTGACCGCAAGAGCATCAAAGAGCTGGCCGTGGAATTAACCAGCGCCGCGACCAGAGTCCGCAGCGGAACGCACAGTCCGGAAGACATGCAGGGTGGCACCTTTACCATCACCAACACCGGCCCTCTTGGCGGCAGCCACTTTTCGGCCATCATCAACTATCCGGAAGTAGCCATCCTCGGCCTGGGCCAGGGACGGATGCAGCCTGCCGTCGTCACCGACGAACGCGACAGATACGAGATCGTCCCCCGGCTGCTCATGCCGATCGTCCTCTGTTTCGACCACAGGGTGGTTGACGGCGCCGATGCCATTCGCTTTCTGCGTCTGATCATCGATGCCCTGGAGGATCCGGACGAGCTGCTCATTACCATGATTTAGGAGAACAGTATGGTGAGCACACTATGGTAATGGGCGATATGGAAATGAATACCGACCTGCTGGTCATCGGCGGAGGTCCGGGGGGCTACGCCAGCGCCTTTCGGGCGGCCGATCTGGGCCTTGACGTGATCATGGTCGATACCAACCCGCGCCCCGGCGGGGGCTGCCTGCATAGCGGCTGCATTCCCTCGAAGAGTTTACTGCAGCTGGCCGAACTGCTCCTTAATGCGCGAGAGGCAAAAAGCAGGGGTATCGGTTTTGCCGAGCCAAAACTTGACCTTACCGCCATGCGCGCCTGGCAGGAGCAGCTGGTCGACACCATGGCCGAGGATTTAGTGCGCCTGACTGGAAATCGGGGCATCCTGCTCGTCCAGGGCCTGGCGCGCTTTGCCAGTGCCACGACGGTGCGGCTCGAAGGCGCCGAGATCAGTCGAATTCGCTTTAAAAAGGCCATAATCGCCACTGGTTCCCGACCGCTTGAGCTGCCGGGGGTGGCTTTTTCTCCAGGAGACCGGATCATGGACGCTGCCGCCGCATTACGCCTGCCCGATATTCCAAAGACATTGCTGGTGGTCGGCGGCGGCTATGTCGGCCTGGAACTTGGCTCAATCTATGCGGCACTGGGCAGCCGGGTGACCGTAATGGAACGGGAAGACCATTTGCTGACCCAGGTTGATCCTGATCTGGTTGAACCGCTGCAGAGACGCCTTGCCGACTTGTTTGCCGACATTTTTCTCAACATAAAGATTGACGGCCTCCTTGAAGAAAATGGCGCGGTACGGGTCAACTTCCGACAAAACGGTCAAAAGAAGCAGCGCCGTTTTGACCGGGTTCTGGTGGCCATCGGCCGGGTGCCCAACAGCGATGGGCTGGGCCTGGAACACACGGCCGTCACCTTCGATAGCCGGGGATTTATTCAGATCAATGAGCGGCAGGAGACCGCCGATACCCATCTCTGCGCTGTCGGCGACGTTGCCGGCGGCGTCATGCTGGCGCACAAGGCCATCCGGGAAGGACGGGTGGCGGCAGAGGTGTGCAGCGGCAAAAATGGTGCTTTTGATGCTCGGATAATTCCGGCGGTGGTCTCTACCGATCCGCAGATCAGCTGGTGCGGCCTGACTGAACAGCAGGCCATTGCCGAAAATATCCCCTATGGCGTACAGAAATTCCCGTGGAAATATTCCGCCAGGGCGCAGACCATCGGCATGACCGACGGGCTGACCAAGCTGTTGACCGATCCCACGACCGGCAGAATCCTTGGCGTTGGTATCACCGGCCGCAATGCCGAAGGGATAATCAGCGAAGCGGCCCTGGCTATCGAAATGGGTGCCCTGGCCGAAGATTTGGCCCTGACCATCCATCCCCACCCGACCCTGTCTGAAACCATGGCAGAGGCGGCGGAGATTTTCCTGGGCAGCCCGACCCATATGCTGAGGAAAAAGTCCGGGTGACTTTTTCTTAAAAAATTCATACAGTATCTCTTGGAAAAGACGCGTACGGAGCTTTTCCAACATCTTGAACTATGGAGGCGGACTATGAAGATTGTCATTGTCGGTGGTGGTGCCATCGGAAGGCTTTTTGGTTATTTTCTCGTCAAAGGCGGCAATGAGATCACCCTGATCGACATTGACCGAAAAACCCTGGGGGCTTTGCAGGAAAAAGGGATCGGTCTCATTGAGGACAGCGATCAGCATCCTGAGGAAGCACAATCTTTTCCGGTTCAAGCCCTGTTCTCAGCCGATTCTCTCACCGAAGCGGATCTGGTCCTTCTCCTGGTAAAATCCCAGGCCACCCTGGCGGCGGTAAAAGACGTCGCGCATCTGATCAGCGAGACCTGTCCGCTTCTCTGTCTGCAGACCGGACTCGGCAATATGGAGGTCGCCTCTAAAATCATCCCGCGGGAAAATATCCTCCTCGGCATCACCTTTATGTCGGGAACCGCGCTCAGCGACGCCCGGGTGCGGCAGGGCGGCCTGGCCAAAACCTATATCGGCGAGTTGAACGGCACATTTTCCAAACGCCTCGAAAACATCAATCATGTGTTCAACCGATGCGGCATCGAGACCCAGATGGTGAAAAGAATCATCGGCAGGCTTTGGTGCAAGGTGATCACCTATTCGGCCATCAACCCGGTATCGGCCATCCTTCAGGTGCCGAACGGCTCACTTACCTCGAAGATGGAGTCCATCACCCTGATGAAGCGGCTCCTCGATGAAGGCCGGGCGGTGGCGGATGGCTGCTCCATCGAGTTGGTCTATCCGGATCTCTATGAACTGCTCTTCGATGCATGTGAAAAAAGCGCCAACAACCTTTCGTCCATGCTGCAGGATATTCTTAATGAACTGCCGACCGAGATCGACGCACAAAACGGCGCAATCTGTCGTTATGCCGAGGAACACGGCGTGAAAGTGCCCACCCACCAGACCATGCTGGAACTGATCAAGCTGCTGGAGTGCTGGAAACCGGGAGTTGAACATTAACAAATAGTTACAACGACACACTTATAAAGTGTTCGATTTCAAGATGACTCTGTAAAAAAATATCAGACAGGGGGATGCTATGGCCGATTGGAACAATATTCTTATTGCCGTGGACGAGATGGAATCCTCACTCCGGGCGGTCAAGTATGTTGGCCAGGTCGCCGGAAATGGAGTAGCAGTGTCTATTTGTCTCTTACATGTATACCCCGAGCCGCCGCCTGATTTTGATCAGAAAGGCGGCGTGCTGGAAGAATACCAGGCCCAGCGCATCGTCAAAGCCGAGCATATCTTCAGCAGATGCCTGGAAATTCTGGTGCGTGCGGAAATTCTCCGGGACACCGTCTCCTGCACCGCCCACATGGCGGAAGGGAAAACCATCAGCGATACCGTCCTCGAGGTGCAGCGAAACGGCAATTTCGGGACGGTGGTTACTGGTAAACGCGGCGTCTCCAAGGCCGAAGAATTTCTCTTTGGTTCTATCTCCAACGCCCTGGCCAGACACTGCAACGATTTCACCACCTGGATAGTGGGGTGAACCATGGTCGACTGGAGCCAATTCCCGCCGCACATCCTGCCCCTGCTGCAAAGCCACAACGCCATGAAAAGCCTGCGCAGGCAGCCGACGATCTTTACCGACACTAGTGATTTTACACGAATAGATTATGGGGATATCATCCATGTTGACAACAGGTATTTCCTGGTGGTCGGCTACACCAAAGAAGGTCGGTTCGGCATTGATGAACAGCCGAAACAGTGGGTACCGAAAGTCTATGATCTTGAATCAGGGGAAAGAAAGATCGTCAAACTGGTCTTCCATGAAACGTTTACCCTGGCCTTGGGACCGCTGACGGTAAAATGCTATCGCCGACCGAAAAAGGAAGGCCAGGTACTCGATCTGGTCCGCGGCAATAAAATGTTTATGCAGGGCTACTCGGTTCTTGATGAAGCCGGCAATATCGTGCGGATTCTCGATATCATCTCCGGCTCACGGCTGGATACCGCCATCGGCCGCATTGACAGCAGCCAGGAAAACTATCTGGCAAACCATGTCGAAAACATTCTGCGTCGCTTTCTCAAAGCGGTGGAAGCGATTCTCCTGCTTCACCGGCATGGTTTTAAACACGGGGACATCAGAAGAGATCATATCCTCATCGACCGGGAGGACGGCAACTATCGCTGGATTGATTTCGATTATGACTTCTATCTGCCCGAACGTCCCTTCGCCCTTGACCTGATCGGCCTCGGCAATATACTGCTCTATATTCTCGGTCGGAAAAACTGGCGACCGGTCGACGTCCTGCAGCATCCGCAAATGGGTGAGAAGGTTTTTGCCACCTTGAACAGGAACGATCTTTCGCTGCTTTCTCAAGACAGGGTCTTTAACCTGAGAAAGCTCTATCCCCTCGTACCTCGATGTTTTAACGATATTCTCCTCCATTTCAGTACCGGCACGAACGTCATGTACGATACCGTTACCGAGTTTTATGATGATCTGGCGGCAGGTATTCAGCAGGTCTACGGCTGAAAACGCTTATCGACAAACCCTTCTTTCGTGTCTACTTTTATTGCTGGGAAAGAGGACTGCAGCCACAGAGCGCTATGCGCCATTCATTTTCATTTATTCGCAGGCAACGACAAAGGAAAATCACATGAATTCACAGGAAATATTCGCTACGGCATTGCAATACGAAGAAAAAATAAGGGATCTGTACCGTTCGGCCGGCAGAACAATCGATGATGAACGCGGCAAGGCAATCTTCCAGGCTCTGGCCGACGACGAACAGGCCCATGTCGATTTTTTACATTACAGTCTTGAGCAGCTGAAAACAAAGGAAGCTATCGATATTAATCGACTGATCACCGCCATCCCGACCGCCATGCAACTTGAGCCGAAGATCGAGAAACTGAAGGCGGAAATCCCGCAGCACATGCTGGGAGATATCAAATCGGTACTGGCCGGTGCGCTGAAACTTGAAAAAGAAACGTCGGCCTTCTACCGGGATGCCTGCAAAAAAACAACAGGAGAGATTCACGCCATCTTTGAAAAATTCCTTGAAATTGAAGAACGCCACGTCGATGTTGTGCAGATCGAACTGGATCATGCCCAGCACAACGGCATGTGGTTTAATTTCATGGAAGTCGATTTAGAGGCATATTGAGCTAGCGCATGTTGTCCGGCATACGTACCGCAACCACCCGCCCCTTGGCGGTGACGACGTTGTCGACCGACACCGTGGCAAGAAGGATTGTCTTTCTCCCCTTGATCTCTTCGACCGTTGCCCGCAGTTCAATGGGGGGGCCAAGTGGCGTCGGCTTGAGATAGTCTACCTGGAGCGAGCCGGTAACATACCTGAATGGCGGGAGAGAACCAAGTTCCCGCCCTTCCTCTTTATATGCGGCAGCTGCCGCGGTACCGACGCAGTGGCAGTCGATGAGAGACGCGATCAGTCCGCCATAGACATAGCCGGGAAAAGCCAGATGAAATTCTTTCGGATGAAAGGTGGCGACTGCTTCATCGCCGTCCCAGAAGCTACTGATATGCAGGCCATGAGCATTCTTCGTGCCACAGCCGTAACAATGACTGAAAGATTCCGGATAGTAGTCCTGAAAAGATTTTTCGCTCATAATGATTTCTTTTGTCACTCCCTCTGTTGATAGACTTGAAAAAAGTCGGATTACAAGATGGCTAAGTAAAAAGCTTCTTTTGCGAGGTGTAATATTTTCTGTTTCCAGAAGTCTTTCCCCTTGCAGGACAGCACCTCACTCCTGCAATAAATCCGGTACATGCGGCATGCCCCCCTGTTGCGTACAGACATAGGCGGCAATTCTGTTCGCCTGTTCATTGATTACATCCAAGGGCAGTCCCTGAAGATAGCCTATGGTTGCCGCAGCGGTAAAAGAATCCCCAGCGCCGATGGTATCCTCAATATGGGTGATAATCCCTGGATGATCCGAGGATTCCGCCGGGGTGACAAGCAGGCTGCCGCTGCCGCCTCTGGAAAGTATGGCCATCTGCAGATGGTAACGTTGCATGATGGCCGAAAGCCACGCTTCCTCCGGCCCCTTTATCTCCAGCAGCCCGGCAAGGACCGGCAACTCCTCTTCGTTTAACTTGAGAATATCCGTGCGCTGTAATGAGGCTTCAATGACCTGTCTGGTAAAAAAGTCCTGCCGGAGGTTAATGTCAAAGACTTTCACCGTCTTGGCTCTGAGAGAGTCGAGATAGCCATGGATGGTTCGACGCGAATGCTCCGACCGCTGAGCCAAAGAACCGAAACATATCGCATCGATGCTGCTGCGCAGATTTTCGGCATACTCATTTACCTGTAGATGGTCCCAGGCAACTTCCTCGGGGAAACTATAGGCGGCTTTGCCCTCGTCATCCAGGGTGGCAAGAACATAGCCGGTGGGAAAATCTTCCGTAATCGAGATTGCCGAGATATCGACACCCCGCGCCTTTAATTCGGCAAGGGCCTTTTCCCCACGAGGATCACGGCCGATGGTCGAAATAGGGATCCCCCTTGCCCCAAGCGCCGTAACGTGATAGGCAAAGTTTACCGGCGCCCCGCCGATTACCTCGGCCTCCGGCAAAACATCCCAAAGCAGCTCACCAATACCGGCGATGGTAAATTTTTTCATGTAATACTCCTTTTTGAAAAATAGTCTCCCGGCCACTCCATCTCTTTACGTTAATGATACCACAAGGTGTCTCACACCTTCATTATCTCGACGGTCTTGTCAAGACCGTTTGGAAAAGAGCTGCCCGAGCAGAATTTCTCAAATGGTCTTTTCATCTCCGATAATTTGCTCTATAATCTCTTGGCCGGCCTGCAATCATAACGTGTTTTCAATTGTGGTTTTCACTGATACATTCACAATACCATCAATTTTTGATACCATAACAGCATAAACATAGACACTTTCATCGGCTATTTCACGCATTGTTTCTCCCAGGCTGATAAGGCCACCCTCTACTTTCGGTTGTCAAATGAAAAATTTCATCCTGTCAGCTCTAGTCGTTCTTCTTGGCATAGTTATAGTCTGTGCTGTTTTTTTGCTCCGTCCGCAAGCTGAACAAAAAGCCGACCAGGAGATTGTCTCCCCGGCCAAACCCAGTCAACAAATACGCCTCTATCATTATTTTTCCGGCCCACTCAGCGGCGGCATGACGGAGATGCTCGCCGTCATCAACAGTGGCGACGGTGAGGATCTGATCGTAGCCCATGCCCTTGACCACGAGGCCTTCAAAAGTATGATCCACGTCACCCTTGCCAAGGAAAAGCCGCCGGAACTCTTCAGCTACTGGGCTGGAGCAAAAACCCAGGCCCTTGTTGACCAGGGTAAACTTGAACCAATCGATGACATCTGGCTATCGACTCCCTTTGCCAACCGCGCTAAAACCTCGGTGACCGAAGCGGCAAGTACCTACAACAGCAAAAAATATTTACTGCCAATCACGGAGCATTTTATTGTCTTCTTTTATAATAAGCAGCTGTTTACCCGAGAAGGCTTTTCCGCGCCCAGTTCCTGGAACGAGCTGCTTGAGCTGGCCGAAAACCTAAAAAACCGTGGCCTTATCCCTTTTACCCTTGGCGCAAAAGAGCGATGGCCGGCGCAATTCTGGTTTGATTACCTGCTGCTCAGAACCGCCGGCCCAACCTATCGGCAGGCACTGATGGAGAACAGGGCAAAGTACACCGACCCTGAAGTCCGCGCAGTCTATGCCCTGTGGGGAACCTTGCTGCAAAAGGGCTATTTCAATCAAAACGCCAACGATCTCGACTGGACTGAAGCCACTGACCAGCTCTGTTCCGGGGAAGCGGCCATGACCCTCATGGGCACATGGGCCATTCCGCTTCTCAGCGGAGAAAAATGCGGCCTGGCCGAAGAGAGCGGCTTCGATTTTTTTGTCTTCCCGACAATTATTGATACTGTGCCAAAAGTCGCCCTCGGTCCGGTGGACGGCATTGTGTTGACCAAAGACTCCATCGGCCGACAGCCGGCCAAAATAGTCCTTCGCTCTTTTGCAAAAGCTGCAGCACAAATGCGGCTCAGCGTGGGGTCCGGTGGTTTTGCCCCGAACAGCCTGGTCGAGAAAGATTTTTATTCACCTCTCAGACAGCGTATCCGCAAAGAAAGTACTGCCGCATCCCACTGGGCCTTTAACTACGACCTTGCGACAGCCTCAGCCATTGCCGACAAAGGCATGGACAGCTTTAATGAAATTATCGCCTTTCCCGACCAGACCACGGAGATTCTTGCCAACCTGCAGAATGAAGTAGATAAGATATCAATGAAATAATGACAGATTTGGAGAATATATGTCCTTTCGCCTGAAAATCGGCTTATCTTTTTGTTCCATCCTCCTGCTGACTATTACCGTGGCGGTGGCTAGTTGGTGGGGCATGCATAGTGCATTACAACGGCAAAACAGCATTTTCACTTTTAGCCTCGAGGTTGACAGGCTGTTCAATTCCATGGCCGCTGAAGAACATACTTTTAGTTCTTCGCAGGAAATCCGCGCTGCCCAGGCGGTCAATAACATCCTCGATGAGTTGCGTCTCATTATCGGCGATGTAGAGAAACAGTTCAATAGAAAATACCATCCAATGGTCGAACACATTCTGATGAAGCTGCAGCAATACCAGCATAATTTTACCGCCTACACGCAGCAGATCATCAGGCTAGAGACCATGCAGAGTCGGATGAATCAGGAATCTGACCGACTACTGGCCCATACACACAACTTGACCGACCAGGAGAGCGACATCAGCGCAGCTCTCCTCCTGCAGACAAGCCGGATGTTTCAGGCGGAAAAAACCTATATGCTTTCCGGAGCGAAGCCCGCAGCCGAGACGGTCATCAAAATCATTGCTGATATTGAAATACTGACGCAACAGGTGCAAAAGCAAACGGATATGGACAACATTCGACGACTGAAAGCCTATCGAATTGCCAAGGTTGCCACCGTCTATCGGGATATTTTCAGCCGCTATCTGGACGAGGACGACAAGCTGCGGCACATGGTCCAATCCAGACACCATGCGCAAGAAGACCTGGCAACGGACCTTCGCACCTTCATTGACAATGAACTGGCCCTTTCCCAGAGACAGGTCAATAGACTCCAGTTGTTTACCGTAGCGGTATCTTTGGTGGCCATCGCCCTGTCGGCATTCATCACCCTGTTCCTCTCAGACCGTATTACCCGGCCGCTGGAACACCTGAAAAACTCCGCCCGGGAGATAGTGAACGGCAACCTGAATACTGTGGTGTCACTCAAGACCAGAGATGAAATCGGGCAACTTGGCGACATATTCAACCAGATGACCCTGAAACTGCGCCAGAATTTTGATGATATTGCCGTGTATCGCAATCATCTCGAAGAGCTGGTTGAGGAGCGGACCCGCGATCTGAAAAAAGAAATGGCCACACGCAATGCCGCGGAAAAGGCTCTGCGATCCAGCGAGGAACAGCTCCAGACGATAGTCGACCAGTCGCCCATGGGCATCATCCTGTGGAATACCGCTTTTCAGGTCAAACAGTGGAACCCGGCGGCTGAAAAAATATTCGGCTATTCCATGGAAGAGGCTATCGACCTGCCTGCAGCAAAACTAATGCCGGAATCAATGCAGCCGCATATGGCAAAAATCTGGCAAAAACTCATTTCCAGTGAAGCCGGTATACGCAGCCATAATAAAAATGTCCGAAAAGATGGCCGGACTATCCACTGCGACTGGTTCAATTCCCCCATTTGCGACGCTTCCGGTACTATCCTTGGCGCACTTTCCCTGGTGGAAAACGTTACCGAGCGCATGCGTATGGAAAAGGAGCTGCTGAAAATTGAAAAACTGGAATCGACAGGAATACTGGCCGGCGGCATTGCCCACGACTTCAATAATATCCTCACTGCCGTTCTTGGTAATATTAACCTCGCCATCTACGATAACGGCCTGGCGACGAAAACCCGTAACCTGCTGATAGCGGCTGAAAAAGCGGCGATCAGGGCCAAAGACCTTACCCAGCAGCTCCTGACCTTTGCCAAAGGCGGCGAGCCGATCAGGGAATCGACGTCCCTTGCCGAAATCGTCAGGGAATCGGCTACCTTTGTCCTGCACGGCGGCAATGTTTCCTGCACCTACCAGCTGCCGGACAATCTCTGGTATGCCATCGTCGATCGAGGACAAATCAGCCAGGTCATTCAAAATATCGTGCTCAATGCCCGGCACGCCATGCCGAAAGGGGGGAAGATTGCCATAGTCTGCCAAAATATCCTGCCGGATGAAGATCCATTCAGTCTGCTCGATGCAAAAAACATCTATGTAAAAATCACCATACAAGACACCGGTGTCGGCATTCCTGCCGAACTGCTCGACAAAATTTTTGACCCATACTTTTCCACCAAACAGGAAGGAAGTGGCCTCGGCCTGGCTATTACCCACTCCATTATCAACAAACATCACGGCCATATTTTCGTCAGCTCCGAGCAGGGAAAGGGAACCGAATTCATTATCTATCTGCCGGCGGCAGCACAGACCGCAGACACCGGGGATATCCGCCAAAAGGTCCCGGCAACGACTACCCACCAGAGGATACTGGTGATGGATGATGACCAGGCGGTGCAGATGGTGCTGCAAAAAATGTTGCAAATACTTGGCCACAGTGTCATCCTCACCAGTGACGGTCGGGAGGCGATAGATATTTACCGGGAACGGTGCAACGCAGCGGAAGCCATCGATCTGGTTATCGTCGATCTGACCATTCCAGGCGGACTTGGCGGTAAAGAGACCTTGGTACGGTTGCAACAGATCGATCCAACGATACGGGCCATCGTCTCCAGCGGCTACTCAAATGATCCGGTCATGGCCTCTTTCCAGGAATACGGCTTCTGCGCTGCCGTCAATAAACCATATGTGCTGCAGGAGCTGCAGGCAGCAATTGAAACAGCCCTGGGCTATCAGGAGGCTGTCCGAGAATAGGCATTTTGTTCAAAATCGAGGCGTTTTAGGGAAAATAAGCACAGGCATATATTTAATATTCCGAGCATTATTTTTTCTAAACAACGAAGAGTTTGGGCAAAATGGCATTCTCAGACAGCCTCCTAACCCGTATCTCGCCTGAAGGTATACAACAATGGCATACACTATGAAATTTATCGAAGACAAACTGCAACACAAGCAGCTGGTATTACTTGATGGCGCCACCGGTACGGAATTGGAAAAAAGAGGTGTGCCGATGAACAGCCAGGCGTGGTCGGCCGAAGCCATTCTCTCCCATCCGCACATAGTGCAGGCGATTCACGAAGACTACATCGATGCCGGGGTCGATATCATTACCGCAAATTCTTTTTCGACAGCAAAACACCTGCTTCTTCACGCCGGGCTGATCGGAGAATTTCGGCACCTCAATACAGAAGCCGTCAAACTGGCCGTTCGGGCACGGGAAAAAGCAGCCACCGGCCCGGTGGCAATCGCCGGTTCCATAGCACCGATGACCTTCTGCGACGATCCCAAAAAATGTTATCCGCCACTCACCGAGGCATTGTCCTGGTATACCGAGCAGGCGGAACTCCTTGTTCAAGCGGGTGTCGATCTTCTGCTTATAGAAATGATCGAGGAGATTGAGCAAGGATCCCTTGCCGTGCAGGCCGCCTGCTCCACCGGACTGCCGGTCTGGCTCGGTTTCAGCTGCAGACGCAATGCAACCGGTGACATTATGTTGTGGCAACGCGAGCATACCCTGCCCGAGGGAGTCAAAGCCATTGCCCGTATTGGCGGTTCCGCCGCGTTTATAATGCACACCGAAGTCGCCGATACTACCGAAGCTTTCTCCCTGCTCAAGACCTGCTGGCAGGGTACGCTGGGGGTCTATGCCCATTCCGGACGCTTTGTCATGCCGAACTGGGAGTTCAACGACATTATCTCTCCCGAGGACTATGCCTTGGAAACAGGACGTTGGATTAAAATGGGTGCGCAAATAATCGGCGGCTGTTGCGGCATTGGTCCGGCACACATCGGGGAGCTCAAAAAGCAGTACTGCTCGGTAGACCGCTCTTCCTGAAAACGCTGCCGAAAACCATTTTCGGCACAGAAATACCAGGAGCACCTTACAGATTATTTTCCTGTTTTTTGGCAATAAAATAATCTGTCCCAAAATACTTCTCACCACTTATGTCCCGTTTACCGAGGTTAGTTTTATCGCCTGATAAAATTTTATTGTATTCCTGAAATTTTCGTATATATAGGATTTTTCAACTCCTCAATCCAGTTCCCTGGGTTGCAGGTTTTTCTCAATCTTTTTTTATCTGGAGTCTTCCCGATGCTCTATCCCCCTGAACTAGGCGATGAACCACTGTTTCCTCATGCCGAGGATTTTTCCATTGTTTTCAAGGACGAAAAGACCGGCATGGGCGTAATCACCTACCGGTCTTTCAAGAAAGGCACGATTATGGCCAAGATAGCCAAACAACCCGTGCCCGATATCAGACAGCACACCCTGCAACTCTCGACAACAAGTCACAACTTTGATCCGTATTTCTCCGGTTATTTCCTGCACTCCTGCGCACCAAACGTTTCCGTCGATATGCAAAAATTGACTGTGACGGCACTGCAGGATATAGAAGCCAACAGTTATCTCTATATGGATTATGCCGAAACGGAAGATTATCTCTTTAAGCAGTTTCCCTGTTCCTGTGGGGCGGAAAATTGTCGCGGCTGGATCACCGGCAGACGAGAGCTGCCCTATCAACAACCTGCACCATCTCCGGAAACTGACCTTATCCTGCCCCAACCTCTGGACATGTCCGTTGTTATCTGATGCACACCGGACAGACGCCTGACTGGTGGCAAAGAGCCGATCTTTGCTACCAGCAGCAACATCTTCACTTTGCCGGGCACAAGGTCGCCGACCTTGCCCGGCAGTTCGGCACCCCTTCGTTTGTCTATTCTGCCCAACGGGTCAGAGAAAATATTGCGCGGGTAAAAAACGCTTTGCTGACTGTCGGTCAACAGCAGAACCACCGATTGTTCTACGCCATGAAAGCCAATCGTTTTGCCCCCCTGTTGACTTTTCTCAAACAGACCGGGCTGTGCGGCATCGATGCCTGTTCGCCTGCAGAGGTTGAGCATGCTCTTTGCTGCGGCTTTACTCCTCGGGAAATTTCCTTTACCGCAACGAGTCTGTCACAGCATGATTTTGACCAGCTGGCACGCTACGACGGCTTGCTCTTTAACGCCGATTCCCTGCATGCCATCGGCGAATGGGGCAAAAGGCGGCCCGGATCAGAGATAGGCATCCGTATCAATCCGGCGGCGGGCGTCAGTCGGGCAAGCAACCAGTTACTGCAGTACGCGGGGCCGACCACCACCAAGTTCGGCATTTACCGGGAGCAGTTCCCTGAAGCCCTGGCCTTGGCTGCATCACTCCATCTGAAAGTTCGAAGGATACATTTTCATACCGGATGCGGTTACCTTACCGGTCAGCTGCCCGAATGGGAAGCGGTTGTCGAGCAATGTCTGTGGTTTATCGAGCAACTGCCAAGCGTGCAAAGAATCAATATCGGTGGGGGACTCGGCGTGCCCCATGTCGCCTCGGACCAGCCACTGGATCTTGGTACCTGGGCGAAAATCATCAAAAAACATTTCACGGCACGTGATCTGGTGGTCGATGTGGAACCGGGCGATTATCTGGTGAAAGATGCCGGACTGCTGCTGCTCGGTGTGACGTATCTGGAGAAAAAGCAACAGACATATTTTCTCGGAGTGGACGCCGGCTTTAATATCGCGCCCGAACCGGCTTACTACAACTTGCCCTTTCAGCCGGTACCTTTGTTTTTCAGCGTAGCGGCAAACCGCACACCTGTTCATGTGGTTGGTCACATCAATGAAGCCCTTGATGTCTGGTCCGAACAGTGCATGCTGCCCGATATGACCGGGCAAAACTACCTGGCGCTGATCAACGCCGGGGCTTATTCCGCGTCGATGGCCTCCAATCACTGCATGCGCGGAGCCTTCAAGGAATTTCTGCTGTTGCCGTAAATCCCAGAGGCTACATGCCTGCCTGCGCGCTGCCACTGCTTTGCGATTTTGCCATATTCAGGAGCTTGCTTAGTTTTCCCCTTATATGACCTTGTATCCTGAACAGCTACCGACGGACAAACTCATTGTAAAGATTGACCGTTACTGCTACTCTCAGGTGAGAGATGGAGAGACGCATTTGATTAAGGAGATTGTGCAGCAGCTTTTTTCAATCAACCCCGGAGGCAGAGATGAAACTTAGATACTTTTCGCATTCTTCATTTCAAATCACCACTGATGGCGGTCATGTTCTTCTCATTGATCCCTTTCTTGACGACAACCCGACGTCACCGGTCAAATCAGCTGACGTCAGTGCGGATTTCATTGTGCTGACCCATGCACACGGAGATCATGTCGGCGATGCCTTTAAGATCGCCAAACGGACCGACCCACTTTTTATCTGTGTCAATGAACTGGCCAACTACTGCATCGGCAAAGGGTTCCGGGCCCATAACATGCACATCGGCGGCGCCCACCTCTTCGATTTCGGCAGGCTGAAATTTACCATTGCCCACCATGGCTCAATGACACCGGACAATACTTATGGCGGCGAACCTGCCGGTGTGGTACTGACCATCGACGGCAAGTCGCTGTATCACACCGGCGACACCGGTCTTTTTTACGACATGAAACTGATCGGCGAGATGACGCCGCTCGACTTTATGATCTTACCGATAGGCGATAATTTCACCATGGGCATAACGGATGCGGTGAAAGCCGTGCAGCTTGCCGCTCCGGGAGTGGCTATTCCCATGCATTATAATACCTTCCCGGTCATCGAAGTGGATCCAAACGAATTTAAGCAACAGGTTGAGGCCATCGGCAAAAAGGCCATTGTCATGGAATTTGGCCAGGAAATTACGCTGTAACGCCTCAAAAAAAATATTATAAAACAGGGATAACTTCCTGTTGGTGCAGTAAAGCTATGGTGCGAAAGCTTTCGGTGCTACAAAAAAGGCAGTCCGTTGGAAACTAAGATTAATGTGTTGTCCGCGCCAGTCACCAGCCACGGACTGCCCCTTGGCGCTTCCTTATTCACCATCTTTCTGTGTGGTCTGTTTGGCGCCAATGCAGTGGCTATAAAAATCAGTCTGACCGGGCTAGGTATCTTTACCACTGCGGGAGTGCGCTTCGGCGTTGCCGCCCTGGTTATCTTTTTATATGCATTATGCACCGGCAGGCCGCTGGCTGTGCGGAAAAACCAAGTCCATCAGCTCTTCATTCTTGCCCTGTTCTTTTTTATCCAGCTGTCACTTTTTTATTTCGGACAGAGCAAGACGACAGCCTCTCATGCCACCCTTATTGCCAACATACTTCCTTTTTTTGTCATGATCCTGGCGCACCATTTTATTCCCGGCGACACCATCAACCAGAAGAAAATCTTTGGCCTCCTTCTCGGTTTTGCCGGGGTGCTGCTGCTGTTTTTTGACAACGTCGCTTTAACCGGCGACGCCCTGCTTGGGGATGGGCTCATTCTTCTTGCCGTCCTTGTCTGGAGCTGTCACGTTGTTTATATAAAAAGTATTATTGGTGGCTTCCATCCGATCCAGATCACCCTCTACCCGATATCCCTGGCAACACCGTTTTTTTTGCTGAGCGGATTTCTCTGGGATGACGAAATGGTTCGATTTATTGATGCTTCGATTGTCAAGGCAATGTTCTACCAGACATTTGTCACGGCCTCGTTTGGCCTTGTGGCCTGGAATACCATGATTCGCAGATATGGCGCCACATCGTTGCATTCTTTTGTCTTTATCATGCCGATTTCAGGAGTGTTTCTTGGCGTCACTCTGCTCCAGGAACCGCTTACCGACAATCTCATCGGTGCTATTATTCTTGTTGTGACCGGACTGATAGTGGTAAATGGAAGAGGGGCCGGCCGATCACACGGTACTCTTATAGAAAAGATATAACCGCTTACAAAAAAACGAGCGAGGATAAATCCGCTCCCCGACCCGAATTTTCTCCCAAAATATGAAGAAATCAACTCTCTACATTGCCCTTGTTGTCGTTTTTACAGCAACATCTCTGCTGCTTGCAGTGCCGTATATACAAAAACTCGACGAACAGATCACCAGCCGTTTTGAAGGCAGGCGCTGGGAAATACCGGCGCGATTGTATGCCCGGCCCCTGGAATTATATGTCGGCAAACCCGCGTCGATTAACGCCCTGGAAAAAGAACTGACCCAGCTGCGCTACAGCCGGCGGGACGTGCCGAAAAAGCCGGGCGAGTACAGCATAACCGGCAGCAGCGTGACCATCTACAGCCGGAGTTTTCCTTTTCCGGATGCCCTGCAGCCTGCGACTCCTGTCCAACTAACGATCAATGACCAGAGCATCGCCTCCCTGGCGCATGCAAACAGCGAAAAGCCACTGAATATGTTTCGCCTGGAACCGGTACACTACGCCTCCATATACCCAAGCCATAACGAAGACCGGCTGCTGATTAAACTGGACGACACGCCGGAACTGCTGCTCAAGACGCTGCTCCTGGTTGAGGACAATACATTTTACGGCCACTGGGGGGTTCGGCCGACAGCAATCATCAGAGCAGGCCTTGCCAACCTGCGGGCGGGCAGGACGGTGCAGGGCGGCAGCACGCTGACCCAGCAGCTGGTAAAAAACCTCTTCCTCAGCAGCGAGCAAACCCTGCTCCGCAAGGCCAACGAGGCTATCATGGCCCTGCTGCTTGAATACCACTACAGCAAGGACGAGATTCTGCAGACCTATCTCAATGAAGTCTACCTCGGCCAGGACGGCAAACGAGCTATTCACGGTTTCGCCATGGCAAGCCGTTTCTATTTCGGTCGAGATCTCGCTGAATTAGAACTGGACCAGGTCGCTCTGCTGGTTGGTATCGTCAAGGGAGCATCCTATTATAATCCGCGACAGCAACCTGAACGGGCAAAATCGCGACGCAATCAGGTTCTAAACCGCCTCGCATCCGGTGACGTCATCAGCCCGGATAAAACCGATCAACTGAAAAACACACCTCTCGGCGTTACCGAGGCAATTCCCTCCGGCATTACCCCCTACCCCGCCTTTTTGCAGCTGGTGCGCAACCAGCTTGCCCGGGACTACAAAGACGAGGATTTACGCAGCGAGGGGTTATCCATTTTTACCACTCTGGACCCGATTATCCAGCAAAAAGCGGAAGACAGCCTTGGCAACGAACTTACCGCCATTGAGAAACGTCGTGGAAAATCAGCGGAGAACACCCTGCAGGGCGCTCTGGTCGTCGCCTCGGTAGACCAGGGGGAGGTAGTCGCCGTGGTCGGCGATCGGTTTCCCCATGAGAGTGGCTTCAACCGGGCCCTGGACATGAAACGACCGATCGGATCAGTGATCAAACCCGCCGTTTTCCTGGCAGCCTTGGCCCGGCCCGAGTCATACAATCTCCTGACAACAGTTTATGACACACCGATTAATGTGCCGGTTGAGGGAGGAAAAAACTGGCGGCCGGAAAACTATGATCACATTTTTCGCGGCCCAATGCCCCTGATGCAGGCGTTGATACATTCCTACAATGCCGCGACGGTGCAACTGGGCATGGATCTCGGACTGGACGCCGTTATCACTATGCTGCATAATCTCGGCATACAGAAAAAAGTCCAGGCCTACCCATCCCTGTTGCTCGGCGCGGTTGAACTGCCGCCCATTGATGTTTTACAGATGTATCAGACTCTTGCGGCTGGTGGCTATCAAACGCCCCTGCGGGCCATTCTTGCCGTCACCGATCAGGCGAACAACACTCTGCAGCGCTACCCTTTGACCGTGCAGCAGACGGTCGATCCTGCCGCGGTATTCTGTCTGACCAAGGCCCTGCAGGCCGTGACAACCACCGGGACGGCACGCTCATTGCAGCGCCTTCTGCCGGCAGGACTCACCGTTGCCGGCAAGACCGGAACAACCGACAATTTGCGTGATTCCTGGTTTGCCGGTTTCAGCGGCATGCATGTTGCCGTTGCCTGGGTGGGACGAGACGACAACACGTCAAGCGGCCTCACCGGGGCAACCGGAGCTCTCGGGGTATGGGCATCGACCATGGCGGCAATCGACACCAGCCCGCTGCAGCCAATGCCACCGGATACAATCAACTGGTATTACGCAGACACTGCCACCGGCCGGATTTTTAATGAAAAATGCACAACTAATCAGACAACACTGCTGCCTTTTACGCAGAACGGCGTGCTGCCCGAAGTGGTCTTCTGCGGCCCACCGGACAAACTCAATAACAACAACCTGGAAAGAACCCTGCAAACAGGCCTGAAAAACATTTTTGATATCTTCCGCTGACAGGCTTTTAGGCAGTCTGCCGGTCGCATTGCAATATATTACAAACTACATTACTTTGGAAACATCATGAACAACACCACAAAAACGATAAATACGCTGTTATCCCTCGCTCTTCTAGCTGCTCTGCTCTTTCAGGGTTGCGCTGTCGCTCCCCAGAAACCGGTTTATTATCCGCCACCGCCGGCTACAACGAAGCCGCCGATACCAAAACCGCCGGTGCCGCAGGTGGAACCGATTAAACCGCCACCGCCAAAGCAGACCAACACTATCGCCGCTGATTTCAGCCGACAGGCAGAGCAAGCGAATCTTCAGGGACGGCCGGATCTGGCCATAGCAATTCTGGAGAGAGGCCTGCGGGCAGCGCCTAAAGAGGCCATGCTCTGGACCCAGTTGGCAGATATCAAACTGCAGCAGCAGCAATACGAGCAGGCCCGGTCGTTCGCCGCCAAATCGAACTCCCTGGCCGGAACAGACAGCACAATTATCCGGAAAAATCATTGGATAATAGAAGAATCTCTGCAAAGAGCCGCCGGACGGTAACAGGTTGCATCGCGAAAAGCACGTATCCCCTAGCGAGGTATTGAAGGAGCTTGGCCGAGAAAAATGCCTATTCTCGGACAAGCTCCTCATTACGCTCGGCCTGTGTTGCCGAAAGTCCGATGCTCTTTTTACCGGCAGACTCGCTAAAAAGTGTCACCAGCCGCAAATCGACCCAGCTGTTCAGGGAAAAATCCTGCAGAAAGCCACAATGCCCGCCATACCTGGTCACTTCAAGTTGAAGGGAGGACGGACGAGAAGTCACCTGGGCCATGTCTTTTATGGTCGTGATAGGATCATCTTCCGCGGCAATGATATGGCTGTCGACCACAAGACCGGCCAAGCGAGTGCCGGTAAGACCATAAGCATCCAGGTAACTCTCAGCTGTACTGAAGTCGGTGTGGTTGGGGACAAAATAATCGTTCATGCTGCTGAGACTGTTCAACTTCATTATAGTGTCGCCATAGCCTAGATCGGGGAAAAATTCGAGTTTTTTGCGCAGCGATCCTCGCCATTTCCGCACAAAATAGGCATGATAAACGAAGAGGTTCGCCTCCAGATTAAGCGTGGTGCTGCTTGGGTTGATCAGCGGACTGATGGCGACAATTTTATCCAGTCGAAGTCCTTTTACCGGTGCCTCCAGACCAACCCGCAGGGCAAAGTTTCCGCCCAAAGAAAAACCGGCGAGGTAATTTCTTTTATGGGGATATCGCCGAAAGACCTCGGCCACGGCGTTGACCACTTCATCAAGACGGGTAGAGTTGAACAGTTCCCGATTGAGGTGGTGGCTGTTGCCATGGTCACGGAGATTGAGACGAAACACATTATAACCGTGATCAAATAACACACCGGCGGCGGACAGGAGATAACTCGAGTCGATACTGCCCTCCCACCCATGGATCAGCACGACAATATTTTCACGGTTCTCCAATCGACAACTAACGGAACCGAGCAGGCGGATACCCTTGCCGCAATCGAGAATCTGCTCTTTCGCCTCGCGCAGCAGATTGTCCGCTCGTCTGTCGATAAAATGTTTTCTGGGCCGCAAACTGGCAAGCATGGTCTGCAGATGCGGATTACGCAGGAGATATGGCGGAGCATATGTGTCGGACATGGGCTTCTTCAGAAGGGAGGGAGTTTTTATTTTTACCTGTTCATGAGCAGACAGAACAAGAGGGTCATTATTGACGACCGATGGAGTTTGCAGAGTATCCTGCCCCCCCCTCATCAATACGACCCCCCGTTTCCCCTTCCCTGGTTACAGCGTTTTCAGGAAGCGGTATGGAAGAAATGCAGCTTAATCGGAAAGAAGTTTAAAAGAAAGCTTCACCCGTGCCCGAAAGGCAGCCGGTTTCCCTTCGTCAATTTTCATATCCAGGGTGACGACCTCGGCGATACGCAGGTCGCGCAGGCTCATGCCGGCGGATGCTACGGCGTTATTAGTAGCTTCTTCCCATGATACCGGGCTTGATCCAACCATTTCGATAATTTTATAAACACTCTCAGACATAGGGTTTCTCCTTGGTTAAGGTTTTGGGTAGGAGTTGCTGATTGTCGATGGAGTACGGGTGAGACCTGCGCACCATCGCTTACTGAGAAGTAATTCCATACCTTTATTGATAAACGCACTGTACTCTGAAAGTAATTCAGTCTGGTGCAGGGGGGTTCAAATCGTTTTTGTTCTAAACAGGGGCAAGCGGAGACAGGCTAAATGCAACAGACCATGTGTTACTATAACGCTTAGTTGGAGAAATTTGAAGGATAAATTCCGCGACCTGAGTTAGATTGTATCATGTCAGCCCACCACAGCCTGGAGTATATGTACCACAAACGGCGGGAAAAATGTTTGGCACAGCGACAAACCCACCACAAAACAGTCACGGAACAATCACTATAATTCAGCAAAGGAAACTGTTGTGAAGAATAACGATATCTTACGCCGCATCCGCTTTACCTTTAACTTCAGCGACTCGAAAATGATTGCTCTTTTTGACCTGGCGGACTACCCAGTCACTCGAACGCAAATCAGTGACTGGTTAAAAAAAGATGACGATCCGGCCTGCAAAAACTGCAGTGACATGCAATTAGCCGCCTTTCTGAACGGCTTGATCAACGACAAACGGGGGAGACGTGAGGGACCGCAACCCAAGCCGGAACAACGTTTGAATAACAATATTATTTTCAGAAAATTAAAGATTGCCTTAAACCTCCAGGACGAAGATATACTGCACATTTTGCAGCTGGCAGCCTTACCGATGAGTAAACACGAACTGAGTGCTTTTTTCCGTAAACCGGATCATAAAAACTACCGGAGTTGCAAAGATCAGATTCTCCGCAACTTTTTACACGGCCTGCAGATACAATATCGCCCCGACCTTCAACCGGAAAAAGCCTTCAAATGGAAATGAGCCTCTATAAAGAAACATTACCAAAACATGATCAAACACACCGTCATAAAGATTTTCAAATATTGATGGCGTCGTAAAAACTCTTCATCTTGTAATTCGACTTTTTTCTCACAAACAAATATTTGTCTTTTTATTTCCTTGCACTTTATTCAAAAGTAAGTATAATTGTCGCTATTGAATCAAATTAAGTAGGAGCACATTCCCTTCAGGTAGTCCTCGTTAACCTCGTTGTTTCTCAAGCGTCGTTCGTTGCCGTCGAAGCACATGCTGATTACTTAAAACAGTATGAAACTTTTTGTCGGAAATTTTTCTCACACCAGCCCCGAAGACTGAAACTGATTTTGGCACCCTTTCAAGCCGCACGTCGCAGTTTTGCACAGCAAAACTCGTCCAAGATCATATTTATCGTCAAGCAAAAAGCTTCACTTATGTGCAGATGGTGGACAGCAGTGTCCATTACCAATGCCAACATACGTTACGTACCGTGGAAACTCTTTTCTTTTTACAGGAAAGTATATTCCGCAGATACGTACATCCCCTTGAAACAGCGATGAAAACATCACTTGACGGGGTTTAAAATTACAGATTTACTAGCGGATCGAATAAGATACGCAGATCGAGGAACCAGGGGAACCCCCGGGCATCTCACTACGAAATATAATGGAGTATTAATGAGTTTTAATGAATTTCAGTTTCATCCCAAGGTAAACGCCGGCATTGCTGCCTGCGGCTATACCTCCCCCACCCCCATACAGAAAGAAGCTATGCCATCAATCCTTGCCGGCCACGACATGCTTGGCCTGGCGCAGACCGGTACCGGCAAGACAGCGGCATTTGTCCTGCCCCTGCTGCAGCGACTCATGGACGGGCCCCGCAAAATAGTACGGGCCCTGATCGTCGCTCCGACGCGAGAACTGGCGGAACAGATCCATGGCAACATCGACCAGATGGGGAAACATACCGGATTGCGCAGCGTCGTCGTTTACGGCGGCGTCGGCAAACAACCGCAGATACAAGCCATCCGCGCCGGTGCGGAAATTATAGTTGCCTGTCCCGGTCGATTACTCGACCTGCTCAACGATAAGGCTTTCAATCTGAGGGCTGTTGAAGTGCTGGTTTTAGATGAGGCCGACCATATGTTTGACAAGGGCTTTCTGCCGGACATCCGACGAATAATCAAGCAACTGCCGACAAAACGTCAATCCCTGGTCTTTTCCGCTACCATGCCCCAGGAAATCCGTCATCTGGCCGAAGAGATTCTCTACAAGCCGGTGACCGTGCAGATCAATCACACGTTGCCGGCCCCGACGATTGCCCATCGGCTGTATCAGGTAGCCAAAGCTCGCAAGACCTCTTTGCTGAAAAGCATCATCGATGAGGGAGATATGACCTGCACGCTCATTTTTACCCGCACCAAATATAAGGCAAGAAGCCTGGCTCTGGTGCTCGAACATGCCGGCTACAGTGCGACTTCGCTGCAGGGCAATCTCTCGCAACAAAAACGACAGCTGGCGATGGACGGTTTTCGCGACGGCACCTTTAAAATTCTCGTCGCCACCGATATTGCCGCTCGGGGCATTGATGTACTTGGCATTTCTCATGTTATCAATTATGATGTGCCGGATACAGCTGAAACGTATACGCACCGTACCGGACGAACCGGTCGTGCCACGCGGTCAGGCCAGGCCGTAACATTTGCCGACAGGGATGACGGAAAGATGATATCGCTCATCGAACGAAATCTCGGCAAAAAAATGAGCCGTGAAGTGACCCCGCCTGCATTTGTCTCTACCAGAGCAGACGAGGAAGTGAGTGGAGCAAAAAAACAGACCGTTTCTCGACAAACGCCGAGAGGCAGCAAAACGGCGGCCGCCACCCGTGGCAAAAGCCGACGCAGTAAGGCGTGCTCTTTTGATTTTGGAACGAGCAAACCTGGACAAAGATAATTTTACCTGATTTGTCTGGACATCCAGACTTCCAGTCGAAGTATCAAAGTGATGGTTCGGCTATATAAAAAAGGGTTCCACCGGAACCCAGCAAAAAGGAGTAGTACAAGATGGCTGAAGGAACAGTAAAGTGGTTTAATGATTCAAAAGGTTTTGGTTTTATAGAGCAAGATGGCGGCAACGATGTATTCGTTCATCATTCCGCAATTCAGGCTCAGGGCTTCAAATCTCTTGAAGAGGGCGCACGAGTGACCTTCGAGGTTGTCGACGGCCCCAAAGGTCCCGCTGCTGCAAATGTTGTTCAGCAGTAAGAACTGAGTTCGACCACATAAAGCCCCCGCTCTCAGCGGGGGCTTTTTTTATTATCAATTTTATGCCGAACACGAACCAACATTAAGGAGAGAGTCTTGGCCAGAACAAACTATTCATACGAAAAACGACAGAAAGAAATCGCTAAGAAAAAGAAAAAAGAAGAAAAAAAGCTACGCAAACAGGAAAAACCGGTGGAAACTGTCGAGGAAACCGAAGCCCCCGTCGCCACTCAAGAATAATTTTTTAGCACCCTGCATTTCTTTTTCAAGAACACTCTACGCCATGGGATGTTTCCTTTTGGCTTTTCTATAAGGACCCTACCATGATTACCGCATCGAACATTGCCCTCTCCTATGGCAAAAGAATTATATTCCAAGACGTCAATATTAAATTTACCCCCGGCAACTGCTATGGACTGATTGGCGCTAACGGCGCCGGCAAATCAACCTTTCTCAAGATCCTCGCAGGAAAACTTGATGCCGATCGGGGTGAAATTTTTAAAGGCCCTGGACAGCGCATCGCCATGCTCAGCCAGGATCAGTTCACTTTTGACGAACACACGGTGTTCAACACTGTGATCATGGGCCATAAAAAGCTCTACAAGGTCATGGCTGCCCGTGAAGCTCTGTACGCCAAAGCGGATTTTACCGAGGAAGACGGTATCCTCTCCGGGGAACTCGAAGTGAAATTCGGCGAAATGAACGGCTACGAGGCGGAGGCAGAGGCCTCGGTGTTACTCAAAGGTCTCGGCATCCCCGAAGAGATGCGCCAGAAAAAAATGAAGGAACTCGACGGCAGCGACAAGGTACGGGTGCTGCTCGCTCAGGCCCTGTTCGGCAATCCCGATATCCTGCTCCTCGATGAACCTACCAACCAGCTCGACCTAAAGACAATCACCTGGCTCGAGGAATTTCTTTCCCGCTTCAACAACACCGTGATCATCGTCTCCCATGACCGGCATTTTCTCAATCAGGTCTGCACCCATATGGCGGATATTGATTTCGGCAAAATCCAGATCTACGTCGGCAACTATGATTTCTGGTACGAAGCCAGTCAGCTGCATTTCCGCCAGAAAGAGACCGAGAGCAAGAAGGTCAAGGCCAAGGCGGAAGAACTCAAGGAATTTATTCGACGTTTCAGTTCCAATGCCTCCAAGGCCAAACAGGCGACGTCACGTAAAAAACTGCTGGAAAAACTCACCATCGACAACATGCCGAACTCGTCTCGAAAATATCCCTACATTGTCTTCAAACCGGAACGGCCCTGTGGAGATATCATCCTCGAGATCAAGGGACTGAGCAAAGAGATCGAAGGTGTTTCCATGTTTAAAGATCTCAACCTCACCGTCAATGGTGGTGACAAAATCGCCTTTGTCGGACCGAACAGTCTGGCGAAAACCACCCTGCTCCAGATTCTTGCCGGAGAACTCCAACCGGATTCAGGCACTTTCCGCTGGGGTGTGACGATCAGCAGCGCCTATTTCCCCAAGGAAAATGCGGCCTTTTTTGATAACGGTCAGCTTGATCTAGTCGGCTGGCTGCGCCAGTATGCTCCACCGAAACAAGACGAAAGTTTTATCCGTGGCTTTCTCGGCAAAATGCTTTTTTCCGGAGAAGAGGCAACGAAAAAAACGTCCGTCCTCTCCGGCGGCGAGCGGGTACGCTGCATGCTATCAAAAATGATGCTCGCCGAGGCCAATGTGCTGATGCTGGACGAACCGACCAATCACCTCGATCTTGAGTCCATCACCTCGCTCAATAACGGCTTGATTGCTTTTCCGGAGGTCGTCCTCTTTGCCTCCCATGACCACCAATTTGTCTCCACCGTGGCTAACAGAATTATCGAGATCACTCCGGAGGGGATACTTGACGTGATGATGAACTTTGATCAGTTCCTGGAAATGAAGGGAGCGAGCATGGTGGAAGAAAATGGCTACCTCGAAAAGCAGGCGGCGTAGAAACACCGGCGACCATGTCGATGCAGAGACATGACCGGCACAGCCCGCCGACAATCTCTGCATCTCTTTTCTCGATGAATAAAAAGAAGTTCCGGCTCTTCATCAGGGGAAAAAACTGAACCGGCGAGTGAAAAAGCGCCGCCGGCCCGAGATGGAGGTATCAGCCCCTACTTCTTTTTATCTTTTTTATCCTTCTTCTCTTTTTTGTCCTTCTTGTTTTTCTTATCCTTCTTGTTGTCTTTGGTCACACAGACAGTTTCCCCACAACACGTATCTTGGGAATCTTTTTTCTTTTTGTCCTTTTTGTCCTTCTTTTCTTTCTTTTCTTTCTTTTCCGACATTTTGTTTCTCCTTTTGTTGAATGACTATGCAGCCCCTGCAATCTCGTGCAGGACTAAAGACCGAATCTCTTCGGGCCCAATTTTTGTTATCATCAAAAATCAACGCGTTGTCAAGAAAACATTCATATCATTTCAACAACATACAACACCCTCTAGGTAATATATTCTTTTATTGCCTTTTTTCTCATGAATTTTGCTACCGATGGTCGACCGAGAGAAACTCCACCAAAGAGACCTCTACGTACATTGCACATTGATATATGGTGAAAAATTGTCTACCCTATACAGGTGCTTGCGGCGTTCAGCTCTATAAACGTCAGCCCACGTCGGAAGGCTGTCTCCTCACGCTTGAGTACTGAACTAAGTTCTGGCGTATTTCCCGTTTACCGGGGTTCATCAAAATCCTACCACAAGGAGGGTCTGATGCCTATCATTACCATTTCCCGCGGGAGTTACTATCACGGTAAATCCATCGCCGAAAAGCTGGCAAAAAGATTAGGCTACTCTTGTTTATCCCGGGACCAGGTCGTGGAGAATCTCGACAACTTTCACCTGCCGGAAATTAAACTGATACGCGGGCTCGATAACGCTTTTTCCGTCCTTGACCGTTTTCCCCATGGCAATAAACGTTTTAAGGCTTCGATACGATCGGCGATCCTGCAACAATTCCTGTCTGGAAACGTGGTGTACCATGGTCTTGTCGGACACCATTTCGTCCATAATATTTCTCATGTGCTTAAAGTACGCATCATTGCCGACACCGAGAAACGGGTGGCCGACGAGATGGCCAGGGAAAACATTTCCGAAGAAAAGGCGCAGTATATTCTTAAAAAAGACGACGAAGAGCGGCGCAAGTGGGGCATGTTTCTCTATGGTATAGATATAATGGATCCCGAGACATATAACCTGACCATACGCGTCGGCCATTTGTCTGAGGAAGAGGCCGTCGATATCATTGCCAATGCAGTTGGGCTGCACGCCTTTCAGGAAACAGACGAGTCACAGGCAACCCTTGCCGATTCGGCCATGCACGCTCTGGTCAGCGAAAAACTGCTTGATTATCCCAATGCAGTTGCGGCAGCAAAAAATGGTCGGGTGGCAATTTCTTTGAAGGTCCCTGAAGATCAACAACCAATTATTCATGACCGCATCACCCAGATGCTTGCCGACATTGCCGGCATAACGGAATTGGTCATTCGCTTCGATCCTTACTTTTAATTTTGACGGTAAGCATTCGCCAACCGGTTGCCGAGTGGTGAGCAGGTAGCGGTTGACGTTGTTTTGATTGATAGTTCATTGTAATCCAATTAAATTCTACAACTAAAAAGGAGGAACCATGAAAAGAATTCTCGGTATAGGGTTGCTTTGCTTGGCCCTTATCCCTCTACTCGCCGTCAAAGGCTTTAGTGAGGGAGGGGCCAAAGTAAAACCACCGCCGAAAGCTACAAGCATCAAAGAGCTGGCAGCACGCTATGACTCAAGCAGATGCATGGAGTGCCACGAAGAAGCCCATGATGAGTGGGCTAATTCTCTCCACGCCCGCTCAATCCTCGGAACACCGCGCACAGCGCCGACAATCATTACCGCCATTGACAAGGGATTGAAAAACTTTGCTTTTTCCGGAGTGAAGGAGGACAAAGACCTCAAAGTGGAACACCTGATGCTCTGCGCAAAGTGCCATTTGCCCCAGCTCGATGAGGCCACCGACGAGGTTGCCCAGGAGATTGTCGCTACTATTCGCGCCTGGCAGCAAGCCTATAGGGATGGCGATGACGATAAGATCGATTTGCATGAGGCAACAATCGCCAGCCTCAATATCAGTTGCATGGTCTGTCACAACAAGCTTGCCCTGGTCCACAAATACGCTGACGGCTACCCGCAACCGGACACGGTATACGGAGCGCTGGACGGTGACCATGACTCCGAGGAATTTCCAAAAATGGCCGTCGCACCGGCGATGAGCGAATCTATTTTCTGCGGCCAGTGCCACGGCCTCGGTCCGAATCTGGAATTCGAACATCCAACCCAGTGCGCCACAGCCTACGGCAGTTATCTTTTTGCCTATGTCGCCCATGGCGGCAGCGAAACCTGCCAGGAATGTCATATGGTAAAACCCGGACTGGGCCACAATATTCAGGCCTATAAGGATGAAACCATGATTGCCATGGCCGTCGATGTCAAGGTCGAGGGCAGATCGCTGTTCTGGCGCAAGAACAAGGCGGAAGGCGTCCTGCCTATCGGCGTTATCGATGTGGAAATATACAACAAAACCGGCCATGCCATTCCCGACGGCTGACCCACTCCAAACCGGCTGGTC
This sequence comes from uncultured Desulfopila sp., assembly GCA_964412665.1. Lineage (GTDB taxonomy): Bacteria > Desulfobacterota > Desulfobulbia > Desulfobulbales > Desulfocapsaceae > Desulforhopalus_A. The sequence continues at coordinate 34,524 of CAYPPR010000044.1, forward strand.
CTGGAAGTGACCGCGCACACACTGGATGGGGAAGAAGTCTACAACGAACAAAAAATCTACATGCCGTTCCCTGGACGTTTAGGCAGAGGCAAGGAAATGGGCCGTGGCCCGTATGAAAAGAGCGGACTGCTACGGGAAACGAGCATTGCACCGCTAGCTCGCGTCCATGAGCATTTTGAGATCACCTATCCCTTTGCCGAAGTAACAACAGGGGATGTCACCCAGCGTGAGCTGACGAGTGATGAGTTGAAGGTTACCGTGAAACTGTGGTATCTGCCATTTGGCGAGTTTGACAGCTATGCGGTTACCTGGTTTGAGGAGGAAAAAAATCTCGATCTGAAGACGGAGTGGGTCTGGCGTTAGGGTTAAGCCGCTCCTTTTTTCGACAATAGCCCCGCTCACCCATTTGTCGAAAAATTCTCTACCTGGCACAAAGAGGCGATCACGGCAATTATGATCGCCTCTTTGTGTTATTGAAGGGGTGTTCCTCTTTAGGATCCCAATTGATCTTTCAAATATTTGCACACATGAAACTCATCGATCTAACACATCCTATAGCACCTAATATGCCGGTCTATCCTGGAACGGAGCCACCGGTATTCGTCACCGGCTGCTCTCTGGAAGAGGCAGGGTTTCTTGAAAAGAAAATAACCTTGTATTCACATACAGGAACACATATCGACGCTCCCGCCCACCTTCTCAAAAATCACAAAACCCTGGATATGCTGCCTCTTGACCAATTTTTTGGATCAGCCCTGCTGCTCGATGTCAGAGCCGTAACAAGCAAAAAAATCGGCATACAGGAATTGGAACCGCACCAGGATACAATCAGGCAGGTCCAGTTTCTCTTACTGCATACCGGCTGGAACCAATATTGGGGGTCAGAGAAGTACTTTATCAATTATCCGGTACTGTCTCTTGAAGCGGCTAACTGGTTAAGCCGCTTTGACATCAAGGGATTCGGTTTAGATACTATCTCTGCTGATACCGCCGACACAAAAGAGTACCCCGTACACAAAGCTCTGCTGCGGCACAATATCATTATCATCGAAAACTTGACTAACCTGGCGAATCTTCCCTGTAATCAATTTCAATTTTCCTGTTTCCCCCTCAGCTTCACCGATGCCGACGGCTCTCCGGTTCGAGCGGTTGCCTATAGTGCATAACCGGCAAGAGAACAGCATTTGCTCGAAGCATTTCCCTGCAGGGTCAAGGAACAGTCTGACCCAGATGTGTGATAAGCAACCAAAGGAGGTAGTAATGAAAGTTGTCGCATTGTGCGGAAGCGCACGTAAACAAGGGAACACCGCCCTGCTTCTGCAAACCGTACTTGCCCCCCTCGTCGAGGCCGGAGCCGAAACGGAGCTGATTGAACTGGCCAAAAGTGAAATACGGGGGTGTATGGCCTGCTATGTCTGTTTTTTGGAAAAAAACGGCACCTGTGTTCTCAAGAAAGATATAGTCAACGATTGTATTGCCAAAATGGCCGCCGCCGATGCCATTCTGCTTGGCTCTCCGGCCTATTTCACCGATGTATCCAGCGAGATGAAAGCACTTATCGATCGCTGCGGCATGGTCAGCCAGGCGAACGGAGACATGTTCCAACGCAAACTCGGGGCGGCTGTCGTGGCGGTACGCAGAGCCGGGGGAGTCCACGCCTTTGATACAATGAACCATTTTTTCCTCGCCAGCCAAATGATCGTTGTCGGTTCAAATTCGTGGAACATCGGTATCGGTCCGGAAATGGGCGATGTCCTTGATGATCAAGAGGGCATGAAGACCATGCGCCGACTTGGCGAGAATATGGCCTGGCTTCTCAAAAAAATAACTCCCAAGTAACAAATATTACGTACAAAAATCAGCCAAGTCGCATGATCGATGAGTATATCGGCAGCGAGTGAACTGATTTTATTTTTCTTTTACCAATCCGGGAGACAGATTTATTTTCACAAAACAACGTGAAAAATACATCTGTGAAGTACTACCAGTTGTATTGCGCGCCAAGCGCCAGCCCGAGGTCAAATGCCCGACTATTC
>CAYPPR010000045.1:0-35960 GCA_964412665.1 uncultured Desulfopila sp.
GCATTGTGTGCAACGTTTTCGTTGCGCAATTCCGCTACAAACGATAATCTTTTCGGTAATGAACCCCTCTACACGTCCAACAAAACGTCACATCAAATTGATAATACAGTCTATTTTTTTCATTCTCGGCATTGTCGCATTTAAAGGCACAAAACATGCACGTAATGAACACAGGAAAAATTGAATGAAACAAACTCACATGCCTTTTCCAACAACTAAAAAGCAAAACTTCAATGACGAGGAGCATCAGTAAGATGGCCGAAATACTTGTATTAGACGATGTACTGGATGCAGTGGTTCTGATCAGGAAAATACTTACCAAGAAAGGCCATACCGTACACACCTTCACGGAAGAAGAGGAGGCGATCGGCTTCGCCGGCAATAATCATATTGATCTGGCCATCCTCGACATCAAGCTGAAGAAAATGAGCGGCATTCAGGTCCTCGAACAACTGAAAAAGGTCAGTCCGGAAATGAAAGTCATCATGCTTACCGGCTATCCGACTATTGAGACCGCCCGCGAAGCGATCGAACTCGGCGCCGGAGAATATTGCGTCAAACCAATTGACAAGACAGAGTTGGAAGAAAAAGTGGCGGAGGTTCTCGCCCGCTGAACAGTGTCCGTTTCGGAAAATTCTCTTTCCGAAAAGACATTCAATACCCAGAACAGAATTTGAGGAGAGTTGCATGAAGAAATCAGTCTACTCCATATGTGGTATGTGCACAGTCCGCTGTCCCATCCGCGTGGAGTCCGAAGACAACAAGATCACCTGGATTGAAGGGAATCCGCATTTACTTGGCGGCGCCTTATGTGCCAAGGGTACGGCAGGTATTGCCCTGCTCGAGGACGATGAGCGCCCACAGCAGCCGTTGATCAGAGTCGGCGCCCGCGGTGCCGGACGTTGGCGTGAAGCGAGCTGGGATGAGGCCTTCGATTATGTTGCCGGTAAACTGACGGCAATCAAAGAGCAGTACGGCCCAGAATCGGTTGTCCTTTCTTCCCGCGGCGGCCCATGGCAGGCATTTTACAAGTCCTTTATTCATGCCTTCGGTTCCCCCAACTACACCAACCACGACTGCACCTGCGGCCGAAACACCCATCATGCCAGCCTGTCCATCAACGGTGTCGGGCGCAAGGGGTTTGCCTACGATATAAAAAATGCCAAGCATCTGGTCCTGTTCGGCCGCGACATGTTCTCCGCCCTGCGCATCGCCGAAAATCACCAGACCCTCGACATGCTCGACAAGGGCGGCCGACTGACCTATGTCGACGTCCGTCAGACCACCACCGGCACCAAGGCGACGCGCTTTTTCATGGTTCGTCCCGGTACCGATTATGCGCTTGCCCTTGGCGTTATCCATCAGGTTATCAAAAAAGGCTACTACGACAAGGATTTCCTCGAACAATTTGTCACCGGCTTTGACGAGCTCTGCACCTTTGTCGAGCAGTATACACCGGCATGGGCTGCAAAAGAATGCGGCGTAAAGGAAAAAGATATCATCGCTTTTGTCGAGGAGATCGGTGCGGACAGACCGAATGTCATTTTTCATCCAGGCTGGAACCTGGCCCGCTACAGCGACTCATTTTATGCCAGCCGCGCCATGCACATTCTTAATGTGCTGATGGGCAACATCGAAATGAAGGGCGGCCTGTTCATCCCCAAAGGCGCCGGTGACTGCGGCAAGAAAGGCATTCGTTCCATCGACTTAGCAAAACCGGATATCAAACGCGGCGACGGCGTCGGCTGGGAGTATCCCCATTTCGATAAAGGCCCTGGCCTGGCTCATCTGTTCTTTAAACACATGATGACCGAAGATCCCTATCCGATCAAGGCCTGGATCGCCATGCGCCATGATCCTTTCAGCGGCATGCCTGATCCAGAGCAGCAGAAGCTGGCCATGGACAAATGTGACCTGCTCGTTTCCATCGACACCAACTACAGTGAATTCGGCTGGTACAGTGATATCATTTTACCGGAGTCTACTTATCTCGAGCGCGACAATTTCATTGTCCAGCAAAAGGGACTCAAACCGCGTCTTGCTTTACGCAGAAGAGCAGTTGATCCGAAGTACGACACCAAGGCCTCCTGGGAAATTTTCACCGCTCTGGCGCATCGCCTCGGCCTGGAAGAGACCTTCCCGTTCAAGACCATCGAGGAACTCTGGGCCTGGCAGCTCGAACCGACCGGCTACACCATGGCCGACTTTGAAGAAAAGGGCTACGTCGAACTGGCCGATAGTCCGGTCTTTTATGACCGTGAAAAGCTCGCCGGCCAATTCAAGACGCCTAGCGGCAAGATTGAACTCGTCAGCGAAAAATTGACCAAGGCCGGTTTTCCATCGCTGAAGCCGTTTGAAAGCCCGCAGGCCCCTGAAAAAGGCATGCTGCGCCTCATCTCCGGCAAGGTCGCCGTGCATACCCAGGGCCATACCATCAATAACCCCCTGCTCTCCGAGCTGATGCCGACCAACACCGCCTGGATCCACAGCAAAAATGCCAAGAAACTTGGCATAGAATCCGGAGATCTGCTGGAACTGTCGTCTGCCGACAAATCGTACCATGCGACGGTTGCCGCCCATGTCACCGACCACGTGCATCCGGAGGCGGTCTTTGCCGCGCACGGTTTCGGCAAGGAAATTCCCCGTCAGACCCGCAGCTTTCTCGCCGGAGTCAGTGACCAGAAACTGATGATCGGCAAACTCGATGATTGGGATCAAGCAGGGGGAGGCGTTAACCTCTGTCAGGTTTTTGTCTATGTGAAGAAGAGTATCCGTAATACCAAGAGGAGAATCGCACTGTGAAGAAATATATGATCCACCTCAACTCAAAAAGGTGTATAGCCTGTCATGGCTGTGAGGTTCACTGCAAGGTCAACAAGAATTTGCCGGTCGGCCCTTTCCTCTGTGACATCAGCTGTACTCCCTTGAAAATGATCGGCGGTGTTCCAAGAACCGAGATCACCTTCAGCACCTGTCGCCACTGTGACGATCCGCTGTGCGTGCCGGTCTGTCCGACCGATGCCATGATCCAGCGTGCGGACGGGATCGTCTACATCGACCAGGAAAAATGTATTGGCTGCATGGCCTGCCAGAAGGCATGTCCATGGAGTATTCCGGTACAAAATCCCGATGACGGCAAGGCAGTGAAGTGTGATTTCTGCATGGACCGCCTCGATGCTGGACTCAAACCGGCATGTATTGCCAAATGCACCACCCATGCGTTGAAACTGGTGGCGCTGGAAGTTGTGTAAATGCACACTGACTGCTCAACAAAGACACTCATGACAACTGAAAAAAGACATAAAGAGAGTGACTTCCTGGAAGTGTTCCAGGAAGTCACCCGTCTCATCAGTATGGTCCATGACCCGCAACAGGTCATGGACCTGGTGGTTCGACGCCTGCCTCAACTGCTGGAGGTGGATGCCGCCACCATCAGGTTGCTCGACAGCGGCACCAACACCTTTGTGCTTGGTGCCGCCTGTGGGGTCTCCGATGAGTATCTGTCCCGCACCACCATCGATTCCACTGAAGTCATGTCGGCCCTCATGCGCGGCCTGCCGATAGCCAAAACGGGCATTGATCTGCACTGTGACCATGACGGCTGTGCCTTTATCTCCCGGGAGGGGGTAAAAAGTGCCCTGTCCCTGCCAATCCTTTTCAAAGGGGATGTCATCGGTCTTTTGCGGTTGTTGACGAAAGATTCCAGAGAATTTTCCGAGGCGGAGATCGCCTTTGCCATGTCTCTGGCCGAGCAGGTCGGGGTGGCTATTTCCAATAGTCGTCTATTTCAGGAGATGGAAAACCAGGTGAATTTTTTCCGGGAACTGCGGGAGATCTCCAGACTTGTCAACTCCACGCTTGATCTGGATCGTATTCTGAAGACCATTGTCGACAAACTTCCCGGCATCACCGGGGTAAAAGGCTGCACGATCCGTCTCTTGCACCCGGCGACCAACCGTCTCGAACTCGCCGCCGCCTCCGGCCTGTCCGAAGAATACCTCTCTCGCGGTAGCATCAGCCGGGAAGATTCCATCTTCAAGGTATTAAAGGGGGAACCGGTTTCAATTTACGATGCGCAAAATGATCCACGGGTCGATTATCACGAGGCTATCAAGAAAGAAGGCATTCAATCTATTCTGGTTATCCCCATCAGTAATGAGAGTGAAATTATCGGGGTATTACGCCTGCTCTCCACCGAGCCCCATTTCTTTACCGCCATGGAGATCAATTTCGCAGTCACCGTGGCGGAAGAAGGCGGCAACGCCATCCAGAAGGCGCGCACCTACCGAAAAATCACCCTGCTCTTTAATCAGATAGAGGAGCATGAAAGGTTCCTGCAGACCATTTTAGACTCGCTGTGGATGCAACTGCTTGTCGTCGATCCCGACAAACGGGTCATCATGGTCAATAAGCATTTTCTTGAGACCAACAACTGCACCGAGGCGGAAGCACTCGGCCAGCTCTACCAGTTCGTCTCACCCTGGCAGACTCCGGACCCGTCGGATTGTCCGGTTACGACGGTGCTCACCGAGCGTCAGCCGATTACCGTCCTCGACCAAATTGATGGCGAGACCGGACCGCAATGGTTCGAGCGGCACCTGGCACCGATTCTCGATACGGACGGCAGGGTCAGTTTTGTCGTTGAAGCGGTACGTGATATTACCGACCAGAAGCTGCTGGAGCAGGAAAAGATGGAGCGGATGAAGCTGCAGGGAGTCATCGAGATGGCCGGCACCGCCGCACACGAGCTGAACAGTCCGCTCTTTGCCGCACTCGGCACGGCGCAGCTGCTGCGGGACGATCTGCCCACCCAGGAGATGATCGAAGAGATGGACATGATCATCCGCAATATGAAGACCATGTCCGACCTGACACGAAAAATGACCTCGGTGACCGGTTTTGAAAGTAAGGAATATGTCGGCGAGACAAAGATTGTTACTTTAAAAACAGAAGAGTAACAGCAGTATTTTTTGAGATATTCCTACAGCTGTGACATGCAGGCCTGGCAAGGACTGCATGTCTTGCAACAAAGAATCAGGCAATCTGTTGTTTTGTCACGCCCGGTTCCGCAATTTCCTCCTGTTCCGCTGGTTTTTCCCCTTGTGCTTCTTTTTCCTCTGCATCCTCATTGTTCCAGAATCTATCAGGTATCCCTTGTTTTTTGCCCAGCTCCTCCCAGCTGATCATTTCTTCTTCGCCCTCCTCCAGACCGACTTTTGGACCGGTGCTCAGAAAAGGGATGTGCGGTTTGACTTTGCCCCAGATTATTCTGCAGAGAATATACATATTAACCGGTACGACGGCAAACCCGAGAGTATCGCCGACAATCGGCAGCGGGAAGGGAAGTTCAAAGGTTACCCCGGAAAACCGTGTGCCCATCCAGGCCAGTGCAAAGGGTACCGGCCAGAGAAGAGCAGCCCCCTGGGTGATCATATTGAAAAAATATTTACTGAAGGCATCGTTTGCCTGGCTGTTACATGACTGATAACTCTCCTTATCCTTAAGGGCAATGGCCTTGATGGACAGGTTATGCATCTTGACAGCATTTGACCGTATTTTATTCAAATGGTTTCGGTTCGCCCTGGCAGCCGTGCGAAAGGTGATTTCGCCGACGACGATACACCACATACACAGGACAAAGGTGCCAACGTAAAAGCCGATAATTGGTACTTCGGAAATACGATAGGGCGCAATAAGCAGTGCATCGAGGTAAACATAAAAATTATCTAAAAATTCCATAATATTAAGCCAAACTCCTTGTATAACTTTTCAACTGCACTCCTGCCTGTGAACGATAGAGCAGGTTCATCCAGCGACAGTATAGTGTTCTATAACATAAAACGAAACAAATACCACATTGCTCAAATTACCACCGCCTTCTCCCGACCGGCCTCGTCGGCAAGCAAGTGGAAGAAAGATTGGACAAACTTGCCGGAAGCCACATCAACCAGGGGAAAGCTGATCCGGTCGCGGCTGGATAACCCGCCGACCAGGGCCAGGAACAATCCCTGGGAAATTTCGTTGGCCCGATGATGACACGAAGCAATAAAATCGGCGGTTATGTCCGGCGACAAAGATAACAGGTCAAAAAAACGACAGGACAGGGGCCGGGACGGCGAAATCAGACAGACGCTCTCTTTGGACAGGGGACAGAGGATATCCCTGCCGCCATACAGCCGACTGAAATCTTCCTGCTGGTCGACCGAGAGCTTACGCAGTTCACGGATGGTTTGATTCGCCAAGCCGCAACGTTCGATGACCGCCTGACGTTCGGCACTGTGCAATCTCTTATTGAGATCATGCATCAAATAAGCCGCCTCGACCAAAGATACCTCGACATATTGCGTACAACATCGGGCATGACCGCTGCCGCACAAAACCTCCACCCCGTTCTGCCTGAGATGGTCATCAATTTCGCTCAGCAGATTTTCGTATTCTGTGAAAAAGGGACTGAGGTCAACCAGGCTTTTCCATTCCAGCGAGGGCTCGCGAATAGTCAGCCGCCCTTCTCTTTTGCCGATTTTGCGTACCAGCCACCATTGATAGAAATTTGCCGGCCGGGAGCGCATTTTTTTCAGTTTTTGTTTAACCAGCTTGCTCCCGAGACCGCGACGCAGCAGATAAGCGGAAACGATGGTCCCGGTGCGACCGATGCCGTAGCGACAGTGTATATAGACCTTCTTGCCCAGATAAATGGACTCATCAAGCCAGTCCATGGCCGCATCCAGAGCCTGTAACTGCGGCGTCTCTTCGTCTTCAATGGGCAGGTAATATACCTCAAAGCCCTGACCGGACTCAATGTCATGGAGATCGCAATATTCGGCACAGAGGTTCATAATCGCACCAATACCGACAGCCTTGAGATGGTCCAGATGATCGTAGGACATCGGGGCGGGACCGGTGGCAAGGTTATCGGTGACCCAGTAGACGGGATATCCATTTTCAGTCATTTTTATCTTTTGTCCTTTATGTACCGATCTTTTTTTGCTCAGCGGAAATGATTATAAACCCTATCGTCTTTTGCAACAGTAAAATAAATATGTCCACGACTATAGCTTGTCCTGTTCACCGCTTTGCTCGTTGGGTAATGCCGGCTTGGCAGCTGGCTGCCATTTTTTAATGAACTGCTCCGCCATGTGCAGTGCATCGGTTTCGCCTTCCAGGGCCATGTCCAGCAAAGGCGTGCGGCCGAGCAGATAGCCAAGGACCCGCAGGCGCAATGTTGAGTCTTCGCTGTCCCGCCGCATACATTTAGCCTCGAGCATGTCTTCCTGTATATGCACGACGAAACCGAAATGGTGCAGTACCGTGCCCAGCATAAGCAGCCGCCAGGCGATTTTTTGCGAATCGCCGCCGCCGCCCTTGAAGCGGAACTGGATGTGATTTTCCTCAGGCCGATCGCCACAGAGGGCGTCAACTACAGCAAAGTGGTACCCAAAGCGCAAGAGCAGATGGGCATAATTGTTGGCCACCAAGGCATAGCTGGCCAACATTGCGGAAGATTTCAGGCTAAAAATACCGCCGCTGACCTGATCAAAGCGCTCCCAGTCAAGGTGCAGCAGGCCTTCTGCCCAGGTAACCTCTTTATCCGACAGCCCGGCCCAGACAGCCCGCATGGGCGTGCTTTGGAAATCTGCGGGTGACACGCTCTTTTTCTTCCCGGCAGCAGCGGTCAGTCCCTGGCCCAGATCAAGAACCTGCATGACGATGGGAATCTCCGTCTCCAGAGTTTTTGCTCGGTGCAGGCCACGTCCCTTGGCATCGACGAGGGAAAACATTTCCCTCGTGCCTTTTTCGTGCACGAAGCGAACTACATCGTGGAAGGTCCGGCAGCTGCCGGGGGCGAAGTCCGCCGCCGCCGGATCGGTCAGAGTGAGATGACTGATGAGATCCATAACAGGGGCAATTTTCCGCTGAAAGGGGCTTGGTGGTCTGACCTTTTGTTTTTCCTGCCAGACAAGCAATTCGCGGACCTCTCCTTCATACACAACACCCCGGTAGGCATCGACGGTGACCACCTGGCCATCCTGGAGAGAATCGGTCACCTTGCCGAGCCCAACAATCAGGGGCAGGCCGAATTCCCGGGCCACCGAAGCAAAATGGCTGGCTTTGCTGCCATGCTCCGAGAGTACGGCAGCCACCTTGTGCGCCAGGGGCACCAGTGAAGGAGGAATGCCCGGCGATACCAGAATGCTCCCTGGTGCGACTAGATGCAGATCGCCCTCATTAGCTAGACGATGCACCGGCCCGGTGGCAATACCGACGCTGGCGGGAGTGCCCATTTCGAGAAGCACGGCCGAGTTGGCGACAGGCGGAGGGGTATCTCCGCTCTCATTCTGCGGCATGATTTCCGGCAATGCTGCCTGCGAGACCTGGATGGGCCTGGATTGCAGGATAAACAGTCGGCCGGCCTGGTCCTGGGTCCACTCAATATCCTGGGGGGCGCCGGTCAGGGCTTCAAGCTCCAGTCCCCATTTGGCCAGAGTCGAAGCGACAGCATCGTCAAGACACATGCCTTTATTTTCGGCAGCACCCTGTCCCGGTGCAGCCATACCATTTTCCCTGGGAGCTGCTCTCTTCGCCCAGAAATGGTCGGGGTTCTTTCTGGATACTAAAAAAGTATCCGGCACGGTGCTGCCGTCCACCAGATAGGTACCCAGGCCCCGAACCGCGGTAATGACCAAATATTCTCCCTGGCTGGTATCCAATGGGTCCAAGCTGTACATCACCCCGCTGGTCCGTGAGTCAACCATCGGCAGGACCAGGACAGCCATGGGCACCTCGGAATCGGCGAGCCCGCAGTACAGGCGATAGGTCAGCGCGGTGGGGGTATATTTACTGGCCAGCACCCTTTTGTAGGCGGTGAAGATGTCTTCCTGGTTAACCCCAAGGACCGTTTCGTATTGGCCGGCAAAAGACGACTCGCCGTCCTCGGCGATGGCACTGCTGCGTACGGCCCAAGTGGTCGACGAATCCGTGCCGACAATATGGTCGATGGAATCGAGGACGCTTTGACGAACGTCTTGCGGAATTATCCCGTCCATGATCGTCTGCTGCAGACGCTTGGCGATCTTGAGCAGACGTTCGGGGTCCTGCAGGTTCAAGCGACGCAGTTCCCCGGCAATGACCCTGTGCAGGTTGTTTTCTTCCAGAAACCGATGAAAGGCATGGGTGGTGATGACGAAACCGGTCTGTACCGGAATTTGGGTTTCCCGCAGAATATGGGCAAGGGCCGAGGCTTTGCCTCCGAGTATCTCGGGATACTCCGAGGCATTTTCCAAAAGCAGGGAATAGGGCGGAGATGTTGTAATTTCTGGTTGGGGCAACAGTCCGTCGAGCAACCCGGAGATGCGCTGATAGCTCTCGGTGAGCTCGGCATAGGCTACAGGCCGCATCGCCTGCAGGCTGTTAATCAAACGCTCTATTGTCTTTGACAGTGCTCCTACCAGCAGGGTGATGCGCGACCAATCCGTGGGAACCGGCCGCTGAGCAATTTCTTCAAGCTGTGTGATCAGCTTGAGGCAGCTCCTGTCATAACGCAGCAGGGCTTGAAAGAGAGCAAACTGCCGTTTAACCACGTGATCCGGCTTAAAGGTCCGCTCTGCCCAGCGTGTGATTTTTTCAAACACCATGCCCGTATCCCTGTTGGTTGTTACCGGGTGAAATTGTTCCTACCCGGAGCGGCAAAAGCAGTACTGCACGACGAGCTATTTAACTGTAATTGACAAAAACCGACAATCTCGCAAAAACCTCAAAATTCATATTGCCGCAAAGCAAAACGGGCAACCTCAAATGCATGGGGTTGCCCTTGATCGGCTACAGCGCCTTGGACAAAGCAATTAACTGCGTTTCTGCTTTGGCACCTCACAGATTATTTTCTTGTTTTTGTACAAGAAAATAATCTGTGCCAAGACACTTCGCCCTCTCAAGGAGGGACTGAAGTTAGCCCATTATCAGCGCTATTAAATTCTTACCGAGGAAACCGCGGCACATAAAATTAATACCGACATAGAAAGCCAGAACAATAAACATTCTCGTCAAAACTTTGTCTGGTATGTACTGAGAAGTTCTCGGACCAATCATCGAGCCGACAAAAACACCCACCAGCTGGGCGCCGATCAGCGGCCAATATACCAATGCTCCCGCTGCCAGATAGCTCAAGATACTGGTGATCATACCGATAAGAACGGCCATGGCTGAGGTACCAGCAGCTAAATACATAGGTAAACCGGAGATACTGGTCAAAAAGGGAACGAGCATAAACCCGCCGCCGACACCGAGGAACGAAGCAATGGCTGCGATAAAAAAGCCACCGATAATGGGCAGAAAGGGGCTGAAAGAAAACTCAACGCCATAAAAATTAAAAGATATTTTGCCAAGGCTCCACTTGTTCATCTTCACACCAAGTTCACTGGTGTCGACGGCTTCGCCCGCTTTCTTTCTTTTCATGGTTGACTCGAAAGCATTGGCTGCTTCCTTGGCTTTTTTCTTTCTCTTGGCGCCGGCGGGGGTAGATTCATAAAGCATGTAGCAGCCAAGAACGAGAACAAAGATACCGAAGTATCCGATATATTCCTTAAAGGAAATCTTACCGGCGGTAAGGGTCGGGATCAGGTAAGAACCGGCGATTGAGCCGATGGCCAGAAAGAGTCCAACCGGCCACACCAGGCGTCCAAGTTTAAAGTAGTTAAAGGTTGAAACCAAGGCACTAAAACCAACCATGAACTGGTTGGAAACACGAATGGAGTCGGTAACCGCTTTATTTAATGAGGGAGCTGTCTGTTTGAACGATCCGGCGTAATTGCCGAGGCCGTAAATAGTGATATGCCCGATACCGGCCATGATACCGCCGAAAGCACCGACGGTGGAAAAAATCCAGCCAACCCATATGGCCCAGAAGAAAGCCAATACGAGGTTGATCTGCGGTCCACCGGGAATACCCAGATAGCCGGGCTCGGCTTCAGCGTCAATTGTTCCCGCCGTTATAGCCTTACTGATGCCTTCCTTCAAGCTGTCATCACTGGCCGCCAGCGATGTCCCTGCCATGACAACCACCAGGGCCATCACCGCAAAGAGTGATATCAGAAAAAGTTTTTGATATCGATTACTGCGTAACTTTTTTAACATCGTTTTCTCTCCTTTTAACTGTAAAATTATAGACTGTCTGTCCTTTCCAACTCATTCCTCCGGTTAACCTTCTCCACCTCCTCGTTCAACAGCTGCGCAAATCTCTGTAAAGAGACAAGCTTTACAGTCTTCCAGTGAACAATTACGTTTCTGGTACCATAGATTTAAAAGAGAAAGCATCTTTTATGCCTGATTCGCATTTTGGCTCGAATATGTTTAACAATATACGCAATATCAATGCGATGTTTTTGACATGATGATTGCATCGTCATGTCTTCGTGTCAGGCTTATCACACACTCGACAAAGAGATGCAACGATAATGTTGCGCAAATTCCCGAAAATTGCCAGAAGGTGCTCACCGTCAATACCGTAAAGTATCATTTCCCGTTTTCTCTGCTCTAACCAGAGAAAACGGGAAATAAGCCTGGATAAGTACCTTTAGCAAGATTGTTTTCTTACAAAAATACAAGAAAACAATCTATAAGCTACCAAAAAAGCATGCCGAGAATGTGCAACACATATGATGCCCCTACAACAAAACATGTAATTACTAACACTTAACGTCACAACCAAGAGTAACTGCACAGAACGAACGCCACATTTCAGTTGCACTCTGCTGCAAAATTGTCTTTCTTATGGCTATCTGAATGACACAGGCAATCCTGCTAAGTTTATCCAGCGTTATCTCAACTCTCACACTGCCCGAAAAAAAAATGATGAACAATACTCATCCCCTCGAAACCAACGGCCACCTGAAGCTGGTGATGCTCGTTGACGACGAACCCGACATGCTCTCCATGCTGCGCTTGACCATCAAAAAAAAATGTGCATGCGAGGTTATCTCCGCCACTTCCGGCCTTATGGCTCTGGAAAAATTAGGCCAATGTCGACCTGACGTCATTTTAAGCGACATTAAAATGCCTGATCTGGACGGTCTGGAGTTGCTAAAGAAAATTCGGCAACATGATCAGACGATCTCCGTCGTTATCATGACCGGCTACGGCACCATCGATATGGCGGTTCAGGCGCTCAAGGACGGCGCCTACGATTTCCTGCAAAAGCCTTTCGACAAGGACCATATTGTCCGAGTCATCCGCAACGGGCTGGAACGTACCGCTTTACTGCGAGCAAACTCCCAACTTCGCGAAAAGCTGAGCAATCTTGCCCAGCCGGACGGTTTTATCGGCCAGAGCCCCGCTCTTAAACGGGTACTGGATCTGCTGGCGAGGGTGGCCGATACCGATGCCACCGTGCTGATCCGGGGCGAAAGCGGTACGGGAAAAGAACTTGCCGCCCGGGCGCTGCATAATCTCAGCAATCGCAAACAACGGCGGATGATTACCGTCAATTGTCCTGCCCTGCCGGAAAATGTCCTGGAAAGTGAGCTTTTCGGCTACAGCAAAGGGGCCTTCACCGGGGCCGTGCAGGAGAAAAAAGGGCTTTTTCTTGAAGCTGATGGGTCAACCATTCTCCTTGATGAAGTGGCCGACATCCCCGTCTCTGTCCAGACCAAGCTGCTGCGAGTCCTCCAGGAAAAAGAATTTCAGCCGTTGGGACAAAACAAAACGATTAAAGTGGATGTCCGGGTCGTCGCCTCGACCAACCAAAACCTGGAAGAGAAAATCCGCGTCGGCGAATTCCGCGAGGATCTCTTTTATCGCCTCAATGTCGTCACCGCGGGAATGCCCAATCTCGAAGAGATGCAGGAGGATATACCACTGCTGATTCATCATTTCCTCGCCCAGTTTAAGCGGCAATACGATCGTAGGGATCTCGTCCTTTCGCCGGACTTACTGCAGCACCTCTATCAGAGTAAATGGCCCGGCAATGTCCGGGAACTGCAAAACAACATCAAGCGCATCGTCCTTCTTGCTGATGGCGGGCGTGTCGAGCTTGCCGATATGAACATTGGGGAGGAAAGCACCAAGCAATTCTCCGCCAATCAATTCGAAGATCTCTACAGTTCCACCTACAATGACGCCAAGGCGGAAATCGTCACCCGATTTTCAGTGAGCTACCTGCGCAACCTGCTGATCAGACATGAGGGCAATGTCACCAAGGCCGCGGCGGAATGCGGCCTGGAACGACAGGCATTGCAGCGGATCATGCGGCGCTACGATATTGTTTCCACCGATTTTAAATCATGATGGCGTCGTAACACGACGTTTTTACCAGTTTATCAACCATAAAGGTATCAGTGTTCATTCCGCCGCCAGCCATGCAGGCCCCAGACAAATGACATCAGGCCGAGCAGGGTGAACCCTGCCGAACTCCAGGCCACGGCGGTGATCCCACCATAACTCCACAGTAACCCGCCGATAAGAACACCGATCATCCTGCCCACACCGGAGGTGGCATAGAAACCGGACATCATCGTTGCCCGAGCCCCCGGCATCAACTCCGTGCTGAGGGAAAAACTGGTGACGATGGTGAATTCAAAGGCAAGAAAGACGCAGAACATGCCGACCATCGCCAGCGGTAAGGTCCGGCCGATAATCGGCAGCAACAGATAGGCACACATTGCCAGACAGAGCCCCAAAATTACCGACCTCTTCAAACCCAGCCGGTCGGCAAAAAGAGCGGTTATAGATTCACCGAGCAGTTCGGCGGCGCCGATTGCCACGGTACTGAAACCAAGGGTAACCAGACTGACCAAAAAATCCTGTTCAAACCATGCCCCATAGACGACAAACAGGCTGTCATTGGCGATAGATATCCAAAAGCCGAAGGCGAGCATGCCGGCGGCCGGCCGAATCTGCACCAGTTGCTTCAGGGAAGTGTTTAACGGTCGTTTTTCTTTTCTCGCCTGTCCGGCCGGCTCGTCCGGCGGGATGACCCGGCTGATGAGAATCCAGCTTACGGCACCGAGAAATGCCAGAATATAAAAAGATGTCTTAAGTCCCAACTGCTCAATTATCAGCCCAAGGGCGGGAATACCGATCAAGGTACTTCCCGCCCAGGCGGTTTCCACAATACCTATTACCCGGCCACGCCGTGCAAAAGGGACATTGCGACCGATAAAGGCCTGGATCGCCGGATCGAATACCGTTTTGCCGAAACTGGCGACCACCAGACCGACAAACACCGGCCAGTACGTCGGCACAAGACCACACAGCAGCATTCCTGCCGCCAACATAGCCAATCCTGTACGCATGACAAAACGATAGCCGATTCGATCCGCCAGCGGACCACTGAAAAGGCCGAGTAGAGAGGTCATCTGACTCGTGGCGATAATCGAGGTGATTGCGCCAAGGGGCACCTCAAGACCTCTGCTGAGCGCCGGAGCAAAAGGATACATAAAACGCCTGCCGGTATTCAGCAACAACCTGAAAAACATGACCGCGATTATCTGCCGAACGAGGGGGGATTTCATCCTACTCCAATTTTTTTTATCGGTACCCAGGGGCATAGCCGGTTATTGCCCATCAGCAGGTCTTGACAACAACCAGGGTTATATCGTCATTTTGCGGTGCGTCTCCCCGGAATACACCGAGTGTCTTGATGATATTCCGTAGCATGTCATCCACCTGCAGGTCGCTGTTTTCGGCAAGCAGTTGCCGCAGTCGCTCTCTTCCGAATTGTTCGCCGTTGCTGTTTTCCACTTCCCAGGCCCCGTCACTGCCAATGAGGATAAGTTGTTCCTCATCGGGAAGCGGCAGTTCGTTGTACTCAAAACGCCAGTCGGCATCAACCCCAAAAGCCAGTCCATTGCCTTTCAGCTCGGAAAATTGCCGCCTGGCCGGAGAATACACCATGGCCGGATCATGGCCGCCCCGTACCCAGCGCAGGGTGTTTTGCTCCCGGTCAACCTCCAGGTAAAAGAGCGTCACAAAATTGCCCGATTTACTCGTATCCTGCCATAATAAACGATTCACATCGTTCATTATCTGATCCAAGCTACCGGGCAGAAAGACCCGGCAACGCAACAGAGCGCGAACAGTCGTCATCAACAAGGCTGCGCCGATGCCATGACCTACCACATCTCCAACGACAACGCCGACCTTTTGTTTATTTTCCGGAAATGTAATGATATCAAAATAATCGCCGCCGGTTTCATCACAGTACAGGGCGATACCGCCGGCCGTAATCCCCCTGGCCGAGAAACTGTCATGGGGCAGGAGATTTTGCTGAACCTCCCGGGCCACATTGATTGCCTCTTTCATGGCCAGACGGTGTTTCAACTGTCCGGCCATTTTGTTAAAACTTTTTGTCAACTCGCCGACTTCATCCCGACCGGTGGCGGCCAGAGGGGGGCCGAACTTTCCCTTGGCGAGATCTTCGGCTGCGGCGGAAACATTCTTTATCCTTGTAGTTATCTGACTTGTCGTCTGCCTGATAAAAAACAGAATAAGCAGTATGCAGGAGGTAAAGGTGAGAATATAAAAAAGCTTGAAACGGATAATAGGCTGCAAAACTTGTTCACCTTTAGCTACCACCACCATGGTCCAGGGCGCTTCGGCCAGATGATAAAAACCGCTTATCTCTTCAGGTGGAGACCCCGGGCCGAAAACCGTGCCTGAGTAGTTCTTCCGACTTGCCAACAAGGTTTCTTTTTCGAGGACGCTGACGGTGCCGAAGGCGCGCTTAGGAAAATAATCTTCAAGTTCCAGATGCACAGCGGTGCTGGCCAGCACATTCCCTTCATTGTCTATCAAGGATGCCCTGTTGCCTCTCCACCAGGGAGACTTAATGATCTGATCGATCAATGTATCAAAGGCGATGATCACCTCGATCCGTCCGACCACCTTGTCGTCCTTGTCTTTGAATTCCGAGACCAGCGACACGGTGCGATTGTTCAGGGGGCTGTTGTAGCTGGGTTTGCCGATTTCAAATGGTTCCAGGAGATTGCGGTGCATCATGTCCATCGGTGGCGCTATCTCCATTCGAGGCGATGTTTCTTTTTCGAAGGCCTTTTTCGGCCACTCGACATTCACGTCAACGACGCCTTCCAACTCTTTTATCTGTTTGATAATATACTCAAATAGAAGTCGTTTATCATCCACGTCATCGGAACTCTGCAGGAGAAGAAGCAGGTCTTTCGGTTGACGCAACTTCATATCGACGAGATGGGCGGTCCGCTGTAACCAGACCACAGCCGTCTCACCCCATTGACGAAGAAGCATATCACGGACAAAGACAAAGCCGCCGACAGACAGGGTTATCAAGAGCAGAAGGGTTGGGGCCAAGATAAATGCCAACGTTCGCTGTTGCAGACTTCTCGGTTGAAATATCATCTTTTTACCCTGCGGTTGTGGAACGATAGAAATTGCAAAGATGTAGCCATCATAGTGGCCCTCATGGCCATCCGGTAACAACACTTTAAGATTTTTTACGATGCAGACAACCATTGGCTATTACACAAAATACCCGGCGCGTCTTTCGACGGTTATCATTTAACCATTCGAAGAATTTGGCTTTTACGAGTTTGTCAACCATTGGTTAACAGCGAATTACTTCACTTTTCAATACATATTACGTATACTGCCGAGAAGTGGACAAAACGCCCTGTCAATGCTGATGGTGTCGTAAATACTCCTTTAGGCTGCCTATGTTACCGGAATTCAATCAAGAAAACCTCCCCCAAACACGGCGGAATCCCTTGCTCTTTTGTTGGCACACTGTTTCACTGCTCTTTGGCCAACGGCTCTCTCCGACTTTTTTATGTCTCACGCTGCTCTCTCTGCTTCTGCCCCAATGGACTGCGGCAGTCAGCCTTACTAAAAAACACTCGCCGATTAAAATTGGGGCCATTTTCTCGTTGACAGGCATTGCCGCGCCCCATAATCAACCGATGCTCGAAATGACCCAGTTGGCCGTCAATCACCTCAACGACAATGGTGGCGTGCTCGGCAGGACGCTGGAACTCATCGTTTTCGACAATCTCAGCACCCCGATCGGCTCGGCCCAGGCTGCCCATCAGGTTGTTCAGCAGGACATGACCGCGGTTATCGGCGCGCACTGGAGTTCGCACTCCCTGATCATTGCGCCCATCCTACAAGAAGCCGGTATACCGATGATCACTCCAGGTTCGACAAGCCCTGCGGTGACCAGGGCCAGAGATTATATTTTCCGGGCCTGTTTTGTCGATTCTTTCCAGGGAATGGCCATGGCTAAATTTGCTTCGGAGGAACTGCATGCGAAGACGGGTGTTGTTGTCACCAATATCGACGAGGATTACAGCACCACGCTCGGCCTGTTTTTCCGTAACGCTTTTCAAAAAACAGGCGGCCGGGTTCTCACAGAACTTTTCTATCGCGGCAACGCCACCGACTTTTCGGAAAACATCAGCGAACTCATCCGACAGAAAGCCGGTGTCGTCTACCTGCCAGGATATACCAGGGATAGCGGGCTTTTTATCAAACAAGCGGCCAAGATGGGGCTATCGACAATTTTTCTTGGCGGAGACGCCTGGGATGAAATCGAAAAATATGCCGGACCAGCCATTAATGGCAATTACCAGTCCGCACCATGGCACCCGCAGGTGCCTTTTGCGGCAAGTCTCCATATGCAGAAACTGTATTTCGCCGTCCATGGAAAAGAGATTGCCAACAGCAGCAGCCCCCTGGCCTACGACGCGGTGATGCTCCTTGCCGAAGCGCTTACCCGGGCCGGTAGCCTTGACCGTACAATGATCCGTGACGCACTTTCATCGACAACGGATTTCCCCGGTGCTACCGGCACAATCACTTTTGATGAAAACGGCGATCCTCTGCAAAAAGGCATCATAATTAATGCATTCGAGGATGGAAAAGTTGTATTCAAAAAAACCATTATCCCTTAGCCGACTCAGCCTATGTCCCCACCCTGCAAAAACAATCGTCTCTCTTTATTGCTTGTTGCAATGCTTCTGGCCCTGGCCTCTCCGGTAACCGCCAAACCAATAAAAATTGCAGCCATTTTTGCCCTTTCAGGCAAAGCTGCACAATCGAATAAACCGGCTATTCTCGGTACAGAGCTGGCCGTGGATGAAATTAACCGGACAGGCGGCGTTTTGGGACAACAACTGGAACTACTTCTTCTGGATAACAACAGTTCCCCAATAGGCTCGCATCTGGCCGCTCAGCATGCTGTCGATGCCGAAGCGACGGCAATTATCGGTTCCGTGTGGAGTTCCCATTCCCTGGCCATTGCCAAAGTCGCCGAAAAGAACAGGATTCCCATGATTGCGACAAATTCAACAATTCCGTCGCTGACGGCCATTGGCGATCACATCTTCCGGGTTTGTTACGATGATAATTTCCAGGGCAGGGTACTGGCCGAATTTGCGTATGAGCAACTCAAGGCACGGACCGCCCTCATTTTTGTCGACATCGCCAGTGATTTCAGCCTCAATCTCGCGGAGATCTTCAGCCGGACCTTCCAGTCACTTGGTGGGAAAATAGGTAGAGAAATAGAATACAAAACAGGAAATTCCGATTATTTGCCGCACGTGCAAGAGGCTCTTGCCGTTGACACCGACATTGTCTTTCTTTCCGGTCATAACGAAAGCGGTATAATAGCCATCAAGCTTCAGAACGCGGGAGTTAATGCTATTCCCATAGGGAGCGACGGCTGGGATAATGCCAGCTTTTTCTTTTTCGGTGGCAATAAAATCAAGCAGGGATATTATCTCAGCCATTGGCTGCCGGACCATGAAGATCCCTTTTCCAGGGCATTTATCGAGAAATACAGCCATAAAGGCGAGATTGTTGCCGCAACCGCCTTGGCTTACGATGCCGTGCAGATTTTAGTCGCTGCCATTAAAAAGGCCGGCGCCACCGATAGTACCGCTCTCCGTGATGCCTTGCACCGCTTGCAAGGATTTCAAGGAGTTACCGGTGTAATTAATTTTGACGCCCAGGGCAATGCGGCAAAACCGGCATCGATCATGGAAATACGCCACGGTGTTTCCTCACCGCATACGATGCTGATATCTCAATAAGGCTGACCGGAACCTCCCTGCATGAAGATCTATAGTCTCCCTTTTAAAATAAATACGGCTACCATTATTATGGTGCTCCTCGCGGCAGTGGCAGGATTTGTTTTGCAATATCCCGTCCTGCAGAACAGCTTCGATGAGCAGATTGCTAGAACGGAACTGCTTCTCGACACCCTGTACCAGCAGAAACGCGATGATTTGGCGAATGAGCTGTTTGCCGGTCAGGAACGGGCACTGCAATCGTCGCTTGATGATATCCAGGAGGCCATCGAGGACATCACTCTGGTCTGCCTCGACGCTGTGGAAGGAGACAAGAAAATCTGCTCCGGGCTCCAGAACGGCCATGTTTCCCAGGCGGAAGATGTCCCGGAAAACATGCATGGTCATACTTTCAAACAATTTGACCTGGACGGCAGGCTGACCGGCATGTATCTCAACCGTCTTGAGGTGATTGGTGAAAACCTCGGCTATGTATCCATTTATTATGATCTTGCACTCATCAAAAATGCCAACATCCGGGGTCTTATTTTTTTTGGTGTTACCACTTTTTCGGCAAGTATTCTTATCCTGCTTCTGTTTAATTTTTTCCTGTTTTATTCGATTATTACGCCTCTCACTGTCTTAAGAGATGCCATGCACCGGGTTGCAAGCGGCCATCTTGGCGAAACAGTCAATATGACGCGACATGATGAAATCGGCGAGATCGGCCAGGCCTTTAACGACATGTCCAACAATCTGCAGAAAAGCCGGGCCGAGCTGAAACAACATCGGGACAACCTTGAAGAGATAGTGCAGAAACGCACGGAGGAACTGACCTTGGCCAAAGAACAGGCGGAAAGCGCCAACATGGCCAAGAGTTCGTTTCTGGCCAACATGAGCCATGAACTGCGTACCCCCTTGAGTGGGGTCATCGGCATATCGTCGCTCCTCGTCGAGACGTCTTTGACCGCGCCCCAGCGGGACTATGTGCAAGCCCTGCAGAAAAGCAGCAGCTCCCTCCTGTTCATCATTAATGATATCCTCGATTTCTCCAAGATTGAAGTCGGCAAACTCGAACTTGATCGGGTCACTTTCAATCTGCATGAACTGCTCGACGGTCTCATCGATATGGTCAGTGCCAATGTCAACGGCAAAGAGCTCGAACTGATCTTTACCGTCGCCCCGGGTACCCCGACCCAGCTGCTCGGTGACCCCGGACGTCTGCGTCAGATTCTGCTGAACCTGGTCGGTAATGCCTGCAAGTTTACCACACAGGGTGAAATTTCCATCTTCATTGACAGCCGCGACCTATCTGCTGAAGATGTCCTCCTGCATATTGCCGTCAAAGACACGGGAATCGGCATTCCTCAGGCAATACAGGGCAATCTCTTTGACTGTTTCACCCAGGCGGACAGCTCAACCAGTCGAATGTTCGGCGGCACAGGCCTTGGACTGGCCATCTCCAAGGCCTTAGCGGAGCTTATGGGCGGCGAGATCGGGATGGTAAGCAGTGAACAGGATGGTGCTCTCTTCTGGTTTACCGCCCGACTCGAAAAACAACCTCTGCCCCTCCCGGAGCCGCAGTTATCCAATCGACTGGATGGTCTGCACATCCTTGTGGTCGACGATAGCGAGACCTGTCGGACCATGCTGGCTCGGCAGCTCGAACAGTGGGGTGCCCGGGTCAGTCAGAGCGGCCATGGCCCCTCGGCCTTAGCTCTGCTCCGGCAATGTGCCGAACTGGCCACGCCGCTCGACATCGTCTTCATCGATGAGGGGCTTATCGCTGCAAACGACATAAAGGACACCCTCTTTGCCGCGCGAAAGTGCGTACTGCTGCTGCCGCCTGTTCCATCTGCCATCGACATAAGCCATACCGACGAATTTGCCGCAGCTCTCAAAAAACCAATTCGCTATTTTGATCTGCTGCATACCGTCAACTCGCTTATCGCCGCATCGCCGGTCGATGGTTCTGCACAAGCGTCGGCAACAGAAGCCTTTACCGAAAAGAACCTCAGAAGAGACGAACACATTCTTCTGGTCGAAGACAATCTTATCAATCAAATGGTCATCAGCGGGATATTGAAGACCCTCGGCTACCGCAACATCAATATCGTCAGCAATGGCATCGAGGCGCTCAAAACATTACAGCAGAAACGTTACAATATCGTGCTGATGGATATACAGATGCCCAAACTCGACGGAGTGGAGACGACCAGACGGATTCGCGCCGGTACCTCTGGCGTTCTCGACGCCGCCGTTCCGATCATCGCTCTAACCGCCCACGCCCTGAAAGGCGACAGAGAACAGTATCTTGCCGTCGGCATGAATGACTATATTCCCAAACCGATTGATCCGAAACGACTGAAAACGGCGGTGGAATGTTTATTGGAAAGCAGATTGCCACAAGAAATTGTCGAGGACCAGCCATCCCCCATCGGCCCGGATGCCCAGGTGCTCGATTACGAAAATTTCGTCGCCAAGCTTCTTGGCGATCGGCCTCTGGCCATGCGCATTTTTTCTGTGTTTCTGACCAATCTCACCGACCAGATAGAACAGCTGGCAACGGCACTTGCCGTCCTTGATTTTCCGGCCATACAGCGGATTGCCCACCAGACAAAAGGGGCCTCCGGCAATGTCTGTGCTGACATGCTCTACCAGATAATGTGCGATCTGGAAACAGCTGCCAAAGAACAAGATAGGAAGAAAATCCAGTCGCTTTTCGCCAAAACAAAAGAACAGCTGACACTGCTGCAGACCCTGCTGTCACAGGAACCTTGATGAATCATCAACGATTACGGCAGATCATACCCATAACCGAATACACCAGCTGCGCCGCTGCAAAATCGGAACCATGATCGCCCTGCCTCGGGGCCAGCTCGACCAGATCGAAACCTATAATCTTCCTTCCGGCGATGGCCCGCTCAAGAAAGGTCAGGGTCTGGTACCAGCCTGGTCCGCCGGGCACGGGCGTTCCGGTGGCGCCGATGACCGACGGATCAAGGCCGTCGACATCAAGCGTCAGATAGATGTTGTGCGGGAAATCGGCGGGCAAGGCAAAATCGGCGAGGTTGGCGGTGGCAATCGCCCGGCCGTCGAGGTGGTCGACCCGATGCGTGGTGCGGTACTCAACCTCCGCCCGGCACATGGCACGCACGCCAAACTGAAACAACCGGCTGCCGCATTCCTCCAAGGCCCGGCGCATGACACAGGCATGGCTGAAGGGCGAGCCCTCATAGCTTTCGCGCAGGTCGGCATGGGCATCGAGCTGGACAATACCGATCGGCTCGGAATATCTTGAGGCCAAAACCCGTATTGGCGCAAGGCTGATGGTATGCTCGCCGCCGAGCAGCACGGGAATTTTATCGCGTTCGGCGATGGCCGACACGGCCTTTTCAATACGCCCGAGAATGACCGAGATATCCCCGGAACAATCGATAAAGGGCGTGGTATCGATCCCAGCAGTAATCGGCTCGGAAAAACCGTCCCAGCGCTCCAACTGCTGCGAGGCCTCAAGGATGGCAGCTGGCCCCCCGGCCGCTCCGCCGCCGTAAGAGACGCTCTGTTCCAACGGCACGGGGATGATATGAAAGAGTGAACCACTCTTTGTGTGTTCTTCCTGCCCGGCTGACTCTGACGCGAGAAAAGCAGGGAAATTGTCCGTCTGCACGATGTGGTTCTCCTACGACAACCTGTTTTTAAAATCTTCATAGCCAAAAGATCGCACACACGCATAGCTGTCGTCATCCGGCTCGTAGAGGTACATGGCCGGCAAACCCACCCCGTTGAAGGTGTTATTCTTGACCATGGTGTAAATGGCCATATCACTGAACACCAGGCGGTCCCCTACCGCCGGCGGCCGGTCAAAGGAGTATGTGCCCGCCACATCGCCGGCCAGACAGGAAAGGCCGCCTATGCGATAAGAATACGCCTTTTCTTCCGGCTCGCCCGCGCCGATAATATGCGGCCGATAGGGCATTTCCAGCACATCGGGCATATGCGCCGGCACACAAGAGTCGACGATGGCGATATCGCTACCGGCGGGCAGCACATCGAGCACCGTACTGACCAGGTAGCCGCAGTTGAGCGCCACCGCCTCGCCCGGCTCGAGGTAGACCTGCACGCCCCATTTCGCTTTAAACTCGTTGACAACCCGGATCAGCCGGTCGAGATCATAACCGGGCCGGGTGATATGGTGCCCACCGCCGAAATTGACGTAGCGCATGCGGGGAATCAGCTCACCAAAACGCTCCTCCACCGCGCGAACCGTCCGTTCAAGACAGTCGGCATCCTGCTCACACAGATTATGCCAGTGCAGGCCGGTCACGCCGCGCAGCAGCTCCTGCCCCACCTCGCGCAGCTGGTCCCGCCGAATACCGAGGCGGGATCCCGGAGCACAGGGATCGTACATCGCCACCGCGCCCTCGCTGTGTTCCGGATTGATACGAATGCCCAGCTCGATTTCCTTGCCGGACCGGGCAGCGTGCTCCATGATCATCGGTTTGAATCGCGCAAGCTGGGCACAGGAATTAAACAGAATATGGTCCGAAGTGCGACACAGTTCCCGCATATCGGCCAGGGAATAGGCGGCGCCGAAGGTATGCACCTCTTTGCCGAATTCCTCGTAACCCAGGCGCGCCTCATGGGGGGAACTGGCACAAACCCCGTCCAGCGTCTCGGCAATAAGGGGAAACAGCCGGAACATGGCAAAACACTTCAAGGCCAGCAGGATCTTGCAGCCGGTCTGCGCTTTGACCTCCCGAAGAATCTGCAGATTATGCCGCAGCAGGCCGACATCCACCAGGTAACAGGGGGTGTTCAGACGGGCGGGATCAAAACGGTATTGCCGAGCACCGTTTATCATAATTCAACGGCGGTCCAAGGCAGGCCGTAACGATTCAGGGCGTCCATAAACGGATCGGGATCGAACTGTTCCATATGCCAGACCCCGGGCCGATGCCAGGTTTTATCGAGCATCAGTTTGGCGCCGATCATCGCCGGTACGCCGGTGGTATAGCTGATCGCCTGGGAACCGACTTCCCGGTACGCCTCCTCGTGGCTGCAGATATTATAGACATAGAGCTTTTTCTCTTTACCGTCCTTGATGCCTTTCATAACACAGCCGATACAGGTCTTGCCTTTGGTCAACGGACCAAGCGACGAAGGCTCGGGCAGCACTTTTTTCAAAAACTGAATGGGTACAATTGGTCGACCGTCGAAGTCCACCGGATCGATGCGGGTCATGCCGACATTTTCCAGTACCCGCAGATGGGTGAGATACTGTTCGCCGAAGGTCATCCAGAACCTCGCCCGCTTCAGCCCGCGCAGGTGCATGACCAGCGATTCCAGCTCTTCATGGTACATGAGGAAACACTTTTTCGGACCGATGCCGTCCGGAAAATCATAGTTCATCGACCAGGACAGCGGATCGGTCTCCACCCACTCGCCATGCTCCCAATAACGCCCCCGCTGGGTGATCTCGCGGATATTTATCTCCGGATTGAAATTGGTGGCAAAAGCCTGCCCGTGATCCCCGGCATTGCAGTCGATGATATCCAGCTCATGGATTTCGTCAAAGTGGTGCTTCTGCGCCCAGGCACAGAAAACATTAGTCACCCCAGGATCAAAACCGGAACCGAGCAAGGCCATCAGTCCGGCCTTGGCAAAACGCTCCCGGTAGGCCCACTGCCATTTGTACTCGAACTTGGCCACCTCCGGCGGCTCGTAGTTGGCCGTATCGAGATAATCGACACCGGTTGCCAGACAGGCATCCATCAGCGCCAAATCCTGGTACGGCAGAGCCAGATTGACGAGCAGGTCCGGTTGCACCTCCTTGATCAGCGCAACAGTGTCTTCAACCTTATCGGCATCGAGCTGCCGTACGGCTATGGTTCTGCCGGTGCGCTCCTTGATGCCCGCGGCAATCGCCTCACATTTGGCCAGTGTCCTGCTGGCAAGGACAATTTCCGAAAAGCTGTCCGCAAGAAAAGCGCACTTATGCGCCGTCACCCCGGCAACTCCGCCGGCGCCGATAATCAATACTTTCGCCATCATACCCTCCCTGATGTTATCGTTCAAAATAGGTATAGCCGCGCAACCCCGCCTCATAGGCCTGCATCACCTCTTTTCGTTCAAGAGGCGAAATCAGCCCTTCCTTGACTGCGGTCTCCGCAGTTTTGCGAAACTTCATCAACAATCGTTTCGGATCGTATTCGACATACGACAGAATATCAGCCACCGTATCGCCCTCGAGTTCGCCGGAAAAATCAAATTTCCCATCCTGTCGCAGACTGACCGTCACCACGTTGGTGTCGCCAAGAAGATTATGTAGATCCCCCAGGGTTTCCTGATAGGCGCCGACCAGAAAGACCCCGAGATAATACTCTTCGGTATCTTTTAGTTCATGCAGCGGCAGGAAAGGTTTGGCGCCGAAGCGGTCGACGAAACGATCGATCTTGCCGTCGCAGTCACAGGTGATATCGGCAATGACACCATTTCGCGTCGGCTTCTCATTGAGCCGATGAATAGGCATGACCGGGAAGAGCTGGTCAATGGCCCAACTGTCCGGCAGCGACTGAAACAAGCTGAAATTGCAATAGTAGATATCCGAAAGCAGACGTTCAATTTCATTGATCTCGGCGGGGGCGTTTTTCAGTTCCCTGCCGGTCTTGAAAATGCGGCTGAGGATGGTCCAGAACAAATTTTCGGCAAGAGATCTCTCCCGCAGGGTTATGTAGCCCCGGTTAAAGATCTGGCGTACCTCATCACGATAGTAGATGGCATCGTTCAGGGTCTCCTGGAGATTGCGAATCGTCAGATTCTCCATCGATTCAAGCATGTTGACCAACTGGGATGGGGCGTCTTCCGGCAGTTTCTCCGGCAGGGAGTCCGGTTCAAAGACCGTCTTATCGAGGACATTAAACAGCAGGACGGAATAGTAGGCGACCAGGGCCCGGCCGGTTTCGGTGATGATCGTCGGATGGGGGATGTCTTCCTCGTCGAGCGTGGTCATCACCGCCTCGATAATATCCGTACAATATTCATTGAGGCTGTAGTTCCGGCTGCTGAGAAAATTTGACTGCGAGCCGTCATAGTCAACGGCCAGGCCACCGCCCAGATCAAGATACTGCATGTTGGCGCCCTCTTTTACCAGCCCGGCATAGACCCGGCAGGCCTCGCCGACCGCCGTGCGAATCTCGCGAATATTGGATATCTGCGAGCCAAGATGATAGTGCACCATCTGCAGACAGTCGAGCATATCTTCTTTTTGCAGCAGGTCGACCGCGTGAATCAGCTGGGTGGTATTCAGACCGAAGATGGATCGCTCCCCCCCCGATTCCGCCCAGTGCCCTCCGCCCTGCATGGCTAGTTTTATACGCACTCCGAGGACCGGTTTCGTCCCGAGCACTCGGGATCGCTCGATAATCAGCGGCAGCTCACTTGGCATCTCCACCACCAGAACACAACGAAAACCAAGTTTGACCGCATGCAGGGCCAGATCAACAAACTCTTCATCCTTGTAACCGTTGCAGATAAGAGGCGCCTCTTTGTCAACCATCATGCCCATGGCGGCAATCAATTCGGCCTTGCTACCGGCTTCGAGGCCATGGTGATACGGTGCACCATAGCGGACCATGGCGTCGATCACCTGTTTTTGCTGGTTGACCTTGATCGGATAGGCACCCATGAAATTGCCGTGATAGCCAAGATTCTTCATCGCCGCGATGAAGGTTTCGTTGAGTAAAGAGATCTGTGCGTCGAGGATATTTTCTATGCGCAGCAGGACAGGCATATCCAAACCGCGATCTTTTAGTCCTTCGACAATTTCGGGGATTGACACGGCCCGATCGGTAGCCTTCGGTGAGGGCTGCACGAGCATGTCCCCGTTTTCGGCAACTCTGAAATATCCGCCGCTCCATTCAGCGACCCGATACAACTCCGACGACTTTTCAACCGTCCAACGTTCAAAAAAATCAACCAATTCTTTCACCATTTAACAAAAACGCCGGAGCAACCGCTGTCCCAGCAATAAATAACACCTGTAGAAATAGTGCTGACCGGATCCGGTCAGCACTATTTCTACCTCCTTCGCCTAAAAAAACAGATGGCAAAGGCCACCCTGTTTTTTTCTTCTGCATAAACTACTCAAAGTACAAGAAACCGACAGTCGCCGTCAATGAAATCTACTGCAAACTCATGGAAATTTAATATTAGCCGGCTCCCTGTTTACGCAACTGTGCCTACCCCGGTAAACGGGAAATAAGACGGACTCTTTTCAGTCCCTGTGCTTATCGTCCTGCTTTACATCATCTCGTCAAGGGATTATGTTCTGCAGCCATATATTTTAAGGAATGTGTATAACCATAACATATGTGTCGCACACAACATATAAGGAGATTTCCATGGTCAAAAAGATAGGTCACACCGGGTCGGGAAAGACGATCGCCAAACTAAAAGAAAAAGCGGCAAAAAAACAGGCACAAGCCAGGCAACCGATGCTCCAGGCCCTGGTCTGGTATGAAGAGGAGCATTACGCACAGCTTCTCGGCATGTTCGATGATGCCGCGCTGCTGCCGCCGACCTATGCGCACTGGCTCAGCCGTGCCGAGGAGAAAAAAGCGCAAATCGAAGCGGCGGGGGATCAGGTCATCAAGGTCTTTATCGACCCGGAAACCTTCCCTGAGTGGTGCGAGAAGAAACAATTGCCGATGGATGCCGACTCCCGCTCGACCCTGGCCATCGAGGTTGCCCAGTCCAGATCGTTCACCCTGTAACAAACATCCACTGTCCAGGGACTCCATTATGACATCAAGATATATCCAGGCCCCCGGCGCGGTCGTCATGATACGACCGCACCGATTTCATCCCAATCCGGAAACCGCCAAGGACAACGCTTTTCAGAGAACGGACGGCGATCTTTCGGCAAAAGAGATCGCCAAAACAGCCTATGACGAAATGACTGCGGTTGCCGCCCGGCTGGAGGACGAAGGGGTGACGGTGCATATTTTTGAGGACCGGGGTGAAAAGGAAACGCCCGACTCCGTCTTCCCCAACAACTGGTTTTCCACCCATCCCGGGGGCCATGTGGCCATCTATCCGATGTATAACCCCAGTCGCCGCCGGGAAAGGCGATACGATGTCATTGAGATGCTCAAGGCCGAATACCGAGTGCAGGACGTTATCGATTATTCCTGTCTGGAGTATGATAATCTCTTTCTCGAAGGCACCGGGGCCATGGTTCTCGATCATATCGACAGAGTGGCATATACTGCCCGCTCAAACAGAGCCGATCCGATCCCCCTGGAGCGTTTCTGCACCCATTTCAACTTTGAACCAATGGCCTTCGACACCGCCGATGAGCTGGGCAAGGCAATCTATCATACCAATGTGATGATGTGTATCGCCACCGACTTTGCCCTGGTCGGCTTTGACATCATCCGCGATCCAAACCGGCGGGAAGAAATCAGAGCGAGACTGGCCGACATGGGGCGAAGAGTTATTGCTCTTGATAGTCATCAGATAAATGAATTTGCCGGCAACGCCATCGAATTATCCGCCGATAACCGGCGCATTCTGGCAATTTCCACTCGGGCCGCGGCATCGCTCAGCGCACAGCAGAGAGCTTTCATCGAGGAATCGACGAGAATTGTCGAATTGCCGGTGCCGACCATCGAGTTGGCCGGTGGCTCGATACGCTGCATGCTGGCAGGAATTCATTTAGCGCGCCGTTACTGAAATTCCTCTGCATTTACATATCCTTGTGTCACTGATTTTATATAATTTCCTATCGCTTTGATTTTACGCTGAAGTTGAAGAGCACTCAACTCTCTTCAATTTCCAGTCCAAGACTTTTAATCACCAGCGGATGTGTCCGAGACAGAAGATTCTCATCTGAAATGTAGGGACATTGCTTATCGTATGGGAATGCACGGCATTGCCTTGGCCTCGCCTTATGAATAGAACATCGTTGGGAAATCTTGCCATTGGTGAGAAAGATACAGGCCCCGTCCTCACGCACTCTGAAAGTATTTTTCCCTTCGAGGTAGCGTTTGCGAACTTCTCCGTCATTGCAACCGAAGTAACGGGCCATCCTGTTTATGTCTGCGGCATCAATATAAAGCGTTGAACCGGGAAGGCGATAACAGCAGAACCCTGGACAGTAATTGCAAAATATTCTGTTTACTGGTGTCTCGGCTGAAATCATATTGGTGGGTGATGTTGAGGTGATAGCTGCGCAAAGCCGCTTCATTTACGGTTGTGTATCGTATCCTTGCCAGGTTGATCTTACAAGGTTTTTTCGTTCAGCCAGGGTGATGTCGACGCCAAACAACCCGCCGCCACCCTGCTTTCCCGATACCTGATCCACAGGGTTTGATTGTTGCAAAACCCATGATGCTTTTGCTTTTTTCTATGAGGTTCAGTCTGCCCTGGTGCCGATGAAGTGACTGTAACGCCGGCAGTTGCGCAGCAGTTCAGCATGACTGCCGCAGGCGACGATTCGGCCGTTTTCGAGAAAACAGACCTGGTCGACCCGATCGAGGACTTCCCTGGTATGGGTGATAAACAGGGCACTTTTCTCAGCCAGATTGGCAAAAATGGTCTCGGTGAAGCGGTATCGCGTCTGGTTGTCGAGCCCCTCGGTGGGCTCATCGAGAACCCATATCGGCGCATTTTTGAGCAGTGCCCGGGCCAGAATCAGCCGCCGTGCCTCACCGCCGGAGAGCTGTGAGCCCCCCTCCCCCGCACAGGTTGCCAGCCCCTCCGGCAGGCCGGCGACAAAATCGGCGAGCTGAGCCCGTTCCAGAGCCGCCCAGAGCAGCGCGTCCTCTGCCTGTGGTGCGGCAATGCACAGATTTTCACGCAGGGTGGCGCTGAAGATATGGCCCTTTTGCGACACCAGGGTGACCATCTGCCGCAGCTGCCCTTCACTGAAATGGCGGAGATCGGCTCCACCTATGGTGATCTGCCCTTGATCGGGGTCCCAGAAGCGGGTAAGCAGATGGGCCAGGGTGGTTTTCCCACTGCCGCTCGGACCGACCAGGGCGACGGTCGATTGCCGCGGGACGATCAAGTCGATCCCCTCGACAACGCTTCTCCCCCCCCCGCCCGGATAGGCGAAACAGACCTCGTGATAGCTGATCGTTAGCTCCACCGGCATCGCCGCCGGTTCGGCGGGAAAGCGGACCGCCGGCGGAGCTTCGCTGACCTCGAGCAGGCGCCTTGCCGCAGCACGGGTCCTGCCGAGCGTCTGGTAGGCCAGCGGCAGGGGCAGCACCGCCTCAAAGGCGGCGAGTACCCCGAAAGTAATCAGCGCCAGAACCGGTCCGGCAAAGTGCCCACTGGCTGCCAGCGGCAGAGCGACATAAAGTGCTGTGCATGCCGCCAGCCCGCTTAACAGGGTGGTCAGCGCGGTGCTGCAGCCGCTGATCCGCGCCATCTTTTCCTGAAGCTCGAGCAGCTGCTCATTTTCCGCCAGGCGGTCGTGGCGGTGGCGGCGCTGCGCGCCGTAGACGCTCAGATCGGCCGCCCCCTGCAGATCTTCCATCAGGTTGATCCGCAGCCGGGCGAGCTGGTGCTGGATTTCGGCACCGACGCGGCGACCGAGCCGTTCGGTGAGCAGTGGGGTGAGCACCCCGGCGACCAAAAAAAAGAGGAGAAAGAGCACCGCCAGAGAAGGTGCCAACCACCATAGTAGCCCGCCGACGATCAGGGTCACCGCCAGGGCAACTACCGTCGGCGAAAGCACCCGGATAAACAGGGTGTCGAGGATATCGATGTCGGTGACGATCCGGCTGAGCAGATCGGCGCTGCGCTGGCGAAAGAGGTTTGCCGGAGCCCGGGGCTCGATCCGCTGGTAGAACCAGACACGCAGCGAGGCGAGCAGCCGCAGGGTGGCCTCATGGGAGATCACTCGTTCGGCATAGCGTCCGGCGGTGCGCAGCACGGCAAAGCCGCGGACACTGGCGCTCGGGGTATGGATATCAAAATAGCTGGGGGCGGCAAGACTGAGACCGGCAACCGCCGAGGCCGAGAGAAACCAGCCGGAAACCGCAAGCAGACCGATGCTCGCCAACAGGGTGAGCATCCCGGCGGTGACACCCCAGAAGGCCCAGAGGCGATGCGGCCGCAGCAGCCGAATAAAGGGGAACAGCTCTTTCATGACACCACCCTGCTGCCACTGGCCACCAGCCGGGCATAGACCCCGTTCATCTCGAGGAGCTGACGGTGACTGCCCTGTTCGACCACCCGCCCCCCGGCCATCACCGCGATCCGGTCAGCCCGCTCTGCGGTGTCGAGCCGGTGGGTGAGCATGATCACCGTTTTCCCCCGCACCAGCTGCGCCAGACCGGCGATGATCAGCCGCTCATTTTCCAGGTCAAGCCCGGCAGTCGGCTCGTCGAGAAGCAGCAACGCCGCCTCCCTGGCAAAAGCCCGGGCCAGGGCCACCCGTCGTGCCTGACCGCCGGAGAGCAGATTACCCTCTTCACCGACGGGGCCGGCCAGCCCCTGGGGCAGCTGCCCGGCAGGCGCGAGCAGCCGGGCCTGCTCGGCGGCGCGGGTGATCCTTTCCATTGACATTTCCGGATCTTCCAGAGCAATATTTTCAGCAAGGCTGCCAAAAAAGAGCTGCGGCTGCTGCGGCACCCAGGCAATCCGCCGCCGCCACCCCTCGACATCGAGCTCAGCCAGGGGCTGGCCGTTAACGCAAATCTCTCCCTGCTGCAGAGGCAGAAAACCGAGGAGCAGATTAAGCAGAGTGGTTTTTCCGGCACCACTGGCCCCGACTACCGCCAGCCACTCGCCGGCCTTGACCTCCAGACAGAGATCGTCGAGCGCCAGACTGTCGCGCCCGGCAAAACTATGCCGGACATGGCGCAGCTCAAGGGCTAGCGGCTGCTCGGGGTGAAGTTGCGCCGTCCCCGGGTTGGCTTGGCCAGCGGATTTTTCGGCCAGCAGGGCGCTCAGCTCCACCGCCGCCCCCAGGGCCTCGGCCCGGGCGTGAAAATGGCTGCCCAGTTCGCGGAGCGGCAGATAGAGATCGGGGGCCATAAGGAGCAGGAACAGGCCGGTGCGCAGGGTCAGCTCCTGTCCGTAAAGACCGAAATCGAGAAAATCGAGATAGCTCAGACCGAGAAAGACCGCCGTCATGGCGATCGCCACCGAGGTCAGAAATTCTAAAATTGCTGAAGAGAGGAAGGCCAGTCGCAGCACCGCCATCGTTCCCTTGCGGTAACTCTCCGAGGAGGCGGCGATGCGCTCCGCCTCACCTGCGGAGCGCTGGAACAGCTTCAAGGTGGTCAGGCCCTGCAGGGTGTCGAGAAAGTGGGCGCTCATCCGCGACAGAATCTGGAAATTTCTCTGGCTGAGCGACTCGGCCCCCCGCCCGATCATCACCATGAACAGCGGGATCAGCGGCGCGGTGACCAGAAAGATCAGCCCCACCGCCCAACTGAAGCTGAACGTGGTGAGGAGGATAATCAGCGGGACGATCAGGGCGAGCGCCTTTTGCGGAAGATAGTGGGCAAAATAACCGTGCAGGGCCTCGACCCGTTCAAGAATCGAACTCGCCAGCGGTGCTGTCTGTTTTTGTCGCAGAGCGACCGGTCCCAGGGCATCGAGTTGCTCGAGAATCCGCCGCCGGACAAAGCGGCGCACCAGGGTAGAGCCCCGCTGGCCGCAAACCTCCCGTCCCCAGGCAAGCAGCGCCCGCAGGGCAATGATTGCAATCAGGGCGGCGAAAAACACCTGCAACGACTCACGGTCGGCATGTCCAATAACCGCGCTGTGGATAACGTGTGCCAGCAGTCCGGCCTGGACGATGACGCATAAACCGCTGAGCGCACCGAGAAGGATCGACAGCAGCACCGGGCGGCGGCAGCAGTGATGCAGAGAGTGAAGCCAGGCGAGAGGGGATGGCAAAGAGGAGATCCTTCACTGAAGAGCTGGGTGAATTAACCGGGTGTTATGCTACCCGTTCAAGATCAATCAGGCATGATATTGATAAGACATCACTTTTTAAGGCGTACCTATGGTTACGGTTTCCCGATCGAAGCCGCTTCATTTACGGTTGTCATCGTATCCTTTTCAGTCCGGTCTTACAAGATTTTTTTGTTCGCCGACTATGCTTCTGTCAGGTCCCCTGCCTTTCCGGTTCACTACAAATACATCCCAACGGCGAAAATGATTCATGGCGCATACATGGCGCTTTTCGCTATTGACTTCCAACCTACTGTTTTGTAGAAAAATAGGACTTACCAACAGGGTCTTGTCGGAGCCCCAGAGAGGCAACTCACGCCCCGCCGCAGACTCCAGACAAAATAACGACTGCTCCGCCAAGTCAATTTCTGGAAATTCTTGACTAACTCATAAAGGCAACAGATGTTTCGCTTTCTCCACACCGCCGATATCCATCTCGACAGCCCCTTGAAAGGACTTGAGGCCCATGCGGACGCCCCGGTGGAGGAGATTCGGGGGGCAACGCGGCGGGCCTTTGACAACTGCATTGACCTGGCCATCGACGAGGCCGTCGATTTCCTGCTCATTGCCGGCGATCTCTATGACGTTGACTGGAAAGACTATAACACCGGCCTGTTCTTTGCCGGTCGAATGGGGCGGCTGCACCGGGCGGGGATTGCCGTCTTTATCGTTTCCGGCAATCACGATGCCGCCAATCAGATCACCAAAACCATGCCGCTGCCGGATAACGTCACTCTTTTTTCTGCACAAAAAGCCCAGTCGATACGCTTGGAGACTCTCGGCGTCATCATCCACGGCCGAAGCTATCCCTCCCGCGCGGTGACCGAGAACCTGGCCCTGCAATATCCCCCCTGCCAGCCCGGCTACTTCAATATCGGCCTGCTGCACACCTCGCTTACCGGGCGACAGGGACACGAGGAGTACGCCCCATGCACACAGGATGATCTGCAATCAAAGGGCTATGACTACTGGGCCCTGGGACATGTGCATAAACGCGAAGTTGTCGCCGATGATCCATGGATAGTTTTTCCCGGCAATATCCAGGGCCGCCATATTCGGGAAACCGGCGCAAAAGGCGCAACGCTTATTACCGTCGAGGATGGCCGGATCACCGATGTCCGGGAACAGGAACTTGACGTCCTTCGCTGGACCGGTTGCGAGGTGGATCTGTCCCACTGCGATACGGCGCAGAGTGTCTACGATGCAGTCCGGCATGCCTTTGAGACCGAACATGTCGAGGCGGATGGCCGCCCCCTCGCCCTGCGTCTGATTCTGACCGGACGGTGTCCGGTGCATACCCTGCTGCTTGAGCGTACCGCCCAGTGGACCGAAGAGTTCCGGGGCATTGGCGCGGGACTTGGCAATATATGGCTGGAAAAGGTCAAATTCCACACGACTCGGCCAGTAAGCCCTCCATCGGACTCTTTATTAGGCCCTGACGAAACCGATGAGAGCGCCGGTGGCGATACCGCCCTGACCGGACTGCTGCACTCCATCGAGCAATTCGAATTTGACAGCGAGACCCTGGTTGAACTGGTCCCGGAACTGGCCAGTTTAAACAACAAGCTGCCCGTGGAGATCTCCGGCGGCGACGACCCTTTTCTGGCATCCTGCCCGGATAAAATCAGTGAACTGCGCAGCCAGGTGCAGGAACTGTTACGCGCTCAGCTGCTGCGACACGGGGAGATGAGGTGAGGTGGTGGTGATAAGACATCGCTTTCTAAGGATTCCTTAAGTCTCCAAGGGTCTAAAAAACCAAGGCACTTCCCGGTATACCAGACTTTCGGCCACGACAACTAAAAGCAAGCAGATCATAATCGTCGTTGGCGGCCTGATCGACGAACTCCTGGTCATCGAAAAACAGCTCGAATCCTTTGGTTTGCGTCTGCAACAGCTTTTTTTTTCCGGGATGGACAAGTTCGCCGAGGGGTTTATTACCGCCAGGCCTGTTTTTTGAACGAGCCATCTATGACAAAAAGAATTACCCTAACTTTTTTTCACGCTGTTGGAAATACTATTTACTGATTATCTTCTCCGGCTGCACATGGCGTAATTAAAATCCCCACGGATATGTTTCGGGGGGCTTGAGTTCCGCTTCCGGTTGTATCTTTAGTCGATGTAAGGCGTTGGTTTCATCAAAATACAGGAATGCATCATATCGATCAGGAAGCACGGTCGGAACATAATTTCTATAACGCTCCTGTTCCGGTGTATAAACTACTCCAATGGCGCGATGCGCCCGCTGATGCATAAAAACCATATATTTTCTCAGTCCGGCTGTTAACAGCAAACGGTTTCCTGCATTTATTCGATGGAACAGCTCCTCCCAGCTGCCCTGTTTATCAGTTGGTACGAGCATTTTTTCCATGGGTTTTCCCCAGCCTTTACCAGCGATAACGCTACCGGTAAAGGAACCAAAACCAGTGAGAATGGCCCCCGCATCCTGGTGACGCTGCCGGACGAGCTGGCCAATATTGATAAGTCCGGCCTGAGCCATATTTGTTGCCCGCGCATCACCAACATGGGTGTTGTACGCCCAGACAATGACTTTGGAATGGGGACCATGAAAATCCATGAGACGATCAAGGGGATCGACCATATGGTTGTCCCGAAGATTCCAGGTTTCATCTCCCCGCACCATTGATCGATAATATTGTTCAGCGTTCTTCATGATCAGGGCATTTTGCTCGGCGCTGAAAGCATCTTCCGGATTTTCTGCATAATGGGGTGCCTTTTTTCTGAGCTTGGAGAGGAGTTGTACTACTTCCTCTTCACAATTTTCGGGAACCATTAAGGTATGCAGGGTATAGGCCTGTTCGTCTTCTCCAAAGGGCTCGAAACATCGATATGCCTGCAATGCTTGCTCGACTGCATCGGGAGCTGTTTTTTCAAGATAATTAAAAATGATGGACTCGTAAAAAGCTAAAAGGCCATTTTCAACCGGTTCAACCGATTTGG
>CAYPPR010000046.1:0-35096 GCA_964412665.1 uncultured Desulfopila sp.
TACAGCTATCATGGCAATAATAGAGACGGTATTAGTCTCCGCATGTGTAGTTGGTCAGCTTGCGGGATGTTTTACGTAAAGGCTCGAAGCTGTCACTTCGAGCCTTTTTTTTTGTGAAAAATCAAAGATGGCAGGTTAATGGAAAAACAGGAAGAAAAGAAAGAAAAAGAACCAGATTCAAAGAAAAAAAGAAGTAAAAGGAAGGTCGTTACACTATTTTGACAAGAATATAGAAGAAAGGCGTTACACTATTCGTATCTTAGCACGACGAAGCCTGACAGCTTCGCTCACTCGCAAGCCTGAACCATAAACAAGTGCCAACAGGGCATGATGTTTAAGATTGTCTGTGGCTTTAAGAATACGCACAACCTCGTCTCTGCTGAGAAGCATAGGGAGTTGGTTGGATCGTGGCCTTGGAGGAATGGTAAATCCTGCATTATCCCGTCCGAGGTAGCCATGGTAGAATTTCTTCAATCCACAGAAAATGACATTACAGGTGGCCCAGGCCAGTTTCTTTTCCTGAATGCAATAGAGCAGGTAGCCTTGAATCTGGTCGTTGGTCAGTTGCTCGGCAGGTTGCCGGCAATACGCCGTAAGGCCTTTGACGGCCTGAAGATAGGAGGTTCTTGTTTTGGGGGCCACTCGTTGCAGATAGAGGTAGTTCACGAACGTCTGTTGGTAAGCTTTTTTCATGACAATATCTCCTGTTTTTTTGCCGGCGCTCACGATGGGTGCCGATTATGAGATATTGTACCGAAAAGACAGCTCTGGGGCTTTGATCAGATTGGAGATTGATAAGGAAAGACAAAAGGAAGCGGGTTATGCTGAGAAGGACGGTGCGCCGCTTTTTCCGCGGAGCGGTTTAGTTCAACTAGTAATTATCCGGAAGACTGACTTAAGTGGTCTTCAACGAACCTTTGATCCTTAGCTCAGCTCCATCCAATCTATAAATAATGTGAAAGTCTAGATAAATAGATTGTGTTGATCAAAGCAAGTTGTTAGTGTCAATCTTCTGGGTAACACCACCAAAAATCATATTATAGGTTACATTTCGCAATGTTCCGGAGACTGTCATGCTGATTGTACCTACCGAGATCCAAGGCAAATATGCTGAGTTTCTCGCTCTCAGGGGTGTAGCTCAGATATACGTTAATAAATGTCAGAAGTGGCTTCGTTACTATTTGGATTTTTGTATGAAATATCAATACAAAGCAGCTACTTCCCATGGACTGGATGCCTTTCTTCTCAAACTGACCGAGAAAGGACAAAATGGAGGCACAAGACAAGAAGCGAAGAGAGCTGTTCAGCTCTACCAGGATTTTTTGAATCCCATGGGGAGGAGTGATGCTCACGGTTCTAAAAGCCCGGAAAAGGACAAGAGAGATTCCAACGTTCAAAAGACTAATGTCAGTGAGGGTATTGGCAGAGGTGCTGCTACTGCTCATATCCCGACCTCTTCGGACTCTGAAAAAGACAAGGTGAGCGGAAGCTCATGGAAAGCTGAATTTGCCGCTCTTGAGAATATAATTCGTATGAGGCATTATTCCGACAAGACCCTGAAGTCGTATAGGAAATATATCAGGGATTTTCAAACCTATACCTGATCACCGGAGCCTGAGCGATTGACGGCTGAAAATGTGAAAGACTACCTCACCCACCTTGCCGTCAAGAAGAAGGTGGCAGCCTCAACGCAGAACCTGGCCTTCAATGCACTCCTGTTTTTTTTCAGACACGTACTGAACAGGGAATTCGGTATCATCGATGGTGTGGTACGCGCCAAGAAAAGACCATATATCCCCGTTGTATTATCCCGGGCGGAAATCGATAAGATATTCCAGGCTATCGATGAACCGTATCTTCTTATTGTCAAACTGTTGTACGGTTGCGGATTGCGCTTGTTTGAGTGTCTATCGTTACGGGTTAACTGTCTGAACCTTGATGAGGGTATTCTCACCGTCCATGACGGAAAAGGAAAAAAAGATCGTACTGTCCCCCTGCCCAAAAGTCTGCATGGAGAATTGCAAGGGCAGCTGGACACAGTTTTTGGTCAGCATAAAAAAGATGTATCCAATGGATACGATGGGGTTTTTCTTTTTGACGCGTTTGCAAGGAAATCAAAGAATGCCGGCCGTCAATTTATCTGGCAATGGCTTTTTCCCGCCCATAAGCTTACAAAGGTAAAAGAAACTGGAGATGTCAAACGATTCCATATCCATGAAACCCACGTGCAGAGGGCAATTCTGCGGGCTGTGGAAAAAGCCTGCCTCACCAAAAGAGTCACATCGCACACCTTCAGACACAGCTTTGCCAGCCATCTGCTTCAAGCAAATTACGACATTAGAACCATTCAGGAGTTGCTCGGGCATAGAGATGTGAGGACAACCATGATTTACACTCATACAGTGAAAAGTACGACGAAGAAGGAAGCAAAGAGCCCACTTGATTTTTAATAACCGTTCATCAGGGCTGTACTCCAGTCCTAAAAAAGTACAGACGTTCGGAAAAGAAATCTGGTACGGATTTAAATGGCGTCTGTTGTATGGTGTATAGCTTTTCAAAAAACTATTGAGCAGGACCCGTATTATTCGTCGCGACTCGAGGGGGGCATCGGCGTGAGCTGATAATCGGTATCGAAAATGACCCCAACGCCTTCCGCTTCCCGACGGATGACGATACCACTGGCACTGACCCAGATATTTTTGCAGGTAAGCTGTTTCAGGCTGTCCAGCGAGAGGATGAAACGCAGTCTTTTCAGGTCTTCAACGCTCAAATAAAATTCAATTTTAACTTTGGTGGCCAAGGGAAACTTGTGGTCGGTCCGTAAAAAAGCTCCCCCGGAACTGACATTGGCCGCTACCGTATCGATCACCGGCGCATGGTTCGTGCTGTGTCGGTATGATATTTTTGCTTGAAGGTTGAGAAAAAAACGTTTCTGTTCTCTTCGTTCAATGGACATGATGGTTTTTCCTTGCTGCAAAGGGGAGAAATGACCTGTTGGCAAGCGGCGTGGAACATACCGCATTATAATACGATAAATGATGTGCCGTATATAAAGTACCGTATATAATGTACCGTATATGAAAGGGGAATGACAAATCGATGCGACGTTTTTTTTTCGACCCGTCTTTACGAAAGGGTGACAGCGTATTTCTCTCCGAGGAGGAATCCCGCCATATTGCCAAAGTGTTACGACTGAAACAGGGAGATACAATTGAGCTTCTTGACGGAATGGGGGCTGTGTACCAGGCGGTTATCAGCACCGTCGGACGCCAGGTGCAGGCCGAAATACAAGGAGTCGTGTCTAGGGAAACGGATGCAGGTAAATCCCTCTGGGTGTGGCAGGGCATTTTGAAAGGGGAGAAAATGGACACCGTGGTGCAGAAATGTACCGAGCTGGGGGTGACCGGGATGATTCCTTTTCAGAGCTCCAGATGTCAGGGAAAGCTTGATCCGCTGCAGGGCCGGAAAAAACATGAACGTTGGCAGCGTATAGCCCTGGCGGCCTGCAAACAGTGTCTGCGTCTGCAAACCATACAAATCGAAGCCCCCGCAAGCTATGCCGCATCACTCAAAACAAGAACGGCCGATAAAGATATTCTTCGGCTTCTCTTCTGGGAAGAGGAAAAAACCACCCATCTCCATGATATCCCGGAAATCGACCAGGCTCGCTCGCTTGCTCTCATGCTTGGCCCGGAGGGCGGCTTTGCCCGGGAAGAGGTTGACGAGGCACGGCTGCTTGGCTGGCGTACCGTCGGGTTGGGGGACAGGATACTGCGGGCGGAAACGGCGACGCTCAGTGCGGTGGCCATTGTGCAGTATCTGGCGGGTAATTTATGATGGCGTCGTAAAAACTCTTCACCTGCGTCGTTGCGCGCCTCGCACATGAAGCTTTTTACTTAGCCATCCGAAGATTGAGGTTTTCACGAGGTTGTCAATTTATAACCATGAAAGATGAGATGGCAGAAGAAGAAATAGTAGAGCTGGTGCACGGAGATCTGTCCCGTTCGGTAATTCTTGGCACGTCTTCCCGACGTATACAGCTCGATGAGGCACTGCCTGGCGGTCATCAGATCATTGATGTCCGTTCCGCCGGGGAATTTATCGCCGGGACCATTCCCGGAGCGATCAATGTTCCGCTCTTTGATGACGATGAGCGTAGTGTTATCGGCACCATTTACCGGCATGGCGGCCACGAGCAGGCTGTCGAGAAGGGCTTTGACTATGTGGAAAAGAAATTATCCGCGCTGCTTGGAGCTTTCCAACCCTTTATCTCGAAAAGCATCACCGTCTTCTGTGCCAGAGGGGGTATGCGCTCGTTGTCGGTTGTCAATCTCCTCGTGCAATCCGGCTATCAGGCCTTTCAGCTTGAGGGTGGATATAAGACTTATCGACACAATGTCCTCAGTCTTCTGGACAATTTTCAGCCGAAACTGATTGTCATCCACGGCCTGACCGGCTCGGGTAAAACCCGTATCCTGCAGAAACTGGCCTCGGCCATCGATCTGGAAGATCTTGCCGAACATCGCAGTTCTCTTTTTGGCGGACTTGACCGAACACCGAGCAATCAGCGGACCTTCGAAAGCAGGTTGGCACAAATTATCGGCTCCCTCGGTAAAGAGCCCTATTTCATTGAAGGAGAGAGCCGCAAGATCGGCAGGGTCTTTATCCCCCAGCCCCTGGCCACGGCCATGCAGGAGGCTGTGCTGGTCAAGGTTGATTGCCGTCTTGAGACGAGAATCAACCGCATCATCGAGGACTATCCGGTGGCCGATGCGGCAATGCAGAAGCGGATCGAAAATATCCTCAAATCCCTCAGGCAGAACATGGGACAGCATCAGGTGGAGAAGATGTGTCTTCTCCTGAGAAACGGCGACTTACACGAGCTGGTCCGTATCCTGCTGGTCGATTACTACGATAAACGATACAGCAAGAGTATGCGTGACTATCAATATCAACTGGAGCTGTCTTCCGAGAATATTGACGAGGCGGCGCGCACACTTACCAGTTTTCGCCGCACGCTTATGTGAGCTCCGTCAGGAATCAAAACCTGCCGGTGTTGCACAGACCGGCTCGATCAACGAAGAAGGTATCCAGCCTTGCCGATCCGTTTCATCGGTCACATAGCTGAAATCGCCGTGTCTTTTTTGCGGATAGACCAGTCGACCCTCCTGCAGGGCACCGATCGACGCCGAGGAGTCAAAGGGCGAGATGAGCAGCTTGGCATCCGGAGAAATCACTACCGAAGGATTAAAGGAATGATAGCGGAACAGGGTTCCGATGATGGCCAGGCAGAGGAGCAGGCAGCAGCTTGTTGTCACGCCGATGTGCAGTTGCCTGGAAAAGCGATATTTCATTGCCGCCGCCTGAAAAATGGTCAATATAATGAGCGAAAAAAAGAGCAGAGCGGTCCACTGGTTCAGGTTCAACAGCTGCAGGAAGCGCTCAGTTCGTGAAAGTTCCCTGGGAAAGAGACCATTTTCCTTTTTCACCAGTTGCAGATTACCGGAGATATCCGCATCCGAGGGGGCAAGCCGCAGAGCCCTTTCATAGTTCAGGACGGCCTGCCCCGGTTGCCCCAAAAGAGCATAGCTGTTGGCCAGATTGTAGAGCACCGATGACGAATAGCCCGTTGTCGTGATTATCTGCCGGTATTGTTCAATGGCCTGGGCGTAATTGCCGCGGCTATAGGCCGTATTTGCCTCCTGAAAAAGAACTTCTTCAGCTGTACCGGCAAAAATTCCTGGGGCCGGGAAAAAGACAAGAAGAAGCAGCGGCAGGACAAAAACGAAACGAAAGGCTGCACCGTTCATAGTAATTTCTCCAGCTCCGTTTTCAGGGTAAAAAAGTAATCGCGCATTTTTTCGTCGCTGAGGGTGGCCCCGGCATAGGCAGCCTCGTCAGCGGCACGGAAAATGGCAATAAGCGGTGCATCCGCCGGCAGTCGATTGCTGATATCAGCCAGGCTGAGCGCCGCCGGTTCGATATGCCACAGCAGGCCGAGCTGGTTCTGGATGGCCGTTCGGCCATGGGTGAGAAAGGCCTTGCCGTCTCCTGCCGCCTGGGCCTGTTCAACTTTTTTCAGGTCATTTTCAAGGAGGAGTGTTTTCTGCCTGTGCAGTTCTCTTTCCGGATGCTTGTCGATGTTTTTCTGCCGGAGTCTCAGGAAGAAAAGAGCGAGCAGGGTGAGCACACAGACAAGGCCCACCGCCTGCAGCCAGATGTTGGTGATAACCGGCACGATGCGACGCTGAGGGTTGCCGATTTCTAGATGGATCGGCGCCAGTCCAGCGAGCGCTGTTGCCGGTCCGGTCAGGCTGGGGCTGGCCGGCTGCGGTGGCGTCTGGACCTGTATCTTTGCTTGTACCGGCTGCTTAACCGTCGGCATGGCGGATTGCCGCAGAGAAATGGCCAACGCCTTGCTGGTTTTGGTGATATACTTCTT
The DNA here is from genome assembly GCA_964412665.1 of uncultured Desulfopila sp. Classification (GTDB taxonomy): domain Bacteria; phylum Desulfobacterota; class Desulfobulbia; order Desulfobulbales; family Desulfocapsaceae; genus Desulforhopalus_A. The sequence goes on from CAYPPR010000046.1 coordinate 6,443, forward strand.
TTCCCGGGGATCAAAATAGCTAAAGGAAAGTGGCGGAATGGCCGTCAGTGTAGCGTTTTTGGCGACAATGGCCTGTTCGAAAATTTTGCTGCCGTCGGAGTTACCGCTTGAATTACTGCCTGAATTACCGCTTTTTTGGGCAAAGTTTGCTGTGGGTGAATAGGTTTTCCAGTCGCCATTTTCTGGGAAAACTGGTGCCTCCACCCGGTCAAAATTGCCAGTGCCGGAGATTTCCATGGTCAGGGTTATCGGTTCCCCGATCTCGACTTCGACCGGTTTCGCCGTGACCTCGAAATCAAAATCCCCGACAGCGCCGGTAAAGGTATCGGGCTGATTTTCAGAGGGCAGGGGAAGAACTTGAAAGACAATCTCCGGGCTGACCGAGACGATTGGCTTGCGCTGATGACCGCCGAAAAAACTGTCCAAAGCGGCGTCATTAAAAAAAGGATCGTCGAACAGGCTATTGCCGCCAAAAGGAGAAAGATTACGGCGTTTCTGAGGGATGAGCAGGGTCGCATCAAGGGAGAAACGGATGGCATGTTCGCCGGTTTTTATCCCGGTGAGACTGGTGCCCCAGGTAAGTACATGGTACATCTTGCCTTTGTACGATTCCTGTGTCTGCTGCGGTTTATCGGGTAACGGTGACATGACCACGCCGTCCCCATCGAGGGTCGGCAGCGAAGAGATATCGGCGCGGTAGGCTTGGGTGAAATAGGCTTTTATGGTCAACGGAACGATTTCTCCAGAATAATGGCTGCCGGATTCTTGGGAAATGCGCAGAAAGGCAATTTCGTCCGCTGTCTGCTCGGCCTTTCCGGCATAGCCCCGAGGCTGCTGCCCTGTCGCTGTGACTTGAAACTGCAATGGTTCCGTAAAAAAAGAGTCTCCGCCGGCGGTTACCTTAATCGGTGGAATGGTATATGCTCCGGGTTTCTTAGCCTGGATAAGGTAGTTATGGGAGATCGAGGAAGAGATGGCGCCGTTGATTACGCTGATCTGGCTTGAAGAACCACGGTTATGCAGATGGATGCCATCGATTTCCGGTAATGCAATATCGGCGTTGCGACTGGTGCCGGTCACCGTTATGGTCAATCTTGCCACTTTATCCACAGGGAATGACTGATGGCTGAGCGAGGCCTCGACGGAAACCTCGGCAGAGGCAGACAGCATTCCGGGGCCGGCGAGGCACAGGCAGAGGGCAAGGATCGTCGGGGCGCAAAAAAATAATCTTGCAAAGGCACGTATGCCGTTTATCGATAAAAAATGCTGCATGTGTCGTCGTTGGTGTCGCATTACCAGTCTTTATCTATATCGTTGCCATTGAGTCCACGATCGGACGGAACAAAATTCAGTTCGCCTTCCTCATTTTTCAGGGCGTTAAGCAGACTCTCCGCCTCTTCTCTGGTCATTTTACCGAGTTGCTGTTGCTGTCCATCACGTTCTGCCTGGTCTGTCGGCTGGTTCTTTTCCTCCGAAGGGGCATTTACAGGAACCGGCTGATCTTCTTTGTCACCACTCTTTTCTGCAGCCTGCGGCTTCTCGGGGACATTTTCATTGTCCCCGGCATCCTGCTTTTGCTTTGGCTGGCCATCTTCTGCCTGCTGCTTTGTGCCTGTGTCCGAATCGGAGTCACCATTTTGTTGCTGTTCTTTCTTTTCTTCGTTCTGGTCCTGCTCCTGATTTTTCTCCTGGTCTTGTTGTTTTTGCTGCTGTTGTTGTTCCAGTTCCTCCAGCCGTTTCTTGATGATATCGTGGTTGTGCCTGGCATCGGCGTCGTCCGGATTGAGCTGCAGAGCCGATTCCAGTGAATTCACCGCCTGTTTCCACTGGTTGAGGGTGGTTTCCGGATCGGCCTGCTGTACCTCTACACCTTTTTGGTAATAGCTGTTTCCCCTATTGTAGTAGGCCTTTTTCTGCAGTTCGACATCGTCGCTTTTCAGCGCCTTGGTGAAGGCGTCGATGGCATCGTCGAACATATTGTTTTTATAGGTGGCTGTACCGTAATTATACTGCAGCTGGGGATCATTGGGAGCCTTCTTCAATTTTTCTCGGTAATATTCCGATGCCTGGAGATAGTCTCCCTGATTAAAGGCCTCCTCGCCCCTGGAACAGGAGGCCTCAGGGGTGATGCCAAGGCCGAGCAGCAAGAGGAGCACGGCGACTTCCGTTACTTTTTTTCCTCGCCTGCCGATGCGGCTGATGTGGCGGATATGCCCCAAGGTTTTCAAAAAAGACCGGGAGCGGGTCTTTTTTCTTTCTCCTACCATCAGCTCAAGAACCAGAAATAACAGGGCACCCGCAAGCGGCCATTCGAACCTTTCCAGCGGGACTTTTTGCCGCCGTTCCGCCAGTTCATCTTTTGGGATAAGGGCGAGTTTTTGTTGATAGATGGTCTCCAGTCCTTCGCCGGCAGGCCCAAGGGGAACATACAGACCACCACTTTTTTCGGCAAGAGCCATGAGTGTGGTTTCATCCAGTCGGGAGGTGACAAAATTACCCTGCCGGTCTTTGACAAATCCCTGGCCGCCTTGGCCTGTCTGACCAGTCAGCGGAATGAGCTCGCCCTGGCTGGTGCCGACCCCAACCGTATAGATGGTCAAACCTTGTTTGGCGGCCTCTTCCGCGGCCTTTACCGCATCACCCTGTAGATTCTCGCCATCGGTGAGGATAATGAGAATTTTATGATTCGCCGCGTTAGTCAAGGTCAGGGCCGCCGTGTCGATAACCGCGGCAATATTGGTGCCGCCCCGGGGAATAATGTCTGTTGTCACCGCGCCAAGAGAGTCGGCAAATGCACCGTAGTCAAGAGTCAGAGGGCACATCAGGTAGGCTGATCCGGCAAAGGGCATGAGGCCGACCCGGTCTCCCTCCAGTTGTTCGACAAAATCGAGTATCGCCAGGTGGGCTCTTTTCAGGCGGTTCGGTTTAATATCTTCGGCCAGCATGCTTTTCGAGGTGTCGAGAGCAAAGAGCAGGTCAATGCCTTTACGTTTTATATCCACCCACTGGAAGCCATACTGCGGACGGGCCAGCGCGGCAAAACACATAAAGACCGCCAGAAGCAGGAGTATGTTCTTATATCGCCTTCTGCTTCCCGAGACATTACGGGTCAGTCGGTCGAGGAGCTGATGGGCGGCAAATTTTTCCAGGGCCGTCTGCCGCCTGGTGTGCATGAGGCGGAACAGAAAAATCATACCGATACAGACAAGAAGACCGATAACTAACCAGTGTGGCTCAGCAAAGTCCATAATTCATTCTCTCTTAAAGGATCTTTTTAAGGCAGCTTTTTCCGCGACTGAAAGATTTCCAGACCGAGCAGGATTAACGCACCAAGCACACAGTAGAAAAACAGCTCCCGGTAGGAGTCGAATTTTTTGATGGTTCTCGTTGTCGTCTCCATTTTGTTGATCTCATCATAGATTTTGGCAAGAGAGGCGGTGTCGGTGGCCCGAAAGTAGATGGCCCCGGTTTTTTCGGCGACCTTGGTCAGGGTTTCTTCATCGATATCTACCTTGACCTGCATAAGCCGGCGGCGGCCAAAGTTGTCGGTGACCGGCATGGGGGCTTCGCCACGTGTACCGGCGCCGATAGTATAGGTCTTGATATTTAGTGTCTCCGCGGCTTCCGCAGCAATGAGCGGAGGGATGCGGCCGGCATTGTTCATCCCGTCGGTGAGCAGGATTAAAATACGTGATTTGGCTTCTCTATCTCGTAGTCGATTGGTGCCGCTACCGATGGCCGAACCGATGGCCGTGCCATCCTCGATCATGCCTATCTGTAATGATTCAAGTCGTTTTCGTAACCAACTGTGGTCAAGGGTCAGGGGGCTGACCAGGTAGGGACGGCCGGCAAAGGCCAGCAGGCCGATCCGGTCATTGGGCCGCTGTTCAATGAATTCATCAACCACCTTTTTTACCACCTCGAGCCGGTTGGCAGGTCGGCCGCCGAGGGTAAAATCCATGGCCTCCATGGATCCGGAAACGTCAACGGCGAGAAGGATATCGATGCCGCTTGCCTCAATTTCCGTGGTACTGCTGCCAAGCTGCGGCCTAGCCAGGGCCAGGATGAGAAGAAAGAGCACGACCAGGCGAAGGAGGAAGTGGAGGGTACCTGGTCGTGTCTTTCTCGCTCCGGCAAGAGATGCGGCGAGGGAGGTGGTTGAGAACAGCAGTGCCGGAGCACCGCCGGGTCGGCCATAAAAAAAGGCCAGCAGGGGCAGCAGGGTGAGCAGCCACAGCAGTTCGGGGTGGAGAAACCTCATGACCGACCTCGCTTGTATGGTGCAGCCGGTTTCGTCGACTTCAACGGCTTGGATGATTTTGCGAAGTTCGGCTGCGGTGTTGTTTGCCGAACAAAATTGGTCACGGCGGCTTCCATCTGTTCGAGATTGTCACGTTGCGGCAGATGATGGGCAAATTTGGCCATATCCGCCTGTTCAAGACAATCCTTCAGCTCGGTTTTATAGGTCCGCAGCGGCGAGCTGTCGCCAACGCCGGTCAGGCTGTGCAGGAACTCCCGGGTGGTCTGCCGGGTCGACTGGATGGCAAAGCGTGACTCGATATAGGCGCGGAGGATCTGGCTGACCCTGTCCATGTACAGGATACCTCGTTCCGTACTGGCCAGACTTTTTGCCTCGGCAAGATCGAGAAGGGCTCGCTCCCAGGGCGGCATGGGGGAGGGTGCCGGTAATTTTTTATTTTTCAGGTACCAAAAGATGAGCGCGGCGATGACCAGCAGCAGGCAAACGACGCCGGCAATGAGCAGATAGGGCGGTTGCTCGGCGATGGGCACCGGTCCGTGAATATCGTGTAACAAGCTACCTCTATTCACGACGCCCTCCCTTTGCGTGCACGGAAAAAACTGAGCAGCGCCGGGAGATACGACGTGTCGGTAAAGAGGTCGAGGCGGTCGATGCCTGCCGAGCGCAGAGTTTTTTGCACCGTTTTTTGCCTGGTCTGGGCCATTGCCTGGTACTGTTGCCTGATCGTTGGATCCGAGGTATTCAGATCGACCTGCTCACCGCTTTCGGCGTCTTCGAGAGTGATCCAGCCGACATCGGGAAGCTCGAACTCCCGTGGGTCGGAGACGATCATGGCGATCAGGTCATGTCGCCGGTTGCTGATCTGCAGTTTCGGCTGCAGCTCTTTGAGATCCTCATCAAAACTATTTGGCAGACAGAAATCGGAGATGAGAAAGGCGACGCATTTTCTTTTGATGACCCGGCTGGTAAAATCCAGGGGGACCTTCAGGTCGGTTTTTCGACCCCTGGCCTCGAAAAAAAGTATTTCCCGGATGATGCGCAGAATGTGACCCCTGCCTTTTTTCGGCGGAACATACAGCTCGACCGCATCGGTAAAGAGGATAAGGCCGACTTTGTCGTTGTTGCGAACCGCAGAAAAGGCCAGCACCGAGCCCAGTTCGGCCATCATCTCCCGCTTGGAGCTGTTGGCGGACCCAAAGTCACCGGAACCGCTGATGTCGATCATCAGCATGATGGTCATTTCCCGTTCTTCGGTGAATTTCTTGATATGGGGGATGCCGGTGCGGGCGGTGACGTTCCAGTCGATGGTGCGGATATCATCGCCGGGCACATATTCGCGAACCTCATCAAAGTTCATGCCGCGGCCCTTGAAAACCGACTGATAGCTGCCGGCCAGGCTGTCGTTGACCAGGCGGTTGGTTCGTACCTCGATCTGGCGGACTTTTTTGAGGATTTCCCGGGTGAGTAGTGTATCCATGGTCATTTTCCCGGCAATCAGGGCACCGGAACCGTATCAAGGATTTTTCTGATGATATCCTCACTGCTGATCCCTTCGGCCTCCGCCTCGTAGCTGATACGCAGGCGATGGCGTATGACATCGATGACCGAGGCTTTGACATCATCCGGCGTCACATAACCCCTGCCGGCAAGATAAGCCAGACAGCGGGAGACCGCCTTGAGATTGATGGTTGCCCGCGGTGAGGCGCCGGTCTCGATATATTCTTTCAGCTCCAGCTGGAAAGTCTGCGGCTCCCGGGTGGCATAGACCAGGGAGACGATATAATCCTTGATCTTGTCATCCATATAGATGGTGTTGATGACCTTTCTGGCGGCGAGGATATCAAGGGGGTCGGTAACCGGGGTCACCAGCCTGTCGGTGTCGGTCTGGTCATAACTCTCGAGAATTTTTCGCTCTTCGGTCCTGCTCGGATAGCCGACGACCACCTTGAGCATGAAGCGGTCGACCTGGGCCTCGGGCAGTGGATAGGTGCCTTCCTGTTCGATGGGGTTCTGCGTGGCCAGGACCAGGAACAGCTCGGGCAACAGGAAAGTCCGATCGCCGATGGTCACCTGTTTTTCCTGCATGGCCTCGAGCAGTGCCGACTGCACTTTGGCCGGTGCTCGGTTGATTTCATCGGCGAGGATGAGCGAGGAGAAGATCGGGCCCTGTTTCACCTCAAAGCTTGTCTGCTGCGGATTGTAAATCTGTGTGCCGATGATGTCGGCGGGCAACATGTCCGGGGTGAACTGAATCCGTCGAAAGTCGGTCTGAATAGCCCGGGCCAGGGTTTTCACCGCCAGGGTCTTGGCCAGGCCGGGCAGACCTTCGAGAAGAATATGTCCCCCGGTGAGCAGGCCGATCAGTAATCGTTCGATAAGATGTTCCTGGCCGATAATCACCTTGGAGAGTTCATATTTCAGCGGGGCGATCCAGCGCGAGCTCTCCTTGACCGTCTCGTTGATTCTCTGGATGGAGCTGTAGACATCGGTGGTTGACGGCGATTCCACCACAGCTGATTGCGGATCTGTTGCGAGGGTGAACTGCGGAGATTTATCGTACATGTGGATACGTCCTCAAGGCTGCTGGAAAAAGGGATTGAAATTATCGATGACTGCGATGAACCGGCAGTATATCCATGGAACATTACGGGAGCCTTGCATGAATATTACAAAGCGGTAATGTTTGCATTATCCCTCTGGCACATCCGGCAAAGTTTGCTTTTTTCGATAGACCATGCCGTTAAATCTGGCGACAATGTGACCCTGTTCGTCGGTGACCAGGACATCGTAGGCGCCTAATCGTTTCGGCTCATCCAGTTCTGTCGCCGTGGCGTAGAGGGTGCCTGATGAGATACTTTTTAAAAAGGAGATGTTGACATTGATCGCCAATGCCAGTTGGCCATGGCTGTTCGATGCCACGGCAAAAGCCAGATCGGCAAGGGTGAAGAGGGCGCCGCCCTGGACAACGTTGGCCGCATTCAGGTGTTTGTCCTCGATGTGTAGACGCGCCCGGCAATAGCCTTTGTGCACCTCGACTATTTCAATGCCGGTGAGTGCAGCATATCGATCCTGGGAAAAAATCTTTCGTGCTGTGGTTGTATCCATGATCCTGCCGTAGTGGTCTGTCGATTCTGCTGAGCTTGCATTGGGTGTCAAGTTGATTAATTCCAGATACTTACAGCCAGTCTGTTAGGGAGAGACCGATACCGATTTTGTTAACATAATTATCGTAATCAATAAGGCTTTCGCCATACCCGGTGAAATATTGCACATAGCCTTTCACATACGGATAATTAAAGAGTGGGAAACTCCAGCTCAGTTCAACCGAACCATTGTCAAAGCCTGACTCAATATTGTTTCGTGACATTATGCTGAAGACATGTTCCTTGTATTTATAAGCGGCACGAAGCTCTCCATGGCCTAAAAAGTCAGTGATGTCTGGGTTATCGTCATCTTCTGCAGGCTCTTGAATTCTATACCATGGTTTAAAACTGAGAACCAGATTGCCCCGTTCAACGATAAAATTGGCATAGATTCTGTTCCAGCTTCGTGACAATTCGCCTCCACGACCATTTGATTGATGAACAATACCGAATATATTGGATGTATTAGTAAAGCCCAATAATTTCCATTGGGGGTTGAACTGCAGCCATCCTTCCGGTTCGTGGTTTGTTTCCCTGAAGGGAGATGAATTGTCATCATTATACACTTGCCAGAAAGAATGGTTTGTGTAGGCGGCGTAGACATCCATCTTATTAAACAGGTTGACCGCCAAAGGAAATTTTGCACTCACCTGGAACTGTGCTTCGGTGTCATCTGCTGCAAGATATTGATCGTAGGCGGCACTCTGGAAAAGCCCCGAATTATACCCATGGGTGTTATGAGCCCCAAGCAAAATATAATTGGGCTTGTGGGTCATCAAGGTAAATGGTTGGAGGACATTTCTCTTTTCCTGCCTGACACGCTCAGAGGCAATCGAAGCTTCTTGGTCCTGTGCGACATACGTTCCATCTTGAAGTTGTTTCTGACACTCTAAGCGTAATTCTCCTATCGTTGTTGCATCGCTTACCTGTTGCATTTTTTCCGTCATACATTCGGCAAGATCGGCTGTCTGGCTTATTTGAGGCACGGCAATTCCAGTGAGCAGCAGGCAAAAGACGGCCCCACCGAGAAAAGGTCTTTTGGGCATAAAATTACTCCTTTTGTGGTTATTTTGATATGTATCTACTCGAGACACCACTTTCTCGAACATACTTGCTTAAGGCAATTATGTCTTTAAAAGTAAGCGATGTCATCATCCGAAAACTATTAAAGTGGTTGGATGAATATCTCAGGTAGAGCAGCTGAGATGAGGACTTGCGTCCAGTTTTGTGGGGGTGCAAGCGGGATCGCATAAAATGACAAGGTGAAGGAAATTTTTTGATTAATGATTATAATTCGACTAATGGCGTAAAGCCGCCACGAAGTCAAGACAAATTCACTTGCGTTCTAGCTGAAAATTGAATGATTCATTGCTCATGTTATGTGCCACCTTGATGTCTCAAGGCAGGTGCTTCATACAATCAATCAATACAACAAAGGTGCAGATTATGAAAACGCAAATGGTCACAGCAATAACGCAGAGAGCAAGGTACATGTCACGCCTCGGTCTGACGATAATTCTTGCCGTCCTGGTCTTAACCCTTCCCCGGGTATCGATCGCCGCCACCGCAGCGGAAATTAATCGCGACGCGGATACCGCCTTAAAAAAACTGTACCAGACTACTCCGGCCGCAAAAAAAATGGCCGAAGTTGCTCAAGGGATTCTGGTTTTTCCCAGTATCATTAAGGCAGGGTTGGTCATTGGTGGTCAGTATGGTGAAGGGGTGCTTCTAATAGGCGGAGAGCCGGCGGGATACTACAAGTCAGTTGCTGCGTCTTATGGTTTTCAGGCCGGCGCACAGTCCTTTGGTTATGCCTTGTTCTTTATCGACGATGAGAGTCTGCAGTACCTCAAAACTAGTCAAGGGTGGGAAGTCGGTGTCGGTCCGACCATTGTCGTGGTGGATGAAGGAGCCGCACGTTCGCTTTCTACCAGCACAGCTCAGTCAGGAATTTATGCCTTCTTTTTCAATCAGAAAGGGCTGATGGCAGGTCTTAGTATTGAGGGAAGCAAAATAACCAGGTTCGTGCCCGGTCAATAAGGCAAAGATTTAAGCAAAACGGCAGAGCTGGTATTGGTGATACGCATCATCCCGGCGCCGGAGGGGTGCTATGCATTGATGCTCCCTGCCGTTTTTCGATCAGGTCGGCCGGCATAGACAATACCGCTAAGGAGCAGTGCGCTGCCCATCAAGGTAATCCAGTTGGGAATTTCTTGAAAGATCAACAATGCCAGCAAGGTCGCCCCGAGGGGTTCGGCAATGACGACAACCGAGACAGAAGCCGCGGGCAGGTAGCCAAGCGCCCAGTTATAAGAAGAGTGGCCGATCAGCTGGGGGAAAATGGCCATGACGACCATGATCATATAGGCGGTGGTCGAATACCCAAAAAGGCTATAACCACTTGCCAGGGCCATGATGACAAGAAAGAAGGCGGCGCTGGAATAGACAACGGCAGTATAACTGAGCAGCGACATACCGTGCCGCAGTCGACGGCCAATGATCAGGTAAGCGGAAGCCGCAACAGCGCCAATGAGCGCCAGTCCATTGCCCAAAAGGGGATTTGGCTGGTTGGTGAACTGGGTGAGACTGAATTGGAGCCGGCCATCCAGCACGTCCACCACATCAGCCAGACCAATCACCAGACTGCCAAACATCGCCAGAGCGATGCCAACCTTCAACGGCCGCGATAAATGCTCCTGCAACAGAAAAGGTGCTGCCAGCCCAACCCATAGTGGCGATGTGGAGACCAGAACCGTCGAGCTTGCCACCGACGTATAGGCGAGTGAACTGATCCAGCCGGCAAAATGTACTGCGAGCATAAACCCGGATAGAAGCGCCAGCCACCAGGCGGAACCGGACATTTGGCGTAGTTCAGTGCGCCGCTTCATCAGCGCCAGGGGCATTAAAACCGACGAAGCCAGGGTCAGCCGCCAGGCGGCAATGACCAACGAAGGCATCTCCTGCCCCTGGGCCAGACGAACCAGAATGGATCCCGATGCAATGCCTAAGACACCGATACAAAGGACAACCACAGGGGAGAAGCGCGGCGACATGTCAGTTTTCATTGTTTTTGCTTAGACCTGGTAAATTTTGCAAAAGGCTCCCCGTATGTTTTGACTTGAAACCTGAAAGTCGGATTAATCTTAATCGCACATTCTGGCAAGCCGAATGGATGGAACCCTGCGCAGGATTGAAGCCGGCTCGGATCTGGTTGCTGAGAACGTTCTTCTCCGGACTATGGTCGAACCTGTCCCAAAAGACAACATTGATCAAATAAATCAACATTTAAAAGTGCTTGCCATAAATTTCCCCGACTCTCCCTTCTCTGTCCTCATAGGGCGAGCGGTGCAGAAACAGCCAAAACCCCTTGAAAAGGCGGTTGCTGGAGTAGTACAATAAGTGCAACAGATTCAAGTTTGACTAGTGAGTGAGTTGAAGGTATGGGGTGGAGTTCTGTGGAAACGCTAGGCGCTGCCAACAAAAGCGATGACTTCTTCCAAGTAACTTCTGTATAAGTTGCTGCAAGAGGGGACGTTATAATCGATCTTTACAGAAGAGCCGGACAAAAACATTGGATTATTCCAGTTGATTGACGGGGCAGGTGGCGCCATGGAGAAAAGAGATGCTGCTGTTAAAGACTGTTCATTGCTCGATATCATCGATATCGCAGATCTGCAGAAGCTGCAGGACTCTTTTGCCAAAGCCAATCGGGTCGCTTCAACCATCATTGATCTCAATGGCCGGCAAATTACCCAGTTCAGTAACTACAGCCGGGTTTGTCAGCTGATCCGCCAGACGGAAAAGGGCAGTGCCAATTGTATCCGCTCCGGTAAAATATTAGGTGGGATTTCCCTGGAAACCCGGCAGCCTTCCTACCATTTTTGTCTCAGTGTCGGATTTGTCGATGCCGCAGCTCCAATCGTTATTGAAGATGTCCATATTGCCAACTGGTTGATCGGCCAGAATTGTTTAGGGGAAGTGGATGAAAACCGGATCGTTTCTTATGCCGAGGAAATAGGCGCAGATTCACGGGAGATGCTCGCCGCCTTTCGTGCGATGGAGACAATATCAGAGGAAGAGTTCAAAGAAAAACTGGATTTTCTTTGGCTCATGGCCAATCAAATCTCTAATCAGGCCTATCAGCACCTTAAGAATCAAACCATGCTCGCCTCTCTGGAACAATCGCAAAGAGAGCTCAATAGCTATAAAGATAATCTGGAGATGCTGGTAAATCAAAGGACTCTGGAGCTTGAGAAGGCTATTGAGAAAATACATCAGATATCTGTAAAGGATGCACTGACAGGCTGTTTCAATCGGGGAGGGATCAATACCTATCTTCCTCAAGAAATGAAAAGGGCTCGACGCCATAATAGCCCCATTTCCATTCTGCTCTGTGATCTCGATCATTTTAAGAAAATCAACGATACACATGGTCATCAGGCCGGAGACACTGTTCTACAGCAGGTTGTCGCTCGGATGCAGAATATGATTCGTGAGGACATAGACTGGATAGGCCGTTATGGTGGGGAAGAATTTCTTTTGGTTCTCCCTCTTACCGCTGTCAGAGGGGCGATGCAGGTAGTCGAACGCTTGCGTCAGGCAATAGCCGAACTGCCATTTTCATTTGCTGGAGAAACAGTATCTGTGACGGCTAGTTTTGGAATCAGCGGAATTGACAACTGGCATGAACTGGACGCTGTTTCTCACGAGACCATCCTGAAAAGCGCTGATTTTTATCTCTACCAGGCCAAAAATGGTGGACGAAACAAGTGTGTCTCAGGGCCTCTGGTGTCATCTTCAAAAAGAACGTCGTGTTGACAAGAAAAAAGTGATTACAATACTTCATTGACGAGAATGGCAATATCTACAAAAGCAGGGGTGTCGGGGCAGCGAACTAAAACAAGAAATTCTTAAAAGACAATAGTCCAGAAAACAACACAGGACACCTCCTGATATTTTTCAGTCGACATATTTGGGGGGACCATGATACAGCAAAAAATGGCGGTCTGGCCGGGAAATCCTTACCCTTTAGGCGCGACCTGGAACGGCGAGGGCGTCAACTTTGCGATCTTTTCTGAGTGTGCCGAAAAGGTTGAACTCTGTCTTTTTGACCACAACGGCCGCAAAGAGATTGAACGCATCAATTTGGCCTGGCAGACCGATCAGGTCTGGCATTGCTATCTGCCCGAGGCGCGGCCCGGGCTTCTTTACGGCTATCGGGTCCACGGTCCTTATCAGCCCAAGAAGGGGCTGCGCTGCAACCCGTCGAAACTGCTTCTTGATCCTTACAGCAAGGCAATTTCCGGCCAACTGCGATGGCGTGATGCCCTTTTCGGCTACCAGATCGGCAATAAACTCGCTGATCTCTCCCGCAATCGGGCGAACAGTGCCTCTTTTATGCCGAAATGTCAGGTGATTGATCCGGCTTTTACCTGGGGCAACGATCGACCACCTAACATCTCCTGGTATGACACCATCATCTATGAGCTGCATGTCAAGGGTTTTACCTGGCGGCATCCCCTTGTTCCCAAGGGACTGCGCGGCACCTACGCCGGACTGTGCTCTGCTCCGGTGATTGATTACCTCAAACGTCTCGGGATAACAGCGGTTGAACTCATGCCGGTGCATGCTTTTGTCGACGAACGTCATCTGGTGGAAAAAGGCCTTACTAACTACTGGGGCTATAACTCCATCGGCTTCTTTGTCCCGGACGGGCGATACTCGGCCTACAGCCAGATCAACGAGTTCAAAACCATGGTCAAGACCCTTCACTCGGCCGGCATTGAGGTCATTCTCGATGTGGTATATAACCACACCGCCGAGGGCAACCAGCTGGGACCGACCCTTTGTTTCCGAGGCATCGACAACCTGGCCTATTACCGGGTGATGCCGGACGACAATCGCTACTATATGGATTTCACCGGCTGTGGCAACACCCTGAATATGCAGCATCCACGGGTACTGCAGCTGATCATGGACAGCCTGCGCTACTGGGTGCTGGAGATGCACGTCGACGGTTTTCGTTTTGACCTGGCCTCGGCACTCGCCCGGGAGCTCTATGAGGTGGATCGACTGGGTGCCTTTTTTGACATTATCCACCAGGATCCGGTCCTCTCCCAGGTTAAATTGATCGCCGAGCCGTGGGATCTCGGCGAGGGTGGTTACCAGGTCGGTAACTTTCCCGTGGGTTGGACGGAATGGAACGGCAAATACCGCGATACTGTGAGGTCCTACTGGAAAGGGGAGGGCGGCAAGATCGGGGAGTTTGCCCATCGGCTGACCGGCTCCAGTGATCTGTATGAACGAGGAGGCAGGCGCCCTTGTGCAAGCATTAACTTTGTCACCTGCCATGATGGATTTACGCTGCATGATCTGGTGAGTTATAACGAGAAGCACAACGAGGCCAATCTTGAAAATAACCAGGATGGCGAATCAAACAACCGCAGCTGGAACTGCGGCAGCGAAGGATCAAGCGACGATCCACAAGTTAATTCCTGCAGATCCCGCCAGAAAAGAAATTTCATCGCCAGCCTCTTCCTGTCTCAAGGGGTGCCCATGCTCCTGGCCGGCGACGAGATGGGCCGGACCCAGCAAGGCAACAACAACACCTATTGCCAGGATAATGGCTTAAGCTGGATCGACTGGAACCTGGATGACGAACAGCGGGAGCTCTTTCATTTCGTAAAACGATTGATCGCCCTGCGCAAAGCGCATCACGTGTTTCGCCGCCGATATTTTTTTCAGGGGCGTCTCATCAAGGGTGCCGGCGTCCGGGACATTATCTGGCTGACTCCGGCGAACACGGAAATGACCGACGAGGAATGGCAACATTCCTTTGCTCGCTGCCTCGGGCTCTATCTGGCCGGGGACGCTCTTGATGAGCAGGATGAAAAAGGCAATGCAGTTGTTGACAATCGCTTTCTCCTGATGATTAACGCCCATGACGAGCCCATTTCCTTTATTCTTCCGGATTTACTCCCTGTAACCAGATGGCATCTTCTCCTCGACACCAGCCGGTCAAATGGCGAACAAACGGTTAACCGTACATGGGAGGCCAAGAGCAGTTATCAGCTGATAGAACGTTCCCTGGTGCTCCTGGTGGACTCCCAAGGGCGGGAAAATCATCCAGCAAAACAAGAACTGACACTCAAAAGCTGATTATCCCTGCTCTAAAGATCCCCGGTCATGCCGAATTCGATCGGCGCCTTGACGTAGAAAACATTAATCCCTTCCTCTTTCAAGCGGGCAAACAGACGATCGGCATCAGCAGCGCTGACTGCCATGGTAACCTGAATCGGCTGGTCTGCCAGATCAAAAAAATGCACGGAACGTAATTTTCCATCATGGCCGAAACCTTCCGCCCCAGGAATCAGTGTTGCGCCGCTAATGCCGATTTTATGGGCTTCTTCCAGCAACCAGTGGGCGATGGGAGTTGTGTGGTGTTTTCGGTCCTGCTGGGTAAAAAAAGTGAGTTGATAGCCCTGCATGGTCTTCGCCTCCAATTCAGATTCGTTTAAAAAGAGCAATGCTGGCGATGCCGAGTATGGTCATGAGCAGCGAGCCGCCGACATGGGTCGATATGGCGATTCCCGCCCAGAGAAATCTGTCCTGCTGGATCAAGGTGGTGATTTCGGCGGAAAAGGTCGAGAAGGTAGTGAGCCCGCCGAGAAAACCGGTGATAAGAAAAAGCCGCCATTCCGGCGAAAGCTCAGGGTGCCCGGCGAAAAAAGCCATGGCCAGACCGATAAGATAACCGCCAAGCAGATTGGCCGCCAGGGTACCTGGTGGAATAGCCGGGAACAATGAGTTCAAGGACAGTCCGAGCAGCCAGCGCAGCACCGCTCCGATCGATGCGCCAAGACTGATAGCCAGAATGGATTGCAGCATATGCCTCTCCTCTATGCAATATTTTTGATCCGGACAGGAAGATCCACAACAGGCGGACGAGCGGCGAAAAAAAACTCCCGCCCCTTGAAATTAAAGAGCAGGAGTCATCAGCTTTGTTAGAAAAAGCGGTTAATGGCGAACCCCATCACCTCTGCACATCCTATGAAAAAAGAGTAGCTGAATTGAAATATCGCGTCAACAGGAAAAGTTGGCTGACTTATTCCTGTCCGCAAGAGGGCTCAAATTCAACAAGGTAGCCAAGGTGGTCAGAAACCCTCCGGTAGTCCTGGCCTGAAAAGAGCACTTTGGCTGTGATTGGATTTAATTTAGTGTTTTTCTTTGCGAAAATATAATCGATCCGGTCGTCGTCGGCCAGGGATGCAGCTCTTTCCGGTGAAGCATTGCCGAAAACCTCGGCAAAGAAGGCAGGGGACGCAGCCTGCAGAAATTGATCTGCATATTTTCCGCCGTCAGCGATCATCATATAGCCTTGGGATCCGGCCTTGGTGTTGAAATCACCGCAGAGCAGGGTTGCCGCAACCCCGTCTGCCTTCTCGGCATCGGTTGCCCACTGCTGCAATTTTTCAAACTGCGCCCAGAATCCGTCCTTCCACCAGCTCAGATGGACGGAGAATATATTGATCAAGCCAAGGCCGAAAAAATCAATCTGGCCCATCACCACTTTTCTGGCATGAATACTATGGATGTCGGTGGCGGCGGAGACATATGCGGCATCGCGTTTGAGGAGTTGGTATCTGTTTAGGATAGCGCTCCCTTCGCGGTAACGAAAAAAGCCGATATGTGACCAATCGGTGAACAGAAAATAAAATCGCCCACATTGCCGTAAGCGATGGCGAAGGATCCGTGCGGCATTGGTCTGCTGGTCTCCCTTGCCGTCATTATAATCCTCGCCGACTTCCTGCAGGCAAATAATGTCGATATCAACTTCGTCAATTGCCCGGACTATCTCGTTAAACTTTTCATCCTGATCGTTTTCCTGGTAGCAATGCAGGTTGAGGGTGAGAACTTTGAGTCGGGCAGAGCGGGCGGTATAATTGCTGCCGCGGTTATTGTCCCAGATTTCTCCATTTGCTGTCTCACAGCCGATGGCATACTGCATTGTGTCGGCATCAGGTGCCTTGATGCAGGCGGTCCAGAGAGAGGTGGACATCTTTTCCAACAAGCTTTTGCGGTCGTGATCGAGGGTATGGTTCTTCTGCAGTGCGCAGGGGGACTGATGATATTCCTCGCCGCTGCGGCAGGAATAGCTTGCCACAAGAGTATGCCGGACATGGTCGTTGCCGACCCAATGGATGGACACTTGCTTTTCGAAGGCGAGGTTCTTTACCAGAACGGCAAACTCCAGCTCGTGGGTCACATGACCATTTTCAGTCGAAATGATATTGCGAGCATAAATAAGTTGAATCTCGTTCATTTTATCTCACGTGGCAATTGTGCAAAAGGTGGTCGAACCGGTAGAGGTCCGGGCCAACGACATTATCTACCTCCAGTATATTCGCATGGTGTTGAGAATTTCATAAAACTCCTGCATATAGAGCCAGGCAGCCGACTGGTTTGAGAATACCGTCAAATGATCATGGGAAAAAACGGAGGTATTATACCAGTTAAAACTGCCACCCAACACAAGATGATCATCTACGATACAGTATTTGGCATGGAGCGGAGAATAAGGAATGATCTGGTCATTAACCCCATAGGCCAGAGCAATGGGTATGCCTGCCTGCTGTAACCGGTTGATTGCCGGCAGCAGGGGCCGCTTCAGTTCCTCGTGCATCGGGTATTCCTGCCCGGCATCGCCAACTCGTGCGGTATGGCCATTGAAGACGAACGTTAGCTCTACGCCTCGGTTTTTTGCATGTATCATGGCATCGACGACACTGTCGCCATGATCACCCTGCAGTTCGCCTAAAAGGAAAAGACAGCCCCGGATCGACCGGCTGGCACCGTGAATTGCCGAAATTATCGCCTGATGCGGCCGGTAATTATTTCCATTGAGCATCTTATGCCGGCCAGAGGTATAGAGCAGATTAAAGTGACTCAGGGGATCAATGCCGTACGGCTGGATGACGCCGCCGCGGATACTTTGAAAGATATTATCCAGCAGCCGACAGATGCCTCGTGAATGAAATGTCACCCCGGATTCCCAGTTTGCCCCCCATATATCAAAAGTAATATTGAAAGAACCAAGTATGCAGTCTTCCTCTCCGAAGATGATAAATTTGTTATGCATGTCCGGTGCGACTTCGACGAGGTTATTGGTTGAGGAACAGAAGACCCCGAGTAATTCAACATCCGAGTGCTTCAGGCGCAGGTAATTGTCGCTGTTGGTGAGAGTCATTTTTTGCCAGTCGACAATACATTGCACCTTGACGCCGTTTGCCTGGGCTAAGAGCAGGTGAGTGATGAAGTCGGTATCGTCAATACAATCGACGCAGACCTTTATAGTTCTTTCCTGGTCGGGGACGGCTTGTTTTTGCCGGATGAGCTGGTCGATGTGATCGTGGATGAACCGCTTGGGATGATAGGGGTGACGACAGAGACCTTTGGTGAATTTGGGCATCAGGTTGAGTGTTTCAAAGTGATGGTTGTACCAATCGACATCCCGCTGCAGGATACTCCTGTCAACCTCTTCCGTCCGATTGGTGTTCGGTGTCGCCCATTGACGGGTAACTGCCCGCCACTGGTGGCCAGGTTCATCAAAATTATTCCAATCCATGTAGATATAGGCGTACTGTGAGCAAATGGACTGTTCGCCCAGATGGAAGACGTAGGAAAATTTGACACAGGCAATCCGGCCGAGCTTCATCGGGAACGGATGCAGGTAAAAATCCCTCGTCACCCGTTTATGGCTCGATGATTGCACATCGTAATAATCGGTATCGACAATGAAATGCTCGCATATCCCGTCACTGCGATAGACTTTGAGGATCACCTTGAGGTTGGTGTATATATCGGCCCACACCTGAAAACGGATCTTGCCGGGGCGAATATAGAAAAGTTCCTTATTGATGTTCTGACGCCTTATTGCGGAATAAAACTCGCCATCCAGTGGGATGGAATATTTTTCCGCAAACGACATAAGAAGGACCTCCTTTTTCATACGCATGCAGGCTCGCCGCATCCGGTTCATTTCGAGCAAGACACCATTATCATTCAGGGCTTGGTCTGGAATCCATTTCTAAACCGCGCGGAACTGCACATTCGTCAATGTTTGGATAAAAAGAACGGGAAAGGCAATACGGTAATCTGGGAAATAATATGGTAGCAAACTACTGCATCAGGGAACTGAAGTAAGGAGTTTTTAGAGACTTTTTTCCGGCGTTCTACCCACAGTCTTTTTCAGGGACTATTTTGATAGGCATCACCTTCAGTCCTCTTGGCCAAAATCGCCGAGTGGGCGATGGAAGGTGTATTGTGCCGGGCTTACCACCAAGGTGTCCCAAGCCTCTTCGGAATTCCCCCCAAGGGCGGAAAAAGGCCAGGAAACAACAAAAACCACTGTGCCGAGTACGGTAGCTGCCAAGCCTAGTGGTCGCGCAGCGATAAGGTCAAAGGACATGGCTTCCGCACTGATCTTTCCTGGCTCCGATGTCGCTTTACTTGTCTCGGCCAAAGCAGAAAGTGGGGAGACTATCAGGGCAATTATGAGCAAACATGTCGTGAATGTTTTTCGGTAATTGAGCATTGAATATCTCCTTATCATGAATGTACCCTGCAAAAATAGTGGAAGGATATTAGAGCTTGACATCATTTCTTGAAAATCCACAACAGGATCGACAGCACCACAGAGATGATAATACACGTGGTTAGGGGAAAGTAAAACTTAAAATTTCCAGACTTGAAGACAAAATCACCTGGCAGTCGGCCCAGATTCAATTTTTGCCACAACGGCCAGAAAAGACCAAGAACGACAAAGATAATGCCGATGGTGATCAGTGTCTTTGCCATGTTCCTGCCTCTATCATGACTAACTCCAGACAACCCAATGTATCCAGCTACCAACCGGGGCATCCGGATCATCCATGAACAACACCAGACTACTCGTGTTCGGTGGCGGTGCGCCGATCTGCAGCGGGGGATTGATATCGCTGCCGTCGCAACTGTAGCGGGCCGGAATTGCCTCGCCATGTTTGAAGGCCTTACTCGAAATGCTTAAGTTCTCCATTTCTAATACCTCCTTTCCAGTCGCCATTGCAGCAAACAGTATGCCCTGCGTTAATAGCAGCAACGGCACAATCAGATGATTTAGGATCCCACGTCGAAGCGGCATTTGTAACGCATTCCAAAAGAGTAGTGGAGTAAACTATGAGGTGTGATAATTATTCGAAAAATTTAATCATCGCCACTCTTTTGCGCAACAATACAGTGCAACCAAGACAGAGCAGCGTCGCTCCGAAAATAATAAAAAAAACAATCGACATGGCGTTTGATACCGCCAGCGAAAGCAGTGCTTCGCTTTGCTCATTGAGCATACGCCTAAATTCTTCACGAAAAAGATTTTCCATGCTTTTGTGCAGTAGCTCCATAACCGTGGATGGAATCATGGCAGAAGACTCTTGCAGATTATCAAGCAGCTCGGTTGTCATTACACCACCGCAGATACCCACCCCGATCGTTCCGCCAAGGGTCCTGGAAAACTGGTGAAAGGAGGTCGCCACTCCCAGGTTGGCTTTGGAAAGATCAGCTTGTACCAGTAATAGTGTGGACAGGGTGACAAAACCCATGCCCAGACCGGCCAGTAGAAAAATCAGAAAGCAGACGACCAGAGAGGTCTGCGGGTTAAAAAACAGCATAGCCACGCTGCTGATGACCAGTATAAAACCACCGAGTACGGCGGCCGGCTTGCTGCCTGTGCCATCGACGAATCGACCAAGCATAAGAGAACCTGCTGACCAGCCAAGACTCAGGGAAAGCATGGTTAGCCCCACCTGCAGAGGTGTTTTGGCCAGCGCTCCCTCAATAAAGAGCGGAACATAGGCAAAGAGTGAAAAAATTGCAAAGCTGGCGCAGAAGGCCGCGCCGTTACCAAAAGCAAAGACCGGCCGCCGGAAAAAGCGGAGATCGAGCACCGGATCAGCCGCCCGTTTTTCAATGATAATAAAAAGTACGGCAAAAATAGTCGACAGCGCGCCGAGCCCCACTATCTGACCGGACAACCAACCGTAATTTCGCCCACCAATGATGAAGATTGTCAAAAAGCAAAGGATAAAGCAGGAAAGACAGGTAATACCGGCTATATCCAATCGGACCTTTTTCGGAGTGCGGGCCTGTTGCTGCAGGCAACGACTTATAGTTGCAAGAGAGGCGAGAGCCAGCGGCACATTGATATAAAAAATCCACCTCCAGGAGACATATGTGACGATCACCCCGCCTAAGGTTGGACCGATAATCGATGAAATGCCCCAGACCGAACTGGCAAGTGATAGGGTCTTGCCACGTTGACCAGGGGGTGAAATATCCGAAAGAACGATATATACCAAGGCAAATATTCCACCGGCGCCGATCCCCTGAAAGACTCTGGCACTGATGAGAATAAACATGGATGGGGCGGCGCCGGCCACGAGCGAGGCCAGCAGAAAAACGGTGATGGAACAAAGGAAGAGACTTCTCGCAGAATATCGGTCGGCCAGTTTGCCAAATATCGGTAAAGACACTGCACGGGCAAGAAAATAGGCCGAATAGACCCAGCTGTACAGGGTCAGACCCCCAAGATCGGTGACGATGGAAGGCATTGCCGCACTGACGATCAGAGCATCCAAGGCTCCCAAAAAAAGTGCCAGCAGTGCGGCAATAATGATAAAAGGCTTGTTTTGCGAAGTGGTTTTCTGCATATCGATACATTGTGCTGTCGATCAGATGTTGCCGCCTTCGAAAAAGCGCGATTTCGTTGCCGGTCTCATCCTGCAGCGACAGGGTATTGCCAGGGATAACCACGTAGCGTAGGCCGTTTGTATCTCGCGGAGTTCAGGAAGGTATTGATGGTTATGTATAAAGCGGTGACGGAATGAACACGAATCTCGCCACATGGTTTCGATCCATTGGCCGCCTCCCGGGGTCTCTGTGATAGAGAATAATGACCTTAGGCCGCCGCCCTTGCCTCGAGAAGATTGTCCAGCCAGTCCGGATCCATTTCCGGTACCGAGGAAAGCAACAGCCGCGTATAATCGTGGTGCGGTGGTTTGAGGATGTCTTTCTTGACTCCCTGCTCGACGATGCGCCCCTTGTACATTACCACGATTTCATCGGCAATGGCTTTGACCGTGGCCAGATCATGGGTGATAAAAAGATACGATATGCCCAGCTCGTTCTGCAGACGCTGCAGCAGATTCAGAATCCCTTCAGCGACCAGCTGATCAAGCGCCGATGTTACCTCGTCACAGATGATCAGATCGGGCTCGGCAGCAAGGGCTCTAGCGATGCAGATCCTTTGTTTTTCTCCCCCGGAAAGTTCAGCCGGATAGCGATCGACATAGTCTGTCGGCAGCTCGACCATGCTGAGCAGTTCTTTTACTCGCGCCATAGCTTTCTTGCCCTTCATAGCAAAATAAAAATCGAGGGGGCGGCCGATGATCGTCTTTATTTTCTGACGGGGATTGAGCGCTACATCCGGCATCTGGAAGATCATCTGCAGACGACGCAAGCTGTCCTGGTCCCGCGACGCAAGATCCGGCGCAAGAGTCTCACCCCTAAAAGTGATCTGCCCGCTCTTTGAGGGAAGCAGCCCGGTGACGATTCTGGCCACCGTCGTCTTGCCGCTGCCGGATTCTCCGACGACTGCTACTGTTTTACGCTGCTTGATCTTTAGATTAATGTCTTTAACGATATTCACGCCTTTTTTATATCCGGCAGAGACACTATTGATTTCGAGAATCATGGCGGGATTTTTTTCTGCTCGAGTTTTTTCTTCCCCAAGCGACCTGACAGCCAGAAGGCGTCGGGTGTAATCCTCTTGAGGATGAACGAGCATCCGACGGGCCGGGCCTTCCTCTATGAGATTGCCGTGTCGTAAGACCATTATGCGGTCTGCCAGCTGGGCAACCACTGCAAGATCATGGGTAATGTACAGTGCGGCTGTATCCAGCTCACTGATGACATCTTTTATGGCGACAAGCACATCAATCTGCGTGGTTACGTCAAGGGCCGTAGTCGGTTCATCAAAAATAATGATATCCGGATCGGTCGCCATGGCCATGGCCACCATGGCGCGTTGCAGCTGGCCGCCGGACACCTGATGGGGATAGCTAAAACCGATGTGCTCCGGATCAGGAAGGCTGAATCGTCTGAAGAGATCAATGGCCTTTTCCACCGCCTCATCGTAGGACATAAGGCCATGCTGCACCGGACCTTCGGCAAACTGGTCGATCAGTTTATGGGCCGGATTAAAGGAGGCCGCCGCACTCTGGGCAACATATGAAATGCGTGAGCCCTGCAGCGTGCTCCTTGCATCGTCGGACAGCGAGAGCATATCTATTCCGTCAAAATGAATGCTTCCCGAGGCAATACGGCAACCGGTCTGGGCATACCCCATGGCAGCGAGGCCGAGAGTGGATTTGCCGGCTCCCGATTCACCTATCAGGCCGAGGACCTCCCCCCTCTTCAATTTCAGGTCCATATTTTTGACTATGGGCTGCCAGTCTACCCCGTCAAATCCTTCAATATTGAGTTGTTTTATATCCAGTAGACGTTTGTGTTGTTTGATGTCAAGTAGAGTTCCCATGGTTTTCCTTATCCTTTTGTATATGTTATCGAATCATTGCGTACGCAACAGGCTGCTGCGGTTCAACATCCAATCAACTACAAGATTGACGCCGATGGTCAGAAGAGCAATGGCTGCCGCGGGATACATGGGTGAATAGATGCCGAAGGAGATTGCACCGGCATTTTCCCGAACCATTGAGCCCCAGTCTGCCGTAGGTGGCTGAATACCCAGCCCCAGAAAACTGAGAGAACTGATGAATAAAAACACAAAACAGAAGCGAAGCCCAAATTCCGCAATCAGCGGCGGCATGGCATTGGGCAGAATTTCATGGCGCATCACCCACCACAAGCCCTCGCCTCTCAGGCGGGCCACTTCGACAAAATCCATCACTTCAATATCCATGGCTACGGCTCGTGATACCCGAAAAACTCTGGTCGAGTCGAGTATGGCGATGACAACAATTAAGATGGGAATCGATGTCCCCATGACCGACAGCACCATGAGGGCGAAGATAAGAGTCGGGAAAGCCATGATGACATCGACGACTCTGCCGATCACCTGATCGACCCAGCCGCCGACGGTGGCGGCGATAAGACCGCAGCTGCAGCCGACGACAAACGAGAGCAGGACGATGGTTAACGCAATGGATATGGTGTTTCTGGCACCATAGACCACCCGCGTGAACATGTCGCGTCCCAGCTGGTCCGTGCCCAGGAGATGTTCGGAGCTTATCGGCGTCCACACATCACCGACAAGATCCCTTTCGCCGTAGGGTGCAATGAAAGGTGCAAAGAGAATGATACTCAAATTGACCAGAATAATGAACATGCCTATTCGGGCGCTTATGGGTGATTGTTTTAATAGCGTCAGCATTGGCTGGAATACCTCCTTACTTGGGATTTCTCAGCTTCGGATTGCTGAACATGGACAGGACATCGGCCGTGAGATTCAAAAAAACATAGGTAGCGGCAAATATTAATCCGCTCGCCTGGACCACCGGCAGGTCTCTTTTCGACACGGCATCCACCAGCAACTGTCCCAGTCCCGGATAGACAAACACGACCTCGACCACGACAACGCCGACAACCAGATAGGCGAGGTTGAGAATGACCACATTGATGATTGGCGACAGGGCATTTGGTAAAGCGTGTTTGATAATAATGCGCCTGGGGCCTATCCCTTTGAGCTTGGCCATTTCGATAAACGGACTGGAAAGTACGTTGATGATGGCGGCACGGGTCATGCGCATCATATGCCCGACCACCACAAGAGTGAGTGTCAGGCAGGGAAGAAATATTGCATGCATTTTCTGCAGTAATGACATCTGATCATTGATGTTGCTGATACTTGGAAAGAGATATATCTGCACCGAAAACAGGGCGATAAGGATATAAGCGACAAAAAATTCCGGCAACGAGATGGCGCTCAGCGTAGTAATTGATATACATCTATCAAACCAGGAATCACGATAAATTGCCGCCAGCAGACCGAGAGCTATTGCCAGCGGAATAGCGAACAATGCCGTCGTTCCGGCCAGAAACAAACTGTTGCTAAATCGCCAGCCGATCACCTCTGCAATCGGCCGTCCGTTGGCTAGAGAATTTCCCAGATCACCCTGGATGAAGCTACCTATCCAGGAGAAATAGCGTACATGGGCCGGTAGATCGAGTTTCAATTCCGTACGAAAAGCCTGAACCGTTTCCGGGGTGGCATCCTGTCCAAGAATGGCTTCGGCCAGATCCCCCGGCAGGGCTTCCACGCCGACAAAAATCAGCAGGGAAATTGCTATTAAAGTCAGGACGCCAAACACAAGGCGTTTGGTAATCATTGCTATGAGCGTATTCATAAATTTCGGGTTCTGCGGTACTCTTAGAACAAACAACAAGCAGGGAGTTCCTTGTTGTTTATTCTAAGAGATGAAATTTTTCCCCGATGTATCGGGGGATGTTGATTCAGGACGTAGAGGAGGGAACAGGCACCAGGATCAAGATGTAAACCACCATCTTTCCGGGGCCCGGAGTCCGTCAAGTTCCCAGTTTGCAGCTAACGGACCATGGCCGATTTTAGCGGATGTTGCCGCCAGTTCCGCGGCAAACATAGGTACGACGACTCCACCATCATCTCTGACGATACGTTGCATTTCCACGTACATGGTACGTCGTTTTGTCTCATCGAGTTCAGCCCGGGCTTGAATAAGCAGCTCGTTAAACCGTTTATGTTGCCAGGAGGTATCATTCCAGGCGGCATCGGCGGCGTATGCCGTGCTGAACATCATATCTTCTGTCGGTCGTCCACCCCAGAACACGGCACACCAGGGCTTTTTCATCCAGACATTAGACCAATATCCATCGTTTGGTTCGCGGACGACGTCGATATTGATCCCTGCCTGTGCGGCATTTTCCTTATAGACAACGGCCGCATCGATGGCGCCGACGAATGCCGCTTCAGCGGTATGAAAAGCAAATGTCGTATTTTCCATGCCTGCTTTTTTTAAATGAAACCTGGCTTTGTCCGGATCAAACTGTCTTTGGGGAAGTTCCGATGCATGGTAGCGATTAGTGGAGCTTATGGGGTGATCATTGCCCAGAGAACCGTATCCGCGAAGAATGGTTTTCAGCAACTGCTCACGGTCGACGCCGTATTTGAGTGCCAGGCGCACATCATTATTGTTATAAGGTGCCGTGTCGCACTGCATGGCAAAAGTATAGTGCTTGAATCCATCTTGTCGGAGGACCTGAATGCCTTTGGTCTTCTTGAGCAGATGGACGGTTTTTAATTCACACCTGTTCATCACATCAATCTGGCCGGTCTTCAGCGCATTGGTCCGGGCGTTGACATCGTTTATGCCCAGCGTTTCGATTTCATCAAAAAATGCCCGGTCGCTTTTAAAATAATTGGGATTTCGCGTGGTAAAAGCACGTACACCGGGTTGGTACTTTTGCAGGATATAACCGCCGCTAAAGATACCGTCCTGGAAATCGCTGGTGACCGGCGCGATGATCAGGTGATAGTCACTCAACGAAAAAGGAAAGTCGGCATTGCCACTATCCAGGACAAAAGAGATACTGTATTTATCGTCTTTTTTGATCTCTACTATTGAATCGACGAGCACTTTTGCAGCAGATTTTGTGTCTTCTCCCCGGTGATGATTGATAGAGTGAATAACATCGTCGGCATCCATTGTTTTTCCATTATGAAATTCCACCCCTTTGCGCAGTTTGAAGTTCCATATTTTTGCATCGGGCGAGCTGTCCCAGCTTTCGGCCAGTTCCGGAATAGGCTTGTTGTTATGATCTATTTCGACGAGACTGTTACCAAGCTGGCCATTAATGATAATTTGGTTCATCATATCGGTGCTGGCCGCTGGATCGATTGAATCAGTAGTTGAGCCACCGGAAATGCCGATGCGCAGACGACCGCCGCGCCGAGGCTCTGAAGATTTGGCAAAAACATCGGAGGCTAGAAATGACTGAGAGAAAGCGGCCGTGGCTCCAAGTGCCGCTGCCTGGCCGATAAACTCTCTCCGTGAAATTTTTCCTTCGACAAATAATTTTTGTAAGAATCCTACGCCGATCATAGATTTTCTCCATTTTGAATGAATACTTTTCATTGGCATTTTTATGCCATATGACCCAGGGAAAGGGCATCAGTTCACAGGAACTGAAGGTACAGAAGTGAAGAGTTGGAAAAGACGTCGCCTGCCGGTGTCCAGCCGACAACACGAACGACGTATTATATTAAACAGGCACCTGCTCAGACGACTGTTGGGTCGGTAAGGTTCCCTGTTGTCAGGATCGGGGCTGCTGAGATTTCATCGCCCGCCATTAATGTACCCAGAAGTTGCAGTGACGTGAGGATCATATTTTGTTGCCAATCTTCGAGGTCCTTAAACTTCTCTAGAAAAGTTTCCTGCAGGGGTGAAGGTGCTGCTTCGAGTAATTTTTTTCCGGCATCTGTTTCTCTCACCAGGATGCGCCGGCGGTCACTCGTATCTTTTTCGCGCAGGATAAGTCCTTGTCGTTCCAGACGATTCAGGATGTCGGTAACAGTGGTTTGCTTGAGGCTGACCTGCCTGGCCACCTCGCTGACACTTATAGCCTTTTGGCCTTGTATTTGTTTCAAAATGATAAGTTGCGGTGCAGTAATGCCATGCTGCCGAACCAGTTGACGCGAGTGCAGGTCGATAGCCTGGATGATACGCCTGAGACTAATCAAGACATTATCTGAAACAGTTGCCTGCAGCCTTTGTTCTGAGGACGGATCTTTCTTCATTTTTCACATACTAATTGATTGGATACATTATATTAAGCAAGGAAAAATTAGAGGTCTGGTGCTGCTCGAGCCCAAAAATATCGGATAAGATCTTATGTCACCGTACTATTTGTTCGCGAGTATTTGATAACATTATACATTGGATACGATGCTTTGTCAAATATGGCACTCTGGCATATAGATTTGATCAGCTTGCAGAATGAAAATATTGACAAGGAAGAGGAGGCGCTTGGGCTAGGTATCCACGTTTCTTTGATCTAACCCCGGTAATTTCAAATGCGTCTCGAGTTTTCTTGTTTTTTATGGCAAGATTCCTGGATTATGGCACTGATACGGTTAATACTGTCAACCATTATATCTACAAGGATACAACGGTATGAAACGATGTGATTGGGCAAATGCAAATCTTTTGGAATATCATGATGAAGAATGGGGGGTGCCGGTACATGATGATCGAAAGCATTTTGAAATGCTCATATTGGAGGGGGCACAGGCTGGATTGAGCTGGGAAACGGTGTTACGTAAAAGGGAGGCATATCGTACCGCATTCAAGGGATTTGGACCGAGAGAAGTTGCATGTATGACCGACAATGAACTTGAAGAACAACGTAAAAATCCAGGAATTATACGCAATCGTCTGAAAATATTTGCCACGAGAAAGCATGCAATTGTCTTTCTTGATATCCAGAAAGAGTTCGGCAATTTTGATAATTACATTTGGCGCTTTGTCGGTGGAAAACCGCTAGATGGCAAACGCGAGACGATCACCGATGTTCCGGCAACAACAACCGAGAGCTGGGCAATCTCTAAAGATCTTAAAAAGAGGGGAATGTCCTTCGTTGGTCCAACCATCATCTATGCATATATGCAGGCCGTTGGCATAGTGAATGATCATTTGCTTTCGTGTTTTCGCTATTCCGCCGTAAAAGAGTTGCAATGAGCATGCACATGCATAATTGTAGCGGCTTGCAAACAAGAACGGCCAGGCTTGCCAAATCTGAGAGTGCCTTACTGGTCCATTTCAGTTCCATTAGCGCGGCAGAGGCAACGGATTGTCAGTGCTGAGGCTATTGGCCCATGCCTGTACTGCCTGATGGTCGATAACAAGACCTGCGTCTACGTCACCAAGCGCCTCTCGGGTCTGGGGAGATGGGGATGGCCAATCGGAAAATCTGCTTGATTTTTCCTGCCCACCCTTTTATTTTAGGATATCGCAATAAGGTAAAATAAAATCGAATCTTATTTTAGTTTCGAGGCTGACAGGATGAAGAGAGAACTCCAAGGTCGATACGTGACCATTTCGACGGTGGGTGAGAAGGCTCAGGCCTTTGTGCCCTCTTCGCTGCCACCGCGTCCGCCCATCGACTGGAC
>CAYPPR010000047.1:0-30702 GCA_964412665.1 uncultured Desulfopila sp.
CCAGTTTGATATCCTAGACTATCCCTTGCGAGATAGTTACTTACATATATGCTGTCCCCCGCTAAAGAGGGATAAGTGCTATGACGAAATACTCGCGTATTTCTATAGCACTAAATATATAAGAGCTCACTTTGCATTACAAAGTTTGCCCTCAGTGTCCGAAGACACATTGGGCCCGTTTGCGTTTGTGTTGTTATTCAGTTTTCAAGGATCGTGCTCAGGCTCTCCAGACAACTGAA
Source organism: uncultured Desulfopila sp. (assembly GCA_964412665.1). Lineage (GTDB taxonomy): Bacteria > Desulfobacterota > Desulfobulbia > Desulfobulbales > Desulfocapsaceae > Desulforhopalus_A. The sequence continues at coordinate 240 of CAYPPR010000047.1, forward strand.
GGCCCCGCGGTACGAATGCCGCGACGAGCAGGCAAATCTAACACAACCGAATCACTCGGTCAATGTTTTTCTTTATTCTTTTTTGCTTTTGATAAACTCGATGTCGAATGCTGCCGGTTCATGGCCGCCCCGTCTTTCGTGTTCCTCAAAGTCCGCGGCAAACTACTTGATTGACGCGGGGCCGTCAAGAGATATTTAACCTGCATGGCGCATTTGTTTCACCGAGTGACGGCCCCTTCTAAAATGACTTTGTAGAGATATTATATCTAACCTACAAGCAAATGAAAAAGAGATTGTTATGGAGAAGTGATCGCGCAGGCTGAAAAAAGCAATCGGATACCCAGCAAGCCGAAAGCTTGCTATTGGATATTTTTTCTTCATGGTGGTTAGGGTTGATTAGTTTTCATTTCATGATATTATGCTGACCGATTTTGTCTTGGTGGAGTTTCGGTCAGGTTTTCATATTTCATTTGGTAGAGGAAGTCATGAATGTAACGGTTTTTGGAGTTGGTTATGTCGGACTGGTGCAGGCAGTGGTGCTTGCTGATGTCGGACATAATGTATGCTGTGTGGATGTGGATGAAAAAAAGATCGAAGGCCTGAAAGATGGCGACCTGCCTATTTTCGAACCTGGATTGTCTGACCTGGTGCAGGTTAATTATGAAAAAAAGCGTATTGATTTCACCACCGATGCTGTAAGAGGCATTAACCATGCCGAACTGCAATTTATTGCCGTCGGTACTCCCCCCGATGAAGATGGCAGCGCTGATCTACAATATGTACTTGCGGTGGCCGGCATGATCGCCACGCACATGCAAGAAAGAAAAGTTGTTATTAATAAGTCCACCGTTCCTGTGGGTACCGCCGATAAGGTCCGGGTTCATATGACCGCTATTCTCAAGCAACGGGAAATCGATCTCCCTTTTGATGTGGCATCCAACCCTGAGTTTTTGAAAGAAGGGTCCGCTATTGATGACTGTATGCGGCCGGAAAGAATTATTGTCGGTACCAACAGTGATCTTGTTGAAGAGAGGATTCGTGAGCTCTATGAACCATTTAGCAGAAATCGTGATAAAATTATGCTTATGGACGTGCGCAGTGCCGAGTTTACCAAATATGCGGCTAACTGTCTGCTTGCAACAAAAATTTCTTTTATGAACGAGATGTCTAACCTGGCGGAACGAATGGGCGTGGATATCGAACAGGTCAGACGGGGCATCGGCTCGGACTCGCGTATTGGTTACCAGTTTATTTATCCAGGCTGCGGCTATGGTGGCTCATGCTTTCCCAAAGATGTGCAGGCCCTTGAGCGGGCAGCAAACGATATAGGTTATGAAGCAAAAATCCTCCGGGCGGTTGAGAGTGTTAATCATAAACAGAAAGAAAAGCTCTTTGATCATGTGAGTTCCTTTTATAACAATGATATCTCCGGAAAGACCATCGCCTTGTGGGGGCTCGCCTTTAAACCGAACACCGATGACATGCGCGAAGCCTCCAGCCGGGTTTTCATAGAAGCATTGTGGCGAGCAGGCGCCAGGGTACAGGCCTATGATCCCGAGGCGATGGAAGAGGCCCAGCGGATTTACGGTACCAGAAACGATTTCACCCTGATGGGCACTAAGGAAGCCGCACTGCATGGTGCCGATGCTCTGGTTATCGTTACTGAATGGAAGAGTTTTCGGGTGCCCGATTTTAAAAAAATGTTCGAAGAGCTATCCGATAAAGTTATTTTTGATGGCAGAAATCTGTATGATCCTGCCCGGGTAGAAGCCATGGGACTGGCCTATTATGGGATTGGTCGAGGTCGATCGGTTAAAAAATTCATATGAGTGTCAAAAAAGAGAAGAGAGTGTGACAAGATGATTAAAAAAGCCCTCATTACCGGCATAACCGGCCAGGACGGAGCATATCTGGCGGAGTTCCTTCTCGAAAAAGGCTACGAAGTGCACGGCATAAAGAGGCGGGCGTCTCTGTTTAACACGGATCGCATCGACCATCTTTACCAGGATCCCCATGTAGGTGATCGAAGTTTCATTCTCCATCATGGCGACCTGACCGATTCTTCGAGTCTCATTCATATCATCGGCAAGGTGATGCCGGACGAGATCTACAATCTTGCCGCCCAGTCCCATGTTGCGGTATCTTTTGAGGAACCGGAATATACCGCCAACTCAGATGCCTTGGGAACTCTCCGGGTTCTTGAGGCGATTCGCATCCTCGGGCTGACGGAAAAAACGAAATTCTACCAGGCCTCCACCTCGGAACTCTTCGGCAAGGTCCAGGAAACGCCGCAAACCGAGACCACGCCTTTTTATCCGCGCTCGCCCTATGCGGTGGCCAAGATGTATGCCTACTGGATTGTTGTTAACTATCGCGAAGCATACAATATGTACGCCTGCAATGGCATCCTCTTTAACCATGAGTCGCCTCTTCGGGGTGAAACTTTCGTCACACGAAAGATTACCCGGGCTTTGGCGAGGATTTATCTGGGCTTGCAGGATTGTCTGCATCTAGGAAACCTGGATGCCAAGCGCGACTGGGGTCATGCCCGCGACTATGTGCAGATGCAGTGGTTGATGCTGCAGCAGGAAAAACCGGAAGATTTTGTTATTGCTACCGGAGAACAGCATTCTGTGCGGGATTTTGTCAACGCTGCCGCGGCAGAAATCGGTATACACTTACGCTGGACAGGAACCGGTGTCGATGAAATCGGCATTATCGATCACATTCCCGCCGGGAAAGCTGTGCAGCAAATGCAGGCTGGTGATGTCATTGTTCGGGTTGATCCGAGGTATTTTAGGCCAACCGAGGTTGAGACATTGCTCGGTGATCCGCGAAAAGCCAAGGAAAAACTCGGATGGGTACCGAAGACGACCTTTGCCGAGCTGGTAGTCGAAATGATGCGTTCCGATCTGGTGCAGGCCAGAAGGGACGAACTCTGCAAGAGTGAAGGGTTTGCCGTTCTCAACCACCACGAATAGAACGATCATGGATATGATTTCTGATGAAAAAACTTATGTCGCCGGGCACCGCGGCATGGTTGGCTCAGCTCTCGTTCGGCAGCTGAGAAGACGTGGCTGTAAAAATATCATTACCCGCTCACATGCCGAACTCGATCTAACGGATCAGGCGGCGGTTGGCCGATTTTTTCGGACTGAGAAGGTGGAAAGGGTAGTGTTGGCCGCGGCAAAAGTCGGCGGTATCCACGCCAACAGTGTCTATCCGGCGGATTTTATTTATATCAACTTGATGATAGAGACGAATGTCATTCACCAGGCATTTAAAGCCGGGGTGCAGAACCTGTTGTTTCTTGGGAGCTCGTGCATTTATCCAAAATTGGCGCCGCAACCGATAAAAGAAGATCACCTTCTCACCGGCACTCTCGAGCCGACCAACGAACCCTATGCCATCGCCAAGATTGCCGGGATCAAAATGTGTGAAGCCTATAATCGTCAGTACGGTACCTGTTATCGCTCCATCATGCCGACGAATCTGTTTGGTCCTGGCGATAATTATCATTTGGAAAATAGTCATGTTATTCCAGCCATGCTGCGTAAGTATCATTTGGCCAAGCTGGCCATGGATGGCAATATCGCGGCAATTATAGCAGATGAGGCATGCTACGGCGTCATACCGGAGGATATCAGACAGGCTCTTGGCTATAGTGGTGAAACGAAAAGTCTTCAAAGGGGTCATGCACCGAAAGTTATTCTCTGGGGAACCGGTTCACCACGCCGGGAATTTCTCCATGTCGATGATATGGCGACCGCCTGTATCCATGTAATGCATCTTGATCAATCGCACTTTGTCGATAACAACCCATCTTTTTTAAATGTCGGCACGGGAAAAGACATTACCATTCGGGAGACAGCCGCATGTATTGCCGAGCTGGTTGGCTATACCGGAGAGACGGTTTACAACGCCGACCAGCCGGACGGGACGCCTCGCAAGTTACTCGATACCTCAAGGATTAATCACCTCGGTTGGCAACCCCGTTTCAGTTTCACAGAAGGACTCGAGGATACATACCACTCTTACCTCAGGGCAATTAACTCTCTCTGAGAGCTTCTTTGGCGCAGTGCGGCAGAGGGGGATTATTCTTCAATGCTTTTTCGAAACCGGCGAATCATGTCGTTGCGGATCTTGTCGAGATCCAGGTGAAAGATATCTTGTGGAAACAGCAGTTCCACAACCCCCGAGTCAAAAATCCGTTTCACCTCATACTCATCGTGGGCGACCTCTTTTTTATACATGTAATTGAGCCATGAGCGGTTTGTGTGGATGATAAATTCTACGCGCATGCCGCCCAGCCGGGCAAAAAACTTCATCATCTCTGTTTTTGAGCTCGACCAGGTCGCCGTTGTTCTGTATGCAGCGGAACCGCTCAGGTTGTCGGAAATATCTTCCAGAACCATGAAGCTATTGGCTTTTGATGCGGACCGAGTGAGGTGATTTTGAAACGTTTTTATGTCGGCGACGGAATCCAGCACGGCCATAAGACCAAGTTCGTCATCGACGGCCACCGCTGGATTTTTTTCGTTTTTTCGCAGCAGTTTGAGAACCTTTGCCTCGGGTGGTTTCTTACGGATTGAGACATAAATGGGGATCTCGCGAGTTCCGGCTGAAAAACGACGGCGTTTGATCAGGGTGAGTTTTGACCCTTTGCTGAGTTCTACCTCTTGTGCTTGTTTTTCTAAGAGGACCTTGACGCTGTTGCAGCAGAATGTCTCCTCGGAATGTTGTGAATAGAGATAAGCAATATCATGTTCACCAATTTTCAGGTTTTTGCTCCACACATAATCGTTGAGAAAATGTAAAAAACTGGAAAATTTTTCTTCAATCCCTGTTTCTCTTTCCCGTTGATCTATGCTCCCGGCCAGATTCATGAGCACTAGTTTACGTCGTGCCTCAAAACGGGCCTTTTTATGGTATCTGTCGTTAAACATGATGAGGAGGAGGGTGACTGGATCGTTGGCCACCTCAATTTCGTTGGTGGTATCGACAAAAGAGGCGTAGGGCTTTAAAATTTTTCCTTTAAGAGAGTTGACAACCGCATCGGCGGTACGGGCATATTCGTATACCCTGGCTTCGATTTCCCGGGATGATCCGTTCAGGCCGAACATATTGCCGAGCAGTAAACAGGCTCGATGGCTACGATTAAGCTGCTTTTCCGGGTGCTGTAGAAGTTCAGCAAGCTCGGTAAAACTGTTGATTTCCAGAAATTCAAATATTTGGCTGCGCAGGGCGCGATATTTGGTGGTGTTGATGCGCTCCCGGCAGAGATTTTTTACCCACTGTCTGGTGTGGGAAGAGAACGGGCTGGTCACAGAGACACTGTCCTCCACCGCTAGAGGGCCACGTTGCTGCAGAGAGGTAAATACACTGTCTTCACTGATAACCGACATTTAATCTTCCCGTTTCTGTCTTGAAAATTTATATTTTCGAATTACTCTTAGCCTCTTACTTACATCTTCGATGTTTTCTTTGCTGTTGCCCATTCTACCGATTATTGCAAATATAAACAGTGGAAAAGTTGCCGATAATGAGGAATGAACATACAAAAAGATGAATGAAAATCATACTTGAGTTATAATCGAATCCTTGTTACGGGAAGATGAAGCGTTCACCTACACCGAATCCGTTTTGTCATCGACCTTTATACCCGCCGGCAAAAGAATGTAAAGACTTCTTTCGCTATTTGGCAATGCCGGACAGCGGTGTTTTTGCTTTTAAAAACTTTATAAGTGGAACTAAGCATGTTCAGAAATTTCAGTATCGTGCCGAATATAATGTTCGGCAGAGGTTCGTTTAATCAGCTCACTGATATTATCAAGCCGCATCGGATAAATCCTGATTCCTATTTTGTTTTTGTCCTCGACGATGTCTTTGCCGACAAACCCCTCGAGGACAGATTACCCCTGCAAGGCAATGATATGAAATTGCTAGTCAATGTCGATGATGAGCCAAAGACCAGCTATATAGACGCCCTCGTGCAGCAAGTTCGTGACTACAGCGGCGTTAAACCGGACGGTATCGTCGGTATCGGTGGAGGGGCGACTATGGATATAGCCAAGGCTCTTTCGCTGATGCTGAACAATCCCGGGTCGTCAGCTGATTATCAAGGCTGGGATCTGATCAACAATCCCTCTGTTTACCATGTAGCCGTGCCTACCTTGGCTGGAACCGGGGCGGAAATCTCCCGGACGACTATCCTGACCGGACCAGTGAAAAAGCTTGGCATAAATTCCGACTATACCTTGTTTCATCAGATTGTGCTGGATCCCGAACTCCTTGCCGGGGTACCGAAGGACCAGTGGTTCTATACCGGTATGGACTGCTATATCCACGACGTCGAGTCCCTGCAGGGTACTTTTATTAATGAGTTCAGTAAGGCTTATGGTGAAAAGTCCATCGACTTGTGTCGACAGGTTTTTCTCGAAGATCATCCGGAAAAAGACGACAAACTGATGATGGCTTCCTATTTTGGCGGGATGAGTATCGCTTACTCCCAGGTCGGGGCCTGTCACGCGCTTTCGTATGGTTTGTCTTATGTGCTTGGCATCCATCACGGTATCGGCTGCTGTATCGCCTTTGATTATTTAGAAGAAATTTATCCGGAAGGCGTGCGTGAATTCAGACGGATGATGGACAAGCACCAGATAACGCTGCCAAGAAACCTCACCACCAATATGGATGAGGAAGCCCTTGAGTTGATGGTCACCACAGCCCTCAATCTGGTACCGCTTTGGGAAAACTGTTTAGGGCCGGACTGGCAGAAAAAAATGAGTCGTGAACGATGTCTTGAGCTTTATCGACGGATGTGATTTTGCCCGATTTATTTGAGGTTGATAAAACTCGGCAATGGTCTACATCGTCTGTCCACTGCTGGGCGGGCTTCAAAAGGGCCCTGCCCATTGTTCTCGGCTATGTACCTATTGGTTTTGCCTACGGCGTACTGGCCGGAAAAAGTGGCTTATCCGAAACCAATACCCTGCTGATGTCGCTGATTGTTTTTGCCGGCTCGGCGCAATTTATCGCTGTCGGTCTGTTTGCTGCCGGGACCGGGCCTGCTGCGGTGATCTTGACGACCTTTGTCGTCAATCTGCGCCATATGTTAATGGCCGCCTCGCTTGCCCCCTATCTTGCCGGCTGGAAAAAACGATATCTTGCTTTTTTTTCCTTTGAGTTGACCGATGAAACCTTTGCCCTCCATTCATCGGCGGCAGGAAAGCTCAGTAGTTGCCGGCTCGAAGCTTTGTCGCTCAATATGACCGCCCAGGCCTCCTGGGTGCTGGGCACAGGTCTGGGCATCATCGCCTCCGGCCTGATAGGGGATATAAAACCGTTGGCGCTGGACTATGCCCTTGCGGCTATGTTTATCGGTCTGTTGGTGGGGCAGTGTAAATCACCGGTGCAGCTCATTACGGCAATTCTGTCCGGGGGGATTGCCACCTTGTTGTACCTTGCCGGCTGGCATCAGTTTCATATTATCGTCGCAACAGTTGCCGGGGCTACCCTGGGTTTAGGGGTTGAACAGTGGATCAAACGCTGATCTTCTGGACAATCGTCGGCATGGCTGTTGTCACCTATCTGCCCCGGCTGCTGCCCACCCTTTTTTTGAGTGGCAAGACTTTGCAGCCGATTTTCGCTTCCTGGCTGCGACTGGTCCCTCCCGCCGTTTTGGCAGCAATGCTTGTTCCTACTCTACTTGTGCGCGAAAATTCCATAGATCTGGCTTTTGACAACCTCTTTTTCTGGGCGGCTCTTATTGCTTTTCCCGTGGCCTGGAAATGGAACAGCCTTTGCGCAACGGTGATGGTCGGCATGGGCCTGGTCGCTGTTGGTCGCTACCTAGGGTGGGGAATGTAAAGCCATGATCAATGTTCTTTCCGCCGTTGATTGTACAAAAATTGTTCAGTCGCTACTGCAATGGTTTCGCGTAACCAACCGCGATCTCCCCTGGCGCCGCACTTACAATCCCTATCATGTCTGGATTTCCGAGATCATGCTGCAGCAGACCCAGATGGATCGAGGGGTGGCCTATTTTCTGCGCTGGATCAAGCGATTTTCCGATATTCAGGCCGTGGCAGTGGCGGAGGAACAAGAAATTCTCAAATACTGGGAAGGGCTCGGCTATTACGCCAGGGCGAGAAATCTGCACAAGGCGGCAAAAATTATTGTCGATGAATTTGGCGGCGAGGTTCCCTGTGAATATCAGCGACTCTTGACCTTGCCGGGCATCGGACCCTATACGGCGGCCGCGATTGCCAGTGTGGCAGGTAATTTTGATGTGCCGGTGATAGACGCCAATGTCGCCCGAGTGTATGCCCGGCTTTTTAATATTGATGCTCCTGTCAAAGAGCAAAAAACACAAAAGCGGTTAAGCGAAATAGCCGACAATCTCCTGCCTAAAGGGCAGGCCAGGGCGTATAACCAGGCCTTGATGGATTTTGGCGGCCTGGTCTGCACACCAAAAAAACCACACTGCATCAAATGCCCTGTAGCCGTATCCTGCCGGGCCCTGCATGCGGGAACTGTTGCCGAGCGACCAGTCCTTAGCCCCAAGAAAAAGATAATAACCGTGCACAAAGTGGCCGGCTTTATCAGGTGGAAGGAGAAGATTTTTATTCAGCAGCGTAAGGCCAGTGATGTCTGGGGCGGACTCTGGGAATTTCCCGGCGGTGAGATAGAGGCAGGTGAGGACGGGACGGAAAAAGATCCGGGCGATCAGGTTGTCTCGGAAATTTTACAGGACACCGGGCTGTCCGTGGCACTTGTCAAGCCTCTTGCCAAGATTGTGCACCAGTACACCCATCATAAAATAATGCTCCACTGTTTTCTCTGCATTTTGGAGGGGGAGAAAATTGAACCCATGCTGCGATCAGCCTGCAACTCACAGTGGATTTTCGCGCATGAACTCAAACAATTTGCCTTCCCGGCGGGGCCAAGAAAACTCATCGAATATATCCGAGCCAGACAGCCGGAGCTTTTTGCCGGTGATATCTAATTAAGGCGATAGTGCAGTTCGACCGGACAATGATCTGAACCTAAAATATCTTGCAGGATTGCGGCACTTTTCACCTTCGTCTTTGCCCCGTCACTGACACAAAAATAGTCAATACGCCAGCCGATGTTCTTGGCCCGGGCGCTGAAGCGGTAGCTCCACCAGGTATATTGCTCCGGCTCCTGGTTGAATATGCGAAAGGTATCGACATAACCTGCGGCGACGAAGCTGTCCATCCAGGCACGTTCCTCCGGGGTGAAACCGGCATTTTTTACGTTGTTTTTCGGGTTTTTCAGGTCAATTTCTTTGTGGGCGACATTGAAGTCGCCGCACAATATCACGGCTTTTTTCTCTTCCAGTTCCTTGGCAAAAGCGGCCAGCCTTGCATTGAAACGCAGCTTGTAGTCAAGCCGTACCAATTTTTCACCGCTGTTGGGGAAATAGATATTTATCAGGTAAAAAGTGTCGAATTCCAGGGTCAGCACCCTCCCTTCGCAATCAAACTCAGGGTCACCCAGGCCATAATGCACGGCCGACGGCTCTAGCCGCGAGTAGAAAGCCACCCCGGAATAGCCTTTTCGTTCGGCGCTGTGCCAGTAAGAGGTGTAGCCGGCGATATTCTTTAATTCTTCAGAGAGCTGGTCCGGTTGCGCTTTGGTCTCTTGCAGGCAGATGACATCCGCATCGAAATCCGGCAGTGTCGTGATAAAGCCTTTCTTTTCAATGGCACGGATACCGTTGACATTCCAGGAAATAAATTTTAACGCACTGTTCTTGTCCATTTTAGCTCCGGGGATTTTGCGGGGACGGACCCCTTTCTGTGGGCATTTTTTTTCTAAAGGACAGATGTCACAATGGGGACTAACCGGCCTGCAGATCGATTGACCAAAGGCAACAAGAAGAGAGTTCACGCCAATCCAGTGTTTTTCCGGTAGGCTTGTACGCAGGGCCATTTCCGTTTTCAGGGGACTATCCGTCACGACATATTGCCATATATTGAGAATCCTGTGCACATGCGTGTCAACGCAGATAGCCGGTTTCTGGAAAGCGACACTGACCACCAGATTGGCGGTTTTTCGGCCGACTCCCGGCAAGGTAAGGAGCTCTTCAATGGTATCCGGCACTGTTTTGCCAAAAAGTTTTAGACTTTCCGGCAGCTTGGCCAGGTGTTTGGCTTTGGTGTTGTAGAAACCAACGGGATAAATGAGGGAGGCAATTTTTTCTTCCGGCAAGGCTGCCAGGGAGGCAACGTCCGGGGCTACTTTAAAAAGTCGTGCCGCGGCCTTAGCCGTGGCTTCGTCCTTGGTTCTGGCGGAAAGGATCGTCGCGACTAGAACCTTGAAAGGGTCTCGGGTCTGCACCGCAATCAGATCGACCACAGGTACCTGTTTATCTTCAACGGCAGTGGCAACGGTTGCCAGAAACAAGTCTATATCAATGGTCATTTGAAAATCCGATTTCTTGGTGGGGTATGAAAATTTAGCTGTGCCACGGCCATAACCGCCTATTTTACGGCGTTAGTTGATCCGCTTGGAAATCAAGGGTGGCGAAATAATCTTCCACCTGTTCTGCCCGGCGGATGAGTTCGACTTTGCCGTCAACAGTTAGAAGCAGCTCTTTCGGGCGCAGGTTACCGTTATAGTTAAAGCCCATGGCACTCCCGTGGGCACCGGTATCCTGAATGACGAGGATGTCACCATCTTCGATCTTCGGTAGCGGGCGCTGCACAGCAAATTTGTCGTTATTTTCACAGAGTGAGCCGACAACATCGACTATTTCCGTTGCAGCAACACCATTTTTGCCAAGCACGTCGATATGATGATACGCGCCATACATGCCGGGACGCATCAGGCAACTCATTGAAGCATCAACCCCGACATAGGTACGGTAAATATCTTTTCGATTGATAGCTGTAGTGACGAGGACGCCATGCGGGCCGGTCATGAAACGGCCGCTTTCCATATAGAGAGCCGGTTCATAACCATGCTGTCCGCGGAAACTCTTGAAGAGTTTGGTGATCTGAGCGCCCATGGTCTCAATGTCCAATCCTGCCATGCCCGGTTCATAGGGGATACCAAGACCGCCGCCGATGTTGATGAATTCGAAGGTGATATCAAGTTCAGCGGAAATATTGGTGATAAGTTCCAGTAGCATCCGGCTGGTCTGTACCATATACTCATGGTTCAATTCATTAGAAGCAAGCATGGTATGAATGCCGAAGCGTTGAACGCCTAAGGATTTTGCCTGGAGGTAGGCGTCAATGATCTGGTCGTCACTGACGCCGTATTTGGCCTCGGTCGGATTGCCGATAATCTCGTTGCCACTTCTCTTGGCGCCGGGATTATAGCGAAAGCTCATTAGCTCGGGTATTACCGGTACCTTAGCCAGCAGATTGAGATCATCGAGGTTGAGAATTGACCCGCCATCTTTGGCTGCTTCAATGAAATCCAGCTCACTGGTATTATTGGAAGTGAACATGATGTCCTCCCCTCGGCCACCGACCTGCCGGCTGAGACGGAGTTCGGCAATGGAACTGCAATCAAAGCCGAAACCCATATCTTTCATGAGCGAGAGGATTTTTGGATTAGGCAGGGCCTTTACTGCATAGTATTCGCGAAAACAGTCAATGCCGGCAAATGCTTTTTTCAGGTTCTCGCCTGTCTGACGGATACCCATCTCGTCGTAGATGTGAAAAGGTGTTCCGTAATGGCTGGTAATTTTTTCCAATACAGGAAAAAGTCGGGTTTTATAGGACTGTGACATTGGCATGAGACTGCTTCCTTATGTGGTTTGGTTATTGGTTTAGCTATTCGTGAGTGGTAGTGGTATTCGGCTGGTTTCCTTGACCGTTGCCAGGACCGTTTCGGTGCTGGTGGAAAGTACGCCATCAATAGTTGTTATTTTTTCCTGCAGCAGCTGGCCGAGTGCCGTGGTATCGGCACTTCGTATCTTTACCAGAAAACAGTCGCTTCCTGAGACGAAGTGAACCTCCTGGATTTCGGGAATCAGTGAGAGTTCGCTGCCGACCTTATCCGACATGGACGGGTTGGTCTTGATATGTACAAAGGCAACCTGTGCCCGGTTGAATTGCTCTGGGTTCAGCCTGACTTCGTAGCCGTCGATGAGCCCCTGTTTTTCCATTTTACGAATCCGTTCGAGGACTGCCGAGGGGGCCAAACCAACCTGCCGGGAAACCTCGATATTTGGAATACGAGCCTTTTTTTGCAGTATATTTAAAATTTCGAGACTAATCGCATCGAGCATATTTTCTCCTTAGGTAAGAGTGAATATATTCTCTAATAGGCCAAAGTCAAGAATAATATTCTGCTAATATGCAAAATTGCGTGAATATATTCTTTAAGATTCTCAAAAAACAGCACAGGATATTTTGAAGCGCTGCTGTCTGTTGGTAACCAGACAAGAAGATGAAAGCTACGGCTGACAGGAAAATTGCCGAGGAACGGTAGAGAGAAGGAGTGTTGGAAAAACTGAGGCATTATCACCTTAATATGGTAAGTTATAGTGGTTTTCTGTTGACGTTCCCTGGAGCGCTAATTTCCGGTAGCAGGTTAATTCCTAATCGAGGCCGGTCTATTTGTCCAATTAATGAGATGAGGAGTTCGTCTTGCGAACAATTACAATTATTGTACCTACTCTCAATGAAGCGGAAAATGTCGACCTGTTGTTGACGAGAATTTTCAACGTCAGACAAGCAAGCAAGCTCGGTTTTGATATCCTCTTTGTTGATTCGGCATCTACGGACGGAACCTGCGAGCGGGTGCTTGACTGGCAAAAAAGAAAGCCGGTTCGCCTGCTACAGCATGACGTCAATGTCGGCCTTGCCGGGGCTGTCATCGCCGGGGCCAGATATACCGATTCCACCTACGTCCTGGTTATGGATGCAGACCTCAGCCATCCTCCCGAGGTCATCCCACAGCTTCTGCAGCCACTTCTCGATGGGACACATGATATGGTCATCGGCAGCAGATACACAGCGGGAGGTTCACTTCCCGATTGGCCGTTTTTGCGAAAACTCTGCTCAAGGATTGCCACCTTGCCGGCGCTCTTTTTCTGTGATGTTAAGGATCCGCTGGCTGGATTCTTTGCGGTAGAGCGGCGAAGGCTGGCTGAATTGTCCGATTCCGTCCCAGGCTTTAAGATAGGTCTGGCTCTTTTGGCTGAATACGGCAAAGATTTGCGGGTAACTGAAATTCCTATCGAATTCAGAGACCGCGATTACGGTAAATCAAAGATGAATTACTGGGTGGCTTTTGACTATCTCAAGCAACTCAATAACCTGGCATACAAACGAATTGTCTGCCTTTACCGCAAAATTTGGGCGTAAAGTGTATCGACTGTTGCAGGTGACGTTTGCCTTCTCGGTCTCAGAGGGCAGTGCTGAGTATTTCCTAGACTTTGATTCTGACAGTCGTGTTACTTTTCGCTGCCGCCATCGGCTAGATTTTTCGGATCGAGCAGCCGCTGCAGCTCTTCCTCTGGGATATCCGTCTGTTCTAAGGCTACGTCAAGAATCGATCTGTTTTCTTTTTGGGCAATCTTGCCGATTTCCGCAGCTTTCAGGTAGCCGATTACGGGATTGAGTGCGGTCACCAGTATAGGGTTACGTGACAGAGCTCGCGCAAAAACCTGACGGTTCACCGACATGTTTTTAATGGCTTTTTCACCAAGTACGATCGCACTTCCCGCGAGGAGCTCAATGGACTGCAGAATATTGGCCGCTGCAAGCGGCAGCATGGTGTTGAGCTGGAAATTGCCCCCCATGCCGGCCAGATTGATCGTCGTGTCGTTACCTATGACCTGTGCCGTCGCCATACACACTGCTTCCGGGATGACCGGATTTACCTTGGCCGGCATGATGCTTGAGCCGGGCTGCAGGGCGGGAAGTTGTATTTCCGTAAGTCCGGTCAAGGGCCCTGAATTCATCCACCTGAGGTCGCTTGCAATTTTGTTCAGTGAAATCGCACAGGTTTTCAAGTGGCCGGAGAATTCGACGACAGTATCAAGGCAGCTGAGACCTTTGTAGAACGAGGGGGCCTGCGTAAAAACGAGCGCAGTTGTGCTGCTGATATGAGCTATTGCTTTGGCGGGAAAGTCTGGGTGACAGTTGACACCGCTGCCGACCGCCGTACCACCGAGGGGAAGGCGACGCATTCTCGGCAGGGCGGACTCGATACGCTCGAGGCATTCATCGATTTGTACCGCCCAGCCTTCCATTTCTGATTGCAGTCGAATCGGCAGCGCATCCATAAGGTGGGTACGGGCTGTTTTGATCACATCACTGTTTTCCGCTGCGAATGTGCGTATCGTTACCGTGAGTGATCGTAGGGCGGGAATGAGTAATCGGCTCGTGGCACATACTGCCGACACCTGAAGAGCGCTGGGGATGACATCGTTGCTGCTCTGGCAGAGATTTACATGGTCGTTTGGTGAGAGTTCGACATTTTTTTTGCGAACAAGGCCGACAATGACCTCGTTGACGTTCATGTTTGTGCTGGTCCCCGAACCGGTCTGAAAAACAGATACCGGAAATTGCTCCAACGGTTGTGTTGAGAGCAGAACTTCGACCGCTTCGTCAATGAGTTGTGCCTTATCCGGTGAAAGAATACCTATTTCCCCATTGCTTCGTGCGGCAGCTCCTTTGATTATCAGGACCGCTTCTATGAAATTCCAGGGCAGTGTTTGCGACGAAATGGTAAAATTATCAACAGCCCTCTGAGTCTGAGCACCATAAAGTGCATCAAGGGGCACTTGAACCTCGCCCATACTGTCTTTTTCAATGCGATATGTAGTTATGCTCATCCGCCTCTCCTTTTCAGTATCTCAGGCAGCTATCCTCCAAGGTAAGACGGGGTAATGGGAAACCGTCCAGTTGATCAGGTCAGTGACCGACCGAGAGTTTTTTAAATAGATTGCCAAGGGTATGTTGCTCAGTTTCCGTCAGAATCGATACCCTATTCAGGACAGTATCCGCATGGTCGGGAAAAATCCGCGCAATAATTGCTCGCCCCTTAGGTGTTAGATGAATAGTGTAGTATCGTTTGTCGTCACTCTTCACCTCTCGCCGTACCAGACAACTTTTCTCAAGATTATTAATAATTGTGGTGATATTTAATTGTGGTGATATTGCCAGGAGATTTTAAAATTTTTTCTGCCAGCTCTTTTTGTGCCATGGGGCCAAGATGATAGAGAGCTTCAAGGATGCCGAACTGGCTGACGGTTAATTCGCCCAGAAATGATTGTGAACATCATTGCAGACACTGTTCGTGCATCGAACGAGCTTCACAAAAGTATACAGTGCCAGCTGATGTTTTTTGCTGCCTGTAAATTTTACCATTACCTTCTCTTCTCAGGGGTATAATTTAATAGTAAATTATACCTGAAAATAAGGACTGTCAAGAGAGGGACACCTTAGGAAAACACGAGAAGAACACTGCAGGAGTGTAACGAGATTTATACGGACCGTATCTCCTGCAGATGGTGTGTTCAGGCCACCTGCAGGAGATACACTCACTATTTCTTCCAGAGACCGTGCAGGTTGCAATAGGCACGGGCGGTGACAACATCGGCTTTAATCGGGAAAAAAGCTGCTGGTTTGGCTGATGGATGCAGAAATTGCCGATAAACGGCATCTCCAGCTGAGAGCTCAATCCACTCAATGAAGTGAGCGTCGGTCATAGGATGATCTACAGAACCAACATTTACCTGCCAGCCGTCATCACGTTTTTCCAGGGTAGGTACGTGTTTTTCAACGGCGGCATCAGTTGTATTTTCGTTTTGCATGGTCATCTGTTGACCGCAGCACATCAGTTCAGCACCCCCTGCAGTAAGGACTTCAACGATATTACCGCAGACATCGCATTTGTAAATTCCCATTTTTTTAGCCATTTATATCCTCCAGTGTTAGTGATTAAGGTTTAGTTGACACCAGGCGTCTGTCCGAGAATGCCCTTTCGGAGTCTCGAACAAACGCCTGGTATCAACAGCAAATACTACAATGTGATTGTGACTCTTGTAGTAAATACAGCAAGATCTACGTGAGACAGTTGTTCTGATTCAACATCAATTTTCAACGATAATCATAGAATGTTTAGTCTGCAAATATTTTAAGAAATATTTGCGAAAAAGAATCATTTCTATTTGCCGTTGTATCTCAACAGTTCGCAGAACTTTTTTTTAAATAAAGAGTATGCTAATAATTGCAAACTGAACAAAGAGTAATTAATTAACTAATAATATACAGTAATTGGTGTTTGCTGTGATGTAAGATATCTGATTCGATGGGTTGAAAACACTTTCCGACTTTATAACCATTTACGACAACAGGAGAAAGTATGAAAATGAAAAATGTTCAAAAAATGATTGTAGGGATGAGTGTCATACTCTGTGCGACCGTGACGCATATTCAGGCCGCCGAATATGACCATGAAGTACAAGATAAAAAAATTTCCTTTGCCTGGAAGGTCACTGGGGAGACACTGGCTGTCAAACTGACGGCCGAGACGGAAGGTTGGGTGGGAATAGGTTTTAACCCTGAATCCGAGATGAAAGGGGCCAATTTCATTCTCGGTTATGTTAAAAATGGTGAGGTGAAGTTGGCTGATGATTACGGTACCGGTGCATACGTACACAAACCAGACACGAAACTCGGAGGTACTGACAATGTTACGTTGGTTGGCGGAGCCGAAACAGATGGCGTGACGACTATAGAGTTTACCATTCCTCTCGACTCAGGCGACAGTAACGACACAAAAATTGATGTGAACGGTGACACGACGGTTTTATTAGCCTATGGGTCCGGTCGTGACAGCTTTTTGGCCGGCCACAGATACAGAAGTGCTCTGAAGGTGAATCTGAGCTCGGGTGCCTCAGAGAAAATGTAATAATTGGATGTGTGCATGATAGTTTGGATAAAAACCATTGTCGTACTCGTCATGCTCTTTTGGGCGATGGAAATGACCAGTTATTCCATAGCGGCAGACAATGTCTCGGGACTTCTTGAGCAGAGCAAGAAGGTCCTGGGGGGGAGTAAGACTGATTCCGTTCGGTGGATAGAGGAGAAGACGGGGCAATATCTCCCACTGGAATTGGAATTTGTCGATGAACAGGGAGATAGGGTGCAGCTCGCAGATATTATTGATCGGCCGACAATTTTTCTGCCGATTTATTTTTATTGTCCGAATATCTGCAGTAAAAATCTCGCTAATCTGGCCATTGCTCTTGGTAATCTGAGTTTTCAACCGGGAAAAGAGTATCGCGTCATTGCTCTTAGTTTTAATGAAGTAGAAGGCGCGACCGATGCTGCTCGAGCAAAAAAGAATTATTTGAAAATAGTCGGGAATGATTTCCCCGCCGATGCGTGGCGTTTTCTTACCGGCAGCTCACAATCAATTAACACGGCAATGGACGCTGTGGGCTTTCGGTTTAAAAAAATTGATGATCAAACATTCATTCATCCTGCTGCCCTGATGACCATAGCAAAAGATGGGAAAATCATCCGCTACGTCTATGGATCCTTTTTGGCAGGGGACATAGACATGGGACTTGCCGATGCGACGAGCGGCACGCCGTCACTTTCGGTGAAAAGGCTTCTCGCATTTTGCTTTAATTACGACCCGGATACCAACAAATATGTGTTTCAGCGTGTGAAAATAGGTGTAATGCTGTTTTTTGGCATAGTGGTACTCTTTGTTTTTATTTATTTTAAACGAAAACGGTCGTAATGTGTCAAGGCCGACCCGTTACGATGGCAGCATTAACAGACAGGATATACATATGACCGCAACGCAATCTTTTTATCATAATTCATCCCCGCCCGGCCGCACGGGAATAATGTCCTGGCTGTTGACCCATGACCATAAGCGATTGGGTATCATGTATCTCGCTGCTGTGCTCTTCTGGTTTGTACTCGCAATGTTTCTTGGTCTCATGCTGAGAACTGAACTGATGACCCAGGGACGGACAATCATGGGGGCCGAGTTATATAATGCGACCTTTACCCTGCATGGGGTAATAATGATCTTTCTTTTTGTTATTCCTGCTATTCCAGCAATTTTTGGCAACTTTCTCCTGCCGATACAGCTTGGCACCGATGATGTTTTTTTTCCGCGGCTCAATCTTTTCAGCTGGTACCTTTTTATGTTTGGCGGATTGTTTGCCATCATTTCGCTGTTTGTCGGCGACGGCTTTCCGGATACCGGCTGGACCTTCTATGTGCCCTTTAGTGTTGAGAATAGTGCCAACGTCGGCTTAACCGTTACGGCGGCGTTCATTCTCGGAATGTCTTCGATGTTGACCGGTTTGAACTTTGTCACCACCTTTCACCGCATGCGCGACAAAACCATGGGCTTGATGCAGATACCGCTCTTTACCTGGTCGTTGTATGCTACAGCCTGGGTACAGATTCTGGCAACACCGGTCATTTCCATTACCTTCATACTGATTTTGCTGGAACGGTTTTTCAGTATTGGACTTTTTGATCCGGACAAAGGCGGTGATCCCTTACTGTATCAGCATCTGTTCTGGATGTATTCCCATCCTGCCGTCTATGTGATGATTTTACCGGGCATGGGGGTGATTTCAGAGATTATTCCGGTTTTTTCACGAAAATCCATCTTCGGTTATAAGGCAATCGTCTGGTCATCCATGGCCATTGCTATCGCCGGCTCGCTTGTCTGGGCACACCACATGTTCACCAGCGGCATGAGCGATGTGTCCGTTTTTGTCTTCTCCCTGCTAACCTATCTCGTCGCTATTCCCTCGGCAGTCAAGGTCTTCTCCTGGGTCTCTACTCTCTATAAAGGATCTATTGAGATGACGCCGCCGCTTCTTCTGTCGCTCATTTTTATCTATCTTTTCAGCATTGGCGGCCTGACCGGTTTGGTTTTAGGTGCAGCTGGCCCGAATATTCATGTACATGACACGCAATTTGTTGTCGCACATTTTCACTTTGTCATGTTTGGCGGGACAGGATTTGCTTTTTTCGCGGCGATGCATTTCTGGTGGCCGAAGATGTTTGGCATCATGTATCGTTTTAAACCGGCGTATATCGGTGCGGCGCTGACCGGGGTGGGGTTTGTTTTTCATTATGTGCCAATGCTCATTCTCGGCATGCAGGGCATGCCCCGGAGGTATTATGATTATCTCCCCCAGTATGAAACCGGAAACTTCCTTGCTGGATTCGGCGGATACTTGCTCATTCTTGGCATGGTGACGATGTTTGTAAATCTGTTGCTGAGTTTTAAACAGCGGGTTCCTGCACCTGTTGATCCCTGGGGGGGGACCACTCTGGAGTGGACGGTCCCATCGCCACCGCCGGTGCACAACTTCATAAACAAACCACACGTAGAGGATTATCCATATGACTTTACCAAGGTAACTGAGCGCCTCCAGAAGAGTGGCAGGTAAGGATAATTGCGATGAATTCTCAGATTGATAGAGCGGGTATTAAACTCGGAATGTGGTTATTTCTCTATTCGGAAATAATCCTTTTCGGCGGACTTTTTGTTCTGTATGCGGCCTATCTGCACAGATATCCCGAGTTCTTTGCCGAGGGTGGTAAGGAGTTAAACCGAGTGATCGGGGCGGTCAATACCATCGTCCTGCTCATATCCAGTTTCACCGTGGCCGCCGCCATTACCGCTATACAGAGAAACGCTAAAAAGCAGGCCGTTGGTTTGCTGCTCTTCTCGATTTTCTGCGGTGTTGTCTTTCTGGTAAACAAATATTTTGAATGGGGGGCAAAGATTCATCACGACATTTATCCCAATTCCGAAACGTTGGTTGGCGGAGAACCTGGGTTGAATATCTTTTTTGGCCTCTATTATGTTATCACTGGGTTGCATGGGCTTCATGTTATTATCGGCATGGTACTCCTCTTCGTCAGTCTCATTTTTGTTTTGAGTGGTAAAATAACTGCCTCCAGGTTCTCCATGCTCGATAATTCCGGTCTCTACTGGCATCTGGTAGACCTTATCTGGATATTTGTGTTTCCTTTGTTTTACCTGGTATTGTAATACAGATCAGTTTTGGAGATCGAACATGGATAATGAAGAAAAACAACATGTGCTTAGCTTTACACAACTCGGTATGGTTCTGGCGATTCTCCTGGTGTTGACCGGGGCTACCGTAGGGGTCTCTTACATAGATATGGGATTCTTTAATATCCCCATTGCTCTTGGCATTGCCTGCACCAAGGTAACCTTTGTTCTGCTCTTTTTTATGCATCTCAAATATGAAGGTCGAGTTATCAATATTTCTTTCATCAGTACGGTACTGGTGCTTGTTATTTTGATCGGTTTTCTCTTCTGGGATGTGGCATACCGATAACAGGTGGAGAATTCTATGACCCCGGTACAAGGCGTTGATCAGGCATTTTGGTATATACTTGGAATTTCCGTCGTGCTGCTGTTTGGTATCACTGCCGTGATGGTCTATTTCGTCGTCAAATATAGACGCAGCAAGAATCCTGTCGCCGCTGATATTCGAGATAATTATCCTCTGGAAATTGTCTGGACAATTGTCCCGACACTGATAGCACTTTCCATGTTTTATGTTGGCTGGTCTTCCTATCTAGGACTGCGCACGGTTCCCGATGGTGCGATGGAGGTAGAGGTCCTGGCCCAGCAGTATTCGTGGATTTTTGTCTATGATAACGACAAAGAAATCGAGAATGAACTGGTTGTACCTTTAGGCAGGGCGGTCAAGCTGAACATCACCTCTCTTGATGTACTGCATAGCTTTTTTGTGCCGGCCTTTCGCATTAAAGTTGATGCGGTGAAGGGGATGTCGACCTATACTTGGTTCTATGCCGACGAGCTCGGGGAATATGATATTGAGTGTACTGAGTATTGCGGAGTAGATCATTCGGTCATGGTCGCTAAGTTGAGAATCGTTCCTGAAGAAGAGTTTCAGACCTGGCTGCTGGAGTAAAGTGACTCCTCACGTTGACACCTTCTATTCCCCCTCTTTGTGTTAAGCTTTTTACTAGCCATGAGAAGAAGATACGGCCTTGCCAAGGTACCGCTTTGTCTTCTTATCGGCTGCTCCACGGTTTTTGGTCATATATTGGCAGATCCCGTTGTATCGCTGCAGACGTTTTTCACCGGTTGCGGTATTTTTGTCATTGCCGCAGGTGCGGCAACGCTCAACAGCATGCAGGAATATCGCCTGGATGCTCAACTGGCAAGGACAAAAAACAGACCTCTGCCACAGGGTCTGCTTACGCCGGCCGCAGCAGGTGTGCAGGCACTGGTGCTGTTGTGTATCGGCCTGCTGATACTTTTTGCCGCAGGCCGTACTCTTTTACCGACGCTGGTCGCCATCTGTGCCGTTTTTTTATATAATGGTGTCTATACCCCGTTAAAAAAGAAGACGGTCCTTGCTATTATTCCGGGGGCGATCTGTGGAGCTTTACCGCCCTATATCGGCTGGCTTGGCGGTGGTGGGAAAGCTGTCGGATTTACTGCAGCCCTACTGATTGTTCTTTTTGTCCTGTGGCAGGTGCCGCATTTCTGGCTCGTCCTTCTCACTTTTAAAGAAGATTATGCGGGGAGTGCATTGCCAAATTTTCTCAAGCAGTACCCTGAAGACAGTTTAAAACGTTTTTTTGTCACCTGGATAGGCGCCCTGGTGACGGTTATGCTGATGTTCCTTGTCCTGCCTTATCCTCTTGGCTGGCCCTTTCGTGCCATAATTATCGTCAACACCTGCCTACTTTCTGGTGTATTTCTTTACGGGTTGGCGATACGAAAAACCAGCAAGTATAGATTGTTATTTATTGTTTTAAATCTGGCTCTGTTTCTCCACATGGCGGCGCTTGCTGTCGGCCGGGCTTTGGCATAGTTCCAGGTGGTTGCGAGAAGAGCTTAAAGTAAAATGTTAACAGTTAGGGGACATTGTTTTTTTAGTTTTCTGTGGACAGTGACAATTCAAGAACCATGGCATGAATAATTATAATGGGAGGTGTTAATGAACATTGATTGGGCTTATATGCGTCAAGGGTGAGCTTCCTGTAAAAAAGCCTGGATGGTTTTTGCGGAAAAAAACATCGCGATTGCCACGCAAGTGAATGCTAAAAAACAAACCTACAGCGGGGAAGAGGCGTGGAGGTTCATTGCCGGTGCCGACACAGTGCACGTCGCCAGTGGCCAAAAGTGTCTGGAGTTTTCTCCGTCCATGGCCGATAAAGATGCCTTGCTGAAAAAGATTACCGGCCCAACGGGTAATCTGCGGGCGCCCGCTCTGAAAATCGGCAATGTTTTTTATGTCGGCTACAATGCTGCTCTGTATGATCGGCTTGTATAGGAGCGGTTCAGTCAATTTTTTCTATAGGATAGAGCCTCCTCCGGGTGAAAAAACATGTGCAGCTTCTCCACCCTTGGTTTCTTGCTGTCGAATGGAAGGTTAGCCGTGGTGATCACTGAGATATTTGGCCACACCTTCCGCTGTCGGTTGCATTGCTTCCTCTCCTATATTCCAGTTTGCCGGACAAACCTCCCCATGTTTTTCAGTAAACTGCAGGGCATGCAAGATGCGTAAGGCCTCATTGACATTTCTGCCGAGGGGCAGATCATTAACCACCTGGTGGCGAACAATGCCTTCCTTATCTATTAGGAAAAGTCCCCGCAGAGCGATACCTTGATCGAGAAGGACTTCGTAAGATTTTGAAATGGATTTGTCGAGGTCTGCGACGAGGGGGTATTGAATATTACCGATGCCCCCGTCATTGACCTTGGTATTTTTCCACGCCAGATGAGAAAAGGCCGAATCGATAGAAATACCGATAAGCTGGCAATTATTATCTTCAAACTCCTTGACCGCCTTATTGAATGCGAGAATTTCCGAAGGACAGACAAAGGTGAAATTGAGAGGATAGAAGAATAACAACACATATTTACCACGGAAATCAGAAAGACTGAAATCGTCTTTGAACGAGTTGTCGGGTAAAACCGCAGTTGCTGTGAAGTCAGGTGCGGGGCGAGTAACTAATAGGCTCATTATAATGCTCCTCTATGAGTGTTTTTTTACGTTAGAGTTCGGGGAATTAAATACAATTAGGGGAGGCTAACAAAGAAAGGGAAAAAAAGAGCTAGGTCATATTTACATTCATTAAATGAATTTGACGTAGCTCTTTATGAAATAAGGTTCCTAAAAAACAATCATCTTAATAAGGATTTAAAAATTTTCAGATACCTTTACCCTTTCAAGGGGGTTTGCAATGAATCCTGGCTATCGGATCAATCTATTTTAGAAAAAGATTCTTTTTCAGCTCCGCACATCGGGCAGACCCAGTCTTCAGGAACATCTTCCCAGACAGTTCCAGCAGCCACGCCGTTGTCTTCATCACCAATTGCCGGATCATAAATGTACCCACAAGGGCATTCCCATTTTTGCATGTTCTCCACCTCCTTAGTTAATTGAAAATAAATAGTAATCATTCCTAGACGTCAGTAATATAGTAAGTGCCATCCGAGAGTCAATGAAAAAGAGTAAAAAATCACGTCGGCAGATTAACATGAGCTGTTTCTAATTATTTCTTTGCAGGGAATAAGCGCGGTAGCCGTAGCTGAGACAATATTTCCCGCTACCCCGGGACCATCACCGGCAACAAAGAGCCCCGATACCGAGGTCTGGAGATTGTTGTCCGTTGCTACCTGGGTGGCAAAAAATTTTATTTCTGGGGCATATAGCAAGGTTTCGTCATTGGCTACCCCGGGAATAACTTGATTCAGCTGATCGAGTCCATCGATGAGATTGGTGAGAATTCTTTCCGGCAGGGCCATGGCAATGTCACCGCAGGTGACACTTTTCAGGGTCGGTTCGATATAACTGTTTTTTACTCGGTTCCAGGTCGATCTTCGGCCCCGTTTAAGATCGCCATAGCGCTGGAGAATCGGTTTGCCGCCGCCGATAAGTGTTGCCAGTTTGCCGATGGATTCGCCATAAGCCTGATTATCTTCCACGGGATCGGTGAGGACCACCTTGGACAAGAAGGCGAAATTGGTGTTGTCGGATTTTTTATCCATGAAGGCGTGGCCGTTGACACAAACAAAATCCTGATAGTTTTCCAGGGCGACATAGCCACCAAAATTAGTACAGAAAGTGCGGGTCTGGTCATCGTATTTTGCGGTTCGTACAAAAAAAGTCGGATCGTAAATCGTTTCGCAGAGATCCTGCATAATTTCGTTGTGCACCTCGACGCGAACCCCCACTTCAATGCCCCGCTGCGACACCTCGATACCATGTTCTCTGGCAACGTTGGCGACCCATTCGGCGCCGACCCGGCCGGGTGCCAGAATGACATTTCTCGCCTTGTAGGTATCACGGTTGGTTTTCACCCCACGCACGGCGCCATTTTTGACGATGACCTCTTTAGCTTCTTCCGAGTGATGGAAGGTGACACCTTTTTTCGCTACATAGTCAGCCATTTTTGTTATGTGGCCGGGGAGATTATCGCTGCCTAGATGTTTTTGTTTAATGATCAAAAGATCGATGCCCTGTTTACGGGCCTCTTTTCTGATATCTAAGGCGCGGTCCATATCGGTTGGAAATACTTTGCCGTCCATATTGAAGCGGTTAAAAATCGCTTCCGTTTCATCAATCAGGGCAATGGCTGCCGAGACATCCATAAACTGGGTAAGATCGGTCTTACCCAGTTTATGGATAAAGTTGAGTTTCCCATCTGAGAAGAGTCCGGCTCCACCAATGCCGCAGAGAATATTACAGGGCTTGCATTTAATACAGCCACCATCTTTTATGGGACATTTGCGTTTTAAGGATGCTTTCCCTTTTTCAATAACCAGTACCTTGAGGCTGGAATGCTCTGCAAGGTAATAGGCGGCAAAGAGGCCGGCCGGACCGCCACCAACAATAATGACATCGTAGGCATCTACTGATTTACTCTGTGTTTGTGGAGACAATGGACCTTCCTCGTTGCTGGTACTGTTAACCCGGGTGCGTACAGGAAAAAATCATTTAGCCGGGAGAGACTGCAGTTTCAGGAGGTGATGGTACAGCAGCATCGATCAAGGGAGTTGCCAAGGCCATGCCGTAAGCTAATCTGACCTTGTTTTCGATATCGAAGCACATTTCCGGCTGGTCGGTAAGAAAACGCTTGGCGTTCTCGCGGCCCTGACCAATTCTTTCTTCGTTGTAGGCGTACCAGGAGCCACTTTTTTCGACAATGTCCAAATTGACGGCCAGATCGAGCATGTCACCAATCTTTGAGATACCTTCGCCGTAGACGATGTCAAATTCGGCTTCTTTAAAAGGTGGCGCACATTTGTTTTTGACAACCTTTACTCTAGTGCGATTGCCGATCAGGTCCTGACCGTCTTTCAGTTGCCCCAGTCGTCGAATATCCAGACGCAGGGAAGAGTAAAATTTTAGCGCGTTGCCGCCGGTGGTGGTTTCCGGGCTACCGAACATTACGCCGATCTTCATCCTGATCTGGTTGATGAAAATAAGAATGGTGTTGCTGCGGCTGAGTACACCGGTAAATTTTCTCATGGCCTGGGACATCAGTCGGGCCTGCAGACCTACATGATGATCCCCGACGTTGCCGTCGATTTCCGCTTTAGGTACAAGGGCGGCAACCGAGTCGATGACAATGACATCTATGCCGCCTGATCGAATAAGGATTTCGGCAATTTCAAGGGCCTGCTCGCCAAAATCCGGCTGAGAGACAAGCAGGTTATCAATATCCACCCCCAGACGTTCGGCATATTTTGTGTCGAGGGCATGTTCCGCATCAATGAAAGCGGCGGAACCGCCTGCTCTTTGGGCTTCTGCCACGACATGGAGGGCAAGTGTCGTCTTCCCCGAAGATTCAGGGCCGTAGATTTCGGTGATCCTCCCCTTGGGTATGCCACCAACGCCGAGCGCTATATCAAGGCTTAAAGCGCCAGTCGGGATAACAGGAATATTTTCTCGTTCCTGGGACCCGAGGCGCATGATGGAACCTTTGCCGAATTGTCTTTGAATTTGGCTTATAGCATTGTCTACACTGCTGACTTTGTCTTTGTTTGTAGCACGTACGGCCATGCGATTCTCCAGAATGTTAAGTGAAATGTATAGAATGAAGTAGAGTGATATCTACCATACAATGAGTAATAAATAAAAATCTTACTGGATGAAAGTTTAAAAAAGATTCGGCCTGCCAAGCCAGCTGCTATTGAAATTTCTGCAGTAAATATTTTCTGATCAGGTCCAGGCCGCTTTGCGCCGAAATTTCCCTGATCTCGGTGCGATTGCCGTTGAAATGGAATCTGGTTACCCAATTTTCTTCAGAGGTGGCGATAGCGATATAGACTGTGCCAACAGGTTTTTCTTCGCTGCCGCCATCCGGGCCGGCTATACCGGTCACGGCCAGGCCGATATCGGCGTCGGTTTTCGAGCGCACGCCGACGGCCATTTCTTCGGCAACTTCACGGCTTACTGCACCCTGCGATTGTAAAAGACCAGGTGACACACCAAGATATATGGTTTTTAGAGCGTTCGCATATGACACAACCCCTCCTAGAAAGTAGGCTGAACTGCCAGGAGTGTTGGTGATTTTACGGCAGATCAAGCCACCGGTGCAGGATTCCGCAACGGCCAGTTGTAGGTTGTTTTCCGTAAGGAGCCTGCCGACGACTCTTTCCATGCTGTCGCGGTCACAGCCATAAATTGAATCGCCGAGGACGGTATTGATGGCGTTGCAGGATGAGTTAAAGAGTCGCTTGGCATTATTATTCTTTTTGTCACGAACCGTCAGGCTCAGATGAACTTCGGGAAAAACCGGATAATAGCCGATGTGCACATCGGCGCTGAGATCAAGGGTTGCGATGCGCCGATTAACCTCGGTCTCCGGCAGGTTAAAGATACGAAATATACGCTGGTAGGTGGTCAGGCGGTGATCTTTGTCCCAGGTAGATAATTTGGGGAGTACCTGCTCAACCAGAAGCTGCTGCATCTGGCTGGGGATGCCAGGCAGAAAAAAGATCGGTTTATCATCGTGGATAAGCTGATAGCCGGCCATACGCGATTGTGGGCTTAGTGCCTCGGCACCCGATGGCAGCCAGGCGAGTTTTTCCAGTCGGCCCACGGGGGATGCGGTTATTTCGTCGAGATGCGTGCGAATATTGGCAAGAATTTCCAGATTAGGCATGGTGGGGCGGTTGAGAGCCTTGGAAACGGCCTCATTGGTTAAATCATCATCGGTGGTGCCGAGACCACCGGTAACCAGAACGGCATCTACTCTGCCAAGAGCCTGCTTCAAGGCCTCGCCAATAAGTGCCGGTGTGTCACCAATGGTGTTCATGGCGTAGATTTCATAGCCGGCTTCATAGAGATTTCTCGCCGCAAAGCTACTGGTAGTATTGAGAATTCTGCCTGATGTGAGTTCGTCGCCTATGGCAATTATTTCAATTTTCATGCTGCTCCACTCTTTCTCCAATGACACTGTTATCTCTGATTATCAGGAGTCTGACGGAAGTGACACTGTTTAACAAACTGTCCGGGCCGGCAAAACGGACGGCAATGTAATTGTCGGTAAAACCTTTCAGCATGCCGTCGCTGTCGCGTCGTCCCTCGACAAGCACGGGGCGGGTCTGCTGCAGTTGACTTTCATAGAAAGCATTTTTCTTTGCATCGCTTATCAAACGGAGCTCTGCGACCCGTGCATCTTTTATTATTTTGGGGATCTGTTCCTTAAAGCGTGCCGCCACGGTCCCTGGCCGAATTGAATAGGGGAATACATGCAGATAGCTGTAGTACAGTGACTGCAGAAAGCTTATCGCAGACGAGAAATGAGCATCGGTTTCCCCTGGGAAGCCGGCGAGAATATCAATGCCGATTGCCGCGTCCGGCAGTCGTTCATGACAGAGCTCGATGACTTCTCGAAACTGGTGGGTGGTGTACCTGCGGTTCATTCTGGTGAGAATCTCATCGCTGCCGCTTTGCAGGGGGATATGCAGGTGCGGCTGAATATTTTTGCGCTCGCGCATGAGAGACAACAGCGATTCGTTGATCTCCAGGGGTTCCAACGAGCTGATGCGATAGGATGTCTGCGGGGTGGCCAGGGTGAGCTTATCGAGAAGCGAGAGAAGGGTGGCCTTTCCGGTCAGATCCTTGCCGTAGTAGCCCAGATGAATGCCGGTCAGGACAATCTCTTTATGCCCTTCTTCGGTGAAAATTTTCGCCTGTTCAATAACTTCCTTCACCGGCAGGCTTCTGCTTGGTCCCCTGGTATAGGGAACAATGCAATAGGTACAAAAACTTTCGCAGCCATCCTGCACCCGGAGGTAGGCGCGGCTGCGCTCGCCAAAACGTCTGACCGGCAGGTGGCATATTTCCCGGGCTTTGCTGATGCTGCCCATATTTATTTCCGGGGAAGATGTTTCATTGCTTAATTTACTTAATGTAACCAGGGCCCCGGCAACAAGTCCTTCTTTTTTACTGTTACCGACAAGTGAATACACGCGGTCCTGCAGTTCTTTTTCCTTGGCAAGTTCTTCTGCGGCCAGTTCCGCATAGCATCCGGTGATAATGATTTTCGCGGCCGGATTGAGGCGAAGGGCCTGGCGAACAGTCTGCCGTGATTGAGCTCCAGCCGCTGCGGTGACGGCACAGGTGTTGATAACGATAAGATCCGCCTCTTCATTCCGGGAGACAACAGTGACGCCTCCCTGTTCGAAGCCGGTTTTAAAGGCCGCTGATTCAAACTGGTTGACCTTGCAGCCCAGCGTTGTAATAAAAACTTTGTTCATTTCGGCGATGTTTTTTATATGATAATGCCGGAGCCAAGAAGTTCCGTGTCATGGTAAATAACGGCAAATTGTCCCGGGGTTACCGCTCGTTGAGGTTCTTGGAAGATAATTTCCCCGTAACCATGGTTATCTGCCCTCAACCTTGCGGTTGCGCCCCGGTGACTGTAGCGGATGCGAACCTGGTAATTTTTTGTTAAATCAGGGGCTTTTCCGGTCAGCCAGCGGAGTTCCTCCACCTCGATCTGTTTTTTTAATAACTCCTCGTTCTTGCCGACGATAACTGTGTTTGTCGTCGCATCCAAAGCGATAACATAGAGCGGCGTCTCGCTGGAAATGCCCAGACCTTTGCGCTGGCCGATGGTGTAGCGGAATAAGCCCTTGTGTCGGCCGAGAACTTTGCCTGCTGTCGAGACAATTGGTCCTTCTGTATTGTGTCCTGTTGCGCAGTTTTCTAAAAAATTGCCGATCTGGCTTTTTTCTAAAAAACAGACATCCTGGCTTTCCAAACCGTGTAAATCATTAAAGCCGTGTTTTTCGACAAAACGGTAGGTCTCCTCCTTGGTCTGTGTTCCGAGGGGGAAAATAATCTTCGCAAGTTGCTCTTGCGTGAGGCGAGAGAGGAAATACGATTGATCTTTTTTCGCATCGACTCCGCTGTACAGATGATAGATATCGTCTTTCTTGTTTATTTGCGCATAATGACCGGTCGCCATTTTATCCATTCCGGAAGCTAGAATAGCCTCCATGAATAAGCCGAATTTTATTTCTCTGTTGCAGATAACGCAAGGATTAGGGGTAAGTCCTTGGAAATAGCTGCCGGAAAAATAATCCAGCACTCTTTGGGCAAACTCCTGCTGCAGGTTAATAACCTGCAAAGAGATGCCGAGTTTTTTGGCAATGCTTTCAACCTGGGCCTTCTGGGCAGCAAAATTTGGTTGCGCGAGCTGCATGAAAAAACCCTTCACCTGATAATGCTCACGGAGGAGAAGGGCACAAGCGGTGGAGTCAACGCCACCGCTTAAGGCTATGCCGATTTGTCTTTCTTTCACAGAATATCTTGTAGTACGGTGCGGGTTATTTTAGTAATCGATGTAAAAAGGCAGTTGCATGTAGCTCCCTTGATACATACCCATGTCTCTCAAACGAAGAAATGCAGGTATATTGTTGCCGATATATATCTGCTCATCGCTTGAGAGCAAGCAGTTAATATTATGAGATCAGAATACTCCACCATGATGAAAAATGAAAGCCGCAAAGGGTTCACCGTCCCATTGCCGGAACTGCTGGCACCTGCCGGAAGTTATGAAAAACTGGTGACCGCCGTGCACTATGGCGCAAATGCGGTCTATTTAGGCGGTAAAAGTTTCAGCCTCAGAGCAAAGGCTGGAAATTTTGACGATGAAATGATGCGGCAGGGGGTTGGTTTTGCCCATGAACACGGGGTAAAGGTCTATGTGACGGTGAATATTGTCGCCCATAACAACGATCTTTTAGGCCTCGATGCCTACTTAGCGACTCTCGGAAATATGGCTGTGGATGGTATTATTGTCTCTGATCCCGGCATTCTCAGTCGTGCCCGGAAAATTGTCCCGACCATGCCTTTTCATCTGTCCACCCAGGCCAATGTCACCAATCATGCATCAGCCTCATTTTGGATTGACCAGGGAGTAGGACGACTCAACCTGGCGCGGGA
>CAYPPR010000048.1:0-30146 GCA_964412665.1 uncultured Desulfopila sp.
ATAGATTCATATTTTGAAAGATTTAGATGATTTGTGGTCGTAAAAGAATTATCAGTTCGCGTTTGCTTTTCGTTTTTTCTTCAAAACCGAAGAGGTATTTGAAGAATGGAATATTTCTCGTTCCAGGTATGAAAGATCCATCTTCACTTGCGTTACTTGAGATCAATCCACCAATGACAAGCATCTCTCCATTTTTAACTTTTACGGTTGTACTCATTTCTCGTACACTGATAATTGGAAGTCCTACGCTTGAGGAGCCAACAATTCTCTCTTCTATGCTCTCTAACTCTGAAGTGACCGGAACAAGATTGAGGATTATTTGATTATCGTCAAGGATGTTTGCTGTTAAGGCAAGACCGACACCGGAGAGAGCCCGGGCAGTTGTTATGGATGTAGTCGCAATGCCGTCACCTTCTGTTGATTCCACTTTGTCTATATAAGTGGTATTGCGACCAACAGTCATAAGTGCCGGCTGTCCGTTTAAAACACTTAATTTAGGATTTGAAAGTATATTTGTTTGCCCTTGTTCACTCACAACATTAAGAAATGAATCGAAACTGAACGCGGCTAATGAAATTGCACCACTGAGGCTATTTGTGATACCATCGGCAATGATGGTAGCACTCGAAAGCCCAGATGTTGCAGTCGTACCGGCTATATTATTTATAATGTTACTAGTCCAATTGGTCGTAGTGTTTTTAGAATATGTTTCTCCGGCTGAATATCCAGCAGAAGCGGTTAGATTTTCAAGAATCCTGTTCCAGTCCAGGCCTATGGCGGAGTGGTCATCCATCTGTACTTCAATGATTTTTGCTTCAATGGAAATCTGTTTATATAATTCTCTCTTTAAAGATTTGAAATATGCATCGAGTTTTTCAATCAAAGGACGAGGTGCCGTCACAGTGATTAAACCAACAGGTTTATCAATATAATATGTATTTTTCCCGGAAGACCGACGAAATGTTGCGGTCGTTGCTTCCTGTTTTGTGGTACTCCCGGTTGTTGCGTTGGCAGATTCAGTTTGGTCGATTGTCGACGACGCCGTATTCTCTATTTCTTCTGTTGACCAAATGTCCAAAATAGCATTGAGATTATTTTCTATACTATTCCAGGTATTAAATTCAATTCCCCCAGGTTTACCATCATTGTGCTGATTTATTGCAACACCGTCTGACAGCAAAGATATTTCTCCGGCAACATTGGTATTCGCTTCACCACCAGTGCTGCCGCCTAAGACATCTCCACCAGTGTTTGTTTTATATGTCTGTTTTATAAACGGCATGGAAATCTGAAACTGTTTTGTCTCTTTGTATTTGATAATAATGGTCGATCCCTGCATTTCATGATAATAATCAACTTGCCTGAGAATGTTGTCGAGGGCAGTGTAAAAATCGTCATTTGCACTAATGTTTACATCAACAAGTACATTCTTGTCGACGTCGCTGGCCCAGGAGACATTCATCTTCTTAATAGAAGACAATGGTTTGAGAATATCCACAAGTGGCTGTGGTCCGCGGGAGGTAATATCTGCTCCAACCTTGAAGGTGCTCTCTTCAGCTATTGATATGTCTTCCGCCTCATCTCTGTCGACGACGTATGACGCCGTCTGGTAACGGACCGGCAGACTTGCCGGTAAGGTAGGTGCAGTCACCGTCGCGGCCTTTTCAACCGTCTGGACCGATTCCTGAACCAGGGCACCATTCTGTTCTTTTTGCTTCATGTCAGTCGCGCAAGAACTGAGGAGCAGGGTGAGTAGCAAGAGGCTACCGGCAACAAAAGAATATTTTAGGTACTTCATAAAAACCTCTTGGACTGAAAATTTTGGGAGAGAATCAGGTTCCATTTTATTTTTATTAAAGATTTTGAGCAGCCAGACGGCCTTCGATATATTGTTTGAGATCGGGACGTAACTGAAAGCCGGAAGTGAGTATTGCCAGATACTGCTTCGTCGCCTCTGCGGATCTGCCGAGTTTATCGAGAATGCGTGCCTTGGCAACCATGGTGTCAAGGGTCTCGCCGTAAGCGGAATGGTACCTGTCAAGAAGCTTCAGTGCCGCATCGTTTTGGCCATTATTTTCACTGAACGCGGCAAAACTCATGAGCGCTTCTTTCATCGGCGGCGAGTTGCTTATGCTTTGCGCAAAATATTCTTTTGCTTCCGAGGTTCTCTGCATGTTGGCCAAGCCGATCGCTGCATACAGAGCTGCCTTATCGTTTTTCGGATCATGTTGTAAACTTTGTTTGGCGTAGTAAACGGCCTTGGCGTTCATGCCGAGATTGACAAGGTAAAGGGTTGCCAGCCTATTGGATATCTTTGGATTTTCCGGCCAGAGTTCGAACGCTTTGGTATACAGCTGCGCCGCTTCCTCAAATTCTTCTCTGTTTTCAAGTTTTTGTGCTTTGCCCATATATTCTTTCGCCAGCATGACTTCTTTCGATTGGCTGGCTGATTTTTCAATGATCAGGGCTTCCTGCTCAATAATTTCGATGTCGGCTTTGAACTCGAGATTGTCTTCGGCTCGAGTCGGCCAGACGAATTCTTTTTTAGCGGGATAGATAACAATAGTATTAAAACGTTCTTCTTTTTTCAAATCCATCAGATTGAGAATAATGTCCAGAGCAAAATCCCAGGGGACATCAGTGAGGGCAAGAGTCAACACCCCCTGCACCTGTTCGTCGACGATGATGTTGAGATCGGTAATCTGTCGGAAAAGGCGAAACACATTATGGATGTCAATTTTATAAAAATCGACACTGATGCGCTGTTTTTTGTATCCGGAGAAAGAAAAATCATCCTGCAGAGCTGCAGCTTTAGCAGCCGGTGTTGCCGCGGCGCTTTTGCTGGGAGCCTGGCTGAGTAATTGTTCCGAAGAACCGATAAGTTGGTCCAGGGTGGGGTCGGCGGTCGAAGAGCTTTTCTCCTTTTGGGCAGAGGGAGATGATACTATTTGACTACGTTCATCGATGATTACCGTTAAACCGTCAACGGATGGCGCAACGGTGTATTTAAATAAATCCTCGGTGGCCGAGTCAAAGACGATACGAGCGCCATTGCCGTGCGGGGAAACGCGGATTTTTTCCACCGAGGTGCCGATATATTTCTCGGGAACCAATTCGTTAACGGCCACATCGGCAATGTCTATATACATTCTCGGCGCTTTGTTGGCCCCACTGCTGATGGTGTCGACCGTATAATTATCCAGCGGGCCATTGGAGCTGATGGTAATGGTGGTGGTATTTGCCGTGCTTACCACCTTGAAATCATGAAGTGATTTTATTCCAGGCAGTCGCGCTGCAGTGGGAGATGTTCTTGTTGCCGCTGCCGGAAATAGTCTGATAACGAGGCTGTTCCCCACTTTGTCAACCGAGTACTCGTGACTGTCGGCTAAAGTGAACTCAAAGCGCATGCGTGCAGGGGCTTGGTCCTTAATGTCAAGGACATTGAGCGTTGCAAAATTATTTTCCGGCAGCTGGACTTTTTCCGTTGAAAGATTCGGGCCGTAAAATGCTCCGGCAATATCAACAAGAACTCTAAAAGGAGAAAAGCGCTCCGTCACATTGTATATCGGAGGTACTGTCCCTTGGAGAGTGTAAGTAATCGCATTCCCTGACAGCGCGACAGCTATGTCAGCTATTTCGTAGGAAACATCAGTGTCAGACCACGCTTTCTCGGTCTGCAATACGAATAAGATGCAAAATGCGATGAAAACAGCCGCTTGTATTTTGTCTAGCCATTTAAGCATTTTCTATTCCTCTCCCTCTTTCTTGAGTGTCATCACAATCTGTGTGGTGATTTCCTTTCCTGCACGGGTTACGGCAGTCTCTTCAATAATAACGGCATTGGGGACGATGTCTTTCACAACCCCTCGTCTGCCGATTTTTGTACCTTCAAAAAGGATATAGCCCTTGCCGGTAAAATCTTCAACCATGGCGACATCTTCGGCATTTTTCTTGAGTAATGCCACCAGGTTCAACTGACCGGGTTCAAAAAGCTGCATTCCTGTGAGGGGTTCTCGCTTTTCAACTATTTCGTTCATATCAACCGTTGATGTTGCGGCTTTTTCGGAAATAAACGGCACAAAAGGATCAGCTCTGTTTTCCAGTACATATTCAAATTGTCTACTGGTATCGGCGGCTGCAGGTTGTATCTGTTCGAGTGCGTCGGTTTCTGCCGCGTAGCTGATGCCCTGCATGCCAACCAAACTGCCTGCACATAAAAATGCACAGAGCACCCGTGTCCTGAAAACGCTCGAGAGAAAAGTTGATTTGCGATAATCAATTAAACACATCATGGATTTCACTTTTTGGGTGGTTTGGGAAGCTCAACGTTGGTGAAACGGTAGGTAACCAGTCTGCAGTCCGAGTTGAGCAGCATTTCTCCACCTTCCTTTTTCGGGGAGCTCATTTTTATATTGGAAACGGAAACTATTCGTTCGAGTTTGCTGACCTGGTCAAAAAAGAAGCCCATGTTGTGGTAAGGCCCTCTTACATTAATGGTCACAGGGATCTCGGCATAAAAATCCTTAGGAATATCGGCAAGTGGCTTGAAGGTCAAGAAATCAAGACCGGCATTCTGCCCCAACGCAGAAATGTCTTTAAGAAGTTTTGGAATTTCTTTTTCTTTGGGGAGCAGTACTGCGGTCTCAAGAAACTTTTCTTCCGCTTCGGCCATCTCTTTTTCAAATTGAGCGAGGTCGGCTGCTTTGGTTTTTACTTCCTGAAGTTGTTTGGCAATCGTCACTTTTTGTTGGTGGAGCGTTTCTATTTTCTTGGCTTTTGCCTGATAGTAAGAAAAATAAAAAATCACCAGGGGCAGGAGAATAATTCCAACCGTAATGCCAAGCTTGATTCTTGGCGAAAGAGGTATAAACTTTTCGTCAATGAAGGTTGTAAATGCTGCGTTGTTCGTTTTCATACACTCATATTGGGAAGTATTTTCGAACGTTATTGACCATCTGTCTTATTGACCATCTGTCTTTTCAGGCGCCGCTTGTGTCGGCTGTGCAACAACACAATTTAAGTCAAAACTTTTCAGGTTTCTGCCTGATACAATTTTCAGGGAAGAACTGGCCAGGGTGACATCCTGCACAAATGGCGACTCTTTAAGATTGTCCATAAATTGCGCAATGGTCTGGTTGTCCAGCGCCACGCCGGATAATCGTAAAGATGAACCCTGCTGATTGAGGGAGTCGAGCCACATCCGTTGATTATCTATTCGATTGGCAACTTCATCAAGAGTGCGAACAGTCAGTGAGGAGTCGGTCCTGAGTTTTTTGATTATTTCAGTTTTTCTGATAAGTTCTTCGCGATCTGTTTTCAGTTTGGCAATTTTTGCCAGTGTCGGTTTATAGGAGTCTTTTTCCTTTTGCAGTACCGCAATATCGGTTTGCAGGCCGGATATTTTTTGCGCCTGCAGAACCCCGGTAGCGGCCAAAAGAGCAAGAACCAGTACGAATAAAAGGAAAATGCCGAAAAGCTGTTTTTTCGCCTTGGCTCGTTTTTTAAGTTGCCGGACAGGCAGCAGGTTGATTTTAAGCATTCTGAACCTTTGACAATGTGAAGAATTATATAACAGAGGACCTGAGCGCTATTCCCGTGGCAATAGCCATCTCCGGTCCAATATTTTTGAGATACTCCGGATCAATTTTTTTATCGTTCGAGGCCATATTCAGAAACGGGTTAAAGAGTTCCACCTGTAAATCCGTTTCTTGCGCAAGAAAATCAATAAGGCCGGAAACCTTCGCGCCTCCCCCACTCAGAATCAGTTTTTTCAATGGATTATCTGCATTGTTGGCCTGGTACAGATCGATGGCTTTTTTAACTTCAAGAATCCACTGCGTGCAGGTCTTTGAAAAAATATCTTCAATTTCCTGCCGTTTTTCCTCATCTTGCGTGGCACCTAATTTCAGAGCTTCTGCTTCCTCGAAATCGAGATCAAAAACGTTTTGGATCTGCTCGGTTAACTGTCGACTGCCGACGATTATGTCTCTGGCAACAACGGATATCCCGCGTGAAAGAATGTTGATGCTCATTTTTGAGGCGCCAATATCCACGAGAGCAACATTTTCATCTTTCGTGTAGTTATATTCATAGCTGTTTTCCAGGGCGAAGCCGTCAACGTCGACAATTACCGGGTTCAGGTTGAGGCCACGGAGCATTTCCAGGTAGTCGTCGACAATTTCTTTTTTAGCAGCTACCAGCATAACGTCGGTTCTATCCGTTTCTTTTGAGGCGGTTTTCAGATCCTGAAAATCCAGGTACACATCTTCGATATCAAAGGGGATATATTGCTCCGCCTCGGCCATGATATGATCTTCTAATTGTGCCTCGTCCATAACGGCCAGGTTAACCTTCTTAACTATTACCGAGTAGCCCGAGATAGAAAATCCTATCTTCTTGTTTTTGATTTTTAAATTTTGTAGGAGATCGCTGATTGCTTTGCTGACGACTTCCGGATCGTTGAGGGTGCCGTCTTCCACTGCGCCTTCCGGCAGAACCGTACTGCCTAAAGAGACAATCGCATAGCCGTTTGACGTTCGTTTCAGCTGACAAACCTTGACGGCGTGAGATCCTATGTCAAGGCCTACTACCAGTTCATTTTGAGAGACAAACGGCAAATTCATGGCAGACGGAATGGAAGAAATGAATAAATAGCCCAATAACACAAGCCGGGGTTGCAATAAAAATTCATATTTTTCGTATACATATCGATATTAGGTCATAGAAAAAAAAAATTGTCAAGGAAAAGAATGTATGCCTAGTTTTTTAAATGCATATAAAAGTACATATTTTACAGGAAGTTATGACGACTCTGTTCTCGGGGAGGAGGGCCTTTTCCACAATATATGGAAATATTGTGCGCTTGTGGCTCATGATATAGTGCGTTGCCGGACTTGAACGATGTCGCCGACGGTGTTTTTTTTGCCTGCCCGAAAAACGAACCCGCTTGTAATTAATCTGTGTTTCAAGTATTTTTTGCGAGGCAAATATGAAGGAATTTATTTTTACGCTCATTCACATTAAAGAGGTCGACTTGTGTCCAGACTAGGAAAAAACAAATCTGTTTTCAGGGAGTATTTTGAGGCGATTTGTGTCGCAATTCTTTTGGCGTTGTTTATCCGGACGTTTGTCGTACAGGCCTTCAAAATTCCCTCGGGATCCATGTTGCCGACCCTGCTGATCGGCGATCATTTGCTCGTCAATAAATTCATATACGGCATCAGGGTACCGTTCACCGGAAAAATATTGGTTCCCATAAAGAGCCCCAAACATGGTGATGTCGTCGTATTCCGTTTTCCAAAAGATCGATCGATCGATTACATCAAAAGGGTTGTTGGAACGGCCGGTGACACAGTAGAAATCAAAGACAAAAAAGTTTTCATTAACGGACAAGCTATTGAAGATCCTCATGCTCACTTTACTTCCCCGGCTGTTTTAGACGCGAACGCCAGTCCGAGGGATAATCTGGGTCCGATACTGGTGCCGGAACAACGCATTTTTGTCATGGGCGATAACCGGGATAACAGCTACGACAGCCGGTTCTGGGGATTCGTTGACCAACGGGATATCCTCGGTAAGGCTTTTATTCTTTACTGGTCGTGGGACATTGACAAGCCGCTCTTTTCCCTTGACCGATTTGCCTCGATCAGATTAAGCAGACTTGCCAATTTAATTGATTAAGTTTGAATATGGTGGAAAAAGTGCAAGCGGATTACCAGTTTCAGCACAAGCATATTTTTGGAATAGAGCAGCTGTCCGTTGAGGACATTGTGCATATTCTGGCCACGGCTCGGTCTTTTCGCGAAATTTCAAACCGGCCGATCAAGAAGGTGCCGACTCTTCGCGGCAAGACCATCGTCAATCTTTTTTTTGAACCTTCGACCAGGACTCGCCTGTCCTTTGAGATTGCCGCCAAGAGAATGAGTGCGGATACCTTCAACATCTCAGCCTCTACGAGCTCGGCGACCAAGGGGGAAACGCTGGTTGATACCGCCCGCAATATTCAGGCCATGAGCCCGGATGTGATAATTGTCCGCCATTCGAGTTCTGGCGCTCCCCAGCTTCTGGCGCGACATATTGATGCCTCAGTGATTAATGCGGGTGATGGCGCCCACGAGCATCCCAGTCAGGCACTTCTGGATATGATGACCGTTATGGAGCATAAAGGGAAAATTGCCGGGTTGAAGCTGGCGATTATCGGGGA
Source organism: uncultured Desulfopila sp. (assembly GCA_964412665.1). Taxonomy (GTDB): domain Bacteria; phylum Desulfobacterota; class Desulfobulbia; order Desulfobulbales; family Desulfocapsaceae; genus Desulforhopalus_A. The sequence continues at coordinate 8,204 of CAYPPR010000048.1, forward strand.
TATCGCACACAGCCGAGTGGCCGTGTCCGATATCATTGGCTTTACCCGCATGGGCGCGCAGGTGTGTCTCGCCGGTCCGCAAACCTTTATGCCCCAACATATTGATAGATTAGGGGCGAGTGTCTGTGGTTCCGTGCAGGAGGCGGTGGGGGATGCCGATGTGGTCATGACGCTGCGCATCCAGCTGGAGAGACAAAACGACTCGCTTATTCCAAGTCTGCGTGAGTACTCGCGGTTCTATGGTGTCAATCGACAGCTGATGGAGCTGGCCAAAAAAGACGCTATCGTCATGCATCCGGGTCCCATTAACCGGGGCGTCGAGCTGAATCCCGACGTCGCCGATGGCCAGCGATCCGTCATTCTTGAGCAGGTTACCAACGGTGTGGCGGTGCGCATGGCGCTATTGTATCTGGTTTTAGGTGGCAGTAAGGGCAGTGAAGGGCAGGGAGAGAGTCGATGAGTAAGGTAATCGTTCTGAAGAATGGTCGCATCATGGACCCGCTGCAAAAACGCGACGAGATCGCCGACCTTTGGGTCTGTAACGGCCTGATAGTAACGCCTGGGTCTATCGATTCGGCAGGCGCCGATATCTACGACCTGACCGGTCGCTGGGTCGTCCCTGGCCTGATCGATATGCACGTCCATCTGCGCGAGCCTGGCGAAGAATATAAAGAGACAATCGAGACTGGCACAAGGGCCGCGGCCGCCGGTGGTTTTACCGCGGTCGCCTGTATGCCGAACACCAGTCCGGTAAACGATAACGGCGCTCTGACTCGGTTTATTCTCGAAACAAGTGTCGGCTGTGCCGCGCGGGTGTATCCCGTTGGTGCCATAAGTCAGGGGAGCAAAGGGGAAAAGCTGGCCGAGTACGGTGAAATGAAGCTGGCCGGTGCGGTTGCTCTGACCGATGATGGGCATCCGGTGGTCGATAGCCGGCTCATGCGCCGGGCGATGGAGTATGCCTTGTCCCATGATATGTTGATCATGTCCCATGCGGAGGAGCTCACTTTAAGTAAAGGTGGCAGCATGAATGAAGGTGAAATTTCGACGCGTATGGGCCTGGGGGGCATCCCCGTTGCGGCGGAAAGCATCATGGTGCAGCGGGAGATCGCCCTGGCTGAACTGACCGGGGCCCGGGTGCATATCGCCCACGTCAGTGCCGGGCAGTCTATCGCCCTGATCCGCAATGCTAAGGAAAGGGGTGTGAACATCACCGCGGAAACCGCCCCGCACTATTTTACGCTTACCGAACAAGCCGTTCTTGGCTACAATACCAACGCCAAAATGAGCCCCCCTCTGAGGGGCGAAGGTGATCGGCAGGCTGTTCGGCAGGCGCTGCGGGACGGTACCCTGGATGCGATCGCCACTGACCATGCGCCGCATTCGATTTTACAAAAAGAGGTCGAGTTCAATTTCGCCGCAAACGGTATTGCCGGATTAGAGACGTCCCTGCCGCTCGGTCTTGCACTTGTGCGGGGAAATATCATTGGCGCGGCCCGTCTTATCGAATTGATGAGCTGTACTCCGGCACGCATTCTCGGCGTTCCCGGCGGCTCGCTGCATGTGGGGGCAGTGGCCGATATCACCGTGATTGATCCGGAAAAAAGATATACCTTTGCGGCTACGGAAAGCTTTTCAAAAGGAAAAAATTCTCCTTTCGATGGCTGGGAGCTCCAGGGCAAGGCACTGATGACGATTGTTGGCGGTCGGATTACCCATAAAGACTGCTAGGTTATTTCTCGTCTTTTACAGCAGCGAAAAAGGCAGTGGCCCCACGACATCAATGCCCTGCGGACTGACCTCTGCCTGATAGACAAGCACCATGACTCCCGCGCCGGCTGCCTCCTGCAAGGCATCACCATAGATCGCATCGATGTGTGTCGCCGGAGAAAATCTCTTGGCATCCATTCTCTGCACAAGAAAAAAGATACAGGCTTTGTGGCCTTCGGCCGTGAGTCGAATAAGTTCGTGCAGATGTTTTGCTCCCCTCGTTGTCACTGCGTCAGGAAACATGGCGCACCCATCGATGGCCAGGGAGCAGTTTTTCACTTCGATAAAGGTGGCACTGTCACCGTGATTCACCTGCAGATCAAGTCGAGTGTGGTCGGACGTCTTGACCTCGCTCCTGATTGTGTCGATATCCGGAAATTCCTTTATTTGTCCTTTTTCAAGGGCCTCTACCACCAGTTTATTGGTTCGTGCCGTATTGACTCCGACCCAGGTGGGATGATCCATGACCATTTCCAGGGTGTAGGGATATTTCCGCTGTGGATTATTTGATCTGGAAAGGCAGACTCGACTGTCCGGGGCCGAGCAGGAAAGCATGGTGCCGGTATTCGGACAATGAACGGTCATAATTTCGCCGTTGTCCATGCGCACATCGGCCAGAAAACGTTTATATCTTTTTATGAGGGTGCCTTGCACCAGAGGGGAAGTGAATTGCATGCGAGATAGGTTAATACACCTTAAGGTTGCGTATTTTTAGAGTTAGTGCTAGATATTTGTAATAAAGATCTTCTTGTACAAGATAATTAAGAATCGTTTCTTTTTAACCAGCTTGATTTGCGAAAAGAGACGGTATAGACATTCCATTCTACTAAGATAGGGGAGGCATTGCTATGAAATTAGGCATCAACGGCTTGGGAAGAATTGGAAAACTCTCACTCTGGCACCATGTTTCGCGTAAGCATTTTTCAGGAGTTGTCGCCAATATAGGGCGAGAAGTCGGGCGCGGGCTGGAGGATCTCGCCGCAATGCTTGAAAGAGATTCGACTTATGGTCGTTTGGGGACCTATCTGCACGGCCATAAATCACCTCGGGCCATTGAGGAACTGAACGAAGAAAAAGGCACGATGCTGGTGAACGGTATTCCCGTCACCATCTTGCGTTCTTCGAGGAATCCAAGTGATATCGCCTGGCAGGAACACGGGGTGCGACTAGTCGTTGATACCACCGGGGTCTTTACCGATCCGACGACGGACGCCGATGCGGACAAGGGTGCCCTGCGCGGGCACATGCAGGCCGGGGCCGAAAAGGTTATTCTTTCTGCACCGTTTAAAATAAAGTCCAAAGGGCTGGATATGCCGGCTGATGCCATCACCACGGTAATGGGTATCAATGAAGAAATGTATAACCCGGGGCAGCACTCCCTGATTTCCGCGGCGTCCTGTACGACCACCTGCCTTTCCTATATGATTAAGCCGCTTATGGAAAAAATTGGTGCGGACAAAATTCTCAGTGCCTCGATGGTCACCGTCCATGCGGCAACCGGCAGCCAGCAGGTGCTCGACCGGTTGCCCAAAGCCGGGGCTGTTGATATGCGGAAGAACCGTTCTATTCTCAACAATATCATCCTCACCACCACCGGGGCTGCCAAGGCCCTCGTGCTGGTCATTCCGGAAATGGCATCTATCGGGTTTATGGCCGAATCGGTACGTATTCCGACGTCCTCCGGCTCGCTCATTATTCTCGTCCTCAATCTGCAGGATGATCTCGAAAGCCCGATGAAGCGAAGTGATATCAACGCCATTTACCGGGAATATGCCGCGCAAAACCCATATCTGCTGTTTTCCGAGAATCAAAATGTTTCTTCCGATATCCTTGGGGCACCGGCGGCAGCAGCAGTGATCGAAGGGACGGAAACCCACACCCGGACCGCGAATATTAAGGTCAATCTGGCCAAAACCAAGTCGGCATGCCTTGTCCCTGGTGCTGATCCCATCCTCAACGTCCCGGTTACCCAGGCGGTTGTCTATGGCTGGTATGATAACGAGTTGGGTAGTTATACTAATATGCTTGGCGATCTGACCGTACAGATTGGCGAGGGAATGTTCTAACGGGCTTTGCTGACAATACGACCTATGGTTCAGGCCGACCTTGGCGCAGTTGGAGCGATTGAAAGTGAAACTCTTTCGCCCTGGTCGGCTCGGTCCCTCGCCGAGGAGTTGCATATACCCCGGGCAAGCCAGTTTGTCGCCGAATCGACGGAGAAAGAAATTCTTGGCTGGTATGCCTGCAGAGAGGTGTGGCCCGAAGCGGAACTCCTTAAAATCGCTGTACAAAAAACGAACAGGGAGCGTGGCATCGGGAGTTTCCTGCTCGAAGATCTCTTTCTAGATTTAAAAAAAAGAAAAATTAACTATCTTTTTCTGGAAGTTCGATCCGGCAATCGCACCGCCTTACGTTTTTACAAAAAGAATGGCTTTCTGCACGTTGGAACCCGGCTCGGTTACTACTCAGACCCGCCTGACAGCGCCATGATTATGAGAAAGAATGTGTCCTAAGGTATAAATGCCGATCAACGGAAACTATGTCGATATTTTTTATATAATCTCAAGACAAGAGAGAGGATGTGCCATGAAACATATCCAGGATATTTCATTACAGGCAAAGCGCGTGCTGCTTCGCGCCGATTTTAACGTGCCGATGGATGAGCAGGGTCAGATCACCGATGATATTCGCATCCGCATGGTTTTGCCGACCATTCGCCATATCGTCGAGGAAAAAGGTCGATTGATCATCTGTTCCCATATGGGCCGGCCCAAAGGAGAACGGGTCGAAAAGTTCAGCCTGGCACCGGTAGCACGGCATCTGGAATCGCTGCTGGAGCGCAGGGTGACCCTGGCCACTGACTGTGTGGGTGGGGAAGTCGAAGCGGTTGTGGAAAAAATGAACGATGGCGACATTGTCCTCTTGGAAAATCTGCGCTTTCATAAAGAGGAAACGGACAACGATCCGGCCTTCTCGGAGCAGCTGGCCCGGCTTGCCGATGTCTATATTAATGACGCCTTTGCCTGTTCGCACAGGGCCCATGCCTCCGTTGTCGGGGTTGCCGATCGGATCGCTGAAAAGGCGGCGGGTTTTCTCCTCCAGAAAGAGATGGACTATTTCCACAAATCCATGGATGAACCGGTACGGCCTCTAGTGGCAATTATCGGCGGGGCCAAGGTTTCATCCAAACTCGGCGCTCTTGAAAACATGCTTGGCAATGTCGACCGGATGATTATCGGCGGGGCGATGGCCAATACTTTTTTAAAAAGCATGGGGGTCGATGTGGGGGCTTCCAAGGTTGAGGATGATCTGCTGGAAAACGCCAGGCAGTTTATCGATGCCGCCGATGCCAAAGGAGTAAAACTCTATCTGCCGGTTGACTTTGTCGTTGGTGATAAATTTGCCGCCGATGCAGTAACGAAAAATGTTACCTTTCGCGATATTCCCTCTGGCTGGATGGCGCTTGATATTGGTCCGGCGTCGACCATTCTTTTTAAGGAAGTGCTCGATGACGCGAAAACAATTATTTGGAACGGACCGATGGGCGCATTTGAAATGGATGCCTTTGCCCGGGGAACGATGGCCATGTGTCAAAATGTCGCTGCAGCGCATGCCCTGTCCATTGTCGGCGGCGGCGATTCGAATGCGGCGGTGAAAAAAGCAGGCGAAGAAAGAAATATTTCTTATATGTCTACCGGTGGTGGGGCCTTTCTTGAACTGATGGAAGGGAAAACACTTCCCGGCGTCGCTGCCCTCGACCAATAAAGCAAGATAAAAAATCTGGAGACAGAGATGGGAAAACGAAAAGCATTAATGGCCGGTAATTGGAAAATGCACACAACAGCAGTCGATGGCTGCCAGCTGGCAGTCGATGTCGCCGGTGCTTGCACCGATTTCACCGACCGGGAAGTTTTGCTGGCACCGCCTTTTACTATCTTGAGTGAAGTTTCCCGTATTCTGAAAGGTCGCCCGGTCATCGTTGGTTCGCAAAACGTCTGCTGGGAAGAAAAGGGTGCATTCACTGGAGAAATTTCTCCAGTGATGGTGCAGGCTGCCGGCGGGAGCGCGGCGATTGTCGGACACTCCGAACGACGACAGATCTTTGGCGAGACGGATGAATTGATCAATAAACGGCTCAAGGGAGGTCTTTCCTTCGGTCTGCTGATGATCCTCTGTGTCGGTGAAACCCTGGAAGAAAGAGAGGCTGGTCGTGCCTTTGCGGTCCTTTATGAACAAATCAAGAAGGGGCTGGCCGATGTCGTTGCGACCGATATGGCGAAGGTGGTTATTGCCTATGAACCGGTCTGGGCCATTGGCACCGGTAAAACTGCAACTAAAGAACAGGCTCAGGAGACACATACGTTCATCAGGGGAGTCCTTGAACAAATTTACGAAAAAAACATTGCCGAGCAAACACGAATATTGTATGGTGGCTCGGTTAAGCCTACCAACGTTGATGAACTCATGGCACAACCGGATATTGACGGGGCGCTGGTCGGTGGCGCTGCCCTTGATGCGACGTCATTTGGGCGAATAATAAATTTTAAATAAATCTAAACTCTGTTATTGCATGGATACTCTACTTACGATTGCACACGTTGTTGTCTGCCTCTTTCTGGTTGGCATAGTTTTGCTCCAGCATGGTAAAGGTGCGGATATTGGTGCTACATTTGGTGGATCCAGCCAATCACTCTTTGGCACGGAAGGTCCGTTACCGCTGCTCAATAAGATTACTACGGCCATTGCAATCATTTTTATGTTGACTTCCGTCACCTTAGCGTATATTTCATCTCAGAAGAGCAGCTCTTCCGTAATGAGTGAGATAAGCGTCAGCCAACCAGCAGCACAAGTTGAGGTGGTGAAGCCACTGGCTGAGGAAGATATGGACATGGATAAACCCGTAGAAGATAAAGCGTTGGATTCAAAAGCAGTTGAAGAGACAAACAAAGAATAACAAATAATAGTATATGTGTGCCGAAGTGGTGAAATTGGTAGACGCGCACGCTTGAGGGGCGTGTGGGGAGACCCGTGCCGGTTCGACTCCGGCCTTCGGCACCATTTATAGTATAAAGACTATCACTAAAGTCTTTTCAGACCCGCAAACTGGTAACAGTTTGCGGGTTTTTTTGTTTTCGTTTCCTGGGTAAAGAGATCATTGTGAAACTTGATTGTTGCGAAGTTTCCTTGACTTTGCGGTGCGAAGTTCTTAAAAAAGAGAATGAGTTGGACAGGAATTTAAGGCTGTCGTGCGCGAGTGCAGGACAAAAAGAACAAGTTGTTTCACACAAGAGGAGAATGATATGAATGGGAATACACCAAGTAGTCATTGCCCTGGGTTTGAGTCTTTTAAAAATCTTAAGTCATTTATCTGCAAATGCCAAAATTGCGGTGCGGAAATAGAAATCTTTTCCGATGAGTTCAACCGTGAACATACCTGTAAAAAATGCCACCAGCCAATTGATTTTAAACAGTGCGCGTACGAAGGCGGTGCCGCCGATCCGACTCATAGATAAGCACCGGTACATTGTTGGTAAATGTTTACGGCTCGGAGGTTAGACAGGCTTGTTTTTATTCCGGAGAACCACTACCATGATTCTGATTTGATGAGCAATTTTCAATAAGATAGGAAATCAGCCATGACAAAAATTGCTTTTGGAGCAGATCATGCCGGTTACCAGATGAAAGAGGCTATCAAGGCTCATTTAGAAAAAAAAGGCTGTCAGATAGTCGATTTTGGTACTGCGAGTGAAGCAGCGGTCGACTATCCGGATTATTGCCGTCCTGCCGCCGAGAGTGTCGCCAGGGGAGACTGTGACTGCGGTGTGGTGTTTGGCGGCAGCGGCAACGGTGAGGCGATGGTGGCAAATAAAGTCGCGGGAATTCGTTGCGGTGTCTGCTGGAATGTCGAGAGTGCTCGCTTGACCAAAGAGCATAATAACGCCAATGTCATTGCCCTGGGTGGCAGAATGGTGTCGGAGGCTGAAGGGATTGCAATAGTCGATGCCTGGCTGAATGCTACGTTTGAAGGCGGAAGACACCAGCAGAGAATCGAAAAAATAGAGAAGAAAAAATAGAAAAGAGGCAATAATTCCGATTTGGTATTATTGCCTCTTTTCTTGCCTTCTACACCAGATTTTTCAGTACGGCGTCTAAGCTCTCCCGGGCGTCGCCAAAGAGCATCCGGGTATTTTCTTTATAAAATAGCGGATTCGCTACCCCGGCATAGCCGGTGGCCATTGACCGTTTCAGGACAATAGTTGTCCTTCCTTTCCAGCATTCAAGTACCGGCATGCCGGCGATGGGACTGTCCGGTACCTCCTGGGCGGCGGGATTAACTATATCATTGGCGCCGATGACCACCGAGACATCGACTTTGGGAAAATCCTCATTTATCTCATCCAGCTCAAAGACAATATCATAGGGTACTTTGGCCTCGGCGAGGAGCACGTTCATATGCCCCGGCATACGCCCGGCTACTGGATGGATGCCGAAGCGGACCTTGATGTTTTTCTCTCGCAGTTTCCGGGTGATTTCATGGACGATATGCTGCGCCTGGGCAACCGCCATGCCGTATCCGGGGATAATCATAACTTCTTTTGCATCAAGCAGCAGTTCGGCTGCCTCCGCACTGTCAATGGCTATAATGTCCCCGGCATCTTCCTCCGCTCCGACGAGCGTTGTTCCACCGGATGTACCGAAACCACCGGCGATAACAGCGATAAATTTACGATTCATGGCGCGGCACATTATATAGCTGAGAATCGCGCCGCTGCTGCCGACCAGTGCACCGACGACGATGAGCAGATCATTGCTCAGCATAAAACCGGTTGCCGCCGCCGCCCATCCCGAATAGCTGTTCAGCATCGATACCACCACCGGCATATCGGCCCCGCCGATGGCCATGACCATATGCACTCCGAAGACCAGGGCAATAAGGGTCATAAGGACAAGCGGCAAGGTACCGCCTCCCATCGCCGACTGACCGACAAATATTGCTCCGAGCCAGATCGCCCCCACCAGCAGCGCCAGATTGAACCAGTGTCGCGCCGGCAGCAGGACGGGCTTGCCGCCTATCCTGGCGCTCAATTTCAAAAAGGCGACAATCGAACCGGAAAAAGTGAGGGCGCCGATGAGTATGCCCAGATAGGTTTCTACATCGTGAATGGTTTTGTCCACGCCGGTAAGCACCGTGGTGTGATCCATAAAATTGGCGAAACCGACTAGTACGGCCGCCAGACCGACCAGGCTGTGCAGGATTGCCACCAGCTCCGGCATCTGGGTCATGGCCACTTTTCTAGCGAGGACCAGACCGATGGAGCCGCCGATGATCACCCCGGCAAATAAAACAAAATAGTTGTCGGAAACGATACCGATGATAGTCGCCAGAAGCGCCATGAGCATGCCAAGCATGCCGTAATAATTCCCCTGTCTCGAGGTCTCCGGTCGGCTCAGGCCGCCAAGGGCGAGGATAAACATGATGGTTGCGCCGATGTATGCTACGCTGACAATTCCCTGTGACATGTGTTTCCTCCTACTTCCTGAACATGCTCAGCATGCGATGAGTGACGGCGAAGCCGCCGAAAATATTGACGCTGGTAATCAAAATAGCGATTCCTGACAGAAATATGACCAGAGAACTTTCCGAGGAAATCTGCAGCAGTGCGCCGATGACAATGATGCTGCTGATAGCGTTGGTGACGCTCATCAGCGGCGTGTGCAAGGATGGCGTAACGTTCCAGACAACCATATAGCCGACAAAGCAGGACAGCACAAAAACGGTAAAATGGGACATGAATGCCGGAGGCGCCACGCTGCCCAGGCCAAGTAGGCAAAGACCGCCGATGACGAAGGTCAAAATGAGGTTCAAAGGGCTCTGCTTTTTGACCACTTTCGTGGTTTTTATCGCCGGAACCGCTGGTTTTTTCGGGGCGGCGGACAGTTTGGGTGCAGGCGGCGGCCAGGTAATTTTGCCCTCTTTGATGACCGTGGCCCCACGAATTATTTCATCGTCCATGTCAAGAACAATCCGACCGTTTTTTTCAGGAGTCAGATCCGTTAAAAGATGGCGTAGATTGGTGGCATACAGCTGGCTCGACTGCGTGGCCAGGCGCGACGGAAGATCGGTATAGCCGATGATGGTCACGCCGTGCTTGACCACGACCTTGTCAGCTTCGGTGAGTTTGCAGTTGCCGCCCATCTCGGCGGCGAGATCGACAATGACACTGCCTTCCCGCATGGTCTCAACCATTGCCTCGGTGATCAGCTCCGGGGCCGGTCGGCCGGGAATGAGCGCCGTGGTGATAATGATGTCGACTTCCTTGGCCTGTTCGGCAAAGAGTGCCATCTCGGCTTTGATGAATTCTTCGCTCATCACCTTGGCATAACCGCCTTCACCGGAGCCGTCTTCATCGGCAAAATCGAGCATGAGGAACTCGCCATCCATGCTCTCCACCTGTTCCTTGACCTCGGGCCGGGTATCAAAGGCCCGAACAATTGCGCCCATGCTCCTGGCGGCGCCGATTGCCGAAAGACCGGCAACTCCGGCGCCTATGACCAGGACCGTTGCCGGGGGAATTTTACCGGCTGCGGTTATCTGACCGGTGAAAAATCGACCAAAATGCTGCGCCGCCTCAACGACGGCACGGTAGCCGGCAATATTGGCCATGGAACTCAAGGCATCCATTTTTTGGGCGCGGGAAATGCGCGGGATAGAGTCCATTGCCAACACGGAAATTTCTTTTGCGGCAAGATTTTTCACCAATTCCTGATTTTGACCAGGCTGGATAAAGCTGATCAGGGTTTGCCCTTTATGCAATAGATTGATCTCATTAATGGACAGATCCGGACGGGATTCGGGGGGACGGACCTTGAGAAGTATGTCGCACTCTCGGTAGAGTGTCTGTGCATCTTTTGCTATACCGACGCCGGCGGTACGATAGGCAAAGTCGGTAAACTTTGCTGCCGCCCCGGCACCAGTTTCAATGGTCACCTCGAAGCCGATTTTCTGCAGAAGCTTGGCGACTTCAGGTGTCGTTGCGACACGTCTTTCACCTTCATGTATCTCTTTTGGTACGCCGATACGCATGCGTGGTCTCCTCTTCAGATAAGACAACTTGAAAGCGGTATGAAAACGCCAGGGAAGTAAACTGTCGGAATAGAACCACAGTTTTAATACTCATTCGCAAAATGATAATGTCTGCTTGGCAAAAAGACAATAAATCAAATGGGCAAGAGCCGTTTCATTTCGTTTTTCGATAGAAAAGCATGCGCTCTGTGTTTCGAGCCGGAGGAAAACTGGGGGAAGAACTTTCTTGAATAGCGTCTAAGAAGCTTACTGCCGGTTCTTTGGCAGTAAGCTTTGGGTTTGCTGTCACCAGCTGAACTCAGGGGAATTTGATGGTTATTTTTTGGTCACTTCCCTCGCGCTTGGATTTGACTTTCAAATCCATGCTGCTGTTGCGTACGCCGAAGGCGAGGGTCGATTCCGCCTTGTCGCCTTCAAGATGGGAGATCTCGCGCATGGCACTGATGATTTTTTCACCAATCGGAGCGCCGGGAGAGGGGAGGTCGGCTTTTCTGTATTCCGCAGTCACTTTGACGCCTTCATTCTTCGTGGTGGAAATGGTAATTTCCTTGGCATTGCTGTTGATGCCGTGCAGAACAGCCAGGGCGATCCATTTTAATGCCGCCTCATCGGTGTCGGCATCATTTTTGAGTTGTGACATTTCTTTCAGCGGGTCGTTGGTTGCAAAGCAGTCACAGAGCCCCTGTACTTTCTGATGTAAGTTTTCGTTATCTTTCATGATGTTCTCCTTGGGGTAAGAGTGTTGAGCCTTTGGTGATGGAAAATTTGTTTCGCACGCAGGCAGGAAAACGCTTCCTAAGAAAGATAATCATAAATTATACCGAGACAAATATTTCTCTGAATAGAACAGACGAGAAATTCAACCGCATCCTCCGCCTGATCCACTGCAGCTGCCATCGGCACAGGGGCTTCGCCTGCCTTTCAGGGACGAGGCCTTTCTATTTTCATAGACGGTGCGCAGCCCTTCTACGATAAAGCCCGCTGCTTCCACGGGTTTTACCCCAGATTTGGTAAGGATATCAAAGGGCGTCGGGCCGACGCCGCTGACCAGTACGGCGCGACAGTCGCCAAGAATTTTCGCCAGTTGATGCCAGCGTTTTATGCCGCCTCCGACCGCCGGGCCCAGGCGGTCCTCGACCTTACGGAACGAGCCGTCGACCTGTTGCCAGATCTCGAAGCTGCGAGCTTCGCCAAGATGCTGGTTGATAAGGATACCTTCTTCGGTGGCGACGGCGACATAGGGGCGCATCTCGGCCGGCATGGGTTTGAGGGACGAACAGGCTGTCAGGCAGCTTCTGAATTCTTCGGTGCGATCCTCGTCAAGTAAACCCACCGCATCGGCCCGGCACCGGGTGCAGTGCCGCATCTGTGGGAGATATTCTTCCGCTTTGGCTCGAAGCTGTTCCATCATCTGCGTATCCGGTTGAGCAATATCGCCAAAAGGTGTGTTGGCGTTGGGAAACATGGCCATGCAGTTCAGCAGATCAACGCCAAGTTCCTTCATGGTCCGGGCGACATCCTCGACATGGTGATCGTTGATGCCGGGAATGACAATGCAGTTCACTTTAACAGTAATGTCATGGGCTTTCAGTTTCCGGATCGCGGCAAGTTGACGGGAAAGCAGCAGTTCGGCGGCCTGCAGGCCGTGATAGATGACATTACCGTCTTTTACCCAGGTATAAATTTTTTCGCCGATCGCCGGGTCAACGGCACAGACGGTAATGGTCACATGGGAGACTTCTATTTCTGCCAGGGCCTCGATGTAGGGACCGATTGCCATGCCGTTGGAGGAGACGCACAGCAGGGTCTGCGGATGATTCTTCCTGATGGTGCGCATGGTGGCGATGGTTTCCGGGCCATTGGCAAAGGGGTCGCCCGGCCCGGCGATACCGGCAACGCTTATTCGCGGTTCTTTCTCCAGTACCCGCTGCATATACACCCCCGCCTGCTCCGGTGAGAGGATGGTGCTGGTGACGCCGGGGCGCGACTCGTTGACGCAGTCATACTTGCGGTCGCAGAAGTTACATTTGATATTGCATTTGGGTGCCACGGGGAGATGGACCCTGCCGAACTTCCCTTTGGCGTCGGCATTAAAACACGGGTGGCTGCGGAAATCTTTTTTGCCTGAATTTTTCATGATATATCCTTCGTGGAGAAATATAAATAGCGTTACATGTAGCTGTAGCCGACCGGCGAATCGCTTTGCTTCTTGTCGATGACCGTATTGGTTATGAGATCGAACAAGGTCTGGGCGCCATGGTAGCCAAGGTGCAGGATCCGCTGCCCGCCGACACGGTCATGGATGGGAAAGCCGACGCGAATCAAGGGCAGATTTTCCTTTCTGGCAAAGGTGTATCCTTTGGAGTGGCCGATGACCAGGTCGACCTGCAGTTCCTTGGCCATGGCTTCGATATCGAAGAAATCGACATCCTCCTTGACCACCGGAAGCTCGCAATCCATGCCCTCCAGGGCTGTCGCGACAGCGGCGGCAAATTTGCCGCTTTTACCGCCCGAGGCGCAGAGGACGGTGTGAATGCCGATTTCCGCCAGAAAAGAGGTCATGCCGACGACCAGGTCCTCTTCGCCGTAAACCACCGCCCGCTTGCCGAAAATATACTTATGACCGTCGACCATGCTGTCGATCAAGCGGCCCCGCGCGGCCGTATGTCGTTGCGGCATCTGCTGCCCGCTCAGTTCGGCGAGCAGCTCAAAAAGGGCGTCGGTTGCCCGTATGCCGATCGGCAGTCCGGTGCGCAGCAGCCTGGTACCGAATTTTTGTTCCAGCACCGTGCCGCCGGTTTTCGCCGGCAGGGTTGCGCCGAGTTCGATGGTGGCTCTGGCTCCACCCATCTGGGCGATGGCTGTAAGCGGTGTGCCGCCTTCCGGGATGAGCGGATAATCGTTGAGTGCCTGGCCATCGAGGGTGTCCGAATAGTCGGGCAGAATGGTCGCCTCGATGCCGAAGTCGTCGCACACTTCCCGGAGATATCTGATATCCGCGGTCGAGATAAAGCCACTGAGGAGATTGATGGTTTCGTTCGGCTCCGCTTTGGTTGCCAGCTGTTCGACTATCGCCTTCACCGCCGCGTTGAAGCCTTCCATGTGCGTGCCCGAAAAACTTGGCGTCGAGACATGGACGATAAGAGGAGAGTCGGCGGTGCCGAATTCTTTGTGATATTCGGCGAGGATCATCGGCACATTGTCGCCGATGGTTTCCGTCAGACAGGTTGTGGCCACGCCGATGATCTTTGGCGCGTATTTCGAGGTGACATTTTTCAGACCCAATTTTAGGTTCGCTCCCCCACCATAAATCGCCTGCTTTTCGCCCAGTGAGGACGAGGCGATATCGATAGGCTCGTTGAAATGGCTGATGATATAGCGGCGCATATAGGTGGCGCAGCCCTGGGAGCCATGCAGAAAGGGGACGCAGCTCTCGATGCCGCGGAAGGCCAGCGAGGCCCCGAGGGGTTTGCAAAGTTTGCAGGCGTTGGTGGTGGCGGTATAACTTGGCATTTTGGACATGACGACTACTCCTTGTTTCTGCGGGGGACGAATTTCCAGACGGGACTCATAACCGAGCCGTACACTTCGCGGGCAAAATTGAGCATGCCCTGGAAGCCGGCGAGCATCTCTTTTCTTTCGTGATTGTGGTCACAGAAGGCTACGCCGAGTTTATAGGCAATGGGCCTTTCCTTGACGCCGCCGACAAAAAGATCGACGTCCTTTTCTTTTAAAAAAGACGAAAGTTCGAGGGGGTTGCTGTCATCGACGATGATACACCCTTCGTCGGTTATTTCTTCTAGTTCGACGTAGTCCTCTTTGGTACCGGTCTGCGAGCCGACCATGACCACGTCCATGCCGATCAGTCGAAAAGCCTTGACTAGCGAAAAGGCCTTGAAGGCGCCGCCGACATAGATAGCCGCCTTCTTGCCGGTCAGGGCTGCTTTGTATCCGGCCAATTCGGGCAACAGAGTGGAGAGTTCTTCTTTAACCAGCTGGCGGGCCTTTTCCAGCATCTCCGGTTCGCCGAAATGGCGGGCGACAGAGTAGAGGGCTTCGGCCATGTCTTCGACGCCGAAATAAGAGACCCGAAGAGAGGGAATGCCGTAGCCATCCTGCAGCATGTTGGCGAGATCCATGGTCGCTCCGGAGCATTGCACGACATTGAGTGCCGCCCCGTGACAGCGCTGAATGTCGGCGACCCGGCCGTCGCCGGTAATATTCGCCACCACCTCAACGCCTATCCGCTGGAAATATTCGCGGATCAGCCATATTTCCCCGGCGAGATTAAAATCCCCGAGGATATTGATGGAGTGTCTGGAGATGTTGCTGATATCGCCCATGCCGACTAGGCGGGCCATGGCGGTGCAGGCAGCTTCGTAGCCGGCACGTTTATTGCCCTTCTTGAAGCCTTCCGACTGGACCGGCAGCACCGGGATGCCTTTTTCCTCGGTGGCCTTCTTGCACACCGCCTCCAGATCGTCGCCGATCAAGCCGACGATGCAGGTCGAATAGACAAAGGCGGCTTTCGGTTTATGCAGGTCGATAAGCTCATCGAGGGCTTTGGCGAGTTTTTTCTCGCCGCCGAAGACGACATCGAGTTCCTGCAGGTCTGTGGAAAAAGAAAGCCGGTGCAGCTCGGGTCCGGATGACAGCGCCCCGCGAATATCCCAGGTGTAAACGGCGCAGCCGATCGGGCCATGGACCAGGTGGAGCGCATCGGCGATGGGGTAGAGTACCACCCGCGAGCCGCAGAAAACACAGGCACGCTGGCTGACCGCACCGGCCAGACTGTCCTTGTTGCAGTCGATTGCAAAAGGGGCGGAACCCTTGCGGTGAATTTGTTTCGATCTGTCCTGTAAAAGAGGTGCTGTGCTCATAAGTTGCCTTCCTTTCCTTGCCAAAGTAGGTTGATCTTTTTGTTACTTTCTTTGAAGCAAAGGATGTGCCAGATATATATATGATGACTTATGGACGTAATAACGGACGGATAGCTAGTAGAAAAGGGGTGAAGGGTGTGATCGGATGGTCTGTGTCGAAGACTACAAAAATGAAGATTGGTCGCTTATTTTGTAGGGTTTTGTTGTTGTGACGGAGGACATGAGAAGGTCGGAGAAATGCATTGGTGAGCAAGGGGCGAATTTTCTCAAGGCTGCGTTTGGTTTCCCGCAGCCTTGAGAAAAATCAATACGGCGGCCAGAAAATAGGCAGCAATGCCACCGATACGAGTAGAGAAATAATGGTAATGGGCACCCCGACCTTTATATAATCAATAAAACGATAGCCTCCGGGACCCATGACGAGCAGATGAGCAGGATGGGAGAGCGGGCTGGCAAAGCTTGAAGAAGCCGAGATGGCAACCGTCATCATCAGCAGATGTGGAGAGATGCCCATGGAGGCGGCGGTACTGAGTGCCACCGGGGCCATCAATACCACCAGGGCCGCGGTGGGAATGATCTGCGTGCCCAGCACCGTCACGGTAAAGAGCGCGGCAACAACCCATCGAGGGCCGAGATCACCAACCGCGGTAATCAAAGCCGCCGCGCCCATCTGTGCCGCCCCGGTGTTTTCGAGAGCAGCACCCAGCGGTAGCATACTGGCGATAAGAAAGACTACTTTCCACTCAATTGCCCGATACGCTTCCTCCATAGTCAAGCATTTGAAAAGGACCATCAGGGAAGCACCGGTCAGGGCGGCAATGGAGATAGGAACAAGGCCAAGAAGAGCA
The DNA here is from genome assembly GCA_964412665.1 of uncultured Desulfopila sp. GTDB lineage: Bacteria > Desulfobacterota > Desulfobulbia > Desulfobulbales > Desulfocapsaceae > Desulforhopalus_A. The sequence goes on from CAYPPR010000048.1 coordinate 24,787, forward strand.
CTCAGGATCACCGTCACCATGATGACAACAGAGATGCGTGCTTTCTCCAGGCGCGGTGCCCGGGCGGCGGTCTCATCAAGGACGATAAAATTCGGGTCGCGGGACAAGGCCTCCAGTTTTCGTCGTTGTCCATAGACCAGCAGGGCATCGCCGAACTGTAAAGACATATCCTGAAGACCTGAGCGATAAGCCGAACCCTTGCGCCAGATTGCCAGCACACTGATGCCATATCGATCGCGGAAAAGCAGGTCGGCCAGGTTCTTTCCGGCCAGGGTGGTTCGTGGAGAGAGCAGGACTTCCGTAACTCCGATCTGCTGGGATTCCAGTTCAGCAATAAGGCTGGACGACTGCTCGGTAATCGCCAGTTGCTGAAGACCTTCAAGAATCTCAAGATCGCGGGGTGCACCCTGCACTATGAGCAGATCGTCGGCCTTGACTATTTCCTCCGGCGAAGGCATACATAACAGCTTTTCACCACGTATAAGGGCGACTACGGTCAACCCGAAAGCATTGCCCAGACGGCTTTCAACCAGGTTATGCTCGGCGAGTACCGAGCCTGGCGGCACGCGTATTGGTAAAAGTTCGGCACGGTTATCCACCAGCGTCTTTTGCTCTTCTTCAGTGACAAAATGCAGCTCTGAGATAAATTTCCGGCTCGTCAACCCTTCCAGCGCTTCCCGTTCACCCTGCAGCAGCAGGCGGTCCCCCGCTGCAAGTTGATGTCGCGGCAGATCTTTAATTTCATCTTCCGTTGGACCATGCAGCTTCAGCACATGAACACCATGCTCCCGCCGTAGTCCACTCTCCGCCAGGGTAGAACCAATAAGCGGTGATCCTTCAGTAATGTGCCCTACTGCCATATGCAGGGATTCCCGGAGTTGATCCTGAACAAGATCCGACGATTCCAACTGGAGATGCTGACTGGCGTGATACCGTTGCAAATGTTCGGGACTGCCATGGGCAATGAGTATATCTCCTGTCTGCAATACGTCGTCCGGGCGGGGAGCGAGCATCAACACCCCTTTTCGTTTGAGTGCCAGCACGGTCATATACAGGGCGGAGCCCAACCTGCTCTCAGCTATTGTCCTGCCGTCGAGCGGTGATCCGGTGGGAATTTGTGTCGTGAAAATATACGTGTTCAGCTGGTAGGAAGTACCAATCGCACCATTGCCGCCGGAAGTGTCAAGAGAACGGTTGGTGGGAAGGAGACGTCTGCCGAAAACCACCATAAAGGCAATGCCGGAAATAACGATTGCCGCGGTGATTGGCGTGAAGTCAAAAATGGCGAAAGGTTCAAGTCCTGCATTGCGGATTGCGTCGGTCACCAAAATGTTCGGGGGGGTTGAGATGCCGGTAAAGGGGCCGCCTAGAAGACAACCAAGTGCCAGCGGCATAAGCAGGCGAGAGGGCGGTCGTCCGCTGCGACGGGCCAGTTCCATCGTCGACGGCAGTAAAATTGCCGCAACGGTAACGGTATTGATGAGCGCCGATAATATACTGGCGGAGAACATCAGCACAACCATAAGTTTAACTTCGCTGCCTTTGGCAAATCTTTGCAGCGGCTGTCCGAGCTGGTGGGCAATACCTGTGCGCGTCAGCCCGGTAGAGAGGATAAACAAGGCCCAGACGGTGACCACGGCAGGACTGCTGAAGCCGGCTAACGCCTCTTCCGCAGTGACTAAACCCGTGAGAGAGAGAGCCGACAAGACTAGGAGTCCAACCAGATCGACACGCAGCAGCCCACTAATAAACAGGACTAAGGCAGCGGCTATAATAATGAACAGCAAGATAACATCAAATGGCAAGTGGGTACCCCCCGCATTATCTGATAATTTTTTAGTGACAGCGTAAAAAGATGAATAAAGATTCTTTGAGCAGATGTACCTTTGTTATGAATGGAATGCTGTCTGAAGAGGTCAATTGTCTATCGGCAGTAAACGCGTCACAAAAGTATCAGGTATAGAACTCGAAGACAACAGAAAAGAGAGTAACTTCCCTCTGCAGAGATTCTAACGATGGACAGAACAAGCTCCCAGGTCTTTCGGACAAGGAGCTCGTCGACCTGCTGGTCATATATGACCATTGGTTAAATATGACCCTCTGAAATTCGCCAGCCATTGATCAAACTGCAAATGCTCACGAGGTGAATATTGTTAGAAATCTATCAGATAGGTGGCGTTTTATCGAGTGATGGGGAGCGGGCGTAAAAATTGCAAATCAACTAAGGGAGGCCTTGATCGAGAACAAAGAGAGTTCTGTTCAGGTTTTGGCAGATCTCCGCCGATTTTACATTCTACTGGAGGTTGTAAATGCAATTAACGAAGGAAGCACTAAAAACTGCAATTCTTGAGAAAGCAGGGACATCACCGAAAGCGCAGCTGTACATCAAAGATTTCTATGCCTGTGATCCGGAGACAAAGCCACGTGACTTGAAAAATGTGGCAAACGACTTGGTGAAAGAAGGGAAGCTCATGTTTTGGTCTTCGGGATCAACAACCATGTACGCCCTGCAAAGCCGAATTAAAAATGAAGAGGGTGTGGAAGGTATTTGAATCTCACGCTTCCCGGGCCAGCAGTGCGGCGCCAAATGCACCGATACACTGCGGATCATCGGGGATGAACACCCTGCGGCCAAGTCTCTTGGCCAGCAGGGAGATCATGCAGGGATTTTTGGCGACCCCGCCGGTAAAGACGATATCGCCTTCCGATGATACCCGGTTGATCATGCCGGCGGCTCGGCGAATGACGCTTGCGTGCAGGCCAAGGGCAATCTCCCGGGGGTTCGTACCCTTGGCAATCAGTGAGGTTACTTCCGATTCGGCAAAGACGGTGCACATGCTGGAGATATTCACATCCTGCTCGGCAAGAAGAGCTTCCTTGCCGAAGGCATCGATGGCGTAGCCAAGGGTTCTGGCCATTACCTCGAGAAATTTACCTGTCCCGGCTGCACAGCGATCGTTCATCTCGAATTTTTTCACCCGGCCATTTTCGGCGAGAGCAATAGCCTTGCTGTCCTGACCGCCGATGTCGAGAATAGTCAGGGCCTGGGGGAAAAAAACTCGCGCCCCGATGGCATGGGCTTTTATTTCCGTGACTGTCGGTGATGCAAAGGCAAGTTCGAAAAGAGTTCGCCCGTACCCGGTGGCCATAATACAATCGTATTGTACTTCGGCAAGCAGCTTTTTTGCTTCGGCCATGGGATCAAAGTTGGTGTCCGACTGCAGACTTTCGACAATTGTACCTTCTTCATTTACCACGACCAGCTCAATGGTCCGTGAGCCGATATCGATGCCGGCAAAACGTTTGTGCACTGTCATATCCCCTAGCGGAGTTGTTCAATAAACGCTTCCACCCGCGTTTTCAGTTGTCCCACATCTTCCATGCTGTAGTCGGTTTCAACGCGCAGACAGGGGATATTTTTCTGCTCCAGCGCCTTTTCCACCGGTATCGATTCCATAAGATACGGTTGACAGAACTGTAAGCCATAGTGGATGACGCCATCCGCCTGGTAGTCGGTGACCATTTCCTGGATATGGTCAAGACGTTCATGGTTGGGTGTGAAAATGGCGCAATCAACCTGGAAATAGCGGTCGACAAGGGCATCGAGCATCGCATCGATGGTCGTTCCCGAGTCGTCGGTGAGATTACGGGTGCCACGTTCCCCGACGCAGCTTTCTTCCCCGACAATGACCGCGCCGGAAGTTTCTATAATCCAGGGCAGTTTCCAGTTGGGCACCGCCTGGGGACAACCGGAAATAAGAATGCGTGGCGTACGGGCCGGGAAAACGCCATTTTTTTCGGCAATGCGTTTTTCCAGCTCATCGCATATTTTGTTGACCGACTCGGTAAATCTGGCCGGATTGTCATAAAAGAAAACCTGATTGGCCAGCAGGGCATCGAGGCCGGAAATAGTTACCGGATCAGATTTTCGCAACGACGCAAGGCGGTGCATTGCCGCCCGCTTGGCGTTCACCGTCTTGATCGCCTGCTGCAGGGATTCCACGGTTATAAAAACCCCAGTCAATTGTTCGACCGCTGTCTTGAACCGCTGGAATTCACTTTTGAGCAACGCCTTGCCGTTCGCCGATTTCACCTGGGGAAGATCCATGACATAGAGATTTTCAACGAGATGGCCAAGGGATTCGTAGGCCTTTTTCTTGCCGTCGCAGGTGTTTTCTCCAACGATCATGTCGGCGCTTTCCAGATAGGGACAGACCTTGCCCAGCTTGAAACCGAAAGAGGATTTAATCAGCGCGCAGGTGTTGCGCGGCAGTATTCTCTCCACATCTTCCATGGCAAAATCGGCCCCGGAACAGAGCCCAACCAGCGTGGCGTTGGCGGCCAGGGCAATCTCTTCAGGAACAAAAACGCAATAAGAACCGATGATTTTCCTGCCGGCCTTTTTCTCATCAAGTAATTCGCGGATGCGCAGACCATGGACCTCACTCATGACAAAATCAAAATAGCCCATTCCTTCCGGGCGATTCTTCTGGGATAAAAATATATCGCCATATGCCTGTCCCAGGACGCCAAGCAGTGCATCGTGCGCCTCAAGATCAAGCCCTAGTTCCGTCCACATTAATCGATAATCCTCGCCCATTCTTTTCACCTTTTTTCTTTTGTTCATTCAAGGCCGATGCCGGCCTGCACGTTGTTTGCCCGTCGCCTTGTGATACGGGCATGATACTGCTCCTGCCCGGGAGCTTAGGAGGTGAACTTACAATTGAATAGATCAATTTGTCAAACTGGATATTCCTATGGTTTGGCGGCTAGCGGAAGGGTTCTCCTATGGAAAAGTACTCGCCGCTTGAAGCGGTAAACCTTCTCATGCATAATGATCTGCAGGAGAGAGGTCTCGTTTCTTGTACATAAAAATGGTAGAGTAGGGCCGGTGTGTTTTGCGGACAGCCTTCTCGTTTAGGCATCCTTGTATAAAGAACGACCTGGCCGGTACACTGCCTGGAACAGCCACGGAGAGAAAAATGAATATTGCAGAAAACCTCATTGAGACGGCACGACCGCTCAGCGTCGGATGTACCATAGCCGATGTCCGCCTCGGTCTTGGCTACACCCTTGTTGAAATAAACGACGGCAGTGCCGGGGTAGCCTGGACCCCGGATAAGAAACTGTCCAGCTCCTGTACGCATCTGAGCAGGGCCGGAAGCCTGGTGGGCATGGAGGCAGGGGAACTGCTCACCTGGCTGCAAAGTGACAATTTTCTCGAAAGGGCAATTGGTCTTGCCACTTTCAATGCCTTGAACAGTACCGTTGATCGGAATCTGCTGCCCGACGAGTCGATTTCTTTACTGGGGCTGCAGGCCCCGGATCACGTGGTCATGGTGGGATATTTTGCACCGCTC
>CAYPPR010000049.1:0-28979 GCA_964412665.1 uncultured Desulfopila sp.
CGTCCTTCACTGACCATTTTTTCAAGGTCACAATGTGTTGCCGCCAGAATACGGGTATTGACCGGAACGGCTTGAAACGCACCAACCGGCTCAAATTCCTTTTCCTGGATGACCCGCAGCAGTTTGGCCTGCAGGGCTGATTTCATGTCGCCGATTTCATCAAGAAAGAGTGTTCCCTGGTCGGCATACTGGATTCTGCCGGGTTTGTTGGCTGTTGCTCCGGTAAAAGCGCCTTTCGTGTAGCCGAAGAGCTCGCTTTCAAGCAGGTCGTCGGGGATCGCCGCACAGTTTACCGGCACAAAATTTTTGCTCCGTCTTTTACTTTCTGTATGAATGGCTTTGGCAACCATTTCTTTACCGGTTCCGGATTCCCCTCTAATAAGAACGGTGGAAATATCATCTTCGGCCACTCGGGTAATTAAGTCGAAGAGCTGTCGCATAGGTCGACTGGATCCGATCATTCTATGAAATGACACATTTTTCGTTGGAAGAGATACCATGTAATTATTCAAGCAGACGCGTATTGATAGATTTGTCCCGGGACATCTTCTCAGAGAGAAGATTGCATCAAGTCAGCAAGTTTGCTGGAGGTTCTTCTCATGTTGAGACTGAGTAACCGGGCAATCTTTTGAATCACTTTAATACCCAGAGGCGGATATTTCTCAGCCAGAATCTCGAACCCTTTGTCGGTGAGTGTTACCATGGTGGAGGGTTGTTTGGCTATGACGGTAGCTGATCTCGGCGACTTATCAATAAGTGCCATCTCCCCGATGGAGCTGCCTTTGGTCAAGCGGGCCAGGGTGATATTTTCACCGGTTTCGGACCTTTTTTGCACTTCTAGAACGCCGTTGACGACAAAGCCCATAAACGTACCCTGATCACCTTCGGCGAACAGATATTCTCCCCGCTGCAAATGAATAAAGCTCATATGTTTGGCAAAGACTGAAAGTTCGTCTACATTAAAGCTTGAAAAAATAGGCAGATTAATCAGAAAAGATCTGGTCTCTTCTTCACTGTCACTCATATCTTTTGGCGGCATAACCATGCGTCTTCATTACATGCTGACATTATAGTATCGGGATAGTGTTTGCTTGACACTCATCGAGGAGGCTGTCTGAGAATGCCCCTTTTCCCCGACTCTTCGTTGTTTAGGAGAAATATATGTTCAAGAACCAGCATATCACATCAAAAGACATAAAAACAATAGTGATGGCGTCGTAAAAAATCTCCATCTGCTTTAATGCAACACATAGTCCTCTAAACGAGACAAAAGATCAATACTGCTTTTTCTTTGGTGCTGCATTGGCTATCATAATGTATCTGTCCAGTACAAGCAATACTCTCTCAATACTCTCTCTCAACAGGTACTGCGTTATGATCGGCAATGTCCTCATGTGGCTTTTGTTTCTTTTTTGTACATCTGTTGTTCCTGTAGAGGCGGGGGATGCCTTTTCCGGTTCGGTCAAAAAAATTATCGATGGAGATTCTCTGCTGATAGCTTCCGGAAGAAAAACGATCGAAGTCCGTCTCTATGGCGTCGATTGTCCTGAATACAATCAACCATTTTCACAGCAAGCAAAGTCGCTGGTCAGAAAGCAGGTCGCCGGCAAAAAAGTTTTGGTGCAGCCGCAGTACTATGATTCTTACGGCCGACTGGTGGCCATTGTCGGCGATGAAGGTCAAACCTTGAACGGCGAACTGGTCCGGGCCGGTCTTGCCTGGGTGTATCCGCGTTACTGTCGAAAAAAAATATGTAGATCCTGGCAAAAAATGGAAGATGCGGCAAGAAATGACAACAGAGGGCTGTGGAGCAGGAGACAACCAATTTCTCCCTGGCAATGGAAGAGAACGAAGCGTGGCAATTGATCACCTCACGCAGCCGTTCCCCTGTAAGGCAAAAACAGAACTGCATGTTTCAAGCAGGTCAGGACTCAGATATAATTTCCAAGGCCTGGTGGATTTTGATGTCGTCGGGGGCGTGCTCTTCGCGCAGTGTATTTTCGATTCTGTCCAGTGAATCCCGGAGTCCGGCAACTTGCATTTCCAGGTTTTGTATGGTCAACGAGGCGACATTTTCCGTAGTATCCATTGCCAACTGCAGGTCCTGGGCACTTCGTAAAATAGTTTGTACGTTGGCGATCTTATCTATGCGCAGAAAGAGTTCGTCAAAATTTATTGGTTTTTCCAGATAATCACAGGCGCCTTTTTTCATCGCGGCAACCGCGGTATCCACGGAAGAGTGGGCGGTGATAAGGATCACCTCGATCCGGCTGCTTATCTCCTTGGCAATTTCCAGCACCTCTATGCCACCGATGTCGCCCGGCATCATCAAATCGGTCAAGACAACGTCGTAGGTATGTGTTCGCAGCATTTTCTCGGCGACATAGCCGTCTTCGGCAACTTGCACGCTATAATTGGCTTTTTTCAGGCGCTGTTCCAGTAGATGTCGTATGACCGGATCGTCGTCGACAACAAGGATGGCAGGGTTTTTCATGGGGTGGGCCTCTCTGTTATTTCTTTTGATAAAAAATCGATCGCAGATGGCGTTTGGGGACGAATCTGGGGCAAACTCCCGTGAGTGACTCGGTTGACCCTATAACGAGATATCCATCATCGGCCAGACTGTCGGCCAGTTTGTTGAAGAGTTTTTTGCGATCCTCTAAAGTAAAATAGATAGCCACGTTTCGACAAAATATTATATCAAATTTACCGAGAGAAGTGAACGGCTGCATCAGGTTAAGTTTTTTGAAATTGACCATGCCCCGGATTTCATCTTTAATTTTCCATGAATCGCCAAAGAGCGTGAAATATTTCTGCAGGTATATTTTGTCCAGCCCCCTTTCGATCTCAAACCGGTTGTATTTGCCGTAACTTGCCTGGGCGATGGCTGCATCGGAGATATCAGTCCCAAAAAGAGTAAACGAATAATTTGATAATTCCCTGAGTAATTCCTTGATGACTATGGCAATCGAATAAAGCTCCTGGCCGGTTGATGAGGCGGCACTCCAGATCTTTATCCGAGTCTTTAAAGAGGGTTGTGACGACCGCAAGTCTATGACTTCAGGGAGGATTTTGTGTTGCAGCAGTTCAAAGGGGCCTTTGTCTCGGAAAAAAAGGGTTTCATTGGTGGTGATGGCGTCGATGATTTCCTTTTCAATTCTCTTGCTTGGTTCCTGCCTCGATTTGTGTACCAGCTGCTGGTAGGACGTACAGCCTTGCGCTTCGGCGATCGAGCTGAGACGGGTTTCAAAGAGGTATGATTTGCTCTGATCAAGATATATCCCGGTGATAGTCTGAATATATTGTGAAATGAGTGTTAACTCTGCGGGAGCGATCTTAATCATCTTATTTCACACTCTTGACTATTTCGTCAGCTATTTTGCCGAGTGGTGCCACGACATCAAGATATCCGAGTTCTGCTGGCGCTTTCGGCATACCAAAGACGATACAGGACGCTTCGTCCTGGCCGATAATATAGGCCGATTTGCTTTTCAGGACGCCGAGGCCCTTCGTGCCGTCGGAACCCATGCCGGTCATAATGACTGCGGTTGTCCGGCCGACATAGTAATCGCCGACAGATCTGAACAGATAGTCAACGGAAGGTTTACAGGAATTCTCCGGCGGATCATCGGTAATTTTAATCCGTCTATGCAGGCCATCGGTGCCGGCAACCAGTTTCATCTGTTTGCCGCCCGGGGCAATATAGACGACATTCGGCAAAATATTTTCCCCATTTTCCGCTTCCTTGACGGTAAGTTGACATTTTTTGTCAAGACTTGCTGCCAGGGATTGAGTGAATACCGGTGGCATATGTTGGACAATGAGAACGGGGACGCCAAGGTCTCCGGGGAGCTTTGGCAGCATCTGGGTCAAGGCGTTCGGTCCTCCTGTGGAAATACCGATGGCAATGATTTCTGATTTTCCACGTCGTACCGCCGGTGATCCGGCTGGGAGAGGACGGACTTTGCCTTGACCGGCTGATGGTCGTACGGGTGGTGGGCCGAAAGTCGGCTTCACGATGCTTGTACGGCCGGTTTTGTGCAACAGCGATGAACTTAATCGGGAACGTGCATAGGCCTTGAGAATGGGTTCCAGAGCTGCTCTGATTTCCCGCTTGCCTTCTGTCTGGTTTTTACTTTGTGGTTTGAGGATGAAATCAAAGGCGCCGAGTTCAAGAGCGCGCAAAGTCATGTCACTGCCTTCGGCGGTCAGCGTCGAAACCATGATTGCCCCGATACCGAGGTGATGCTGCTGTATTTCCTCGAGCACCTCTATGCCGTTCATCTGCGGCATTTCTATATCGAGAGTGAGAATATCCGGTTGTAGGGTCTTGATTTTCGCCAGGGCGATTTTGCCGTTGTGGGCAACGCCGGCCAGCTCAACACCTGGGATTTCCTCAATAATGTCGGAGATGGCCTTGCGGTAGACTATGGTGTCATCAACAACAAGAACGCGGAGGTTTTTTCTACCGATCATGCAGTCACTTAATCCTCTAAGCTGAGTACCTTGTCGACGTTTAGGATGCCGATGAGGTTGGTCTCGGTTTTATAGACCCCGTTGAAATATTCTCCCTGAATACCACGCATGTTCGCCGGTGCCGATTCTCTTTTTTCCATGTCCGCTGAAACGACGTCGCTGATTTTTCGCACCAGCAGTCCGACATGTCCACCCGTCGAATTAACGATGATATTGCGGGGATCCTGGCTTATATCCGTCTCCCCAAGACCGAGCTTTCGCCCAAGGTCGATAATGGTGACAATCTGCCCCCGGAGATTGAGTATGCCAAGGACATATTCCGGAGCCTGAGGTACCTTGGTCATTTGCATAAGTTTGTTGATTTCCTGGACTTTCAGTATGTCCATGCCGCACAGGGCGTCGCCGATATAAAACGTCGCGAGTTCAACAATATTTTTGCTGCCAGGTTGTGATCGAGTATTTGTCATGTTCATTCCGTTGGATTGTTTCTTGTTGCCGCAAGACTCGAGGGGGGGTATTGCTTCACCCTCCTCGGATTATTTTTGCATTGCTCTCTCAGTGCCTTCTCTTGATATAATCGTGGACGGAGACCATGAGCCGTTCTTTATCCAGTTTGATGTGGTATTCATCAACCCCGACGGCCTTTCCTTTGGCAACATCCTCCGCCGAGGCCAGGGTGGTCAGGGCAATGATCGGCAGCTCGGCATACTTGTGGTCACTGCGGATTTTCTGCGTGAGCTCAAAGCCGTTCATGTTCGGCATCTCTATATCCGTGACGAGCATGGAGATCTCATCCCCATGTTCCATCAATTTGTTCCAGCCCTCGACGCCGTCCTCGGCCTCGATGACATTGTAGCCGACCTCGGTCATGTAACCTTTGACCTGATTGCGAAAAAACTTCGAATCTTCGGCTATAAGAATGGTCGGCAAAATGCCTTCCTCGACATTTTCAATCTCGAATTTTTCCTGTTCCAGAAACCATTGCGGAAAAAGAGTCTGGACCATTTCAAAGACATTGACGAGCATTGTTGTTTGATTATCGATGATGATAGAGCCCATAATTCCCGGCTGGCTGAGCGTCGTATCATCGATATCGGCGCTCACTTCGAGGGCATCTATGGGACCAACGGCGAGCAGGCCGACGGATCGTTTGGCAATATTAAAAACAATGACCAGCAAACTGTCGTGATCGGCAATCGGCTGCACCATGGCCAGATCATCGACACAGATAAGACTGAGACTGCCGCCGCGATATTTCATCACCCGCCTGCCGCCGAATTCCTCTATGTCCGCCCGTTTGATCTTTTCAATCCTCTCGACCTGGTTGAGAGGCACCGCAAAATGTTCGACCTCGGAATTTTTAAAGATGAGCAGGGATTGTTTATCTTTTATCGCCTTGCTTGCCGCTTCGGCGGCCCTGGCCACTTCCGAGGCCCGGTCTGAACCGTCAATGGAGGTAAGGTGGGCCATCCGGGCCAGATTGCTGACATCGAGGATCAGTGCAATGCGGCCATCGCCCATGATGGTGGCCCCGGCGTAACCTTTACATTGCTGGAGATGTCTGCCGAGAGGCTTGATGACGATCTCTTCGGAATCCTGCAGTCGATCGACGATCAGACCGTACTTCATGGAGCCTGTGGAGACGACAACGATATTGAGCGCGCTGGATGCGGCGAACCTGCGGTCGATGACCGAGCGCGGGCGATCGTTTTGCCTCTGTGCTGCGCCCTCTGTCGATTCCTCTTCACTGGTAAAGAGAGGCGAGTCCTTGCCGCGCCGATCGTATATTTTTTCTCTTCTATCGGGTTTTACTTCATCGGTCTGGTGATCGTAATAGGTTCGTTTTATGCCGATAACGTCGGCCAGCCGGATAAGGGGAAGCAAAACTCCACGCAAACGAACCACCTCCGCGTCGCCGACTCTTTCAACTCGGTCTTTTACCTGACTCGCTGGAATGCGCAGTAATTCCTCCAGGTTCACCTGGGGGATAGCATATCTCTCCCCGGCGGTTTCGAGAATTTGACAGGGGATAATTGCCAGGGTCAGGGGCAGTTTGATGGAAATTGTCGTGCCGGAACCTTTCTCGGAAATGATATCCACATTGCCGCCGAGCTGGTCAAGATTCGTTTTGACGACATCCATGCCGACGCCGCGGCCGGAGACATCGGTGACTTCCTTGGCGGTGGAAAATCCGGGCAGAAAGATAAGATTGACCTTTTCCTTGTCCGACATAACCTGGGCCTGTTCGCTGGAAAGAAGCCCCTTGTTGACGGCGCTGGCGGCAAGAGCGTCACCGTCGAGACCTTTGCCGTCATCACTGATTTCGATAACAACCTGCCCGGCCTCATGATAGGCTTTCAAGATGACAAGACCGGTTTCCGCCTTGCCCTTTTTCTTTCGATCGGCAGGCATTTCGATGCCGTGGTCGACGGAATTTCGCACCAGATGCGTCAACGGATCGTTTATTGCTTCAATGATTGTTTTGTCGAGCTCAACATCTTTGCCGACGATCCTTAAATCAATTGTTTTCTTCAGTTTTTTGGAGAGGTCCCGGACAACTCGGGGAAACTTATTGAAGACATTGCCTATCGGCTGCATACGTGTCAGCATGATAGCTTCCTGCAGCTCGGAGGTGATCAGGTCGATGCGCTGTCCGACTGCCTCTGCATTGCGCAGATCATCTGAACCGATGGTCTGCAGCAGTTGGTTCCTGCTGAGGACCAGTTCTCCGGCCAGGTTCATCAAAGAGTCAAGCAGACTGACATGGACGCGGAGCGATGCTTCCGCCTTTGCCGGTGGCGCCTGTGATGATTTGTCGGACGCCAGGTTGTTCGAAGCAGGCGGTTCGGCGGCAGGAAAGGATTGCTCGTGGAGAGGCGGCACCTCTGTCACTTCTTCAAAATCTTCCTCCATCGCTTGGCTTTCTTCTCCTTCTTCGACAAAAGACTCGTCTTCTTCGTCCAAGGTGAGTAAAGGTTCAGGAGCATCGGGCACCGGCACCGCTATGGTTTCCGGCTCTTTTTGGGCCATCGGCTGCTTCTGATCGGCCGGTTGAGAAAAAGTGCCGTCAGCTATAGCGTTCAATGGGGTAAGATGTGATAAGATGTCGACCGCATTGCTGTTTTGCACATCTTCAATCAAACTCTGTAATTGGTCCGCGGCGATCAGCAGAACGTTAATTATTTCCGGTGTGGGAATAAGTTTTTTGCTGCGAATCATACCAAGAACATTTTCCGCCGCATGCGATAGATCCTGAATGGTCGTCAGACCCATGAATCCCGCGCCGCCCTTAATAGAGTGCGCTGCACGAAAGACCTTGTTGACAAGATCTTCGTCAATGTTTGCACCACCTTCTTCAACGGCCAAAAGGTCATTTTCAATATCTGCGAGGTGTTCCAGTGACTCCTCAATGAATCCCTGCAATATTTCGTCGTCTTCTATTTCCATAAAACACTCCCTGCATTTAAATTATAATCCGGTTCACTATTTAAGGTTATACATACACGCAATCGTATGTACAGGGGTTTTTTTGAAAAAAATAAGATGGTGCTGATGCTTCGCCCTACTGGATCTCAAGGAGCGTGAGTTCGTAGGTCAGGTGATGTCCGGCGAGAGGATGGTTGTAGTCAACAGTGATCCGTGAACCTTCAACAGAAATAACCGTGGCTGGAACCTTCTCTTCAACGCCTTCCTTGTCAATTTTCAGGGCGAGCACCATGCCTGGTTGCGGCTGCAGGGTATCGACCATTTTTTGACTATCGATTGTCTGCAACAGATCCTTCTGGCGAGGTCCAAAGCCTTCCTCCGGCGGAATACGGATTTTTCGGCGTTCGCCGACCGTCATCTCAAGCAGCGTCTGTTCGACGGTTGGCGGCAGATCGTTGTTGCCGATCTGCGTACGCAGGGGGTCCTGTTCTTCTATGGAGATAAATATTTCGCCATTGTCCAATTTTCCGACGAGTGCAAGTGATACCATGGCCTTTTGCGTGGGGTGTGACATAACAAACTCCTTGTTTTTTGTAAGAACTAAAAAAGTACGACATGATTTGAGAGTGATGGCGTCGTACAAACTCTTCATTTTACAGCAACGACGCAGATGAAGAGTTTGTACGACGCCATCAAGAGGAAGAAAATTGAGTGCCATAATATAGGAGATGCACAATTTTATGCAAGGAGATAGCATAAAAACCGTAAAATCAATCTCTGTGCCTTGACAAAGAAGCAAGAGCTGTCTAATTTAGACGTCTTTTCGCCTTCTGTTGCAGGCTGTTTATTTCGTTAGGATTGCGGCTTGTCGAAAAAGGTTAATGAAGAATGAAATCTTACGCCGTACAGAGCAAGCTTTTTACGACGCCACCAAAACTAATTATTGCAATATAATTACTTCTTAACTAGCCATGATATCCTTAAATTTCGCCAAAACACCTGACAATCTTCTGCCGGCAATCGTGCAGGATTACCAGACAAAAGAAGTATTAATGCTCGCCTATATAAATAAAGAGGCATGGGAAAAAACCCAGGAAACCGGCAAAGCACATTACTGGAGTCGCTCAAGAAATCAACTGTGGCTAAAAGGTGAAACCTCCGGTCATGTGCAGATTATTAAGGAAATCTTGATCGATTGTGACGACGATACCGTCATCTATCAGGTAGAACAGCTTGGCGGTGCGGCCTGTCATACCGGTCATCGGTCATGCTTTTTCCGCCGGCTGCAGGGCAAAGACCTTGTTACTCTGGGAGAAAAGGTGTTCGACCCGGCGGCAGTCTACGGGTAAACGCTTACAGGTCCCAGGTTATATGAGCATTTTGCTCTTTGGGGTGGACGGTCGCGTCTACGGTAAAAAATAAGATAGTTATAAAAATAATATTTTGAAGTCGCGGGAGATATGACGATGGAGCAGTTGAAATTGGGTTTACCGAAGGGCAGTCTGGAAAATGCGACGATTGAACTTTTTGAAAAAGCCGGCTGGCTTATTAAGCCGGCGGCGAGAAACTATTTTCCGAAAATTGACGATCCCGAACTGGATTGCTCGATTTGTCGGCCACAGGAAATGTCCCGGTACGTGGAAGATGGCATGCTTGATGCCGGGATCACCGGAAAAGACTGGACCATGGAAAATATGTCGGATACCGTGCTGGTCTGTGATCTGGTCTATTCCAAAGTGAGTAAGAGGCCGACCAGGTGGGTTATCGCCGTGGCCGGGGATTCCGACATCAAAACCATTGCGGACCTCCAAGGGAAAAAGATCTCCACCGAGCTGGTCAATGTCACCAAACGTTTTTTCGCAGAGAAAAACATTCAGGTACACATAGAATTTTCATGGGGGGCCACCGAAGCGAAGGTCGTCTCCGGTCTCGCTGACGCCATTGTCGAGGTTACGGAAACGGAAAGCACCATCCGGGCGCATGGATTGCGCATTATTCATGAACTGATGCAGTCCAATACGCAGTTCATCGCCAACAAAGAGGCCTGGAATGACCCGTGGAAGCGGGAAAAAATCGAAAACATTGCCCTGCTGCTGCAGGGGGCTTTGAATGCCGATCGAATCGTCGGGTTGAAAATGAACGTTGCCAGTGGCAAACTCGATGATATTGTGACCATTCTGCCGTCCCTCAATGCCCCGACGGTGGCGAGCCTGTATAATCAAGACTGGTATTCCGTTGAGACTGTCGTTTCCGAAGATATCGTCAGGGATCTTATTCCCCAGTTGAAGAAAATGGGTGCGGAAGGCATTATTGAGTATCCCCTGAATAAAATTATTTCCTGATCATCCTCCAAGGAGAAGAGTATGGATTTTTCCAAAGTAGAGTTTCTCCTCAGTGTGCACAGCCTCAAACAGCTTCCTCCGCTTGAGTTGCCTGAAATAGCCTTTGCCGGTCGATCGAACGTCGGTAAATCGAGCCTCATAAATAAACTGACCGGACGAAAAAGTCTGGTCAAGGTCAGTGCCCGGCCAGGGAAAACACAGGGTTTGAATTATTTCCGAGTCGGGGATCATTTTTTCCTGGTGGACCTTCCCGGTTATGGCTTTGCCAAAGTTCCCAAAGTGATGCAGAACAATTGGCAGGCATTGATATCAACCTATCTGGAAAAGCGGGAGACTCTGCGCTGCGTGGTTGTCATTATGGACATTCGGCATGAACCGAAGTCCCAGGATACCCAGTTGATTCAGTGGCTGAAGCAGAATTCCATACCCTGCCTGCCGGTGTATACGAAGATAGATAAGGTTTCCGGGAGTATCAGAGAAAAAAATGCCAGACTCCTTGATGCCGGGCATACTTTCACCGCGGAGGAGAGGATATTGTTTTCGGCAAAAACCGGCCAGGGACGAGACCAGCTCGTCGCTGCCCTGACGAGGTTTCTCGCCGATTAGTAGAGGAAAGCGGTGGAGTAAAGAAAAAGGAGACGTGATGCAGGAATTGTCCAAATCACAAAAAGCGCGATACGCCATACGAACCTTTAAAATTTTAGCTGATTCCCTGTCACTCCAGGGGTCGTATCGGCCATCCGGTAAGATTGGCGAAAAACTGACCGAAGCTTTAAAGCAGCTCAGTCCGGAAATCTATGGTTCGATGACGGATGCGAGAATTGTCGAGCTGAAAGGACTGGAATACGTCATCGACAGGATGCCGAAGGGTATCGAAAACTGCAGCAGGATTATTCTCACCGCTCAGGAGGATTTCAAGGAGACCTCCTTTACAAAAATCGTTCCCCGCAAAAGGCGCAGAGTCTCCTATGCCGTTTCAAAAAATGAAATCTGTTTTGTTATCACTACGGGAAAGAGCGAAATTTACGACATCCTTACGCATATAACATTCCTTAATATTGAGGCGCAGAAGATCTATCAGCAGGCGAGAATGAGAGTCGACGAAGTAAGCTCGGAATGGTTGGAACTTGAGCGAGTTGTCGCAAAGGATACGATACTGACAAACGAGGAACTTGAGCAGGCGATCTGGAACCTGTCGATCATTTTGGGGCGAACCTATAAAGAGACGCGGGAAACATTCGATTATCTTGAAAAAAACAGGATCGAACATAACAGTAACAACGGTCTTTTTAACATAATATATGGTATCGGCCAAAGAGTTATGGCTGAACGGACTGCCGTTACTAATGAACTGACAGTCTATTTCACCCCCTCTTTAAACGAAATGATCGATCACCAGAAGTACGCAACTCTCTGGGCGGAAAGATTGAAAGAATCATTGGCATCCTCTTACTCCCGGGGGCGACCGGTGCATGTTATCAGTGCCAACATGCATTCGATGCGGAATTTGATTTTTGGCCCAAAGGTCCTGGCCGACGCAGGAGACCAGATCCCTGATAATATATATGACATGGTCAGAACGGTGCGGGATAAGGAATTGTCTCTCGCTGCATTCGCCAAGGAACCGGGATTTTTGTATCAGCGAGACGAAACGGGATCAAATATTTATGTGAATATTATCGACCTTTCCCTTATCGACGAGAAACATATCCACCCAGCACTGAAAATCAATTTTGATCTCATAAAGGAAACGGAGCCGGTACTGCTTGTTATTGATTACGCTTTTGGTACACAGGCTTTTGATATTATTGATCAGTTACTGACACCCTTTTGTTTTAACGGGGAGAAAGTTTCGCTGAATATCAAATCGATCTCAGTAATGGGCAAAGCTGGAGTACTGCCTGGTAAAAAAGGCGATATCATGCTCGCTTCAGCGCATGTAATGGAAGGGACTGCCGATAATTATATCGTGCATAACGATCTTCTTGCCACTGATTTTGATGGCTCCGTCGATGTTCATACCGGTCCGATGGTAACGGTGCTCGGTACCTCGCTGCAAAATCGTGATGTACTCGAGCGTTTTTATTCTTCCAGCTGGCAGGCCGTCGGACTGGAAATGGAAGGAGGGCATTATCAGCGTGCGATAAGCGGGGCGATAATACAGCGACATATCCCCGCCGATATGAAAACGAGATATGCGTATTATGCGTCGGATAATCCGATGATCTCTGGTGAAACTTTGGCCTCGGGCCCGATGGGAGATGAAGGTATTGTCTCCACCTATATGATATCCAAGGTAATCCTGGAAAAAATAACCACCCATGACGACACGGCAAAAAGCTAACAAAAAAGGCAATCTGCTGCGTAATTTTTCTCCATGGCTTCTGGCAATTGCCTGCACTCTGTTGCTGATTCTTCTCACCATTTTTGCCGTGAGCAACTATCAACGGGAAAAGGAGTTGATCGTTGAGGCGGTTGCTCAAAAAGGGCTGACTCTCATGCGGTTTATCAACAGTTCCGTGCGAGAATCGATTCGGGACACCCTGCGTACCTCACGGCAGTGGGACCGGTGGCAAGATCATATGCAGGCGGCAATGCAGCAGGCGGTTGAGCAGCCGGGAGTGGAATATGTTTTGCTCATCGATGCCGGCGGCACTGTTCTGTCGGGAGCTGGAAAAAATCTGCCGGAGAACACGATTGATGCCGATAGCCTGGCTTTTGCCGCTGTGCTGCGTACCGATGACGGTGGTCGTTTTGTAACGCGCATAATTAAAGATGCAGAAGGAAATAAACAGAAATTCCAGATAGCCGCCTGGTATCTGCCGCCAAGCATGCGGGACGCAATGCATGGTCCATCCGATGGGTCACCCCGAAGAGGCCAGATGATGATGCGCGGATTGGGGCGGCATCCTCAATTTGAACTGGTTCGAGAAGAGATGGATCGTTTGCTTGATTTGCGACCCATATATATTGTCCAGCTGGATTTTGAGCAGTTCAATTCTCCGCTTAATCGCCAGTTGCTGCAGATCATTATATTACTCGTCGTTATTCTTCTTGTTGGCTTAGGCGGAACACTTTCGTTTGCCACATTGAAAGGGTTAAAAGGTTCCCAGCTGCGTTACGGAAAAATGCGGGCCTTTACCGATATGCTTGTTTCGTCTTTGCCGATCGGATTGATTGCCACGGATAGCAGTGATGTCATCAGGATTTATAATGGTTCGGCAAAGGAACTCATTGGTTTTGCAGCGGAAAAGGTCATCGGCAGCAGGCCGCAAGTCTTTTTGCCCGCGACAATGGCACGGATGTTTTCCGGCAAGCAAATGGACCGCCATGTTGAGCGCCAGGCCGAGATCCAATTGACTCTTTCGTCCAAAAAAGAAAAGACATTGCAGCTTGCCTCCATGGTGGTGCTTGACGATAGTGGCGGGTTTGCCGGGGAGGTTTTGCTGATCAGGGATCTGACGACGGTGAAGCGGCTTGAAAAAGAACTGCGGCGCAGCGAACGGCTGGCGGCTCTTGGGAAAATGGCCGCCGGGGTTGCCCACGAACTGCGCAATCCTTTGAGTTCCATCAAGGGGCTCGCGGTAGTATTAAAGACAAATCTCTCGCATGGCGGCAAGGAGGCGGAAACCGCTGAGATTCTTGTCAGGGAGGTGGAACGGCTCAACCGCAGCATTGGAGAATTGCTCGACTATGCCAAGCCCGGGCAACTGAGGCGGGAACGGGCCTCCATTGTCGAAATTATCCAAAAGACCGTCTCGCTGGTGCAGGCTGATGCGGAATCCTTTGGTATTATTCTTCGCCTTGAGATGGACGATGATCTGCCCCAGGTTGTGCTTGACAAAGATAAAATGAATCAGGTTTTTCTCAACCTGCTCCTCAATGCCATTCAGGCAATGGAGGATGGCGGCGAGTTGCTCGTGACGTCGGAGCATGATGCACGGAAAATTACCATAACAGTCAGGGATAACGGCGTCGGAATCATGCCGGAGAACCTGGGTCGGGTATTTGATCCATATTTTACAACCAAAAACGACGGTACCGGATTAGGTCTGGCCATGTCAGCGAAAATTGTTGAGGAACATGGTGGGTGGATGGAGCTGAGCAGTGTTGCCGGCAAATATACCGAGGTTCGCGTGATTTTGCCGTTGACTGAGGATGGCGTGTAACAGATGCCTGCCCGGCCGGTGCTAAGGTGTAATGTATGGAGAACTGTTTACAAATTGTATATAAATAACAATGTAAGTGTACAATACGTAAACGACGACTTTGTATGAGTGCCGAAGAGTTTCCTAAGTATATTGCATCGTATACAGCATTTCATATTCACCCTTCTGAGCAATGAGTGCATCGTGAGTGCCCTGTTCGACAATAACGCCGTCCTTGATGACGATGATTCTATCGGCATTCTTGATTGTCGACAGGCGGTGGGCGATAACCAGCGTCGTACGGTCTTTCATCAAATTTTCCAGGGCATGTTGTACTTCGCGCTCGGACTCCGTATCAAGGGCGGAAGTGGCTTCATCAAGTATCAAGATAGGGGCGTTTTTCAGAATGGCCCTGGCTATGGCTATGCGCTGGCGCTGGCCCCCGGACAAACGCGCGCCGCCTTCGCCGATCATGGTGTCAAATCCATGGGGAAGACCCTGGATAAAATCATAGGCGTAAGCCGCTTTTGCCGCTTCATGGATCTTTTGTTCCGACGCCTCTTGGTCGCCGTAGGCGATATTATTTCGGACGGTGTCGTTAAAGAGGATAGTCTGCTGGGTCACCATGGCGATCTGATTGCGCAGTGATGCCACGGTGACATCTCTGATATCTTTTCCGTCGATGACAATGCTTCCTTCCTTAAGATCAAGAAAGCGCGGGATCAGGTTGGTCAGTGTCGTCTTGCCGCCACCGCTCGGGCCAACAATGGCGAGGGCCTGGCCGGCCGGCACTAAGAGATTGATATTTGACAGGATCGGTTCCTCTTCGTTGTAACGAAAGCTTATATTTTTACATTCGATACGGTCGGAAAAGGGCGGCAGGGTGACGGCATTTTTTTTATCGCCGATTTCCGGTTCAATGTCAAGTATGGCAAAAACCCGGGTGGCGGCGGCCAGGCCCTGCTGGATTGTGGAGTTGATTTTTGTCACGCCTTTAACCGGCTCATAGGCAGCAATAAGCGCTGTCAGAAAGGCAAAAAATGTTCCAGGAGTCATGTCGCCGCCGATAACCTCTTTGCCGCCAAACCAGATAATCAAAGCTATGGCGCCGCCGCCGATAAATTCCATCATTGGATGCTGCATGCAGCGATATGTGGCATCTTTCATGGTCAGGGCAAAAAGGCGGGTGACCTGGCCCTGAAATCTCTTGCCCTCGTATGCCTCTTTGGTAAATGCCTTGACGATACGGTTACCGGTGATTGTTTCATGGAGAATATTGGAGACGTGCGCCACCTCTTCCTGGGTTGACGTGCTGAGTTTTCTAAATAAACGGCCGAATTTGATTATTGGGTAGGCGGCGATCGGCAAGACGACAAAGGTAATCATCGCCAGTTTCCAGTTCATATAAAAAACCACTCCAAGAAGAATAATTACTTGAAAAAAATCGCGGACGGCTCCGACCAGCGCATTGGATACCGCCTGCTGGAGAAGTGCCACATCGGAAATTACCCGGGACATCAGCGTACCGGTGGGCATCGTATTGAAAAAAGAGAGCGATTGTTTATGAATGTGATTGAAAATACGGAGACGAAAATCACGGATAACCGATTGGCCGACCTGTTCCAGTAAAATGGAATAGGTATAGTAGACGATACCTTTCAGGAAAAAAATGAGCAGCAGGACCAGCGGCAGGGCCTTCAGGTAAAACGTGTTCTGCTCAATAAATATCTTATCGAGAACGTCTTTCACCAGCCAGGTTTGTGCACCGGTTCCGACGGACACACAGATCATCGCCAGCATGGCAATGATGAGTTTTACCTGATATGGTTTTATAACTTCGTATAATCGTCTGAGAATATCTTTGTTGGTCATGGCGTTAAAAAAAAATCTCCCGAAAAGATCGCGTTACCGTGGAATACCCCTTTTTACTCCAGAGGCGATGGAAGAGGCTGAACCACTGTTCCGGATACTGCCTGATGAAGGGTTCATACATTTGGATTGATCGTCTGCAGATATCTTTTATGTTCTCGTCATTTATTTCTTTATAGCCGGGGAGATCAACCGTGTCGAAGTCAATATGTAATTCGCCGTCCTGCATATAATAGACGCTGGTCATAACCGGGGCTCCTGACCGCAGATGCAGTATAGCAGAACCTTTGGCGCAGGAGAGCGGTTGGTTGAAAAAATTGACACTGGTACCGGTGCCGGAATATCTCTGGTCGAGACTGACGATAAGAATTCGGTTGTCCTGCAGCGCCTGTTGGTAAACCATCATGCCTTCCCAGCTGCTCAACTGCTGCAGGCTGGTACCGTAGTGCTTACGCTGGCGGACGAAAAAGTGGTCGGACAAAAGATTGCTCTGTTTCTTGTAGATAAGACTCGTCGGCAGTCCGGACATATTGAACCAGGCAAAATACGCTTCAAACCAACTGGCATGGATTGTCGTGAGAATCACTCCTTTGCCCTGGCCAAGCGCCTCTTCGAGCTTGTCTCGCCCGGAGATGCGGGCGTTTTGTATCAATTTTTTGAAGCTTTTTCGATGGAGAATAAAGACCAGGCCGAAGGTCCGGGTGAACTGGAGATAGACTCGCCGCAACAGGCGTATTTTCGCGGGATGATCCATCTCGGGAAAAACCGTGGAAAGATTTTTGTAGGCAACCTTTATACGAAACGGGAACACTACCCAGGCAAAGTAGCCAATGGCGGTGCAAAGAAAGAGAATGACCGGAACAGGCAAGAGATTGATGAAAAATATGGTACTTCTGAGTAAGGTATATTCGAGTTTGTGTTTAAGTTGCATATCGAAGTGGAAGCGGCGTTCATTGAAGGAGTATAATAATTTCTACACAAAAAGGCATAAACTACACCACTCATCGAGGGATTTAAAGCGTTAAAAAAATCTTGATTTTACGACGCCATCAAAAAAGTCTTGGTCTGTTTTCCGCTTACCAGGTTGGGAAAAAGGGCAAAATGGGCAGCGAACTGGTACCGGGAGGTGTGAAAAACTTGCATTAATCAAGTGGTTATGTGATAATATTTAAAACAAGCGCATGTCTTTAAAGCACAGTTCGTTATTTTTTAATTACGACAGGGAGGGGATATATGAGCTTTATGAATGAGATTAAGAAAGTTGTCGTTCCGGTTGATTTCTCTGATAATTCAAAATTAATTGCTGAGTCTGCCGGTTATCTGGCCGGAAAATTTGCAGCATCGATGCATCTTGTTTTTATCGTGCAGAACTTTGAGGATTATTCCGGATTTTTTGTGCCCCAGATGACTTTGCCGACGTTGGAAGGGGAACTTGCCGAGAGTGCTGAGGTGAAGATGGCCTCCTTTCGCGAAGAGATGATTGACTTCTGTGAAAAAGCCGGGGTCAAAGAGTTGAACTACAAGGTCTTTATGGGTGATGTCGGCGAAAAAATTGTCGAGTATGCCAACGAGATCGAGGCCGATCTCATCGTCATGGGCACCCATGGGTATAAAGGCCTGGAGAAAATAATGTTCGGCTCCGTTGCCGATAAGGTCGTGCGGGCCGCTGCCTGTCCGGTGATGACTATTAATCCCTACACCTGCTGCAGGTAGATTCAGCAGGTACAAAGCAGCAAAAAAACGGCCTGGTTGATTAGTCCACCACGATCAACAGGCCGTTTTTTGCTGCGGTGTTTTCCGTTTGTCCTGTGCCGAGGAGCGCGGCACAGGACAGATTCGGGAAAATATAACATTTGACCGCTATTCTGCCGAACTGGTCCGCCGGAAAAGTGGTCTCGAGTTGCCCGTTCCATTGCTCGGCCAATGCCGTAAAGGCAATGCTTCCTGATTCCAGTTCCGTGCAGCTATCTTTTTGCATAAGATCGGCAAGATGTCCATGTATGCGTGAGAGCAGCGCACTGTTTTTGTCACGGAAGTTGAGCACCGTTTGATACGCCTCCTCGCTGTTCCAGCCGATAAGACCCGGAAGCGCAAGGGTTGCCGCAAGTAGGGCCGGCTGGTTTGTCTTCTTCTCGTATGATTCCAGGAGGAAATCCCCGGCGTCCTGGCTGGTGGTAAGAAATATCTCGCACTGCCGCATGTCACCTTCAAGAAAGAGGGTCTTCCAGGCCTTGCATCTTTTTTTCATATTTCCAGCATTGGCCGTGCCCAGATTGCTCTCGAGCCGGCTGAGTTCGGCAAAGGGATTTTCTTCCTCCTGATCAACAACATCGCCATGCAGTTCCTTGAAAAGTTCCGCCTGATCGTCGTGGAGCATAGCCAGGTTGCGGGCAATTTCTTCTTCCTCCCGGTCAAGGATCTCAGCTATGGCCAACACCAGACGAGCCTGCCAGAGTATGCCGTCTTTATCCTCCCGGACCACTTTGGCCTGCTCGGCGTCCGGTGTAAATAAAGAACTCCTGATGGCCCGTTCGGAATCATCATCCGTGGCCGACGAACTGGATGTGCCGGCGAGAATAAGAGAGCTCAGCTGGGCGGCGTAATCGTCTTTTCTCTTGCTGATATCCGTCACCAGATGGACAAAGCGAGCACGGTTCTCGCCGAGTGGACAGGGAGTATGTACTTGACAGAATCCTGATTTAATGAAAGTATCGGAAGATTGCTCGCCTGAGCCGGCAGGACCTTCTTCCACCGGCCTGATCAGGTGCATCTTCTGAAAGAGCAAAAATATCGGATACTGGCGTATCGAATAGAGATCCGTTCCCGGAAAATAGAGAGCATCAAGTGAGTTCATATGGCAAGTATTAAAGGAAAAGTTTCGTTGTATCTTTCAGCGGTAGTCTATGTACTGTTTAACCTGCGTGTGGGTGCAGAAAGCAGTGCAACCCTGAAAGCGACCTTCTGGCAGATTGTGCAGACCGCACCCTATGTCGCCGGTGTCACCTATGTCATCATCGCCCTTCTGCAGTATATGGCCGACGGCGAGAAACTGCCCTGGGACCGACGGTTGCGCCTGTTTTTTGCAATCGGTATCATGGCCGGACTTGTCTACGGCATATATGAATACGCCGGCGTAGACGTCAGCAGCAGATAATACCTGGACGCAGGCACTCTGTCACCCGGTAAATCAAAGAATTGACAGCCTTAAAAAGCGACCAGTGGCAGTGGTCGTCCCTGGCCTGGTTCTTGACGCCATGAATATCCACCTGGTTCCTTATGTTCTATCTCCACGTCTCAAATCGCACGGAAAACCTGCTACGTCACCTGGCTGAGGTCATACGCACGGATCGGCAGGCGGATATTTTTGCCGCGGAGTTGTTCCTCATCCAGAGTCAGGGCATGGAGCGGATGATCGGGCAAAGCCTTGCCGATGCCTTTCGCAGCTTCTGTAATTTTAAATTTTTTCTGCCCCTCGATTTTCTCGGATTTATCGCCGAGAAGCTGAGCATGGGCATCACCCCGGACGGTTTTCAACGGCAAATTCTTACCTGGCGGCTCGATGGTCTGCTACGGGATCTTGCCGGGGAGGTGTATCAGCCGCTGATCGGCTATCTCGCCGGAGAAAATTCTGCTTTAAAGCGCTTTCAGCTCGCTCGTCGCCTGGCGAACATCTTTGACCAGTATCAGATCATGCGCCCGGATATGCTGATAAAATGGGATCGTGGTCTCCTCGCCACCAGCCACCCGGCGGAACGCTGGCAGATGGATCTGTGGCGCAGACTGCTTGTCCAGCCAGGCGGTGAAGTGCATCGTGGCATGCTCTTTGGTCAGGTGATAGAGCGGCTGAAGAGCGGAAAAAACCTGACCGAACTCTTGCCAAAGCGCATTTCCGTTCTCGGCCTGCATACCATGCCGCCGATTTTTTTAAGTTACCTCAACAGCTTGTCCGACCACATGGATGTCCATCTCTTTCTCCTTTCCCCGTGTCGCAGCTACTGGGGTAATGTGCAGAGTCGGCAAATGCAGTATAAAGGCATGGGGCAAAAAGTGGTTGACCGCAACGATCTTGCCGCAGAGGAGCACCACCCCCTGCTCGCCTCTCTTGGCAGGCAGGGGCGTGATCTGCAGAATATAATGCTTGAGGGCGCCGGTTTTGCCTTGGAGTTTGCCAGTTATGATGATCCCCTTGACGGCACGGAATATGCCGCGGGAACATTGCTGCAGCGACTCCAGGCGGATCTGCTCGAAGGCCGGTTGCCGGAGGAATCGCCGGCCATGGCAGCGGCAGGCGATGACTCGATTCAGGTGGTTTCCTGTCATGCAAAACTGCGGGAAATTACCGTTCTGAAGGATCACCTGCTGCATCTGCTGCACCGCAACCCCGGACTCGAGCTGCGGGACATCATCGTCATGGCACCGGATATTCAGGATTATGCCCCGCTGATTCCCGCCGTCTTTAATGATATTCAGCATTCCATCGCCGATCGCAGTATCCGTGGCCGTAACGCGATAATCGCCGCCTTCCTCAACTTTCTCAATCTTTTCAGCGGTAGATTCGGCTGGAGTGAGCTGCTCGATCTGCTGCGCCAGCCGGTTGTTTTCCCGCAGTTCCAGCTTTATCCGGCCGATCTCGACAGCCTACGGCAATGGGTCACCGGGGCCGGAATCCGCTGGGGGCTGTCCGGTCGGCAAAGGAGCGAAGCCGGTCTGGCCGGTTTTGAGGAAACCAGCTGGCGGGCCGGGCTTGAACGACTTCTCATGGGCTATGCCATCGATACCGATGCATATATCGATGGCATACTGCCTTTTGCTGATATTGAAGGGCGAGGGGCGCTAGCCCTGGGAGGTCTGTGCCGGTTTATGGAACTGGTAGAGGGTGCGCAGGACGAATTTTTGCAGAGTCGCCCGCTTGACGCTTGGTCGAAGCTGCTGCAGAGAATCGTGCAGCAGCTGTTCGGCGATGAAAATGAACAGGAGTTGGTGGAACTGCGCGCGCTCATTGTGGAGCTGGCCGAGTCAATCAGCCCCTTTCACGCAGGCGAGGTTGAGTTCAAAGTTATTCGTGAATGGTTGACGCAATCGGCAAAAGAGCGCCGGTCGAGTACCGGATTTCTGCGCGGGCAGCTGACTTTTTGTTCCATGCTGCCGATGCGCTCCATACCTTTCCAGGTGGTCTGCCTGATAGGCCTCTGTGACGGTGTCTTTCCCAAAAACGATAATCACGATACCTTTGATCTGATGGCCACGGATTTTCGGCCAGGCGACCGCTCGCCGCGTGGTGACGATCGGTACCAGTTCCTTGAGGCGCTGCTGGCGGCAAGATCGCATCTCTATCTCAGCTATATCGGCCAGTCGATCCGCACCAATGAAGTGATTCCGCCCTCTGTTGTCCTGACGGAATTTCTCGAAGTGCTCGACAACGGCTATGGCGTGCGCGACATCCTCGTTGGCCATCCTCTGCACCCCTTCAGCAGGAAATATTACCGTGACGAAAGCGATGCAAAATTGTTCAGTTATAATAAGTATGCCTGCGCAACAGCAGTAATTTTGCAGCAGGGCCCGCGTCCGACTGTCCCCTGGTGGCAGGGCCGGCTGGCCGAAAAAAGAGAGACAATCGCTTTTGCCGATCTGCTGCGCTTTTATGCCAATCCGCAGAAATACTTTATCACCGATTGTCTGGGCATCCGTCTGGACACCGGGGAAGAACTGCCGGAAGATCGGGAGATATTTGCCGTAACCGGCCTCGGTAAATATTATGTCGAAGAGAAAATGGTGCGTGCGGCACTAAGCGGAAAAACAGCAGATCTGCTGAAAAGGATGCAGACCGCAGGTATATGGCCGCTCGGTACCTCGGGGCAGCTGGCCTTTGCCGAAAAACAACTTGAAGTGGCCAGGTTTATTGATAAGGTCGACGAACAGCAAATGGGCGAAAAGTGCGTCGATGTGCCATTTGACTTAAATATAGGCGACTATCGTCTTTTGGGCATGCTCACCAACCTCTACGAAAATGGGGCCATGCTCCTTCGTTTCGGAAAGTTGCGGGGGCGCGATCTCCTGGCCGGCTGGATACATCATCTGGTCCTCAGGACTCTCAGGCCATCCGCGCAAACCCGGATTGTTGCCACCGATGGTAGTATTGCTTTCAACGGTCCCGCCGCTGGCCCGGAACTTTCGGCCTTGCTGGCTCATTTTGACGCCGGCAGCCGCGCGCCATCACCGTTTTTTGTCGAACCAGCCCTTAGCTATGCCCGGCAAGCGGTCAATGATCGAGCTCGGACGCCGCCGCTCGAGAAAGCCCTGCAGGAGTTGAACCGCCGTCTGGACAAAGGCTATGAACCGGAATGGCAACTGCTGCTCGGTGGCAGTGGGCAAGATGCGCAATTGGTAGTCGAATTCGAGCGGCTCTGCCGGGACATAATGTGTCCGATATTGGGGGCGGCTGATGCAGAGTAGCTATGAAATATTTGATGCCGCCCGAGTTGCGCTGCAAAAAGGCGTCAATCTCGTTGAAGCGAGCGCCGGGACCGGCAAGACCTATGCCATCGGCATGCTGGTGTTGCGGGCATTGGTCGAGCTCGGCCAGCCCATTGAGAAAATTCTCATCGTCACCTTTACCAAAGCCGCCACCGAAGAACTGAAAAGCCGCATACGGGCAAGACTGGTTGAGGCCAGAGACCTGCTGAGCGGCACAAGGGAAAAGACCGGGGATAAGATTGACCAGACGCTTCTTGACTGGGCCGAGACCATCAAGGATCACCATGCCGCCGTCAATCTGCTGCAGCTCGCCCTCTACGATATCGACCGGGCCGGTATCTTTACCATCCACGGCTTTTGTCAGCGCATGCTGGTCGAACAGGCGTTGGAGAGCGGCCAGCTTTTTGACGTCGAGTTGCTCACCGATATCAATCATATCCGCAATCAGGTGGCTGACGATTTCTGGCGTACGCGTATATATCCGCTCGCGCCGCTGCCCTGTGCGCTGCTCACCGACAGCTTTTCTTCTCCTGATAAACTGCTCGCCAGTGTCTCCCGCGTCTTTAACGGAGAGGGCCGTATTGAGCCGCGGGTCGGCACCATTGAAGCGGTGCTGGTCGAGCTGCAAACAGCTATGACGACAATGGCTCACTGGTGGAAGAAACACAGCTCTGATTTGTATAGCTATTTTATCAACAGCCTCGACGGAGGCAATTTAAAAAAACCGTTTAGTGCTGATTTTGCAGTTTGGTTTGCGGCACTGGGAGACTTTTTCAGCGGTAAAAAACTGTCTGTACCAGACAATATCGGCCTGTTGCAGCGGCAGGCGCTTGTTGCTCAACTGAATGGGACAAAGATCCGTGGCGAGGCGAAAAAAATCGCCTTTCTCGCCGACTGGCCGTTGCCGGAAAGTGAGGTTGATGCGCTGATTGGAGCTGTTGCCCATCTGACCCTGACCTTTCGGGTCAAGCTTGCCGAGGAATTATGCAGCGAAGTGAGTCGTCGTCTTTTGGAGCAGGGGACCATGGGTTTCCATGATCTGATCCAGCGCTTGTCCGCGGCCTTGAAGGGGCGCATCAGCGAACCGGGCCATGGCCTGCAGCAGATTTTAGGCGAACGGTTCAGTGTTGCCCTGATTGATGAGTTTCAGGATACCGACAACAGCCAATGGCATATCTTTTCGACACTCTTTGGCGGCGGCAACCATTACCTCTATCTGATCGGCGACCCGAAACAGGCGATCTATAAATTTCGAGGTGCCGATATCCACTCCTATTTTCTGGCCAGGGAATCGGCGGGCCGTTTGTTGACGCTGGAAAAAAATTATCGATCCCATCCTTTTTTAGTCGATGAGGTGAACGGCCTCTTCCGCTCGAGAAGCAGGCCCTTCTTCTTTGAGGAAAGCACCCTGGATTATCGCCCGGTGCTGGCGGCCAAAAAGGTTGGCGACAGTGAATTAACACAAGGTGGCCGGTCATTGGCCGGGATGGTGTACTGTACCCTGGACAGTGAGCCGGAAGATAAAAACGGTCGATGGACCTCCGGCAAAGCGGCCGAACAGTTTCGCCGGTTTATCACCTCCGAGCTGGGCCGCCTTCTTGATCCGACAAGTCCGGTTTTGTTGCAGAGGGCCGGCCAACTCTCACAGCAGCGGCCACTGGCACCGCAGGACATCGCCATCCTCGTGCGCAGCAACAAACAGGCGGAGGAATATCGCCAGGCCCTGGCCAAGGCGGCAATTCCAGCGGTGGTGGGGAGCAGACAATCCGTCTACCAGACCCGCGAGTGTCGGGAGCTCTTTCTCCTGCTTCGGGCCATCGCCGCGCCGGGCGAGACCGGACAGCTGAAAACGGCCATGACCATATCCTGGTTCGGCTTCACCGGTAACCGCCTCCACGAATTGTGGCAGGATGAAGAACAGTTGAGCCGTTATCATAGCC
Organism: uncultured Desulfopila sp.; assembly: GCA_964412665.1. Taxonomy (GTDB): domain Bacteria; phylum Desulfobacterota; class Desulfobulbia; order Desulfobulbales; family Desulfocapsaceae; genus Desulforhopalus_A. Next base: position 24,676 of record CAYPPR010000049.1, read on the forward strand.
GTTTTCTGCAATACAATCAGCGCTGGCAGGAGCAGGGGGTACTGCCCATGATGATGGGGCTGCTGGTCACGGAAGAGATCCTGCCCACCTTAGCCTGTGGGCAGCTGGCCGAGCGGGCCATTGCCAATATTCTCCATTTGATCGAACTTATTGGCGAACAGGAAAATGAAGAAAATCTTGGCATCGGCCAGATCCTCCAGTGGCTGCGCAAGATGATGCAGGGCAGCCAGAGTGCGGAAAACGCCGAGCTGCTTTTGGAGAGCGATGAAGAAGCGGTGCGCATAGTCACTATGCACAGCGCCAAGGGACTGGAATATCCGGTAGTGTTCTGCCCTTACCTCTGGTATGCCGACAACCGGAGCAAAGGAGAAAAATATCAGATCAGCTGTCATGACGAGGTGCACCAGGCGCTCATCGATCTAGGTTCCGACCTCTTTACTACGCGCCGGGAACAGGCGGCACGTGAAGAGATGGCCGAAGACCTCCGGTTGCTCTATGTCGCCGTGACCCGGGCGCAAATTCTTTGTTACATCGGCTGGGCGGATGTGAAGCCGGGCGGCAGTGTCGGCGATTCCTTTCAATCCGCCCTCGGCTACCTGCTCTTTGCCGACGGCAATGTCGATTATCAAATGCAGCAGAAGAAATTTCATCAGCTGTCGCTGGATAAATCCGTGCAGCACCAGATTATTTCCGCGGATCAACCTGATACCGATTATGGAAATTATCAGCAGGAAGAAGCTTTGCATCCCCGGCAGGCGTCCGGTCGGTCCCTGCAGACCGACTGGCAGATGTCGAGTTATTCGGCCATGGCTGCGCTCAGTGATTATGCGCATGAATCGGTTGTTTCTGCGGGTCGTATGAATGATGGGCAGCAAAAGATTCCCGTCACCGGTCTGCCGGCAGGGCCACATTTCGGCAATGTTATCCATGATCTGCTTGAAAGTCTGTCGTTTTCCGCCATTGATCGACTAGAAGATGAAGAGAAGGTGCTGAGCTTAGTTCGGCAGAAGTGCGCGCGCTACGGAGTAGAGGCAGCAGCCGAGGTGATAAAAAAGATGCTCGAGCTGGTGGTGGCAACTCCATTGACGGCTGGAAGTTATGCTCTTGCCATGCTGGACGATGAGCTGTGTCTCAAGGAAATGGGTTTTTACTTCCATCTCAGTCGTCTGGCAACCGACCATATCAATGACCTTCTGGCGGAGGAACCAACCTTTGTCCCTCTTGGCCATAAAGTGATGCGCGGCTATTTGACCGGCTTTGTCGATCTTATTTGTGCCTACGACGGGAAATATTATATTCTCGACTATAAAACCAATTTTCTCGGAGAATTGATGGGCGACTATGCGCCGGACCGGCTGACCCATGCCATGCAGTCGCACAATTATGGGTTGCAGTACTGGATTTACACCCTGGTGCTGCATCGTCATTTGCAGAACAGCATTCCTGACTATAGCTATGCGCATCATTTCGGCGGGGTGCGCTATCTCTTTGTCCGCGGCATGGACCCCAGAATTCCCGGTAGCGGCGTCTATGCCGCCTTACCTGAGTACGATAAAGTACTGCAGCTGGATCTAACCCTGGTCGGAGGCGATAATGACTGAGCAGGGCGCGCCCTTTCTGGAGAGCTATTTTTCAAGATTCCTGGCTGAACGGTCCGGCTTGTCAGATGTCGAGAAAGAAAGATTTCGCCAACTGGTGAAAAAACTGACCGCCGCCCATGAGGCCGGGCATAGTTGTCTGCCGGTATTGGAGACGGAGGCACGGTTTTTACAAAACCTCCATCTGGTCTCAAACGGCGAGCAGACGCCGCTTGTGCTGCATAATGACAAGCTGTATCTGCACCGATATTTCCATTACGAAACCCGACTGGCTGAACAGATAAGCATAATGGCGACGGTGAGTTTTCCGGGAAAAGGGTACGACAAGCTGCTGGCAACTTTTTTCGACGATGGGGCGTCTGAATTTTCCGGACTGAACAGGCAGAAAGAGGCGGCAGCGATCGCCTTGCAAAAAGCCTTGACGATTATCTGCGGCGGGCCCGGGACCGGAAAGACGACCACGGTGGTGAACATTCTCGCCCTGCTGCTCATGGCCACAGATCATAAACTCGATGTGGCGCTGGCCGCACCCACCGGCAAGGCGGCCATGCGGCTCAGTCAGGCCATCGGCGGCAGCCTTGACCGGTTGCAGCTTCCGGAAGAAGTGAAAGCGGCCATACCCACCGAGGCGAAAACCCTGCATCGTTTGCTCGGCTTCATCCTCCATTCCCCGCAGTTTCGCCATAACCGGCAACAGCCGATGGGCTGGGATGTCGTGGTAATCGATGAAGCCTCGATGGTTGATCTGGCCATGATGAGTAAGCTTGTCGATGCGCTCAAACCCGGCGCCAGACTGCTGCTGCTTGGCGACAAGGACCAGTTGGCCTCGGTTGAATCGGGAGCGGTGCTCGGGGATCTTATCCAAAGCCTGCCGGACAATACTATTGAATTGAAAACCACCTATCGCTTTGATGATAATATCAAATTTCTGGCGGAATGTGTCAACGCCGGTGACAGCGACGGTGCCTGGACCTGCCTGTCCGATCCGAGCATACCGAACGTCGCTCTTTTGCAGACAGAATTGCTGGACTGTATCGGCAACCAATACGCCGAATATATGGCGGCAGTGTATCGCTATCCACAAACCAGCGTCAGGAAGATCTTCGATACATTTCAGCGTTTTCAGGTTCTCTGCGGCACCCATTACGGCCATCGAGGTGTTGCCGGGATTAACCGCGGGGTCGAAACGTTTCTTGCCCGCCGAGGATTTGATTGCCGATCGGACAGCTGGTATTCTGGAAGACCGGTGCTGGTCACCAGAAATGAGTACAGTCTGGACCTTTTTAACGGCGATATCGGCATCTGTCTGCCGGATCCGGCCGATGGATCGAGCAAAGTCTGGTTCGAACGATCAGACGGTGGTCTGCGCAGCTATTCCCCGTATCGGTTACCGAGCTGTGAGACGGTTTTTGCCATGACCATTCACAAAAGTCAGGGCTCGGAATTTGATGAGGTGGTTGTCGTCCTGCCCGAAGAAGATAACCGCATTCTCAGCCGGGAACTGCTCTACACCGCCTTTACTAGGGCGAAAAAAGTGGTTAAACTCGCAGCAGGACGACAGGTTTTTGCCCAGGCCCTATCGAGAAAAATAGAACGTTGCAGTGGCCTGGCCGATTTGCTGCAGGAACAGCCACGGAAGTACAGAAAGTCGGTTCGATTGAACGAGTAAACACTTACGCTACAGGAGCATTTTTGAGCGAATTAAATAAAAGAGATGACCTAAAAAAGTACCAGGGGTTGTTTGTCGTCGATCTGGATGGGACGTTGCTGACCTCGGAGAAGAGGATTGCACCGATTGATCTGGCTGCACTTTTCAGGTTACGGCGGATGGGGTTTCTCGTCGCCGCAGCGACGGGCAGATCGAACCATTCCTTTGAGCTGCTCATGGAAGAACTCGGCTATGGCGAGCGCGATACCATGTTCCCCGTCGATTACGTTATTTTCTCTACCGGAGCCGGCATACTCGACTACCGTGGCAACAGACTCCTGAAAAAAAATTCCCTCAGTTCCAGCGACGTTCTCAGCGCGGCTGCCTATCTGGAGAATGCCGGACTCGATTTCATGATCCACAGACCGGTACCGCACACACGGCACTTTCACTATAGCCACAATGGCAGCGATAACCCCGATTTCTACCGGAGGCTGGAGATTTACAATGATTTCGCCACGCTTTTAACTCCTGATACCCTGCTTAATTTTGGCGAAGCCACCGAAATCATCTGTATCGTACCCGGCCATAACGACCTGAAGAGTAATAACGGCAATAACGGCCATGAGATTGCAGCGGCGATTGCCGATGCCTGCAGACAGTGCAATGTTATAAAGGCCACTTCACCCTTGGACGGCCAATCAATGTGGATCGAGATCTTCCCACCAACCGTTTCCAAAAGCCAGGCGGTCGAATGGCTGGCCGACAGCATCGGGCTGCAACAGAACGCCGTCTGCGCTGTCGGCAACGATTATAATGACGAAGATCTACTCCACTGGTCCGGACAGAGTTTTCTTGTGGCCAACGGTCCGCCGTCTTTAAAAGCACTTTTTCAGAGTGTTGCGTCAAACGATAACGGCGGGGTGAGCGAAGCTGTCAGCCGGTGGCTTGCTGCTTTGTAGACCAAAAAAAAGGAGGCGGGTATGGCTGGAAAATCATTTCCCATTGTCCAGGTGGCTGGTGAAAAACGTATTCTCAACGCCCGAAAAGACACCCCT
>CAYPPR010000050.1:0-28797 GCA_964412665.1 uncultured Desulfopila sp.
GTTATCCCGGGTACGCCTACCAAACCCTATGGCGGGCAGCCCGCAATACAGCGATCTGGTTTTCAATCACTTGGGCGATCTTTGCCTTGTTGGGCGGACTTGCTCTACGAGCTCTGCTCAAACCCCTCTACAAAATAGAGGAACAGGCTTTGGCAATATGCGATCGCCATTTCCATATCCAAGAGCAGTTACCAAGGACGAGAGAACTTCTTCGTGTGGTCACTGCAATGAACCACATGACCAACAGAATACGAGTAATGTTTAACGAACAGACTTCCACAGCCAATAAGCTTCGTGAATACAGCTATCATGATTCGCTCACAGCCCTTGGTAACAGACGATATCTCGAAGCACAGATTAAAGCAAAACTAGAAGGCAAGGAAATCACCAATAGCGGATCGTTCCTGCTCTTTCAAATCCAGGAACTCGATGAAATCAATAAGAAAAACGGGTATGGGGAAGGAGACCGTATCATCAAAGAATCTGCCGGCATCATCCATAAGGGTTGCCATGATCTCCCCGAAGCCATTCTCAGCAGGTTGGAGGGGGGCGATTTTGCACTATTTTTACCCAATACAGATAAACATACAGCAAGCAGAATTGCTGATACCATTTTAGAAAATATACAGCAAGAAGCCCTGTCGGAATTAGACGGCACTGCCGAATTTACAGTCATCGCAGGTGGCGTTTTTTTCGAACAGGTTACCAACTTCAGCCAATTGCTGATGACGGCCGATACTGCTTTAAGCACAGCCCGGTATAAGCGCCGTAATAAGATAGAGATTCTCTCGCTTTTCGACAAAAAGGAATCGATTTATGCGGGAAAAACCAAATGGAAGGAGTTACTCGAAGAAATTATCAGCAAAAGATCTGTCATTCTCTACTCACAACCGACGGTCACTCACCCCGACCTTAACGATATTGTACATTATGAGATACTTACTCGAGTTCTCGACACTTCCGGCAGACACCTATCGATGGGCTTGTTTATCCCCACTGCTGAACGTATAGGTCGAATGCCGGCTTTGGATAAAATGATCATTGAATGTTTGCTGGAACATTTCCTCTTACAGCGGTCTCACCATCGGATTGCGATCAATCTATCACCTCTCTCGCTAATGGACGCAAATTTTGTCACTTGGCTACAGCGGCAGTTGGTGCAATGCGCTCGTAATGGACTCCTTTTAAATTTCGAATTCCCAGAATTTCGAATCAATCGCTACATTAATTTAATTACAGATTTTTCGAAAGTTATCAAGCAACAAGGCCATCAAATTGGTATCGATAGTTTTGGGCAAGGATTAATCCCTTTTGGATATTTGAAATCGCTCCTTCCTGATTATGTCAAGATAGACAAGGCAATCTCCAACGAACTGCAGGATGAACAAAGCGACCGCTATTTCTTCATCAACACTCTTTGCAATGTTGCCCACAGCCTCGATATTAAGATAATTGCCCAAGGGGTCGAGAATGAAAATCAATGGCAGATTTTGTCCAAAATGCACATTGATGCCATCCAAGGATATTACATACAAAAACCTGAGCCGATTACATTAAAATATGAAAAATAATTTTTTTTTGTTTGTCCTTGTTCATGCTTAAAGAACCTCATATAATTACAATATAGTAATTTAGTTGAGGCTTAACATCTCAACATAAAACTTGAGATTTTTGCAACGAACCACTGGACCACACATTACTTGAGGTTTCGTTGATTAACGCAGGTCTTTAGTTCATCATCACTCATTTTACACTTTTTGGTACTAGACGCATGCCACACACAAAACCAACAGCAGCCAAGAAAAAACATAATAAGTTTCAAAAAAAATTAGGTATTGGTGTATTCATTCTGGTCATTGCTTTGTCGCCCCTGGTCATCTACTCCTTTCTCAATCCCTCGAATCTCGACATATCTGACTGGGCTAAAAAAGCAACCACCAATGTTGCTGAAGGACCAGAGATAAAGAGTGATGTGGCAACACAAGATCCAGACTATAAAGATATTACGGCAGTAGAGGATGCAAGTAGTGAAATGGATGGCGAGTGGCTCGGGCTATGCGAAAAAAACAGTATTAAGTCAGTGGAAGATTTCCAGAGAACGGTTTTAAATGACAAAGTTCTTTTGGCCCACTACTCAGGATTTGATTGGAATAACGCTAGCTTAGGAAAACACGATAAAGCGACCTTGGCGTTTGTTTCCCATAGAAAAGGTGATGTTATTAAAAAGACATCAAAGCCTATCAAATTACCCAAAGGAGATGGCTACATTACTGACGGGACGCTTACCGCTCGCACGTTTTGTTGTAATGACATCATCTTGGCGCCAGCCGCAGGGCCACCCCCTGAAGATGTCGTGGTGGAGCCATCATCTGGTATGCCTCCTGTGGAGGAGATCGCCTTGGCCTCCCTTCCCCTAATACTCCCAATTGAAACAGTTTCTTTCTATCAAGAAAGTTATCCGTCAAGAGATATTTATCGTACTAACTTAGGCAATTGACCGGACCCCCAGCCTACACAACCCATCCCTGAACCAGCGACCTTGATTCTCTTCGCAACGGGCTTATTGGTGCTTGTCATTACCATCTGGAAGAAGAATTCCACAAACAAGAGGGAGTAAAGAAAGAAGCAATGCAGCCTATAGCCAGAGATTTCTAGAGAATATTTTCATAATATTGCTGTCGGCAAGCTCTTCCCTGAATATTGTTTTCTCTACTTCGAAGTGGATTCTTCCTTTTTCACGCGCAGGGACACCTTGTCGACGGAGATCTCCATCGTATTGAGAATTATGCCGGTATATTGTTGTAATTTTGAGAGAATATATTCACGCAGATCGTGCAGTTGCACCCCCAGGCTTTTTCCGTAGGGAACGTCGATATACATGTTGATGCCATATCCGGCGCGACTGGACTTTACTTTAATTTTGCGTACCTGGATGTCACCGTCATATTCATCGACACAATGGAGAATCATTTGCAGCAGGGCGGCCTCAGAAATGGAGACGGTTCCGGGAACGCCTTTTTTGTCGTTGAAATTCGATTGCACAACCGATTTATCCTGGAAAACAGGACGCACCAAGGATTTCTCGAAAAACCTCGCCTTTTTCTTGCCATCGGGGTTACTTCCGCCTTTGAAAAAAATCCGCACGCTATCCAGCAGAATCAGGGAATAGTCCCTTTTTACCTCTATAGCGGGCACGGGGATGACGTGTTTTCCTTCCTCTTTTCTAGCTTTGATGGCATTTTCGATATCCTGCTTGCTGGCAATTTCTTCAATATTGATAATTTCACTGATGGGTGGGAGCTCCAGCTGTTCAGCAATCTTAACGACCATCTTGTTGGAAGTGCCCAACAAAAGAATTTTCTTTATCTTTTTTCCTTGAAGTACATCGACAACCTGCTGTCGATGTTCAGGATTGGCAAACAAAGCGGTTTTGATGGCGCTGATATAATTTTTTTCATGTTTAGCAGACTTGCCGGCCAGGATAACGGACTCATAGATCAGCAACCCGTCATCGACGATATATGGCACCCCGATCTTTTCCGCAAGCAGCTTGGCGCGAAAGCTCTTTCCGGTTCCACTCTTTCCCACCAGGGCATAGACTTGAATTCCCTGGAACCGTCCTTTAACCTTATGAAAAAACTGATAAATCTCCTTACCGGTCAGATAGATCCATTGCTGATCTCTTGTTTTTTCAAGGGATTTATTACTCATAGGGCCTCATGAAAAAAGGGGGCATTTTTTGCTTGACCTTCCATTGCATTTCTTTCTTACCACTAAGAACAACTTTACAATAATTTAATAAATTATTAAAGAGATCAAAGTACTTGGAACAAGCAACATCATAGAAAATCCAGATGCAGCCTGCTGGCATATTTGAACACATCAGCTAACTTCCCGCTTATTGAACCAATGCAGGCCATTGACCGACGAATTCGAAACTTCGCTTAGAGAAGAATGCGGTTTAGAAAAAGCGGTGCCGTGGTTTTTCTTTTTGACTCAGTTATCAGTGTATTACAATGCTATTGTAGCACCTAAAGCTTCACCGCCTGGCCATTCAGATAGAGCTTGCCGGCTCTGGTCTCGGCCTTGTGACTGAGATAGTCGCCGTCCTGAACAAAGACACCGGTTGGCATGCCCGAAGAGAGCGGCGACAAAAGCATGAGATTGTCACCGATAAGTCCTGCCGGTAAACGCAGATTAGAATGTAGAGAAAAAATGTCCACCACCAACTCCGGTTGCTGCAAAAGAGGGACAAACTGCGCAAAGGTCATGTCTTTATTCAGGCTTACTGCCGCATCACCGGTCACCTCTCCCTCCGGTAATTTTGCATACAGATCCGAGATTTGTAGTTCCAAACCTTTTTTCATTAATTTTTCATACGCCGCCAAAAACTGAAATTGTGTCCGGGCCAACTGCACCTGCAGGATTGCTTTCATTTTTGCAGGATCATCTTCTGCAGCGCTCATATCTTGCAAGACACTCTGCGCCATCTCGGTATACAACTTCATGAATTGTTCAAAACCATGGATATCCATGTTGATGACACCAAGCCGAACAAACCCCTTGTCGATCTTCTCCGATCCGACCAGCAGTTGATCCGCGCCAAAGGTCGTGTCGACAGATATTGTGTTCTTTTCGCTCTCTGCGTCGATAGTATAGTCGCCTTTGAAATTTATCAGCTCAAACCGTTCGGCTCCCCCGGCGATTTTACTTTTTTCCACTGCCAGTGAGAGCGTACCATCCCAGAGATAGGAGGAGATCTTCTCCAGCGTCGAGATAATGACGATACCATCCACTTGCACTTTTTCGGCAACGGAAAAACCTTCCCAAGAGACCTCGGACGAGAAATTTCTCAAGGTATCGTCGCAGAACAGAACGGCTTTTCCGCCCTTAATTTCAGCCACTTCATTTTCTATAGGTAGAGAAAAAGCGTCAAGGGTGATTGTCGCATTTATCTGCCCGGAAAAGGAATATGTAGTGGTGATGGCCAAGGGGTCTTTACCGGCAAGTTTATTGCTGACAAAATCCGCGTACCATTTGTTTTTATCAAGACTGGTCGCCGAGACAATACCGGTCAATCGATGGTCGGCATGGTCGACAAAAAGTATTTCATCAACGCCGTACATCGCCTGCAAACTGCCCAGTTTCATTTTCCATTCAATTTCCGTCGACGAAAAGCTTCTGTCATACCGCACTATTTCAATGGAGGCATCGGAACCATTCGCGGTATACATGGTATTGAGATTGTTAAATGACCGTTTGACAACTCTCTCCATGACCAAGCCGCTGATAAACGGTGCACCTACTCCTGCAACAACAATGAGTACAAAAATACCGATGACAATTTTCTTCATTCCTGCTCCTTGGCAGCTGAGAACTTCTTCTTTTTGGTTTTCCGACGAATGGTTACTGTTCTTTTAATTTTACACATCGAGATAGTCAAGAATGGATTCCGCCGCGCTGCGCCCTTCGGCGATTGCCGTAACGACCAGGTCGGAACCGCGAACCGCATCGCCGCCGGCAAAAACCTTCTCGCTACTGGTCTGGAAGGGAAACCGGCCGTCGGCAGGGGCAGTGATAAGCTGCCGGTCATTGACGGAAATTCCGTTTTCCTTGAGCCAGTCCGGCGGACTCGGTCGGAAGCCAAAAGCCATGATGACGCTGTCGGCATCGAGCACTGCCTCCGTGCCGACAATGGGTTCCGGCCATCGTCTGCCCCGTTCATCGGCTTCACCAAGGCGGGTGTTGACTACCTTGACGCCGGCAACATGCCCGTCTTCACCGATAACGATGCCGAGCGGCTGCAGATTCCAGAGAAAACGTACGCCCTCATCTTCGGCATTTTGCACTTCCCGAGCCGACCCAGGCATATTTTCCCGGTCCCGCCGATAGACACAGACGACATCGATTGCCCCCTGGCGAATGGCCGTGCGCAGACAATCCATAGCCGTATCCCCGCCGCCAAGGACAACCACCCGCTTCCCCTGCTGATCGACATAGGGGTAACACTCACGCTTTAATCCCATATGCCGGTCGTTGTTGCCGATGAGATAGTCGAGGGCATCGTACACCCCAGGCGCCTCCTCGTTTTCCAGATCAGCGCGCATCGACATGTAGGTGCCGATACCGATAAAGACCGCATCGTATTCCGCCAGCACGTCGGTAAAAGGAAGATCACCGCCAATCTCAACGCCCAGCTGAAACTCAATACCCATCTCGGTGAAAACCTTGCGCCGCAGTTCCATGACCCGTTTATCAAGCTTAAAGGCGGGAATACCAAAGGTGAGCAAGCCGCCGATTTCCGGATGTCGGTCAAAGACGACCGGCTGCACGCCGTTGCGAATCAGCACATCGGCACAGCCAAGACCGGCGGGTCCGGCACCGATCACCGCCACCCGCTTGCCGGTCGGTACCACCTTGGACAGATCCGGACGCCAGCCCATCTGCAAGGCGGTATCGACGATGTATTTTTCTATGCTGCCGATGGTCACCGCGCCATAATCGTTATTGAGGGTGCAGGCTCCTTCGCAGAGCCGGTCCTGGGGACAAACCCGGCCGCAAACCTCCGGCAGGCTGTTGGTCTGATGACAGAGCTCGGCCGCCTCGACGATCCTTCCCTCGTTGGCCAACTGCAACCAGTCGGGAATGTAGTTATGCACGGGGCATTTCCACTCGCAATAGGGATTGCCGCAGTCAAGACAGCGGTCCGCCTGCATCTGCACCTGCGGTTGCTGCCAAGGATGATATATTTCGACAAACTCATGCCGCCGTCGTTCAATCCTTTTCTTTTGCGGATCAACCCGCTCCACTTCGATAAACTGGAATAAATTCCGGCTCATGCTCTCCCCCTTAAAAAACGACTGCCAGAGTTTCCCGTGGCGAGTTACCCCGATGCCCGAGCAGGGTCGCAACATCGGATGTTTTTGGTTTCACCAGTTTAAAGAGGCCGGCGTATTGTTCGTCAAAGCCGGTCAACAATCGCTCGGCCCGTTCACTGCCCGTCTCCAGAAAATGCGTGTTGATCATCCCCCGCAGATGTTCGCGCAGGACCGCCTGGTCTTCCAGGCTGATGCTGTCCACCAATTCCGCATTCAGCCTCGACGCCAGGGTGCCGAATTCATCAAGAACATAGGCAAAACCGCCGGTCATCCCTGCCCCGAAATTTACCCCGGTCTCGCCAAGGATGGTCACAATACCGCCGGTCATATACTCGCAGCCGTTATCGCCGATGCCTTCGACCACTACCCTGGCCCCGGAATTCCGCACCGCAAAGCGCTCCCCGGCCCGGCCCGCGGCAAACAACCAGCCGCCGGTGGCTCCGTACAGACAGGTATTGCCGATAATCACCGCTTCGTGACTCTTGTAGGCAACCCCCAGCGGTGGCCGGATAACCAGCTTACCGCCGGCCATTCCTTTGCCGACATAATCGTTGCCATCGCCGGTCAGCACCATATGCAGGCCGCCGGCGTTCCAGGCACCGAAACTCTGTCCGGCGGTTCCATTGAACAGCAGATGAATCGGCGCATCCTTCATACCTTTATTACCGTGCTGGGCGGCAATTTCCCCGGACAGCCGCGCGCCGACCGTCCGATCGGTATTGCGGATGGTAAAACTCCCTCCCCCACCGGACATGGTGGCAACGGCCTGACGAAAACGCTCTTCGATCCGCAGGTTCAGCCTGCCCGGATCGTCGGGGATATTGGCCTCCCGAAAAAAGAGGCTGCTGCTCGCCGGAGGTTGAAAGGTATCGAGAATGTGACCTAGGGCAAGCTTCTGCTGTTTTGCCGTGATACCGGGCAGTTCTTCGAGCAGATCGGTCCGGCCGATCAGATCGGTGAGTTTGGCAATGCCCAGCTCGGCCATGTGCATGCGTGTTTCCTGCACCATAAACCGAAAATAGTTCATGACCATCTCCGGCACCCCGGCAAAAAATTCTTTGCGCAGCGTCTCATCCTGCGTGGCCACCCCGGTCGCACAGTTGTTCAAGTGACAGATGCGCAGAAATTTGCAGCCGAGGGCAATGAGCGGCCCGGTACCAAAGCCAAAACTCTCGGCCCCGAGAATGGCCGCTTTAATGATGTCCAGGCCCGTCTTCAAACCGCCGTCGACCTGTAGCTGCACCTTGTGGCGCAGTCCATTGGCCACCAGGGCCTGCTGGGTTTCGGCCAGGCCCAGCTCCCAGGGACTACCGGCATATTTTACCGAGGTAAGCGGGCTGGCTCCCGTGCCGCCATCGTAGCCGGAGATGGTTATCATGTCGGCATAGGCCTTAACGACGCCGGTGGCGATGGTGCCGACGCCGGGCTCGGCGACCAGTTTGACACTGACCCTCGCCTTGGGATTAACCTGTTTGAGATCAAAGATCAGCTGGGCCAGATCCTCAATAGAATAAATATCGTGGTGCGGCGGCGGGGAGATGAGCGTTACCCCCGGTATCGAATAGCGCAGAGCGGCTATCTGGGCGGTCACCTTATGTCCGGGCAACTGTCCGCCTTCCCCCGGTTTAGCCCCCTGAGCCATTTTAATCTGGATCACCTCGGCATTCATCAGGTAATGCGGCGTCACCCCGAAACGACCGGAGGCGACCTGCTTTATTTTTGATACCCGTTCGGTGCCGAACCGGTCTGGATCCTCCCCACCTTCACCGCTGTTGGAAAAACCGCCCAGACGATTCATGCCGATGGCCAGCGCTTCATGGGCCTCCTGGCCGAGTGCGCCGATGGACATGGCGGCGGAGTCAAAACGAGTGAAAAATTTTTCCGCCGGCTCTACCGCATCCAGAGGAATTGCGACCGTGTCCTTTTTCAGACGCAGCAGATCCCGCAGACAGGCAACCGGTCGATTATTCACCAGGGCGGAATAGCGCTGATAGTCGCTGAACTTACCGCTGCGTACTGCTTTTTGCAGGGATTCAACCACATCGGGATTATAGGCGTGGTACTCGCCGCCGTGGATATATTTGAACAGTCCGCCCCGACCCAGCGGTTTATGCCGTCGCTTCCAGCCATATGCGGCCAGTTCTTCCTGGTCCGCCTGAAAATCAGCAAAACCGGCCCCGGCAATGCGGCTGACCACCCCGTTAAAACAGAGCTCAATCACCTGGGCATCAAGACCAATCGCCTCAAAAAGCTGAGCACACCGATAGGAAGCGATGGTGGAAATACCCATTTTGGACAGGATCTTCAACAAACCTTTATCGATACCTCTGCGATAATTACCGAGAGCCTGCCGCAGACCGACCTGCACCGAGCCTTCATCGACCATGCGGGCGAGCGACTCATAAACCAGATAAGGGTAGACGGCGGTCGCGCCCATGCCGAGCAGCACGGCAAAATGGTGCGGATCACGGCAGTCGGCGGTTTCGACGATAATGTTCGCATCGCAGCGTAACTGGTTATCCACCAGCACACGCTGCACGGCGCCCACCGCCATCGCTGCCGGGATGGGCAGAGTCTCGGGGGTAATATTGCGATCCGAAAGAATAAGCAGGACGGCCCCCTCTTCCACCTCTTTTCGGGCCATGCGGCAGAGTTCTTCAATGGCCTTTTGCAGCCCACACTCTCGGCTGTAGTTGAGATCAAAGGTCACCTGACGGTAATGTTTCGGGTCAAGCTGCAGGAGCTGCTGCAGATCGCTGTAAACAAGCACCGGCGATTGAAACTTTACCCGGTAGGCGTGGCCCTGGGCCTCGTCGAAAACATTCTGCTCCCGCCCGATGCAGGTGGCCAGCGACATGACGTGTTTTTCCCGCAACGAATCGATCGGCGGGTTGGTCACCTGGGCGAACATCTGCCGAAAATAGTCGTAGAGGCTGCGCCGCGTAGAGGACAACACCGCCATCGGTGCATCATCGCCCATCGAGCAGACCGGTTCCTGCCCGGTCTCGCCGAGGACCTTGATCATCTGCTCCAGCTCTTCATTGGTATAGCCGAAGATTTTTTGATAGACAAGCAATCGGTCGTCGTCAAGAGATCTGGTCCCCGTTGCCAGAGAGGCATCCTGCTCAAAAGAAGAGAGCTTTCGACAACATTTCTCCATCCATTTTTTATAGGGATGACGGCTCTTCAGCTCCCTGTCGATATCCCAGGAGGTCCAGCGCTTGCCGGACAGGGTATCGATCACCAGCAGTTCTCCGGGTCCGACCCGCCCCTTTTCCAGCACCTCGTCCGGCTCATAGTCCCAGATACCGACCTCGGAGGCGAGGGTAATGAGCTTATCTTTTGTCACCACATAGCGAGCCGGTCTCAGGCCATTGCGATCAAGACCGCAGGCGGCAAAACGGCCATCACTCATGACGATGCCGGCCGGTCCGTCCCAGGGCTCCATATGCATGGAGTTGAAATCGTAAAAGGCCCGCAGGTCGGCATCCATGTTCGGATGATTCTGCCAGGCAGGCGGAATGAGCAGCCGGAAGGCGCGGAACAGATCCATGCCGCCGGCGAGAAACAGCTCAAGCATATTATCAAGAGACGAAGAATCGGAACCGGTGGTGTTGACAAAGGGTGCGGCTTCGGCCATATCCGGTAGCAGCGGCGAGCGAAATTTGTAGGACCGGGCTTTCGACCATTGCCGGTTGCCGGTTATGGTGTTGATCTCCCCGTTATGCGCCAGATACCTGAAGGGCTGGGCGAGCGACCATTTAGGCAGGGTATTGGTGGAAAATCGCTGGTGAAAAAGACAGATGGCCGACTGCATCCTGATATCGGCCAGATCAGGATAAAAAAGCGGCAGGTCTATTGGGCGGCACAGGCCCTTATAGACGATCACCAGGTTGGACAGACTGGCGATATAGAAATCGGCATCATCGGTAATGCGTTTTTCCACCCGGCGGCGAACCATATACAGACGTCGTTCCAGGTCCTTCGAGCCCCAGCCGAAGGGCCCATTAAAAATAACCTGAACGATATGCGGCAAGCTTTTGCCGGCAAAATCGCCGAGCACTTCCGGGTCAACGGGGACGTCACGCCAGGCGACCACGGTGAGGGTTTCCCTTTCCAATTCCTCTTCGATGGCCCATCTGGCCACCGTCGCCCTGGCGTCATCGGGACTGAGAAAAATCATGCCGACGCCGTACCTGCCACCAAGATTCCAGCCCTCTTCCCCGGCCAGGGACCGGAAAAAATTGTCCGGCTTCTGCAGCAGTACGCCGCAACCGTCACCGGTTTTACCGTCGGCGGCGATACCACCGCGGTGGGCCATTCGGGCCAGAGAAGAAATTGCCGTCCGCACCAGTTTGTGGCTGGCTTCGCCCTCGAGATGGGCCATCAGGCCAAAGCCGCAGTTATCTTTTTCTAATTGTCGATCGTATAGGGCCATACCGTCCTCTTAAAACTGAGAAGAAATCCAACGTTTATTCCACTTGCGGTAGTACATTTTTATCTATTGTAAATCAACCATATTGACCGGCACAAATCATCATACTTTTTAACAATGATTATCAACAAACCGGTGCGAACCACATTGCTAAATAAAGCGCTTCATCAGCTCATCGACAGCCTCATCGACATTGTACGGAGTAATGCCGGCACTCCGGCAGGCATTTTCCACATGCTGCCGCTTTGTTACAGAATGCATATCATCCAGGCTTCGAAACAGTCCCATCCTCCGGCCGACCTGATAGAGCATCCTTTCTTTTGGATCCAGCTCAAGAAACTCTTGCACAGTACCAACCATCTTTTTCTTATCCTCGGGGTATTGTCCTTCAAGGTTCTCAAAAAGGTTGAGGATGTGATCGCTTTTCAGGGTGCTGGTAATACCATCAAGGGCCTGAAGAAAGATGAGGAGTTCCCTGGCCGTCTCGACATCACCCAACTTCTGAAATTCCCCCCTGCTGTATTCCGCATACAGCTCGACATGCTCAGGGATGGCCAGCGTGCGCAGGCGGATGAAGTCCGGATTGATCTGATTCAGGGCATCGGCACTCTCCAGGGCATGTTCCTCGGAAAGATCTTTGCCGCCCAATCCGGGCATAATGTATTCAGAGAGTTCCATCCCTGCCTGTTTTACTTTTTGTCCAGCGACAATATGGGTCTTTTTATCCACCCCTTTTTTAATCCGGGCGAGAACTTTGTCCGAGCCACTTTCCATACCGATATGGATACGCGACAGCCCTGCCGCGGCCATCCGTTGCAGATTATGTGCACTTATCCTGGCGATGGTGTGCGACCGCGCATAGGAGGTTATCCTCTCCACCCACGGAAAACACCGCTGCAGATGCTGCAGAATGGTAATGAGGCGCTCCGGTTTGATAACCAGACTGTTGGCATCCTGGAGAAAGATCGAGCGCATGCCGGAGGAGGCCCACTGCAGCGCGGCATTGAGCGCGGCCCGGTCACCCACACCATCGAGGGCGCGGAGTTTCTCAATATCGGCCGGGTAGACCTTGCCGCTTTTGCCGGCGCATTTTCTGATCTCAAGCACATAGCGATGGACACGATTAATATCTTCCAAAACATCTTCCATGGACCGCAGGGAGAAAGGACGACCCTTATATACCGGACAGAAGGTGCACCTGTTCCACGGACAATTGCGGCTTATGCGAATAAGCAAGCTTCCCGCTTCGCTTGGCGGCCGAATCGGCCCCTGCTCAAAACCTTTGTACCCTTTTTTTTCCGGATCGGTTGCGTGCATGTATAATCCTTATTGTTGATTTCACTTAACAAAGCTGTACAATCGCCAAATATAAGGCTTAATCAGCAGAAAAACAACAAAGCTGACAAGAGCAGATATACTCTTTCACACCCTTTCTTGCACAGGATGTACACAACAAGCCCCCCAGAACCTCCAGGGAAACATTTAATTCTGGATTTTTAACGAAAGCTGATTAAAAGAATATAATATCGATGAAGGAGGGTTCTCTTATGTCTACTGCAGGCTATCGTTTGCCACCGCTTTATCTTGCTGCATGGACAATAGGCGCGTTGGGCATTGTCGGCCTTGGTGCTGTTTGGATCGTGCATCCACCCGCACGCATATATTCCGCTCTGCTCTATTTGTTTTTTGCCTGTATAGCCTTTGGTGCCGGCGAGATACTCAACCATCCAAAAACACCGCTGCTCACCACCGACGCACCTACTTCTCCTGACGATGCAGAGATCTCTCGTCGGCGCAATCCATGCAGTCTCGGCAATTTATTCGATATCGGCGGCGTGCTGCTTTTTTTTGTGGGCCTCTCAGCGCTGTTGTTTCCCTAGCCATATCAAAAGGTTGCCCGAGAAGAGGCATTTTTTCTCAGATTAAGGCATTTCAGAAAAATAAGCACAGCCGTAGATAATATCGGAGTCTACGCTCATCTCCGAGGATAATTTTTTCGAGTTTAACGAAGATATGGGGGAAAGGCATTCTCGGACAGTCTCCTAGGCAACTGCCCGACTTCCCTGCACATTGTATTTAAAATAGGAAGAACAGATACCCTCATCCGAGATCATGCACGGGCCGATAGGCGACTGCGGGGTGCAGACCATGCCGAAGGCAGGACAGTCCGGAGGAAGGCCGCGACCGGAAATGATCGCATTACACTGGCACATACACGATTCCTGACCTTCTTTGAACCTGACATTGAATCTTTTGGTGGCATCGAACAGGGACAGCTCATCACGAATAACAAACCCGCTCTGCTCGATGGTGCCGAGGCCGCGCCAGTCGGTATCGACGGCAAAGAACACTTCCGAGACCATTCTCCTCGCCTTTTTATTGTCATCGGAAGAATAGATAAAGGCGGAGGTATCATCAAAAACCGACTCACCCCGGCGTATTTGTTTTACCAGACTGAGGATGCCCTCGAGGATCTCGACCGGCTCAAAGCCGGCAATATAGCAGGAGAGATTATGTCTTTTTGCCAGTTCGGTATAGGCTTCGGTGTCGGAAATGGTATTGATATGATCGGAACAAAGCAGCCCGCGGATGTTCAGATCCGGGTCCATCATCAGCACATCGATCGTCGGGGGCAATAATCTGATCGAGGGAATCACACAGAAGTTTTCTATGCCCAAACGTGCCGCCTCAAGGATTGTTTCGGCGACACTCGGCGCGGTGGCCTCAAAACCAACCGCCGGATAGACCACGGTGAAATCCGGTTCCCGCCGGGCAATATCAAGGGCATCCATGGGCGAGGAGATTATTTCCACTCTGGCACCTTTTTTCCAAATGGAACCAAGAGATTCGTTGCTGCCCGGAACGCCCAACAGGTCTTCACAGGCGGCGGTGATGACGTTAGGTTGCATGCCGACCTTGACAAAGGCATCGATATGCCCGGCCGGCATGACACAGACGCTGCAGCCGGGGCCGGCGACGAGGTCGATTTTTTCCGGCAGCAGCTGGCGAAGACCGTACTTGAGAATGGCCCGGTTCTGTGTACCGCAGGCCACCATCAGCCGCATGGGCCGGTCGACCAGATGGTGTATTTCTTTAAGCAGCGCTTCCTGGAGATGAAGATTTTTCGTTACTTTCCCGGCTATCATTCGGTAGACCTCTCTCCCCAGGTGAAATAAATAGATCTCTCACCCGAACATCCTGATAATTTTCTGGGCAAAGGCGTAACCTTTTCCCAGAAAAGTGACTGCAAAATTATTCTGAGGCTTCCGCCTCGTTTTTCATTGTTTTATAGCTCTCGGAGTCTATAACCTTTTCGCTTTCAATTTTTTCGATCTCAGCTCGTGTCAAATGAAATTTTCCGCATGCCGGACACGTACCGTCAAAATCATCACCGACAGCCCGCGCTTTCAACTCGTCAATAGTCATGTGATCCAGTTTTCCGCATGCACCACTGGGATTTTCCGCCCGCACCTGCACTCTTCGTGTGTGTGGCATGGTAACCTCCTGCACAATTATCTTTATTTCCCGGCGGGAAACACAAATAAGTACGCTATGTAGTAAACGTCCACGAGCTCGAAGGCATAGTCTTTTCGGTTTCCCCGCGAACGGTTACGTTGTTTATACTACATTATCGACCAAAAAAAACAATAAAGACAAAAAAGATATTCACTAGATCAGGGATAAGTGCCAGGTGCTCCTTCTCAGCTGACTATTTTATCTACCTCTTTTCCTGTGGAATCCACGATACTTACAGATACAGGTATGCCGCCATCCAGGCGGTGCGTTGCACAGGACATTCAGGGGTCGTAGGCGCGCACCGCCATTTCCACCTGGTTGAGCAAGCCTTCGTTGTATATGCCGTCTTTGATGAGGGTTGTCGCCGCCTGCTTGACGCTCATATTCATCGGCGCGATGTTATGGGTCGTACCGACAATGAGATTGGCCTTGGTAATACAGCCGTTGTCGTCGGTGGTGTAGTCGTGGATCAGAGTGCCTCGGGGTGCTTCAACAATACCTATCCCTCGACCGGCCTTCGGCTCGACGTGGGCCCGTACATTTGGATCGGTAATGCCTTTCCATTCAAGCAATTCAATAGTCCGCTCACAGGCATAGACCATTTCGATCAACCGGGCGTAGTGGTACAGCAGAGTCTGCTGCGCCGGACGGCCAAAGGAACTCCGAAACGTTTCCAGTGCCGCCTGCGCCCTTGGCGTGGAGATCTTATCGCAGACATTGATTCGCGCCAGAGTGTTTGCCCGGTAAATGCCCTTCGGAGCGGTCAGGCTCATATCAAAGCCCTCGTTCCAGGATTTGGCATAGGGCATTTTCGAATACCCCCAAGGCTCGACATGTTCGCCGATAAAATCGGTATATGCCGCCCCTTCAAAATCGACATAGCTGCCGTCAGCCTTCATCATGCGCTGCTTGCCGTCGTAGAGGCGCAGGGCGCCGTCATCACGGTCAACAGTGCCGAGGAAGCCGGTCCTGATCACACCCAGATCGCTGATGACGTCCATATATTTATTGAATACATTGTCAATGGCGTAATCAAGGGCGTAGAGGGAGAAATCAAGCAGCGTCCTGGTCCCTTCGAGCAACTCTTTACGCTCCTCCTCCATCATCGGTTTGGCAAAGCCGCCGACCACGCCGGCAATCGGATGAATGGCCTTCCCGGCAAACTTGTCGAGCATCATCTGGCCGAGCTGGCGCATTTTGACGACCTTACCGGCAAGCTCCGGGGCCGCTTTCACCACGCCGATAACATTACGCACCGAGTAATCCGCATCCGGCCCAAGGACAAAATCGGGGGCCGCAAGAAAGAAAAAATGCAGGATCTTGTCGTTGATGTGCGCCATGACCTGGCACATTTCCCGCAGCTTATGGCCGGTTTCCGTTGGAGTCACCCCAAAGGCGCCGTCAACCGCCTTGTTGGAGGCAAGATGATGCATCCACGGACAGATGCCGCAGATACGATTGACGATACGGGGCACCTCTTCCGCCGGCCTGCCCTCAATAAATTTTTCAAACCCGCGCAGGGACTGAATGTGCAGAAACGCGTCCTGCACATTGCCGTCATCGCCCAAATGGATGGCGATCTTGGCGTGTCCCTCAATGCGGGAAACCGGCGCAATATTTAATACCTTTCCCATCTTAATCCTCCTCCACGACCCGTTTTTTCACCGGTCGAAGTTGTCCGTGGGCTCCTGAAAACCGTAGTATCGACCGGCGGTCGACAACTGATTTATAGTCAATTCCATTACTTGCCAGGGCATTCATCATATCAAGCAGCTGATTGCCGTCTTTACGCACCGGGCCGAAACATCCCCGACAGGGCACCCTGGCGCTGATGCAGGCCGGCGCCCCCCGCTTGGCACAGCCGGCTGCGGTCACCGGCCCCATGCACAAATAGCCCTGCTCGAGCAGACAGCGCATCTCATCGATCGGCACGCCTGGCACAAAGTCGGCATTGGTAATAAAACGTTTCACCTGGCTGACGTCACCCTTCCCTTCACGCCTGGTCGGGCAGGTGTCGCAGACGCTTTTACCGGGAAGCACCGGATCTCTGCCCTCGACCAGCGACAGGATCACTTCGGCAATCAGCGCCGGATTGGGCGGACAGCCGGGCAGCTGCATATCAATCTTCACTTTTTCGTCACAGGCGTAAACCCGATCAAGCGGCGCCGGGACTTCAATAGTGGGTATTTTCGCCCCCGGATCAGTCGTTTCGGTGTGAAAAATCCCCTCCCAGCTTTCCGCCCGATCCTGTCCGTTCATCAGGGCGGGAATGCCGCCGTGCGTCGCACAGGTACCAAGGGCAATCAACACCTTGCACTTGGCCCGCATCTCTTCGAGTACTTCCAGATGTTCGTGATTACTCACCCCCCCGGTGACAATACCGACAACGGCCTCGGGGATCGTCAGAGTGAGCCCTTCGCCGCACTGACCAAAATATTTATGATCCATCAGTACGGGGCAATGGACAATGTCCAGGGCCTCGGTGATAATCGGCACGAGATCTTCGCCGATGTTCAGAATGGCAATTTCACATCCCGAGCAGGATCCCAACCACTCCATAGCAGTAGTTACAGCCATATCTCTCTCCCTTTATGCCACCGGGGCATCCTGAGTGTTTACCGGACCTAATTTTTTGATGCGTGCGGTCATCTGTGTTACCGCCGCAACGAATTTATCCGGTTCCGCCGAGGAAACCCAGGTCAAGTTGAAGCGTTCGGCCTCGTAACCAAAATCTTCCAACAATTCAACAACCATGTCGGAACGAGTCATCGCTTTATAATTACCATCCAGGTAATGACATTCGCCGAGGTGTCAGCCGAGAACCATCACCCCGTCAGCCCCTTGCGACAGAGCATCCATAATAAATTCAGGATGAACCATCCCCGAGCACATTACTCGAATGATGCGCACGTTATGCGGATACTGCATCCTCGCGGTTCCCGCAAGATCAGCCGCGGCGTAGGAGCACCAGTTGCAACAGAATGCAACAATTTTAGGCTCAAAACTCATGTGATTTACTCCTTCTCACTGTAAAGTTCATTTCAAAGTATTCAAGATAAGATTCAGACGGCAAGCGCTGCCTGAATCTGCGCGCTGATCTGCTTCATGGTGAATCCGGAAACATAGACGCCACGTTTCGGGCAGGTACCCTGACACAAACCGCAGCCTTTGCACTGTGCCTTATTCACCACGATCACCTTGCCGGCGGCCTGCCCATCTTTAGCCGGTTTATCAACCAGCGTAATGGCATGGTAGGGGCAGACATCGACACAGAGTGCGCAGCCATCGCAATAATGCTCATCGACGGCCGCTTTCACCGCATCAAGATAGACATGGCTCTTTGACAGCAGAGTGGCCGCCCTGGCCGCCGCGGCCAGGGCCTGGGCGACTGATTCCTCGATCGGTTTCGGATAATGGGCCAATCCGGCAACAAACATCCCGTCGGTGGAAAAATCAACCGGCCGCAGTTTTGCATGTGCCTCCTGGAAAAACCCCTGTCCATCGACCGGAACCTTGTAAAGTTTGCCAAGTTCCGCGGCATCTTCCTTGGGCCGAATGGCGACGGCTAAAACAACCATGTCCACCTCGATCTTCAAGGGTCGATGCAGCACATGATCCCAGACCTCAACGTCGATGACCGAACCATTTTCGGTAACCTTCGGCTTGCCGTGCAATTCATAGTTAATAAAGATAACCCCGAGCTTTCTCGCCTGCTTGTAGAGGGCCTCCCGCTGTGCGTAGGTGCGCATATCCCGATAGAGAATATAGACATCGCGTTCCGGATTCTCTTTTTTCAGGGCAATGGCCGACTGCACCGAATGGGTGCAACAGACCTTCGAACAATACATATTGTCATCTTCCCTGGAGCCGACACATTGAATGAAGACAAATCGCCTGGCCCGTCGCACATGTCTTTCTTTCAGTTCAAAAAGCTTGTCGAACTGCACCGAGGTAACAACATTGGTTATGGAATTATAGTTATATTCGGTTGGAATATAGGCGTCTCCGCCCGTGGCAACAATTCCCGCCCCGTGTTCAATAACCTTGCTGGAGCCATCCTTGCCGGTAAGTGTCGACTGGAAATTACCGACAAAACCCTCCACTTTCGTTACCGTGGACTCTTTATGAATAATGACTTTATCGTTCCAGATCACCTTGTCGACGAGTTTGGCCACCTGGGTCGGCACATGTTCCCCGGCCCAGGTATGCTTCAAATTGAGGGCGTTGCCACCGAGGGTGTCCGTCCGTTCGGCCAGATGCACCTCAAAACCCTGTTCAGCGAGATTGAGGGCGGCGGTCATCCCGGCGACCCCTCCACCAATAACCAGCGCCTTCTGGGTGATCGGCACGGAAATCGGTTTGAGGGAGTCCCCATACGTCACCTTAGCCGCGGCCATACGCACCAGATCCTTGGCCTTGGCGGTGGCCGCTTTCGGATTATCGGTGTGCACCCAGGAGTTGTGATTTCTGATGTTGGCCATTTCCACGAGATATTCATTGAGGCCTGCGGCCTTCAGGGTTTCACGAAACAATGGCTCATGGGTACGGGGCGTACAGGCGGCGACGACAATTCTATTCAGTTTCTGTTCCTGAATACGCTTGACAATCATCTCCTGAGTATCCTGGGAACAGGAGAACAGATTGCGCTCGACATAGACGACATCCGGCAGCGTGGCGGCATATTCATCGACCGCCTTGACATCGACGATCCCGGCGATATTCGAGCCGCAATGGCAGACAAAGATACCGATACGCGGTTCTTCCCCAGAGACGTCTCTTTCTTGTGGAAAAGTCGGCTCGGTGGTCAGCTCGAATCTGGCCGGTGCAAGCAGATCGGCCACGGCAGCCGCGGCAGCGGATCCTTCAACGACCGACTGAGGAATATCTTTTGGCCCGGCAATGGCGCCGCAGGTGAAGATGCCTTCGCGTGAGGTCTGCACCGGGGCAAAGTCGGAGGTGGCGGCAAAATTATCAGCGGTCAGCTTGATATTCGCGGTATGGGCAAGCTCGAGGACATGCTTCGGCGTCTGCAGACCAACCGACAACACGACCATGTCATAGAACTCTTCGAGCTGGCGACCTTCCTCATTGACATAGCTGAGGCGTAGATCCCCCCCCGAACCATCCGGTTCCACACCATTGACGCGGCAACGGACAAAACGCACGCCGGAATCTTCTTTCGCCCGCTCCATATAGAGATCGAATTCCTTGCCATGGGTGCGCATATCCATATAAAAGATGGACGTCTGCAATCCGGGCGCATGGTCCTTGGCAATGACCGCTTCCTTGATGGCATACATACAACAGACCGAAGAACAGTAGCCATTATTGCACAGATTTTCATCCCGTGAACCGATACATTGCAGAAAGGCAACCTTTCTCACCGGTTTGCCGTCGGAAGGACGAATCAGATGTCCTTCGGTCGGCCCGGAGGCGGAGAGGTATCTCTCAAGCTGCAGGGAGGTAATGACATTGGGATAGACGCCGTATCCCCAGACTCCGGCATCCGTTGGATCATAGGCCTCAAATCCAGGCGCCAGGATCACCGCGCCGACACTCAGCTGATGAATTTTTTCCGTGTCATTGAAATTAATGGCCCCGGCATCGCAGACCTTCTCACAAAAGCCGCAGGCACCGGGCTTTTGCAGACGAATACAGGCATCGGGGTCGATTTGGTACTTGAGCGGCACCGCCTGGGCGTATTTAACATAAATCGCCTTGCGTTTTCCGGTTCCCGCCTCATACTCGCTATCGACTTTTTTCGGACACTTTTCGGTGCACGCTCCACAGGCAATGCACTTCTCCATGTCGACGTAGCGTGGAGATTCCTTCACGGTTATAGTAAAATCCCCAGCCTTACCATCGATTTTAGTAACTTCACTGAGGGTCATCAATTTAACATTCAAGTGCCGACCGCACTCAACCAGCTTTGGCGCGATAATTCACATCGAGCAGTCATTGGTTGGGAAGGTTTTGTCCAGCTGGGCCATGGCCCCGCCGATGGCGCCGGACTTTTCGACCAAATATACGTAGTATCCGGAATCAGCAAGATCCAGGGCAGCCTGCATCCCTGTGACACCGCCTCCGACAATCATTACCGAGCCAACTTTTTTTGTGTCCAGCATGTCAGCTGTCTCCTTTCCATTTTTTATTTTTTAGCCTTCTCCGGCATGATCAATGAGTCGGCAACAAGCTCCCAGATATACTTTACCTCGATTCCGAGATCATATTCCTTGTTAAGGGATTTCATGATCTGATCGCGGCAGTTATGACATGGCGCAACAACCAGTTCGGCGCCGGATTCGGAGATCTGCCGGGCCTTGATGCGACCATAGAATACCCGCTCATCGGAATAGGGTAAGGCCCAGGCCCCGCCGCCGGCACCACAGCAATAGGCGCCATTCCGGTTGGGATTCAGCTCACGCAGATCGTCGCAGCAGGCTTTGGTCACCGCCCGCCCTTCTTTGAAATATTCCTGCCCGAAGGCTTTCAGGGATTTGCGACCGTAATTGCACGGATCGTGATAGGTGGTGGGTATGGCATGTTTCGACTTATCAAGCTGAATTCGTCCTTCCTCTATATATTGCAGCAGGAGATCAAAAACAGTGACAATTTTGAATTCCTTGAGTGCTTCCGGATACCATTTGTTCAACCCGGACCGGGTTGCAAAGTAGGCGTGGCCTCACTCGGGGAGAAGGAGCACCTGACAGTTCAGCCTGCGCATGTTGTCGACAATACGGCCGACCACCGTTTTCATGGCTTCATCATCCCCGGAAAAAAGTCCCCAGTTCACACCCTCCCAGTTTTCCGAAGAGATGGTCCAGGATTCCCCGGCGGCGTAAAATATTTTCCACCACCATTTCATATCGTCCGGCTCGGCAAAGGGCTCTTTCGAGTTGACCGTCACCAGTACCCGTGCACCATGGACATCGATGGGCGCTTTAAAACCAGGACAGCAATCTTCCGCCAGTTCTTCGCCAAGGTCCTCACAGAGAAAGAGAAAGTCATCCTTGGGGATACCGAGGTTATTGCCACGCTCAAGGCACATGGTGACGCCTTTATGAATTGGCCCCGGCACTTCTGCTCGTTTTCTCTTTCCCCTGATTTTGCGCATCAGGGCAACGATCTCAATATTCGCCGGACAGGCCTCCTCACACTTGCCGCACATAGTGCATTTCCATGGCCAACTCGAGGCAACCAGCTCTTCATCCATACCGAGTGCCGCCATGCGCACGATCTTGCGCGGATCAAGGCCATCAACTCCGGCAATAGGACAGGCACTTGCACAGGTGCCGCAGGTCAGACAGGCAGCAGCCCAGGATGGGTCGATGGCGATGTTACTTTTCCGACCAGTGATCAGCAGCGGTTCCCGGTCTGTTTCTTCCAGAGCCCCGAGAGCTTTCGGACTGACATTATTGGCTGGATGGACATGCGGCTCACGACCGAACTTTTCGCAGAGTTTCTGGTAATCATGAAATTTCATAAGATACTTGCGGCCTGGACCTTCCTTTGCGGGAAGCGTACCGGCATTGATCCAGTTCCTTATGGTATTTCGATGAACGCCAAATTCCTCCGCAAGTTCGCTGACTTTAAATTCATACATCATAAAAGGTCACCTCATTTGACGGTAAGAGAAAGAATTTGTGCTATTTTTTCACACGCTTTTGTAACAGCTTTGGACATGGCGGGCGAAAGGCCCGGGGCAATCTCTTCAGGGATGTATTCGATTTGAGCCGCAAGGATGAGAACTTCTATTCCGGTGTTTTGCTCAAGCTCCTGCAATAAATTTACCGTAGGAAACTGATGAAGAGAGAAATCATGGATTTTTTTGGCGGGAATGTCTATCGGCAGAATCTGAAAGACTTCGCCGGGAGAGCGATCTTGAAAATCGACCGCATCCAGGATGATTATTTTCTTCGGCCGATCTTCTTCGCTCAGCAGATAATCAAATAAATATTCACGCACACAGGTGCCGACATCTATGGCCTCCAACCCTTCCGGGAGTGCATAGCGACTGTTCAGTTCGTCTACTACGGCGGGACCATACCCGTCATCACCCATGATGACGTTGCCGCAGCCAAAAATCATCGTCAAATCTTTTGCTAGTCGCATTGTGCAAACAGTGCCTCCGTTTAGGTTTTGGTAAAAATACCATCCGAAACAGGCCAATGCAAGGCTATTTTTGCCAAACAATAGAGCACATATGACATATTCGCGAAAACATTAGCATAACATGCACATTTTTTTTGATTGAAAACTACAGAGAAGTTCATAAGCACGACTTTGTCGCACAACATAGCGACATAAGATGACTTCTGGAGGAACGAATGGGGCGGAAGGAGATGGGATGGCGACAAGCAACGGGAAAAAAGAGCAGGCATGCATCCGGGCAAAGGGACGAAGTCCGGATGCATGCTGACCTGTACTGCTTGGTCAGAAACCCTGGGGGTTATTCACCTGCCAACGCCAGGAATCTTCGCACATTTCGCGCAAGCCATGCCTGGCGCGCCAGCCGAGTTCACGAAAGGCCTTGCCGGGATCGGCATAGCAGACGGCGATATCGCCGGACCGACGAGCAACGATCTTATAAGGAATCGTCCGGCCGCTTACCTCGGCAAAATTTCGGACCATCTCCAGTACGCTGTAGCCTTTGCCGGTACCAAGATTATAGATCACCACACCTGGTTGCTCGAACAAGCGGTCAAGTGCCTTGACATGGCCCGCCGCCAAGTCGACCACATGGATATAATCTCGTACCCCGGTGCCATCGGGGGTGGGGTAGTCATCGCCAAAGACGGCAAGTTGTGCAAGTTTACCAACGGCCACCTGGGTGATATACGGTACCAGATTGTTGGGAATACCGTTGGGACCTTCGCCTATTCGGCCGCTCTCATGGGCGCCGACCGGGTTGAAATAGCGCAGCAGACAAACATTCCAGTCGGTGTCGGCGGTGTGGATATCCCGCAGAATCTCTTCAACCATCAGCTTGGTTCGACCGTAGGGATTGGTACAGGAAAGCGGGAATTCCTCGGTAATCGGCACTGTTGCCGGATCCCCGTATACCGTGGCCGAGGAACTGAAGATAATATTTTTTACACCGTGGGCAGCCATCACCTTACAGAGAACAAGGGTTCCGGTTATATTATTATGATAGTAGAGCAGCGGTTTTTCCACCGATTCCCCGACCGCCTTTTTACCGGCAAAATGGATCACTGCGTCAAATTTTTCGTCGGCGCCGGCAAAAACCTTCTTCAGACCGGCCTCGTCAAGGAGATCCACCTTAAAAAAACCTACCTTTTTCCCGGTCAGCTCCTCGACACGGTTCAACGACTCACGGCTGGAGTTGGAAAGATTATCCACCACCGTCACCCGGTAGCCGCCGTTCAACAACTCGAGACAGGTGTGACTGCCGATGTAGCCGGCGCCTCCGGTCACTAGAATATGCATATGTGCCTCATAACATGACCTCGCTGAAAATATCTCCGGGTTTTGAAGTGTTGCACGCAACAGAAAAGTAACACAACAGTTCTGTCGCGTGCAACACTTCAGCGAATACACTCACTTCTTTTTATACCCTTTGGCCTAGCAAAACAACCAGTATTTCAGCAAGTATTTGTGCACCACGGAACACCACAGCGACAAAACCGCCACTGATACCGACAAGCTGAAGAAACCAGGCTTTTGGCCGTGCGGCCTCTATTACAACTCCATTTATTGCTGTAACTGCGGGGCTGAGGCGCTGGTCAAGCGTGAATCAGGATTTTCGATATGCAGCTTTGCCATGCGAGCCCGCAAGGTGCTGCGATCAAGGCCGAGAATTTCCGAGGCACTGCCCTTGCCGCTCACCTTCCATTTCGTCAAGGCAAGCACTTCGAGGATATGGTCTCTTTCCACCTCTTCCATGGTTTTGCACCTCCCTGATACATCTTTCGTCGATCTCCTGAGGTCATCAACGAGACGCAACTTAGGGCCCGACGAGTTGATCACCGCCCGTTCAAGAACGTTTTCCAGCTCTCGGATATTTCCGGGCCAGTGATATCCTTGCAAGGTATCCATGATGTTCTCGGGAATGAAATCAATATGTTTGCCCATCCGTTTGGCTATTCTGTCGATATAAAAAGCGACGAGAAGCGGTACGTCATCCAGGCGATGCCGAAGTGGCGGCATGGTAATCGGAAAGACATTCAAGCGATACCAGAGATCCTCACGAAAGGTGCCTTTACGGACTTCTTCCTCCAGATTTCGGTTAGTCGCGGCAATAATCCGTACATCGACCTTGATGGTGTGCGAGCTCCCCAGACGTTCAAACTCGCCATCCTGCAGGACTCGCAGCAGCTTCGCCTGGAGTTCCAGCGGCAATTCACCGATTTCATCAAGAAAAAGAGTAGCGCCATCGGCAATTTCAAAACGGCCAAGATGTCGCGACTGCGAACCGGTGAAAGAGCCCTTCTCATGACCAAACAATTCACTCTCGATGAGGTTTGCCGGCAGCGTGGCGCAGTTAACTTTTATCAAGGCCCGTTTTTTCCGTAAGCCGAGGTTATGAACAGCCCGAGCAATCAGCTCCTTGCCTGTACCCGTCTCACCGAGGACCAGGACGGTGGTATCACTGCCGGCAATTTGTTCTACTTTGTACAGCACATGTTTAAGTGCATCGCTTTGACCGATAATTTTTTCGTGGTTGTTCTCAAGTTTAATCTCTTCCTGCAGATAGGCCTTTTCCGACAGAAGTTGCTCTTTTAACATTAAAATTTCAGCAAGGGCCGTTTCAGCGATTGTTTTTCTTTCATCTGCTTCCGCTCTGGCAAAGAAAAGTTCCGCCGTACGTTTATGAACCAGCGCTTCGAGAACATTTTTCTGCTCTTCCCGTTCAGTGACATCCTCAATGGAAAGCATGATCAAATCGACCTGGCCTGGATCACCGGCAATCCGTCTGGCATTTAAGCGCATGATCTTCCGTCCGATTGACGCAAAATCATGTTCGACAGCAAAATTATTGATCTCGACATTTCCGGGAAGAACGCCGTGAAGCAATTCGTTGAGTCTGGGGATATCCCACTTTCGGTGGTCAAGATCGTATATTAATTGTCCCTCGGTCTCTTCCGGTCTGAGATCAAAAGTCTGGTAAAAACAATAATTGGCTTTCAACACCTTGAGGTCACTGTCAAGTACGAGCAAAGGTTGTCGAATCGAACCCATGACATTATAGAACACTCCCGCAAAAGGCTGTTTTTTTGATGTATTTTGTGCAATGTTTTTGATTGTATTTTTCATATGATAGTGAGTCTCTCCGGCTTTTTTCGGTTTGGCTTCATTCTTTGAAGCGGGGACACTATCACTTAAGCAATAACCGTTCCGCTAATGGCAATTTGTTTTGCAGGAGTCTAGCCGATCCGCATTTCGTACCAAAAAAGCACGGCCTGAAAATCGTTCGGTGGGGAGAGGCGAAACCCATGGACAAGTTCCGCTCGGCTTTGATGTTGCTGCAGGACAAATGCTGTGCCACACTATTTTAAACTCTTAGTGAGACTTCGTTTCCATTGAAAAGAGGCTTTGAGGTCGCTTGTGGTGCTTCACCAGCAACGACCTCAAAGCCCGCTGTAGAGCAGGCAACAGGTTATTTTTTTACAATACCCTTCAGTTGACCTTTCTTCTCTTGAACTTTGCCATCCAGACTTTCGACTTGTCCTTCTATTTCCATGTCACGGTTGTTGATTACTCGGCCGACGGTCTCTTTGATCTTTCCCTTGACCTGATGCATCTTGCCTTCTGCTTTGTCTTGTGTGCTTGATTTCATACTATTGCTCCTTGCTTCGATTTAACTTCACACACAGCCGGTTGGATACCTGATGTGCGTGTCGTTCACGACTGTACCTCTGGAAAAACCCGTTGTATAAACAGAGCCAGCAAAAAGCCGGCCATTATCACACAAATGATATCAGTCGGCCCTTTCGCGGCAGAGATCGGTGATATCGATGAAGGTAATCACCGCGCCTTCAATGACATTGTCCAGAGTTCGGTAGGGCCGGATGTGCATCTGGAACCACGTTCCATCATGGGTCTGTACTTCGGCGTGTCGGGGGACCAGATCACGCAGCACGGCCTGAATATCCTTCACCAGATGATCATCGCCAACCATATTGGAAACGATATGGCCGACGGGGCGGCCGATATCGCTCTGTATCAGGTTGATAAGCTCGGTGGTGCCGGGGGTAAAGCGGACAATGCGCAGTTGATGGTCGACAAAAAGAGTGGCCACCCCGGTGCCGGCAAGGAGGTTGTTCATGTCGTTGTTGACCCGCGACAGATCGGCCACCTTGTTTTGCAGTTCGGCGTTGACTGTCGCCAGCTCTTCGTTGACCGACTGCAGCTCTTCCTTCGAGGTTTCCAACTCTTCGTTGGTTGATTGCAATTCCTCGTTCACCGACTGCATTTCCTCATTGGTCGACTTGAGTTCTTCATTGGCGGTTTCCATCTCTTCGAGGGTGCTCTGCAGGTATTCTTCCTTGGTCCTGAGTTCCTGCTCGAGGGCGGCAATACGTGCTTTCTCCCCGGTGTCCGGCGCACTTGATTCATTGTCAACGGCCGCCGGAGGTAAAAGCTGCACCGGACACTCCTCGATGATAACGAGAAATAAGCCAGACAGGATTGATCCATTCTGGTCCGTTGCCGGACGCAGATGGAGATTGACGGTACTGAAATCGCCGTTGGTCTTCACCTGCAGCCCTGGATGGCTTATCGGTTGCTGCTGGGTAATGACCCGGTAGAAAGCGGCGGTCAGGGTAGGCCGGAGTCCTTCCCGGGCCATGGCGAGAATGTTCATGCCGGCGTCGCCGCTGGTCGGTTCAAGATATCTGCCGGTACGACCGTAGATATGCAGGATCTCCCCGCGGTTGTTGACAAGCACCCCAACCTGAGCATAATGGGTGACCAGGCTGTGTTCGGTGATCTCGCGCAGATTAGAGCGGGAAACTGCTCCCGGTTGCACCCGAGTCGTGCGATGATGAGTGACCGGTGTCGCCAGTGGCGGGACAAAACGGCCACGGTTCGGATAAACCGAGCAGGGTATGTCAGCCTGCCGTCGATAAATCTTCTGCTTGCGGTCAAGCACGGCGAACAGTGATCCGAATTCCCCTATCGACTCGGAGGTGCCGAAAAAGAGCATACCTTTTGGATTGAGGGCGTAATGGAAAAGTGGGATGAGCTTTTTCTGCAGATCTTTGTTGAGGTAAATAAGCAGGTTTCGACAGCTGATAAGATCAATCTTGGAGAAAGGCGGATCTTTAATCACGTCCTGCTCGGAAAAGACCAGCAGATCGCGAATAATCTTCTGGATGCGATAGACGCCGTTTTCCAGGTCCAGCGAAAAAAACCGTGACAACCTCTCCGGCGTGATGTCTGCGGCGATGCTGGCCGGATAGACGCCTGACCGGGCCTGTTCGATGGCCTGCGGATCGATATCGGTGGCGAAGATCTGGACCTTGAAGTTTTCTTTCAAGGTTTCCAGATGCTCCTGGAGCAAAATTGCAATGGAGTAGGCCTCTTCGCCTGAAGCACAGCCGCAGATCCACACCCGCACCGGCGTCCCGGCTGCTTTGCCGACGAAGAGTTGCGGGATAACCTCGGTTTCCAGGACGGCGAAGGCCTCCGGATCGCGGAAAAAATTTGTTACTCCGATTAAGAGATCCCGAAACAGGGCCTGGGCTTCGGCCGGGGACTGCCGCAAATGACGGAGATAATCTTCCGCCCGGCCAATCTGGTGCACGGCCATGCGCCGCTCGATCCGACGGGTAAGGGTATTGCGTTTATATTGGGAAAAATCATGGCCGGTTACATCTCGCAGCAGGATGCAGACCTTTTTGATGATGTCCTCGGCAGTGGCTGACGGGGGACTTGTCCGGCGGATTTTATTACCGAAGGCATGGGCCGCATAGGCGATGAGCCGGGCCGGCATCTCGGCCGGCGGCA
>CAYPPR010000051.1:0-28695 GCA_964412665.1 uncultured Desulfopila sp.
AATTCATGGCGTTCTCCTATGTAATATATTGTTTTCACATAGAAAAACGCGATTTTTCTTGGCGGTCTTTGTCAAGTAAAAACGACATTGGCCAAATTTTTTTTTATGTCATATTATCAAGCGGTTGAGTGGTTTCGCCATAACACGAGTTTGCGAAACGTTAAATTAATAGTTTGAGTGTTTTCAGTAAGTTAAAATTTCAGCGGGAATTGCTGATACAATTTTATCTTTTTCTCTGGTAAAAGATTCCTTAGCTTGAATCGTGCTCCGGGAAATTGAGCATGAAACTGACAATTTTCCAGCCGTTCTTCGTTGACAGTTTACGTTTGAATGTCCGCGTGGGAATATCTTTTTCTGGAGCAATGATCGGTATGAATATACACTCTTTTTGTAGCTTGCAGGGATATTTTTAACAAACTGATCCATCTGGTACCACAATTGGCTTGTCAGTACTGACACGTTTAATGCGGCAGACTTCGCAATTTGCAGAAAAGATCCGGCTGCTGGATCGAATCTGCACCGGGGACCAGGATACAGCGGCCAAGGATTTGTACAATCGACAATAGTGCTCACCTTCAATCTCCTCTCTGGTTTTTCTTGATGATCACTTAAAGATGGAGCACCCATGCACATCGCCACCCTTTTGCTGATTATGTTGAGCGCCGGACTAGCCAGCCAGTGGTTGGCCTGGCAGATTCGTCTCCCGGCGATTGTCGTCCTGATCACATCGGGTCTTTTGCTTGGTCCTGTGAGCGGTATCATCGATCTGGGGATATCACAAACCGAACTGACGGAGCTGATCGGCCTGGGAGTCGCCATTATCCTATTCGAAGGCGGCATGGACCTGAAGCTTGGCGAAATCCGGCGCGTCGGTCATGGTGTCGGCCGCCTGACGATTTTCGGCCCGCCACTTGCGTGGATTTTCGGAACTTTGGCTGCGCACTATATTGCCGGCTTGAGCTGGCCGGTATCCTGGGTTCTGGGTGCTATTCTGGTGGTAACCGGGCCGACTGTTATTCTGCCTCTACTGCGCCAGGCGCGCCTGAACAAGGAATCTGCCTCACTTCTGAAATGGGAAGGAATTATCAACGACCCGGTAGGGGTTTTGCTGGCGGTACTTACTTTTCAGTACTTCACTTACGCCGGTAGCAGCTGGCAACAGACCTTAACCGGTCTGGGAATGGCGATCCTTGCTGCCGCAATATTCGGCGGTCTGGGGGGCTGGATCACTGGCTGGCTCTATCGCCGTGGCTCCTTACCCGCCCACCTGAAGCCCCCGGCACTGATGGTCCACATTCTGGCGGCTTATTGGGTCAGCAACCTGGTGCAGCATGAGGCCGGACTGTTGACTGTCACGGTGATGGGCCTGGTCATGGGCAACGTGAAGCTGGTCGAGCGCGAGCAGCTGCGCCATTTCAAGGAAAACCTTACCACCGTGCTGCTGGCGGTGTTGTTCATTGTCATCCCATCGCAACTCAAGGTCAGCCAGCTGGAGTTGCTGAACTGGAGGGTGGTTGCCTTTGTACTGGCCGTTCTGCTGCTGGTGCGTCCGCTGACCATTGGCCTGGCAACCCTGGGTGCACCCATACGAAGGAAGGACAAGCTCTTGCTGGCGTGGATCGCACCGCGTGGCATCGTGGCGGCGGCCACAGCAGGAATTTTCGGCCCGGCTCTGGTCGCTGCCGGCTACCAAGACGCCGAGGCGCTTCTGCCGATCGTCTTTCTGGTCATTATTGTGACCGTGCTAGCGCATGGACTCTCCCTGGGGCCGCTGGCGCGAAAAATGTCTCTGGCGGCAGAAGAAGAAAACGGTCTGCTGATCGTAGGGGCCTCTCCCTGGACGAAGGCCCTGGCACAGACACTGAAAAACCTTGAAGTGGACGTGGTTGTGGCCGATGGATCTTATCAGCGGCTTAAACCGATCCGTATGGACGGCATTAAGGTTTATTACGGTGAGATCCTCTCTGAACATGCCGAGCATGAACTGGAAGATAAACATCTAAGCTTTTTACTGTGCGCCACGGACAATCATTATTACAATGCCTTGGTGTGCAAGGCACAGGGACCTGAATTCGGCCACCATCGCACCTTTCAGCTGGCCCCCCACCAGGAATCAGACCAGAAGCAAAAACGTCTGACTTTGCAGCAGCGCGGCTACTTCGCCTTTGAACCACCAACGGATTTTTACACCCTGCAGCAACGCCTAAGTGACGGTTGGACAGTGCAGACAACCCGCTTGACCAAAGATTTTGATCTCGACCGACTGAAAAATCGACTTGGTGAGCCCGGCAATGACTGGTTGTTGCTCGGAAGCATATCACCGCAGGGAAAATTGCAGATTTATTCAAAGGAACAACCCTTCAAATGTGCCACCGACTGTACGTTGCTCTATTTTTCCTCCGAGAATGGGAGGTTGGTCCATAATGGTACGATAAAATCTGCCGATGAAGCCGTATGAGCTTACCAAGGCGCTCCACACGGTCTCTTCATGGAAATAACATTCAGGCCCGACCTTACACGAAGACCTCAAAAAAGTACCGATTGTCGGACAGTCTCACCGGAATCTTCAGGATATAGGGTACCCTGCAAAACTTTTTCAAACTCATTCAGATGGTTGGGAGTACCCCGAATGACCAGGTGATCCCACTTGCAGCACCAGTTCGGGAAAGGGTATCATAAATTTACCGTTGTCTCGTTCAATGCCGCTAACTTTCATAGCATCATTGGTCACTTCTCTCGCCTTGGCCAGCGTTTTGCCGACCACGGGGCTTTCCCCCACCAGAATAGCGAGATGAGCCGAAAATACTTGTCTGGTATCAATCAATGATTTTTTTTTGAAGTTTCCTGCAGAAATCCTTGGCTTTTTTCCTGAAAAACCGAAATCTTGCGACTAGTTTTCGTTCTTGGCTTTACGCCAAGCTGAATTATATCCGGATAGTTTGCAGCAGTTGACGGATCTTTTTCTCGATATCCGGTTGCGGATGCAGGTCCAGCGCCGTAAGCAGATGCTGGTATGCTGCTGTGACAAATCCCTGCTGCAAACGGATATGGCCAAGCTGATAATATAATTCCGGCAGCAGCGGTGATTTCCGGTGGGTCGCCAGGGTGAGTTTGACCATGCGGTTGGCGGGCTCGAGATAACCACGCTGTTTGAGAATTCGCGCCGCTTCAAGGGTTGTTTCCGCCTCAAGAGTTTGAAAATCCCGCATCCCGGCATCACCGGCAAGCGACACAAGCTGCTTGCCATCAGCCGAAGCGATGGCGTTTTCTATCTTCTCCCGAAAGGTAAGCGCCTGCGGCGACCTGCGCTCGGGCTTGATGGCCAGGAAACGCCCAATGGTAAAAGATTTTTGCAGAAATGCCATGTGCCAGCGGGACTCACCAAGCGCGGCAACGGCCAGTCCGGCAAGGAATCCTCCCAGATGGGCGCCATGGGCGACATTGCCGCTTGCCTGGATCAGAAAAGGCAGCAGATTGTCGATCACGACGTAGATGCCGAGCACTATTCGGGCCGGTATTCTGACCACATTCACAAAAATGGGAAGCAGCAGGATAAACACTTTAACCTGGTTTTTGGGAAACATGAGGAAGTAATAGCCAAGTACTCCCGAGATAGCCCCCGAGGCTCCGACCAGAGGGGTAAGCGAATCGCCGGCGAAAACGGCAAAGCTCAAAGTAGCGATCACTCCCGCCGTTATATACAGCAAAAGAAATTTCATCCTGCCCAGCTGATGTTCGGCATTATCCCCATAGATATAGAGAAACAGCATATTGCCCAACAGGTGCAAAAAGCTGCCATGGAGAAACAGCGAGGCAAACATGCTGGTCAAGTTGGGTGCGGCAGGTTTGAAGCCATAGTGGAAAAGCAGCAGATCGTTGAGCGAGATCCGGGACAGCATCACCCGTATATGCGTTTCCGGAATACCCTGTTCCATCAGCATTTTTACGTATTCGGCCAGCAGCGGAGTGGATGCATCAACTAGCCGACTACTGAGTGGAATGTTGATAAAAACAAAAATGGCGATATTGATGGCTATGATCCCCCAAGTCACATACGGCGTGAAGCGTTCCGGATTGGGGCTGTCGCCGATGGGCAGAAACAAGATAGTCTCCTTGTGAAATTATAGTAACTCGTTTTTACAACGTTTATTCTGAATTGTATGATTTGTCGCCGTGGGCTTGAATTTCATAAGATCGATGCTTTCAGCCGATCCTCTCCAAACGCCCTAAAAAAGTTCATTGTCAAGAATCAGCGAGGAAAGAGATATCATGCCGACAATTTCCTCTCCATCCGCCACCGGAGCTCTACGGATACCGGCTCTATAGAGCAGGCGGGCCACATAGCGTATATCCATATCAGCCGGTATGGTGATAACCGGCTTTGTCATGATCTCATAGACATTTACCTCGCGTGAAGGGCGGCCGGGAATGATGACCCCTCTTATGAAATCCTGAATAACGACGATGCCCCAGGCATCATCGTCATGCCGCTTCTGGACAAGCAGGCATGAAACCTTTTCAGAGCGCATTAAAGCGGCGGCCTCCCGGGCCGTGGCCATGCCGTCAATGGAGACAATCTTTTTTTGCATTACGTCTTTCGCCCGGATTACTGATGTGTTCTCCTGTAATGTTTTCTTCTGTGTCATAATGTCATTTTCCATTAGTGTGTTAAAAATAACTGTCACGAACCTCTTTTTTAAATCTTTCCATCTGGCTCTCAAGTCCCGTCACCTGTTCAACCGGGAGCACGAAGGCTATGCCGGTGCCAGGTTTATGGAACTCTCCGGCTACTTTGATACTTTCCATTATCTTTGCAACAAGATGTTCCTCGACAAGGAACATGATAATATCTGTTTGTGCCTCCAGGGAAAGACCAAAGAAGGTTTTTGCCTCGCGGATACCCGTTCCCCGGGCCGGTATAATTGTCGCACCGGTAGCGCCGGCTGCTTTTGCCGAGTCAACAACTTTGTCGGTAATTGTCGGCTTTACCGAGGATAAAATGAGTTTAAAGCGCATGTTTTTTCTCCTGCAATTTTGTTTTTCTGCTGAGGCTCCACTGCATTATTTGCGCATACCCCATGACGGCTATGATAGGAAAAAGACTGGCAAAAGCAATGAGTCCGAAACCATCCAGGGCGGGATTCCTCCCAGGAATGCCGGCTGCAAGGCCAAGGCCGAGTGCGGTCACCAACGGTACTGTTACCGTCGAGGTGGTGACGCCGCCTGAATCGTAGGCCAGGGGGATAATGTTTTTTGGGGCAAAAAAGGTTTGTACGATAACTATCATATAGCCGACAAGAATATAGAGATAAAGCGGTGTACCGCTGATGATCCGGAAAACCCCGAGGCTTATGCCTACAGCGACGCCGATGGCAACGGTAATTCTTAAGCCCCATTGGCTTATCGTCCCGGCCGATACTTCATTTGCCTTAAAGGCGACAGCAATAAGCGATGGCTCGGCGATGGTCGTTGCAAAGCCGATGAGCAGTGCGAAAAGATACACCCAGCCGTATGCGCTCCAATCCCCGGGGGCGCCGACATTTTCGGCCCCATGTATAAAAGTGGGATCGGAGAGCTGCGCCGCCATGATTTTCCCCAGGGGAAAGAGTGCTTTTTCAAGTCCTACCAAAAAAAACGTCAGACCGATAACGACATAAACGCCGCCGACAATGAGCCGACTCAGGTGGGGAATCGGCTGGCGCAGGACGAAAAGTTGAAAGCCGGTAATCAGGGCTACGATCGGCAAGACATCTCGCCCGGTCGCCAGCAGCATTTTAAGAAAATCATAGAAAAATTCCATAGAGACAACCTGTTTATCGAAAAACCATCAAACCATAGCCCATGACAAAAATCATCGGCAGCAGGGAGGCAAAAGCGATCAGACCAAATCCATCCAGCAGCGGGCTACGTCCCTTGATAATAGAGGCCAGCCCCACCCCCAGAGCTGTAACCAGAGGCACCGTGATGGTCGAGGTGGTGACACCGCCGGTGTCATAGGCTATGCCGATAATCTCTTGCGGCGCAATGACGGTCATCAACATGACGATGACATAGCCGCCGATGATCAGATAATGAATCGGCCAGCCGCGGATAATGCGTAGGACACCAATGAGGATGGCCAGGCCGACGGAAAAGGCGACGGTCATACGAAGGCCGAAGGCATATTGCTTGATTGCCTCGGGGGTTTGGGCAATTAGGTTGCCGCTGCTGGCTATTTCCGCCGCCTCGGCGGCAACCGCAATGAGCGCAGGTTCGGCGACAGTGGTTGAGAAGCCCAGGGCAAAGGCAAAAGAGAGCAGCCAGAAAAGGCTGCCTTTTCTGGCCAGGGCATGGGCGAGTGTCTCACCAATGGGAAAAAGACCCATTTCAAGTCCCTGAACGAAGAGCCCCAGTCCGATAACGACAAGAACAGTGCCAAAGAGAACTTCTTCAATATGCGGCAGAGGTTGGCGGAGAACAACAATCTGGAAAAAGGCGATAACGATGATAATCGGCAGCAGGTCGGTAAAGGCATCTTTGAGTTTCTTCAGGATAATCGAAATGATGATTTTGAACCATCTTTCGTAAGAAGCCATACTCGTCCTCGTTAGAAAACTATGGGAAAATGTTCAGGCTCATGTTTCTACTATAGATTATGATACTGTATGCTTAGCGGATGAGTCAATTTTTCTCGATACAGCGAGCATTTTGTTCGGAAGCTTCATTCTCTCAGCCAAAGATATCCGCTTCAATATGCAGTTCTCGCATTTTTCGATACAGGGTCGAGCGATCGATGTTTAAGATGCGCGCCGCCTTGGCCTTGTTGCCACCAGCTGTCTTGAGCGCCGCGAGGATCTTTTCGGTGACCTGCTCATCCTCTTTGCTGAGGGTTAACCTGTGCAGTTCAGCCGGAGAGCTCTCGTCGGTTTTTGCCGGTTCCGGAAGAAGGGGGGATTGACTTTCGGTCGTCCGGCCCACCAGTTCCTCCGGCAGTTGTTCGGAAGAAATGGTTGTGCCTTGACAAAGAATACAGGCCCTTTCGATGGTATGTTCGAGCTGGCGAACGTTTCCCGGCCAGGCGTATTGGCAGAGCAGGGCCATGGCCTGTTCGGAGATGCCGGTAATATTTTTATTGAGCTTTTTGGCGAATCGCCCAATGAAATGGTTGGTCAGTAGAGGAATGTCGCCTTCACGATTACGTAGCGGCGGCAGGTGGATATCGATGATCAGCAGTCGAAAGTATAAATCTTCCCGAAAGCTGCCGCTTTTCACCTTTTCCTTGAGATTGACATTGGTTGCAGCGACGACCCGGACGTCAACCCGCAGTTCTTTGTCACTGCCGACCGGATAAAATGTTTTCTCTTGCAGAAAGCGGAGCAATCGCAGCTGCATGGTCATCGAGATATCACCGATTTCATCAAGAAATAAGGTGCCGCCATCGGCCTGGAGAATTCTTCCC
Source organism: uncultured Desulfopila sp. (assembly GCA_964412665.1). Taxonomy (GTDB): domain Bacteria; phylum Desulfobacterota; class Desulfobulbia; order Desulfobulbales; family Desulfocapsaceae; genus Desulforhopalus_A. The sequence continues at coordinate 7,439 of CAYPPR010000051.1, forward strand.
ATCCGGTTTTCATCGGCGCCGGTAAAGGATCCTTTTTTATGGCCGAACAATTCGCTCTCCAGCAAACTGTCAGTCATGGCTGTACAATCAACCATGATCAGCGGGCGATCGTGCCGGGGACTCTCCTGGTGCAGGGCATGGACGGCAAGCTCCTTCCCTGTGCCGCTCTCTCCGGTAATCAATACCGAGGTATCAACGCGACCAATGTTTTCCAGCAGTAAATAAACATTCTGCATGGCTGCGCTGGCACCGAGAAACTTGTGAAAATGGGTTCTTCCCTGTATCGGTTTTTGCATTTTATGGCTCATGTCTCGCAGCACCAGCACCGCACCCACCGGATTCCCCGTGCCATTATCCAAGGGAGAAATACAGATGCTTAACACCTTGCGCGTGTCTGCCAATGGAAATTCCACCCGGTGATCAAGCAGTTCTCTGCCGCTTTTCAGCACCTTTCTTATATTTTCGGTAAGCCGGCCCAATTCCATCTGCTGACAGATGTCGCCGAGATTTCTTCCCTCGCCCATCTCTAGGTGGAGCTTTTCTAAAAGGACACCGGCGGCATGGTTCATTTTCAGGATATTTAGATCGTGATCGACGGAGATGATACTGTCGGAAACACTCTTGAACAGTGTTTCGAGAAAGCGGCGGTATCTCTCTCGGGCCAGCTCCGCCTCTCTTTTGTCCTGTTCCAGGCGGTACTGGCGAATGGCCAGGCGAGCGGCTTTCAGCAGCGCCTCCTTTTCGACGGGTTTCGGGAGATAGTCAAAGGCACCCAGCCGGACAGCTTCCGAGGCTGTTTCCACCTGGGGATAACCGGTGACCATGACCACCGGGCAAGTAACGCCAAGTTCCCTGAAGCGTTTTAATAGCTCAATGCCGGAGTGACTTTCAAGGACAATGTCGCTGATAATAAGATCGAACATTCGTGAGGAGACCGCTTTGACCGCTTCCTCGAAGGAACCAACGGCGATAACCGTTTCGTAGCCCGCCCGTTTCAGGAAGATGCTAAAGGTGTTTCGTAAACTTGTCTCGTCATCAACTATGAGAATAGCAGTTTTTTGTGCCGCTGCGTCCGTCATGGAGCTTCCTTGGCTGAAATTTTCCGGCGATTTATTTATAGGTATTCATGTCGCGAAAAACCACAACCGCTCCGGTGAGCATGCCGCGATCGCGAATTGGCGTACTGACATATTCCACTGGGAAACTCGAGCCGTTTTTGCACCAGAAAATGTCCCCGGTTTTATAGTGGACGTGACCATCCCGGTAGGCCATATAGATAGGACAGTTCGCAACAGGATGAGGCGTGCCGTCCGGCAGGGTGTGATGGATGAGGTCGTGGTGCGTGTTACCGACCAGCTCTTCGGCCTCCCAGCCAAGCATCAGCGATGCGGCTTTGTTCATAAAGGTGACCTTGCCCTGATTGTCGAGACCGAGGATGCCTTCGCCGGCAGAGTCGAGAATCAGGGTCAATTGTTTCTGCAGTTCCCGAACCTCCTCTTCCGCTTGGATTCGTTCAGCAATTTCCCTGTTTAATGAACCATTTACCTGCTGCAGTTCAAAGGTTCTTTTCTCGATGGCTTCATCGAATTTGATTTGGATGGCGCGGTATTCCTCTTTTTCGGCGGCTAATCCCTTTTGCAGGTTCAGGATGATGTTTTCCCGTTGTTTTATCAAGGCGTGGATGGTGGCAAGTATCGATAGCAGTAGCGCGGCCGTCAGCAGACCTGTTTCCAACATAAAAAGGTTTGTTGTGTCGGCGGCGCCGTGCAGACGCTGTACAAGGGCGAGCAGCCCGACGAAGACGAGAAACTGCCCTGGTATTATCAGCCATATAGGCAGATTCGGTACGTGATTTTTCATCATATCCCTTTAGAGCCTTACTCCAGAAGCCTGCAGCAAGTAACAAGTAAACTGGAGACGCATTTGAAATTAAGAACTTAAAGTAACCACCAAGGCACTTATGCCTCTTGTGGGGTGTCAGTAAGGTTGTACGGGTAAATCTATAGTAAAACGGGTCCATTCTCCCGGCTTGCTCTGCACCCTGATATACCCACCATGGTCTCGCACCAGGCCGTGGCTGATGCTGAGGCCAAGGCCGGTGCCTTCACCTTTCGGCTTGGTCGAAAAAAATGGGTCGAACATTCTTTCCTGGATTTCCGGGACGATACCCACGCCGTAATCGGTGAAGGTCAGGTGGATAAATTCCATGTCTTCTTGTTTGTACAGCTCTGTTCTGATTTCGAGCCGTTTTTCCCGGTGGGAATGGGGGTATTTCTGGTTCAGGGCATAACGTGCATTGCTGATCATGTTCAAAACAACCTGCTGCAGTTGCTGCTCATTGCACATCAGCGACGGTAGCGGATCGTCCATCTCCAGGAAACAGATGATGCTATCCTTTTTCAGGAGATGATCGACCAGCTGCAGGCTGTTGGTAACTATTTTTTTGATATCCGACGGCGCCAGAACCTCTTCTCTTCGGCGAGCAAAATCAAGTAATTTCGAGACAATGGCTGCGATTCGCTTTCCCTCACTGATGATATTGCGGAGATGCTCCGCCGCGTCCGGATCATCCGGGGCGTCGAGGATGATCTGCGAATAATTGATGATGCCGTTGATCGGGTTATTGATTTCATGGGCAATGCCGGAGGCAAGTTCGCCGATTGCCGCAAGCTGGGCCACGCGAATCGCCTCTGCCCGGACGACCTCTTCTTCGGTGAGGTTGCGGGCTACGAGAAGAGTCGCGTTGATTTCGCCATTTTCCTCGAGCAGTGGCGTAATGGTCAGCATATATGTACCATGCAGGCCGTGCAGTTCCACTTCGGATATCTGCGTGTTCCGACCACCAATAAATTGTTCCTGCGGGCATGAGCTGTTGTTGCCGTGAATACCGTGGAGGATCTCGCAGATATTTTTGCCGATGACCTCGTGACGTCGTTTTTTGGCAGCTGCACAGGTAGCCGGATTGGCCTCAAGTATTCTGTAGTCCTTTGAGACCACCAGCGCAGGATCTTGAATGGCAATGAAGATTTTTTCCCAGCGAGCGGTAAACATGTTCAGCTGCTGGTCCGCGGCCAGATTTACCGTTTCGTCGATGCCGAGCATGACCAGGCCGACTTTGCCGTGTTCGATGTCATGTCGGATGGAACCGTGCCAATTGATAAAGCGTTCTACCCCGCTTTTGGTAAGCAAGGGGGCAGTGAAGTTGATATTTGTCTGTTTGCCTTTTAGTGTCTCTGAAAAGAGTTGCTGGAATTTGAGTCTGTTGTGCGGGGCGATCATAACGTCAACCCAGTATTTTCCGAGAATTTCCTTTTCGCCGTACCCCGTGACCTTTTCGGCTCGGCGATTGAAAGAGGCAATTGTTCCACAGGGATGAATGCTCACCATAAGTGCCTGGATGGTGTCGACTATTTCTTTGTTGAAATCCCGCTCAATTTTCAGTTTTCGCGCGGTATCCTGGGAATAAAGCGCCAGCGCTATATCGTCGATGACATGGGCGATAAATTCTTGTTTGAGATCACATTTACATATGTTTTCTCGGCAATGCATGGCGACAAAACCATAGGTTTTGTGTTGATAGCCGACCGGGCAGACAATGCAATTGGTGGCGGCGGATTCGTTTTCTGGAAATTTACCGGAAGGAAAGTGGGCATAGATGGGTTTCGTGAAATAAGAGAGATCACGGCCCATCCGGTCAACGAGGAGGCTGGTGAGAGAGCTTTCTATGGAAAAGTCCAGCAGCGTATTTGGCGGGGCCGCGGCAAAGGGAATAAGGCACTTGTTTTCTCGGTCGATATCTCCGGCCCAGACAAAATGGCAATGGAAAGCGTCAGCCAGAATATTGCAGCAATGCTGAAAAATAATGGCATAACTTTGATCCTCGGGATCACACAAACTGTGTTCCCTGATGGTCGTCAGTAATCGGTTGCGGTGCTGAAACAGCTTGAGGGCTTCTGCGTCTCGTTCTGTCAGGTTTTTTGCCATATGTCGCCTTTTTTATGGATGCGGTGTCCATGCAGATCCGGACCCCTTCCCTGAAGCGCTGGCCTGGCATTTGTCGTATACATGTCGGTTTTCAATCATTCTCACCTCTATTCGACCATAAAATTGCTCCTTGCGTCAAGAAGTGCTTCATCTTTTGAATAAATGTTAGAGGGTGTGCACGACGACGCTGTCGTGGTCGGTGAGATGTTCAGTTTCATCGACAATCTGCCGATGATGGGTAAAAAGAATGACCTGGTTTCTCACCGACAGCCTGGCCAGGGCCTGAAGAGTTGCTCGGGATCGCCGATCATCAAAGTTGATTAAAATGTCATCGACGATAAATGGCATCGGTTCGTGCGATTCCAGGCGATACTCCAGGGTGGCAAGGCGCAGAGCCAGATAGAGCTGGTCTCTTGTGCCGGAGCTCATGCCTTCGACCGGTACCCTTAAATTTCCCGGACGCAGGCCGATCAGCACCGGTAATCCTTGATCATCGACATCGGTGCGTAAACCGCTAAAAGAGCCGAGGGTCATCTCACGAAAATATTTCGAGCCGATGAGCAGCACCGGGTCCTGGTGTTCCTCCCGGTAACGTTCAATCTCCAGCTGGAGGATTTTTGCGGCCAGCTTGACCAGGGTATAGCGCTCGGCCAGGCGTCGTATTCCGGCCAGTTCCTGCTCCAGTTCCTCGGCCATCTCCGCCGCCTTGGCGTTTCCGTCCATGGCGGCGAGTTTGCTGGCCTGCTCGCCGATGATCTGGGAGATTCTATTAATTTCCGGGTGGATTCTCAGAGCAATATCCCCTCGCTGTGCTTCTATCCTGCCGGGCAATTCGTCGGCGTTGATTTCCCCTGCCTGTCGGGAAATTTCATCTATGTCCACCCCGGCGCAAATTTTGGCCAGGTTGGCGGTCGTATCGGAAATTTTATCCGTCAATCTGGTATAGGTGTCAAATGTGCGTATAACTGAGGCCAGTTCGTCCGGTGTTGCACTGCGGGCAATGAGGAGGATTTCATCCATTTGGCTCCGGACGCTCAGTAAGGTCTTTTCGGCGCCCGTCACCTCGGTCTGCAGCGCATCGATCTCCTCGGACAGTTTGTCGTGCAGGATACAATCGTTTTGCGATTGGCCAAGGAGCGTCCGTATATGAACAATTGCCTGGTCAAGCGGCAGCTCTAATGCGCCGGGAGCCACCTGCAGCAGGAGTGTTCGCACATCCTGTTCGAGCTCCCCGGCGTCTCGGTCTATGCCGTTAATGCGCTTTTGCAGGTCCGCTGCTTCTTTGGCTCTGGCAAAGCAGGTCTGCAGAATATCGACAAGGTCGATGGCTTCAAAGGTTGCGATCTCGCCGCTAAGACCCAGACCAGCAAGGGCTTTATGCCACTGCTCTTGCCATCTATTTAAGGATTCTCGAGCAATTGTCAGCTGTTTTTCGGCCAAATGGACGTTTTTTTCGGCGCTGATCACCCGCTCTGTGCTTTTCTCTCGTATCGCCTGCTTGCGGGCGATGGTATCAAGAACGGTTTCGGCCAGGACAACCACCGGGCCAAGTGCTTCGCCGCTGGGTATTGCCTGCACCTGCAGGCCATGCAACTCGGTGACGATGGCCTGTCTTTCTGCTTGTCGCTGCTGCAGAATTCTCTTGATTTCCTGCTCTTTTTTTAAGATATCGCCGGCCTTGTAACGGATTTTGTCCATCGACGAGAGCCAGCCGCTCATTTCCTTTGGCGAGAGCGGGACTATTCCAGTTCTCCCGACGGCCTGCCAGAGAGCGATCCAGGCCGCATCGAGTTCCGTCTGCCGCCGGCTGAGCGCCGCGCTGCTTATGGCAAAATCGGCCAACTGCTCCTGTTGGCTCTCAACCTGGGCCAAAAGAGCCGCGGCGGTGGCTACCCGGTCGGCCTCGCGGCGCAGGCGATCGGCAATGTTATCCACCTGGCCGACATAGCTCTCATAGGCCTTATCAAGCGGCTGGTCCGCGGCATAAGTCAGGCTCTCGCTGGTCACATCCTCGTTACCAAGCCAGCGGCGGCGCAAAAGCTGCCAGCCACGCTCTCTTTTTTGGCGGGTCAGCAGCAGCTTCTCTTCGGAAGGAATCTCCCCGGCATAGGCGCTTTTTTTCATTTCCGTTCGCGCCTTTGTCAGTTCCTGGGCGATGGTTTTTTGTTCTTTTTCCAGTAACCGTTTTTCGTCAGCGAGTTCGCTGTATTGTCTGTCAAACTGCTGCACGGTTTCAGAGAGCGGCAGAGGGAGTTCGATCAGCGTCTGCAGATCTCCCGACCATAAGCCAAGGCGCCCCAGTTCCGCCAGGCAATCTTTTTTACCCTGGTCGATTTCGCGGCGGTTTTTTTCCAGCAGCCCATCTCTATCACCACTCTTCTGCGCCAGTTTTACCGCCTGGAAAAGCCTGCCGCTGTCAGGGAGAGCACTCAAACCGGCCAAGCTCTGCACTGCTTCCCGGTGTTCTTCCCCGGCGGCTGCCGCGTGGCTTTTTGCCTGAATAAGCTGTTGGTTGACGGCCTCATATTCGGCGCTTAAGCGCTGGATGCTTTTTTTCTTCAGCAGCACCGCGCGTAAGGGCTCGATTGCCTCCAGACTCAGGTCCGGCCGCACCTGTTGCAACAGCTGGGCAGCCTCTCTGCGCAGGCTGATGCGCATGCCTTCTCTCTCCGGCCTGTCTTTCAGTCCCTTGCGGTATTCCCCCAAACGCTGGTGGAAATCATCAATTTTTTCCGCGTGCGCAAGGAGGTTTCTATTAAAAGAGAGGGCCTGCCGTTTTGCCTCCAGCTTCTTGAGATGTTCGGTATTCTTTTGTAGCTGCAACTCTGCTTCACGGATTGCCTGGACAACCTGGCGGTGGTTTTCGGCAAAGTCCGGGGGCAGCATAATCACCGCCCCGAGCGTTTCGAGCTGTTCTCGGTAGGATTTGAGCAGTCCCAGCTCGGGAATGGCCTGCGCCAGACGTTCCAGGCGGCGCAGTTCGATATTTTTTTGCTCCCGCTCCCGCTCCAACGTTGCACGCTCTTCCTCGGCCATTTTTAGGGCCTTGTGATGTTCTTTCCAGTCACGACAGGAAAGACCGGCTGCCTTGGCCCGTTTCTGTAACTCCTTGAATCTTTTTATAGCCCTGTTGATTCGCGGCACCTGTCCGGTTGGTTTGAACAGCTCCCCCGCCTCTTTATCCAGCTGATCGATGACCTCTTTCAGGGAAGATATGCCCGCTCCAGCGGCAAACAGGGCCTGCCCCACCTCGCCTTTCTGGGCGAGTATTTCTTTTCCGCCGCGCACCAGGGTGTCGTGGTCAATGCCATAAAGGGAGGCGAAAATTTCAGCATCCACCCCGTGGAGAAACGGCGCCAGGGTTTCTGGCGGCAGAGGATCGCCCGCCTCGTCGATGATGTCGTTGATGCGCTTTTTTCGCCGCTGGAAGACGAGATTTTTGCCGTCACTGTTTTCCAACCAGCCACTGACGAGAAGCTGATCATAATTGTGCAGGAAATTATCCGGCGTCTGTGGCGCAAAGCCGTAGAGCAAGGCCTTGAGCGCCCGCAGGGAGCTGCTTTTCCCCGCCTCGTTCGGGCCGTAAATGATGTGCAGGCCGGGCGCTGCGGAGGTGAAGTCCAGCGTCCGGTCGGTAAAGGGACCAAAGGCCTTCAGGGCAAGGCGCTTCAGTCTCATTTTGGCTCTCCGTGCCGGAGCAGCCGGGTGCGTAACAGTTCCTGCACCTGACTGTGCGGTTCGAAAAGGGTGACGTTGTAAGGCAGCGGTATGGTATTGGTGATCCCGACGGCCTCGTCGATGGCCAGGTCAATGCAGTTAGCAAAGGCACGCCGCGTAGCCCCGTAAATCTCCTCGACCGGGGAGTCCGCATGGGCTTTAAGTCCTTTGAAAAAACAGTCGAGAAGGATATCGGCGGTGTGGAGAAAGCGAAACATCTGTTGCCTTTATGGGTCAAAGTTTCCTGGGGATGGCTCTTGCGAACGTGGCGGATTGTGTCTTCTTTTTCGCCTGGCGTCCGGGGCTAAGCCATGAGTTACTTCTTGCCGTCGTCGACAAGAGCTCGATCGCAGGTATTATTTTATTACAAAACAGTGGGTTGGAAGTCAATAACGAATGCTGTAATGTCTGGCGTCATGTATGTCTGTGGGTATTCGAAAATTAAACACCGGCTTATCGTATCCCGGCCAGCCGTCATCATAGGGCACAATTTCCCATATAAGTGCAGACTTCGTACTTTCTGTACTGTGCCCCATTTACTGCTAAATACTTGCTCAGTAGTACGTTTAATGATACATCTTAAGAAACGATAGGAGGTACGCTATGAGCAAATTGTCGAATATAATTCCTGTTAGTGACTTAAGACAGAGTGCTGCCAAGTAATAAAACAACTAAATAAAAACAACGAGCCACTTATTGTTACCCAAAGAGAGCGAGCAGCAGCCGTAATGATTGGCGTCGAAGCCTATGAAAAATCTGAACATGAAAAGCAACTGCTACGACTATTAGTCAAAGGAGATAGAGAAATCGAATTAGGTGAAGGGTATGATCTGGCCACCGTCTTTGCTGAGGCTGATGCCCTTTTGGCTAAGGAACCATAATGAAGGTTCATTTTTTCCCTTTCTGCCCGTAATCAATTTTTATCGGCACTAGCATACATTCGAAAAGATAAACCCTCAGCGGCCATAAATTTTACAAACAAAGCTGAAACAAGTTTGAGAAGGCTCTAAAAGTTTCCAGAGTCGGGAAGAGTTTTACCCGAGTTTCCCGAACGTCCATACCTCAACCGTCATTGAAGGCAATCCGCTGACCCTGGAATGGTTCGAGAATACATTATGGAGAACAACATGTCTCAGTATCAGATAGATGAACATAATAGTCTGTTCTACATCCATCATGCTCCTTCACGTACCGATGGTGTTACCTGGGTGTTTTTCAACGCGTTGACGGGGGATACCCGGATGTGGGAGACAGAGATTGGACCGCTTTTGCGTGCAGAAGGCCATGGTACTCTCAGCTTCAACTTTCGTGGACAGGCAGACAGCCCTTTTTCTCCAGATTGTGTACTTGATTCTGCTCTCATCGTCGAGGATGTACGCATGCTGCTGGCAGAGCTGGCCCCTCAACGTCCTATACTTTGTGGGTTATCAATTGGTGGGTTATTTGCTGTCCAGAGCTTTCTTGCCGGACTGCCTAACCTGGAAACCATAGGGTTAGTTCTCATCAATACGTTGAGGCGTGACGGGGAAAGGCTGCGCTGGATAAATGATGCACTGCTAAGATGTGTCGAAGTTGGCGGCCTCCAGCTTTTTCGTGATCTTTTCGTGCCGTTGCTGTTCAATGAAGAGTGGCAGGCGCAAAACAGAGATAAATTTCTTCAGCAACAAGGTTATCCGCCTCTACATTCCAGTGAAGGGCACTATAATCTGCTTGAAAATGCTGGATCTGCTCAATGGAACCAGCCCTTTGAACAGCTTGATTTACCTGTGCTGGTAATTACTGGATTGCAGGATCATGTATTTTTAGATCATGAAGATGTCGAACGACTCTATAGTCGCCTGCCAAATGCACGACATATAAAAATGACTGACGCTGGACACATGATACCGGCAGAACGCCCTGGCGAATTGGTTGACAGTCTCCTACAATTTGCTCAGGAGGTGACATGATGAGTCTCTGGAAAAGACATAGCTGGCTGGCATACACCGCCGTTTTTGTAGGAGTGCTGGGGCATGCATCGACCGAATTTGTCGCCGCTCTCTCCGGCATAAAAGGCCCGGAACTCTCTGTATGGCGTTTTGTACTGGGTGGCACTGGATTGGTTGTTGTGGCCTTATTACTGCCTGGCAGCCGCAATTTACTTGAACCTCTTCGCGCCCAGTTCCTGAAAATTCTCGGGCTGTCGCTCCTTGGAGTTACGGGAGGCTACCTGCTGTTTCACTGGTCGCTTGATTTTGCCTCTGTGCCGCAAGTGGCAACTCTGGTAACGACCGTCCCAATTTTTGTGGCGTTAACCAATCTCTTTGTTAACCGCCAACCGATCACCACTGCCAAAATGGCCAGCGGCTTTTGTGCTTTGCTTGGCATTAGCCTGTTGATTACGGATGGTTTTTTAGCCAAATTGGCGGGATCGGCAGACAGTCTGCTTGGCATCATGCTCGCTCTGGGCTGCGCTGCTGCGGTCGCAGCTTACTCGGTAATGGCAAAACCGCTGGTTGTACAATATGGTGCTTTGCGGATAACGGCACTCACTATGTTCATTGGCTCACTTGGCTTGTGGTTGGTTGTGGGGCTTTTTTTTGATGTCTGGGTCTCACCGGCCCGACTTGGTTCGATACCGCCAAGTGCCCTGACCGCATTATTGGTTATTGCCCTGTGGAATACCACCATAACCCAATTTCTCTGGATAGGCGGTTTGTCCGCGGTGCCGGATATAACTCGAGGCAGCTATATATTCTTCCTCAAACCGGTTATAGCATCGCTTCTGGCTATTCTGATACTAAAGCAGACGTTAACCGCAACCCAGTTCTTTGCCATTCTAATTATAACAGCTTCAGTAGCTTTTGAGGTTCTGATTCCCCGATTAAAACAGAAAAAGTACTCAATGAACAAGGGTAGTACAAAGGTCGAGGCCTGAGCGTTAAGCCACATTTACGGTACATGGCCAGTGATACAGTTTACATACGTGATAGATTCAAAAAACGATTTCTTATCACCACCACCACCCATCCACCCCATTGAGAAACTGGCGGCAGAGGAAGACCCGCCTCGTCGATGATGTCGCCAAGGCTCTTCAGTCTCTTTTTGCTTCCCCGTGCCGGAGAATGAAATAAAACTCATACGAGAGGCTTTGCAAAGGGGACAACAAAGGAGACAATTGACAGGGAGTGAACGGTTATGAGCTGCAACAAAAAAAAGCTCGGTACCCATCTTTCCAATAAAAAGCCGGATTATGTTCTTGCCATCACTTAGACTTCTTTTTCGTTCCAAGTATTCCTTTTACGGCCGGTCCCCAAAGAACATTCCCTTCATTGTCGTAGCGCGATCCATGACATGGACAGTCATATGTCTGGTCAAATTGATTAAACACTACTCCGCACCCCATATGGGCACAGAGATGTTCCCCCTTAACCAGACTTGTAATGGTATCTTTGCCTTTTTTGATGGCCATTGAAATTGTCTTACCCGTTCGCCAGGGGGTGTATAAGTCTGCCCAGGCATTGCCTCTACCGGATATCTGGTCAGTGAGGATTTTTGACGCGATAATGGCATGAGTTATGCCCCATGCACCGAATCCGGTTGCAGTATGCTGCTTGTCTGTTACAGGATCGTAGCTGCCGATGAAAGGTACTCTATCAGGGCTCTGCTGATCGTGGGCTGACCAGCGTGTCAGTTCACTTTCAATGGCAAATTTCTCACGCGCTTTCTTTTCAAGTATCTCATAAGGGTTTTTATCTTCGCCGATAGGCTGCTGCTGTCCGATGGTGATCAGCGTATTGCCGAAATAGCGATAGGAAATATCATTCACCCCGATGTACATGCCGTCAAATTCCTTCTCCTTTACCGAAAAAGCCATTCCATGATGCATTACAGGACGAAGCCGCAAAGCAAAGAAAGTATGATCAAGGATGGGGAACAAGGTTGCATAAACGACGTGGTCAGCCACATAGGTTCCCCTATTGGTCGTAACCGTACATAAAACTTTTTCCTGCACCTTTGTTACTCTGGTATTTTCAATAATTGTTCCACCCTGATCAACAATTTTATCGGCAAGTCCCAGCATAAATTCCCTGGGATGAAACTGTGCCTGTCCGCTAAAAGTCAAAACTTTATTGCGGCTGAAGGCCATGGTATCAAGAGAACAAGGCAGACCGAGCTTCATCGCGGCAGCATATTCCCGTTCGAGGGCATTGGCCTCTTCATGGGAGTAGATATGGGCCGACTGCTTTTCAAGATGGCAGTCAATTTCTTCCTTACCGATTAAATCGATATATTCTCGAACAGCCCATTGATTGGCATCCGCATATATTTGAGCCTTCTCTTCGCCGAACTGTTCGATAAGGTAGTCATAAATAAGATGATGCTGACTGGTTATTTTACCCGTTGTATGTCCCGAAGTACCTTTTCCTACTTCGGACGCCTCCAGCACAATAACATCCAGGCCTTCCATACGGAGTCGCCAGGCGGTTGCAAGACCCGTCAGTCCAGCTCCGATAACGACAACGTCAGCCTTTCTTTTTTCTGAAGAAAATTCAACAGATTTTGTATCTTCGAGCCACAATGAGCGTGTCATATCGCACCTCTTTTTCTAAGAGTAATGGATTGCATTGCAGTTTCTCGTTATAAAATAGGGGTAAATAGCGTTAGGAAGCGAGTCAAGAGCCTGCAGAAAAATTAGTTGGCGAAAAGGATGCTGACAGCCCGGCCGATACCACTGTCTCCGCCGGTGATGATAGCTACCTTGTCCTGCAGTTTGCCGCTGGGACAATAATCATCATTTTCCGTTTTAAGCAGCGGAATCATTTTGGAGCGTTCCCCCGGTTGTTTGTCCTGATGATATTTATGGACTCGTAAAAATTTGTTTTCAGCAGTATCCGTGTCTCACCCTTTGCGGGAAGAGTGTCAGCTGAGCGCTTTTACAGAGCTATCCAGTCGGCAAACCACTCTGCTGCAGCATTTCGACCACCTCTTCCGGTTCAAGGTCACGCCAGTGCTTGTAGGCATCGGCCACGGCAAAGGCACCATAGTCCTGTACATTGGCGCAGAAAATTTCTTCAACCCTGCCTGCAATGCGTAAGATGGAAGAGATGGGTGCAGTGGGAACAGCCACCACGATTTTTTTTGCACCATGATCTATAGCCATGTCTATGGCCGCCAGCATAGTGAATCCGGAGGCAATGCCGTCGTCAGTCAGGATAACCACCTTTCCTTTAAGGTTGGGCGGAGATCTGTTGTTTCGGAAGCGGACGTTTCTGCGCTGCAGTTCCCCCCGCACCTTTTCCATTTGCTTATTGACTTGAGCCTCGCTTAAATGCAGACTGTCAAGCAGTTCCCGGTTTATGAATGCCTTACCGTCCATGGTCATGGCACCGAATCCCGCCTCGGTATTGCCGGGAATCTGAATTTTTCGGGTAATTACCAGATCAATGGGCAGGTCGAGTTTGCCGGATAACTCCAAACCCAGCGGAACACCTCCCGAGGGAATGGCAAGGACCATGGTTTCGGATTGATGAGCATACTTGTTCAACATTGCGGCGAGATAGCGGCCGGCATCCTTCCTTCCTGTAAAAACGTGATGTTTGTTTCTCAATCGGGGAGCATCAGTCAATGTACCCGCCATTTGCTTTTCCTCCTGGTTTAGTGAGCCTGGCAAGAGGGACAAAAGCAGGCGCTGCGGCCTGCAACCTTTCCTGAAATAAAATCTCATCGGAATAGACATTGCCGATACCTGAGATAAACTTCATGATTCATGAGTATCGATTTGAGTTATCCAATGCCAGCAAACAGTATTTGCCATGCCGTTCGGCTTGTTCGAAGCTATGTCTTTTTAGTTCTTTCGCTAAAGCCGAGGGCTCGGTATCTTTCAAAACCGCAGTGTCAAATACCTTGACATTGCGAATGGTTTTGTGGAGAGACGTGGATTGGATATATCTTCGATATGCTTCAACATCGGGTAATCCGGGCATGATGCCACCTCATGACCTGCAATGAGATATTCAAGACAAAAAGCCAGGTAAATGGCCTTTCCCTGTTGTTTTAATGTAGGGACATCGTGTCGCCTTGACAAGCTCTATCGTAATCAATTGGGCACCACTACCTTTGGCTTTTCATAAGCACTTTGAACTTCCCAAAGTATTATCATCAATATGAGAGCGGCTGCCTGAGAAGGATGGCGAAAAGAAAGAAAAATACCAACTGATATTGCTCCACAAAGGCTCCTCTTTCCACTGCATCGCATAATCAGATCCTGGCATCGACATATCTCTGCAGATCCAAGGCGTTATGGATGGCATGACCTTCAAGATCGTTATTGAAATAGGCGAAAACATCTCGGCCTTCTTGAAGATGTTTAGCCAGACGATCGGCTACCGCACTGAGTTTCTGGTGGGAATAATCTCCTCCATAATTTTTCCCGTGAAATCGATAATAGACCCAGTCAGCAGTGGCTTTGTCGGGATGATTATCAATCATGTCATGTATACAGAGCGCGGCTTGGTGATTTTCCAGAATAGTATAAATGTTATCATCCAACCAGGAGGGATCGCGGAATTCAACCGTGAATCGTGGGCCGGGAGGCACTTTATTTAAAAAATCCTGCAGACGTTCCGGATTCGCTTTCCAATGTGGCGGAAGCTGCACTAAAATCGGACCCAGTTTTTTCTGGAGAATAAAGGCCATGGCCATGAATTTGTCCAGAGCCTTTGCCGGATCCTTGAGCTTTTTCATGTGGGTGCCGTAACGGCTGAACTTGAGAGCATAGCAGAAGTCGTCCGGTGCCTTTTCTCGCCAGGTCTCAAAGGTCTCGGCTTTGGGCAGATTATAAAAAGTATTGTTGATTTCCACAGTTTTGAAATGGTCGTGATAGTAAAGAAACCAATTCTTTTTGGGCAGATCTTCGGGGTAGAAAATTCCTTTCCAATGGTCGTACTGGTAGCCGGATGTGCCGATCCGTAGTCTGGGCGAATGTGTGGTCATTTACCGCCTCCCTCAGGTGGTGAACTTTTTTCAAGTTCTTCTCTGCTTGGATCACGACTATAAGTCGGTTCCGTTTATCTTCCGGTAAAATTGCAATACTTATGCCACTGCCGGTAGAGTAAGTCAATAACCGGAAGGTGTGGCATGGTTATTGTATTTAATGAAGGAAAGACGGAGCTGATTCGTCAAGATAAGCGCCGATTCTAAAAAAAGCTTTGAAGATGCATTGTCAATGGGAATCAAGCATGCCTGCGAAAGTTTGAGGAATGTGCGCAGTGTCTGGATAAGGGACGAGGAGGTGCGAGCCAGGAAAAAAAAATATAATTAATCCGATGAGACGAGATTATTGTCCTGCCAGACAAGACATCGAGGAATAGAATCGATAACAGTGTAAACCAAAGCTCTTCGATCCTCCGAATTTGGGATCTTACACTATGCCGTAAGAGGTGCTTTTTATGGAAAAGAAAGAACAGCAGAATATTGAAAAACGGCTTAAAGACTTGCGTCACGAGCTCATTGAAAAACGGCAGAGACTTGAAGAATCCAGGATCAATCTTAGTCTGAAGGAAGTGGAATTCGAAGAGAACGCAGCCAACGCTCAGATGGCCGACGGGTTGGATCGGTTGAATGATCAGGTAGAAAATGAAATAGCGGCAATCAATCATGCACTTGGTCGTCTTCGCCTAGGAGATTATGAAATATGCGAATTTTGTGGTCGGACCATTTCCGCGAAAAGATTGGAAGCACTACCCTGGACGACGTCATGTATATATTGCGCAAAGGGTGAGGAAGGGGAGATTGGAGAGGACTTGAACGAAGAGGAGGGGGCAATTTCGGTAACTGAAGAACAGGCCGAGTTGCCGAAAGACCTGCAGGGACTAAATGACGAACAACTGGAAGCTGCGGTGATAGATGCGATACTCCGGGATGGACAGGTTCCCCTAGACGATCTGACGGTCACCTGTAGTAAAGGCTTTCTTCGGGTTGAAGGCGTTTTACCGGATAAGCGGCAGCATAGCCATTTTCAGGAGATCATCTACGATGTTCTTGGATTCAGAGATGTAGAGGAAATAATCAGGATAGATCGTACGGCCTGGGCGAGAAATGATCGCACCCCTGGAATAGACAGGGAAGAAGACGAAGAACCGGATAGTGCCGAAGGCAGTGGAACCCAAACCATTGAGGCGGTAAAAGAAGGTAAGACAATAAGCCCGGCCGATGAAATTATCCCGGAAAAAGGCGACCGGAAGGAATGACCGCCTAAGTCAGGCGCTGAGCATGAGCTGACAAAATAGGCAATTGCCGGCCACGCAACAGGATGGAAAATCTATGGATATGATAGACATCAGTGAAAATAGGAGTTGATACAGGTGGGACATCGTTTCCATGTTAAACCTCTAGTTCCCTTCCTTGAAAATGACCTCTATACTCAGAACAGCTCCTATGGAGACGGGAGTCGGGCTATGTATCATGGTCAGGGAGTTGGAATCGATGAAGAAAAGGTAAACCTGGAGCGGTACTGCCAGGCTGTCGATCGTGGACTTTTTCCGCTGCTCGATCAGAAAAACTGCCCCATCATCCTTGCCGGAATTGATGAACTTGCCGCCATCTACAGGCAGACGACCAGAAGCAATGCCGTTCTAAAGGAAATTGTCGGTAAGATTCCGGATGATCTTTCGCTAGAGGAACCCCACGATAACACCTGGAAGATTGCGACAAATTACTTCTCCAAGGGAGAAGAGAATGTTTTAGCCGAGTTGGGCAATAATCTGGGTACCGGTAAGGTTAGCGACGACCTGCAAAATGTCCTTATCGCCGCCAGTGAGGGACGTGTGGATGCGCTTTTTGTCGTCCAAAACGAACAGGTCTGGGGAACATTCGACCAGAGTGAAAGAAAATTAGTCCGAAAAAATCAAAAGGACAGCGGCTCGGTTGACTTGATTGATGAGGCTGTCTTCTGGACGCTGCTGAAAAGAGGCAGGATATATTTCAAGGAGCGCAAGGACATGCCGCGGGACTCGGCAGTCTGTGCCCTCCTGCGGTACTAAGAGGCTGTCCGGGAATGCCCTTTTCTCGAAAAATTCGCTTGCCTGATCTGAGAAAAAAATGGTCATCTCCAGATTTAATTTTATCTCTTATCCGGACCGACTTAGACAGTTCCCGCTCTTCTGGTCGAAGATATGCAGCCTGTGATTGCATCAAAGGTGGAAGCGCTGCCATAGCGAGACTAGCTATTAACGGCATGATATCAAGAGGTTGATTTCATTGTAGCGATGATTCATGTCAATGCTGTAGTCTGGCGGCGTTGGCGTAGGATACCATGCAAATGGTAAATGAAGCCTTCGGTTGAGAAGCCGCATTTTAAGGAATCCCTTAAGAAGCGATTTCTTATCACCTCACTTCCATACAACTCCCAGGCATGATCTCCGGCTTGCAAAGTGCCTGTCGTTTACTTGCTTTCTCTGCTATTCAATGAGTGCGGCACTAAGCCGATTTTTCTTCTTTATGCAGATCAAGAAGAGCTTCTATTTCTTCCGATGTAAGGGTTTCCTTCTCCATTAGCTCCTCGGCAGCCCGGCCGGCAACCATGACTGAAATTCTGTTGAGCAGATAGTTCTTGCTCAGATTATATCTATTCTCCTCGGGTACCTGCTCAGTGGCGCCGAGTGATCTGCCTCTGGGAATAATGGTCACCTTGCTGAGCGGATCAGCCCCGGGAAGTAGCAGAGCAGCAAGAGCGTGGCCAGCTTCATGATAGGCTACCATATTCTTCTCTTCCTCGGAAAGACTGTCCTCGCGCTTTACCCCCATGATAATTTTATCCCGGGCATTTTCTGGGCCTTTTGGATTTGCCGAAGCCGAATGGTCCGCCGCCTCCCATTCCTCCCATCTGCTGTTTCATTTTTTTATTCATATAGACAAAAAAGCCGATAATGAGCAGCCACGGCAGCAGACTGATGAATATTGCGCCAACCCAGTTTTCCTGCTCAGGCTCGGCATGTATAACCACATTGTTCTCTTCCAGGAGGCTCATAAGCTCAGGATCTTCAACGGATGGCAGGACGGTGGAAAAATCGGTCTGCTGCTCCGGTTGCTTCTCGCCTTCATCTTCATCGTCTTCTTTAACATATTTTCCCGTTACCTCCTGTCCCTTCATGTCAATCTTCGCAACTTCAACGGCCGCCATTTTTTCCTTGAATTCAGAGTAGGAGATTTCTTCGATAATGTTGGCTTCCCTAAAGTTTACGTAACCGACAGAAATAATAATCCAAAAGAAAAAAAACAAAACCAGGCGGAGCCACAAAGGAGCTTTATCGAAAAAGTTCTTTTTTACAGGTTGTTGGTCAGCCATATGCGTATTCCTCTACTGGTTTGAAATGGTGTTTTTTGTACATTATATGAGAAGTAAGGGCTAATTGTATTCCAGCAATGGAATGCCCAATTTGGTACACTCGACGACAGTCTGGCAATCGACGGTAAAACCATGCGTAATGCCATTGAGGACAGTGGCCGGCAAATTCATATCATGGGTGCCGTCGGCCACCAGAGCAAACAAAGCTGCACCCAGAAAAAAGTCGGCACATTGCCTGTAAAAAAAAAGCAAAAAGACAGACAAACGAAATCAAAACCGCTATCCCCCTCCTCGATTCCATAGGTATACAAGGGAAAACTATCACCGCCGATGCCCTGACTTGGAAGTATCACTGTGTCGCTGCCGTCTAGCATAAATTTATCCTGTTGCAAAACCAGCCATGGAGACATCTCAATGAAAAAATTGCGAACCAATGGCTCTTATTAACAGTCTACAAAAAGTGTGCCATTGTCTAATAATATCTGCTAAATGGAAATCATCCATAGAGTTAAAAATGTAAACCTTGACTGAGCGCCTCAAAACTTTCTCTAAAAAGGCTCATAAATATTATTTATCTCGAATAACGCGGCTTGAATTAGGCATGCTTCTCACTTCTCTTTTGGTCGCAGGAGGAATCTGGGGTTTATTGAACTTGCTGACGAGGTTCTTGAAGGTGACACCCGGCATATTGATGAATGGTTAATATTTAAAACCGGATACTAACAACCCGCATTTTTTTGATCAGGAAAACGGAATCTGCCTCAGTCGCTCCCAGGATAAACAATAATTTCTATAAGTAACCACCAGGCACGAGACTGGTAGCAAGCATAACCATATTGATATCAAGGTGGGAGGTCCAGGTTGCACTTCGCCGGTTTTCCTCGGTAAGCCAGAAATCTTCAATCCTGTCGCCTAAGTTCTGATAAGCTGCCAATTTGTTAAGTAAACGTTCAAGTGCATCGACTGATTGAAAAAAATCCGGATTATCCCGGAGGCATTGCCGAATTCTCTTTACACTATGCAGGCCAATGGATAAGCCCAGCTCGCGAAATGCCAGCCGGTATTCAGCAGGAAGGTTGAGGGGATCTTTATTAGTATTGATATTGTTATTAGAAGAATACATTTCCAGACCTTCAAGCGCTGAAGCGAATATGTCCCTGAGCAAATTATCAAGAACCGGTTTCTTCCTGATCATAAGCTGAGCCAGCAATGATCCGTCGCAGAGAAGCCCTCCAATGCCGAGAGGATCATCGGTAGTCCAGTCGCGCCCTCTGCACAATTCTTTCATTTCGAGCACTTCTTTTTCCAATTTTTCCGGGGCTGCAGCCTGTAGTTCAAGATAAGTAATATAACCTTCCAGAGGATCATGATGTCCCATGGAGGCAACCAGTGGGCGCGAGAGATCTATACTCATCTTCCAGTACATTTGCTTCTGTCCACCGAAAGCAGACTGATAAGTGAAAGCGGCATGGGCTGTTTTGGCCAATTCTGTGGCCCATTGATCATATATCCTGCTTTCGGTTTTCAGGGAAACCTTATGCAAAGCATGTATCCATTTGGTCAGATAATGAAAATATTGGCCGTCCATATCCCACTCAAGATGACTGTCGGGTACTTCTTGCGGCAATCTCTCCGGCAAAGCTTTGCCGATTCGCAAACCACCAATGGTTGGATGGGCCAAGCCTTCTTTCTCCTCAAGGCCGCTGATCCATCCGGACCGGGAATCGTCGTCGCGATGCCGACCAAGTACCTGGTGGACCTGATCGACCAACTGAAGAGCATATGACTGATAAACATCTTCTCCCGTCAATGAAGAGAGTTCCAAAAAATTGCACACTGCAAATGCATCAGTCCACAGGTAACGCCGCGGTTTGCTATTACCTGTGAGCCCTGTTCCTTTGGCAAAGCTCTGCATAATTTCCACTGCAGATTCAATTCTTTGTTCTTGTTTCATGGCAGACTCCCTACATCATTATGAATAGTTTTTCTGTAATGTTCACCAATACACATCAAAAAATTGCACAATCCGAATCTGTAATCGTTCATATCGAATCGTATGGCATGAAACTTGTGATCTGTAAGGTAAGGTAATCTGTGACGGGATTGCGGTTACGGCCAAGGCATTATTTTTTTGCTATTCTTCAACATCACTGTGGGGTGCCTGGCGGAAAGCCATAACTTTATTTACATCAATAACCAGGCGTAGCTCCTGCTGAGGGAGGAATTTATTTTCATCTTCATCAGGCAGATATCCATCCATTATAGCTAGTTTCTCTACAGCTGCTATGCGGCCGACGATTTGGTGCCCTTCGTCACGGACTAAATCCCATATGACAATGGAGACAGGGCGTCCTCTGACAGCATTAGCTACTGTTTTGGGGCAGAACCAGTCCGTTACCGCAATTCTTCCCTCTTCAGGTTTGCTGATCGATTTAGCAGCCGCTATATGCGGCACTCCCTTGTCATCGGAGGTGGCCACAAAAAGCAGGGCTCTGCTCCCAATTTCCAGTGCATGATTTATGGCTTTATCTCGGTTCATGTGCTCCTCCTGGGGAGAATGTTTTTTACAATAGTCGCATACGACAAACTCGTAAAAACACAAAAGCCTGAATGGATAAGTAAATCATATAATCCAACGATAGGTCGGGAAAACAGCTTGTCAAACCCTCATCAATTTCATCAAACAAGGAGATTGAATTATGGATTATCAAACAAAAATGCAGGAAGACCGGGACAGAAATATGCTGGACATACTCAAGCAGACATCCTCCAAACTGAAAAATGCTTCCGATCTTGACCCACTGATTGAAGGTATTGGCGATGCTCGGTATGTATTACTGGGCGAAGCTTCACACGGGACTTCGGAATATTATTCCTGGCGTGCCCGTATCACAACCCGCCTGATTCAGGAAAAGGGTTTTCCCTGATTGCCGTTGAAGGTGACTGGCCGGGCTGCTATATCTTAAACAGATATATTAAAGGATATACAGAAACGGACCGGCAAGCCCCCGCCGTTGTAGAATCATTCAAACGATGGCCCACCTGGATGTGGGCCAACTGGGAAATCGTCGCACTTTCTGAATGGTTACGTCAACACAACCTTACGACTGACAAGAAGGTAAGTTTCTATGGGCTGGATGTTTATAGCCTGTGGGAATCAATGAATGCCATTTTTGATGGACCCGTAAAAAGTATTTTCAGCACAACTTGCTAATTTTACGTCATAAAA
>CAYPPR010000052.1:0-28660 GCA_964412665.1 uncultured Desulfopila sp.
TATTCCGAGCCGATCTTGGCAACGATAAGAATACCAAGACCGAGCAGGATAAGGAATAATCCACTGAGGGTTGGTACAAGCGGGGTTTGAGCAAGCTCTTTACGCAGGGAATAAATCATATAAAGAGTTATCGCCGGGATAAAATAACCGTGGGAATAGTTGTCATCGGTTCCCCAATCGGCGAACAGCCTCTGCAGATAAGGGAAATACAGCAAAAAGATACCAAGCAGTACCGTACCCATGAGAGCAAACGAGAGCGTATCCCAGCGTTTTGCGGCAACAATCATAAGCTTTCTCCCGGAAGGTGTTCGTCAAGCAAAGGCATGGCCTGTTCGGCAAAGCGTTTGACGCGTTCTTCGGCCGCCGGTATGTCACCATCCTCGGCAACGGTCATAATGCGCACAAAGGTACCATCCCGTCTGCCCATAAAGAGGGCATCAAGCACCAGATAGATTTTTTCCCAGTACTCGGAAGCGATAATCCGCCCCCTGTTTTGATACCAATAGAGGACCACTTGATAGTCCGATCCGCTACGGATAAGCATTTCCGAGACGGTGGATGTTTCTTTGCCGTTAATCCCAGACTGCAGCTCGACTTTTTTTATCGTGTCGATACCCCAGCCGCCTCCGGGCAGGCAATTTTTCGGAGAATGATAGCTGCCGCTGACGCCTACCGCCTTGTAAAAGCCGGCGTAGAGGTTGATTCGTTCCTTGGATTCATTGATATAATTATACTGGATATAGTCATCAACCCCGAGCAGCTCGAGCACTTCGGCGGAAGATTGAAAAGAGTCGGAAAGATGATAGTCGGCAATCTGGTTGGGGAAATGGCCGAGGGGCTTTTTGACTGGTACGGCCGTCACTTCCGTCGTCGTCTGGAGGATGTACCAGGTGACTGCGAGCAATGCTAAAACGGTTACTACTCTTCCTTTACTTATCATGGCGGTATTTGGTTGAATCTAATTACAAGGGACGCTGGAGCGTCCGGGTTGGGTTCCCACGCTGGAGCATGGTAACCAGGTGCTGATGCGTACTACAGAGTGTCGCCCTACCTCTTGTTCCCATGCTCCAGCGTGGGAACACCATGCGTCGCTCAAGGCTCGTCCCCATGCTCCGGCGTGGGGACGTTACCAGTGAAAAAATTCCTTTTTATACGACAAAGTAAGAGCAACCTGATGCTCATCGTAGCTGTCATTAATTTCCTCGGTATCCACCTGGGTAAAAGAATACCTAAGGGCCAGGCTATACCAGCGCATAAACTGATAACTCAGGCTGGTTCCGGCGGTAAGTGTTTCTTTATTGATGGTCTCCATTGTCGTTCCCCCAGTTGCCAAGACCGGGGTGAGCCTATCCAGGTCTTCATAGCGATAGCCGGAAAAAAGGCCAAGGGAGACATTTTCGAGCAATTGATAATTGAAATCGGCGCGGAGCTGGGTAAATTCCTGCAAACCGTTTTCATCCGTCCCGTCAAAGTTCTGCTGATCAAAGCCATGCGTTACCGCCAATCCAAAAGAACCTCGTTCGATCTCCTTTTGCACGCCTGCATTGGCATTAAATCCCCAATCTCCGCTCTGCCCATCGGTTTTTGCATAGGAAGGCCCACCACCCAGACTAACTGACAAATGCTCTGTCACAGCCCACTGCCAGCCTAACGTGCCGTTATGAATGGTCGACCTGGCACGGGTGGAATCGTCGTACTCGGTAGCGGAAAAACTGTAGCCCAGGCTGTACACCTGGTGCATGATTTTCGACCACCCCAGCGTGGTGCTTGCGCCGTATTGCGTTAGATCCTCGTCGATGCCCGTGCCGATTCCGGTAATTGCCGTGTCACTCTCTTCATACAATCCACGGGTATAATTACCGGAGACCGACAGATTCCATATCGAATTGAATCTATGGCCAATCGAGGCCAGGAAGCTGTGCCGATCATAATTCCCACTGTCCGTACCGGGACCGCTGTCCTCGTTTTCATAGATGGTGTAGGTATAACCAAGCGTAAAAACACTGCCTTCCCAGTAAGTGTACTGGGAAGTCAAGGATAAATCGTTGGTCCAGTACTGTCTTCGCCCCTGATCATCGGAGATCCGGACCCCGCCCTCCGGATCAATGGCCGTAATATCGTCGGCCTGATCGGTGAGACGATATCGGTCGGAAAGCAGCAGTCGCCATCTCTGGGTTATGGATCGATTGTATTCGGCGCTGAAATTGTGATCGATATCATCTTCATAGGTATCAAGGTCATATCGAAAGCTTGGCGAATAGTGCAGGAGGAGCTCATCGCGGGCGGATTGGGATTTAATGTCGATAGAAGGGGCAATGCGAAAACGGCTGTAATTGTCGTCGGCTCGAGCGCTGGCGACGCCTGGGTCGTCAATATCGTATTTCCGTTCCATCCATTCGTATCCGCTGCTTATCCCGCCGCTGATCGTCAGATCACGGGCGGCTGTGCATGGCGCCGGAGCCAGGAAGGAGAACACGAGGGACGCCGGAAGGATGTATATACTTCCCTGTATACTAGCCTTTACAACTCTTGATAAGGTTATCTGTTTCATTTGATTCCCGTTTGTGTGTGTGCTTCTTCCGCTTCAGGCACCTGAACGCTACCACGCCGGAGCGTGGGAGCGAGGTCATCAGCCCGCAGCACCTACCGCGGCACTACCTCTAGTTCCCATGCTCAAGCGTGGGAACTACCAACCCGCAGCATCTGCCGCCGCACTACCTCTGGTTCCCATGCTCCAGCGTGGGAACCCAGATCAATGTACAATAATTATATCCCCAGGTTCAACAAGCACATTTCGCTCCAGCTTCTTCCCGGCAAGGAAGTCGTCATAATCAAACTTCAGGGTGTTTCCCTTAAACAGTTCTTTATCTTTTACAGGATTATTACGCACCAGCGTCATTTCGGAATTCGCCCACTCGGTAAAGCCTCCGCATCTGGCGATAACCTGAACGAGATTTATCGGGTAATCGATGTGAAAGATCCCCGGCTGGGCCACTTTGCCCATAACGGTATAACGCTTGCTGTTGCTTTGCCCGAGGACTACCGTAACCACCGGATCATCGTAGACCGTGGCAAAAATCACTTTCAGATAGTCGGCAAGCTGGGTGAGGGTAAACCCTACGGCATCGACATCGCCAATATGTTTAAGCGATATTTTTCCATCGATCCGGACCGTTATTCCGCCAACGCCGCCACGAAGACCGTCTCCTTCGCCCTCAGCTCTTGACCCTCCGGGGGATTCCACGGCCATGTCCCCTTCACCGTAGACCAGGACACTGAGGACGTCACCTTTGCCGATCACGTAGTCATCAGTTGCGGCTTCTGCTGTTTTGACCTCTGCCAGGATCTTCGCCCGGGCCTGGTCTTTGAACTCTTGCGTAGCCGGTACATCGGCTGTTGATTGTGCAGCCATTGCGTTGCTGCTGAAGAAGAGTATGATAGTTATGGTGATGAGAGAAATTGGGTATTTAAACATTTTTTTCCTCTTGAGTTAGTTTTTTAGCGTTGGAACCCTACCGGCCACTCCAGCGGTCATAAAAGTAAATCATATATCTACCAGTTTGTCACTTATCAGCAAAGGCAAGATCCATTTTTACCTGATTAAATTGAAATATTCTTTAACTATTCAATTTTTCGATAGGAAAAGCATCATTTTTTATTTAAACTGCTCAGACAAAACATCTCTGAAATATATCGAGGCCTCTTTTCGCTAACAGTATAAATCAACTATTCCATAGGGTTGGCCCATGACTTACACTCGCTTTGCAGTATGTATCCTGGCTATTTTCTTCTTTTTCAATCTCTCCGCCTGTTCGGATTCAGAGAAAAAAAAGGAAAATCATTATTTGCGAGCTCTCGAATATGTCAAAATCGATGATGAAAAAGCGGCCATTTTGGAGCTGAGAAATGCCATCCAGATTGATGCCAAATTTGCCGAAGCGCGGTATCAACTCGGCCTGCTTTATCTCAAGGCCGGCAACGCCAAAGGCGCTTTTGGCGAGCTGCAGCGCGCCGTCTCTCTTGATCCGCAAAACCTCGATGCCGGGGTAAAGGTGGCCGAGTTTTATCTTCTTTCCCGCAAGAAAGAGGACAGTCGCAAATATGTCGAACAGGTCTTGAGTGTTAACCCGGAATATCTCGACGCCCTCGCTCTCATGGCCAATCTGGAACTGATTGATGGAAATTTATCCAAAGCCGAAGAAGCGATTGACAAGGCCTTGGCCCAGGCGCCGGAAAACGACAAATTCTACAATATTAAAGGGCGGATTTTTCTCGCCCAGAACAAGTTGGCGGAAAGCGAAAAACTATTTCAAAAAGCAATTGATCTTAAACCGGATAATTTTGCCAATTATCGGGCAATGCTGATGCTTCATCAGCAGAAAAGAGACATTACCGCAGTGGAAAATCTTTTGGATTCCATGGCATCAAAGTTCCCCGACAACCCGCAGCTCAATCTTATGCTCGCCGATCTCTATCTCCGAAAAGGGGAAATCGACAAGGCCGAGACAGAAATGCTGAAAATTGCCGAAACGCAAAAAGAATCGGTTCGTTACCAATTGATGCTTGGTGATTTTTATAAAAAACAACAACTTTTTGACAAAGCGGAGCAAACCTTACAAGCGGCCCTTGAGGCTTTTCCAGAGGATATTCAACTGCAGGTGGCCCTGGCCGATTTGAGTTTTGATCTGCGGAAATTTGACCGGGCGCGATCTTTAATGGACGCGGTCCTGGCAACAAACCCCTCCAATGGTGGGGCAAACTTGATCAAGGCCCGCTTTCTCATCATGGAAGGAAAAAACAACGAAGCGCTTCAACTCATTACACCGATGATGACGGATTATCCCAAATGGGCTGACCCATTTTTTTACGCGGCTCTTGCCCAGCTGAGACTGGGGAATGTTGAGCTGGCCCAGAAATCCATCGAGATGGCTCTGCAAAATGATACAAAGAATGACCGTTCCCATACACTTGCCGCACAAATTCACCTTATGCGTGGCAACAGTAACGAGGCGGGCAGAGAGGCGACTTTGGCCCTGCGTCTCAATGGGCGGAACGCGGCCGCGGTAAAGATCCTGGCCAAGGCACTCATCCAGGCTAAAGAATTTGATAAGGCCATTGAATTTATAGGGAAATTAAACCAAGAGGCTGTTGCCGGCGATGTTGAACTTCTCGGCAGTCGAAGCTTGGCTTATCTTGGATTGGATAACAAAGAAAAAGCTAAAGAAACTTTCGCCCAGCTGCTGCAGCTTGCTCCGGATAATTCCAAGGCGCTGGCCTTTCTCACCGCGCTGACTGTCGGCAAGGATATCCCGCAGGGCATCGATTTTGTCAAAAAGCAGATTGCCGTGAGTGAAACCGCCGGGCATTATCTGCTGCTGGGCGACCTTTTGATAAAGAACAAACAATTTAAAGAAGCACTGAAGGCCTATCAAAAGGTCCAGGAACTGGCTCCTGATAACCCGCAGGGGTATATCCTGAGTGCGCGCCTACTAAACCACCTGGGGCAGATGGACGAGACAATTGCTCAATACGAGGAATTATTGCAGAAAAATCCTGATTCCATTGCCGGACTCATGGGTATGGCGACCGCCTATGAGGTGCAGGGTAAATTTGCTGAAGCAAAGGCCAAATATGTCCGCGCCCTGGAACTTCAACCGAATCTTCCTGCGGCATCGAATAACCTGGCCTGGCTGATGGCCTCGGAAGAAGGAGCCGATCTCGGCGAAGCCTTGCGGCTGGCAATGCAGGCAAAACAGGCCCTTCCCGACCAGCCGCATATCGCCGATACCCTTGGCTGGGTGCATTATAAGCGCCAGTCGTATTCTCTGGCTATTTCCCAGTTTAAGCAGGCTCTGGACAATCGCCCTGATGATCCGATTATTCAATACCACCTGGCCTTGGCCCTGTATGGTAACGGCGATAAGCAAGAAGCTATCGCCTCGCTCGAAAAGGCTTTGGCTGGGGACGGCAAATTTGAAGAACGTGGCGAGGCTGAGGCTTTGCTGAGTGAGTGGAAACAGGGGTAATTAGGCAACTGCACCAGCAGCCCAGGCACAAGCACTGGTGCCCATGCTCCAGCGTGGGCACCCAGAGACCGCACAAAAACTGGTACCTATGCTCCAGCGTGGTAACCCTACATATGCGCTCCAGCGTTTATCGTTACCACGTCTAAGTGTATAAGCAATGCCAAAAGACCAACTATTAGCACCTCTAAACGCACTCCCCCTCTTGTTTACATCTACGATGTGATTTATACTTAACCTGTTTAAGAGGTTTCTCATTGGTCTTTTCCAAAAATACAGAGGTTACTAACATGGTTACTACTCATCCAATTTTAGCTGATGTCAGTGCCGGGATATCTGAGCTTAAAAAAAATCCTATGGCAGTCGTGCAGCAAGGAGACGGCGCACCTGTTGCCATTCTAAATCGTAATGAGCCTGTCTTTTATGCTGTTCCCGCAAAAGCTTTTGAATTGTTGATGGATAAACTTGAGGATATGGAACTTGCCGTAATTGTCGAGGCTCGAAAAGACCAGCCCGAAATTGAGGTAAATATTGATGACCTATAAACTGGTTTTCAAGAGAGACGCAAAAAAAGAATGGGAGGATCTCGATTCAACCATCCGATCTATTTATGCTAAAAAATTAAAGGAACGTCTTCAACAGCCACGCGTAGAAAGTTCTCGGCTCAGTGGCATGAAAGACTGTTATAAAATTAAACTGCGCCGTGCTGGATTTCGTTTAGTTTATCAGGTTCGAGACAAAGAATTAATTGTCTCCGTTATTGCAGTAGGAAAGCGGGAAAGAAATTTAGTGTACAAAATAGCCAGCAAAAAAATTTAAAATAAAAGAGAGGTGCTCCGCAGAGCCTCAATACTAAATCCGCAGCTCCTGGTTCCCATGCTCCAGCGTGGGCACCCCACCGGTTGCGCTCCAGCACGTTTCTACTAAATCAAATCACTTGCCAAGACAAAACTGCTCGAAAATGACGTCGAGGATATCTTCGGTGGTGGTCTCCCCGACAATCTCCGCCAGATAATCGAGGCATTCCTGCAGATCGACGGCGATAAGGTCGTTGGTCAACCCTTCCTGCAAAGAGTTTCTCACACGGTCACAGGCTTCGACTGCGGCAATAAGTGCCTGTTTATGCCGGACGTTAGGGGCGCAACCACCTTCTTCCCACTGGTCGCTGTCGGCGGTAACCGCCGCAAACACCGCCTGTTTGAGCTGTTCGATGCCTGTCTGTTCTTTGGCGGAAATGTGCACGCTTTCGCCGATACCGGTAAAGGGTGACAGATCCGGAACCTCACAGACCGAATTATCGCAAAGATCAATCTTGTTGATGACCGGCAAGACCGGTTTATGCTTTACCTGCTCGTAAAGTGCACGATCGCCATCAGTCAGCTGCCGCGAACCATCAAGCAGGAAAAGGATTAAATCGGCCTTATTGATAAGATCTCTCGCCCGGCGAATGCCCAGTTCCTCAACCTCGCCGGCATCATCACGAATACCCGCCGTGTCGATTATACGCACCGGCAAGCCATTGATATCGACTACCTCTTCAATGGAATCACGGGTTGTACCGGGGATGGCCGTCACCAGCGCCCTTTCTTCCTGAAGAATGGTATTGAGCAGGCTCGATTTACCGACATTGGGCAGTCCGGCAATGACCAGAGAGACACCCTCACGGTAAAGCCTCCCACGATCGGCATTGTGCAGCAGTTTGTTGAGCGGGCCGACGACCTCCTGCTCCAGTTGCACAATCAAGGCACTGTGATCGATTATTTCCACGTCCTCGTCCGGGAAGTCAATAGCCACTTCTATGACCGCGCGCATCTGCACAAGACTCCGACGAATCGGGTCTATGTGGCGATACAGGGCACCAGAGAGCTGTTCCTGGGCCAGATCGACACCCTTTCTAGTTTTGGCGGAAAGGACATCAATCACCGCTTCCGCCTGGGTCAGATCGATGCGGCCGTTGAGGAAGGCCCGTTTGGTAAATTCACCGGGTGCGGCAAGCGTCGCGCCCTTGGCCAGAATCAGTTCAAGGACATTTTGCAGCACGAGAAAACTGCCGTGGCAGTGCACTTCAACGATATCTTCCCGGGTGTAGGTGTGCGGAGCGGCCATGTAAACGGCCAGCACTTCATCGAGAATTTTTTCTTGCTCGGGATGACGGATATGGCCGTAGTAGAGTTTGTGACTGGTGTAGGGACAGGTGGGGTTCTTCGGTTGA
Source organism: uncultured Desulfopila sp. (assembly GCA_964412665.1). Lineage (GTDB taxonomy): Bacteria > Desulfobacterota > Desulfobulbia > Desulfobulbales > Desulfocapsaceae > Desulforhopalus_A. The sequence goes on from CAYPPR010000052.1 coordinate 8,236, forward strand.
AAGACTGCTTGCAAGAGCGGCAGCGCGCGTTCACCGCTCATGCGGATAATGCCGATGCCGCCGGCGCCTGGCGGAGTGGATATGGCGACTATGGTTTCTGGCTGGTGGATAGTGTTCATGTGAGATTACCTTGCTTGGTATTGTTCTCACGCTGGAGCGTGTTCTTTGGTTACCACGCCGGAGCGTGGGAACCAGAGATGCTTCGCAGAACCGCAATACTTAATCCGCAGATCCTGGCTTCCATGCTCCAGCGTGGGAGCCACAGAGAACCAAAAAACATCGGCGACTGCACTGGCACTGGTGCCCATGCTCCGGCGTGGGCACCCCACGTATTGCGCTCCAGCGTGTTCGCGAGACAGCGCACGTGAAAACCCCTGCCTTACTCGTTGCCCTTTTTCGGTCCGGATTTCTGTTGCCGACCTTTGGCCGATGGTCGCTTGCGGCCGCCGGAGCGATTGCCTTTGCCGGGTTTGTAGATAAGGATTTTTTTAAATAATCCATCGCCGACAGAGCGGCTGCGGATATCTTTGTCTTCCTGAAGAATCATATGAAGAACTCTTCTCTCCGACGGATTGAGAGCCGGCAGAACCTGGGTTTTACCGTCTTCCTTAACCTGCGCCGCCAATTCAACTGCTTTGACTTTTAATTCTTCGAGGCGTTTTTCGCGAAAATCTCCAACATTAATGGAAATCCTCAGCCTCTCAGGTACTTTCCGGCTGACAATTTTACGCAGCAGATACTGCAAACTATCAAGAACCTTGCCATCCACCCCGATCAAATTCTCTTCAAAATCACCACGCAGGGTACAGGCCACTGACTGCCCCGCCGTTTCGATCTCAAGAGTAGACGGAAAACCCATCAATTCAACAATGTTAAGAAGCTCTGCTTTGACGATTGCCAAACTCTCCGGACTCACTTCCACCTCGGAGTCTCCGTTCGCCGGCTCATCATCGTCATCGTCGTCATCATTACCAGACTTTTGAGCAGTTTCGACCACCTTTTTTTCTTCCTGAACAGGTTCGACAATGTTCTTTTCTTTGACGGGCACAACCGGTTTGGGCGAACTCTGTACCTGTACTGCAGTCTCTACAGTCTCTACAGGCTCTACAGGTGTATTTACAACAAGGGTGTCTACCTCAAAAACATCGGCTACGGCCTCTTCGATATCCGGCTTGACCGACACCCGGATATGCGCTTTCTTGCGAATGAGCCCAAATATCCCGGTAGTACCGGTCTCGACGACTTCGATCTCAAGCTTTTCCTGGGGAATGTGCAGAGTGTCGCATGCATTTTTAATAGCGGCGGCAACCTCTTTTCCATAAAAATCTTTTTTGTCTACAGACATTACATTACCTTCTTACTTAGCCATCCGAAGATTGAGGTTTTTACAAGTTTATCAACCATGCTCTTAGACATTCTTCTTTAAGTAGTGGCTGGTGTGGTGGTCGGTTTCTTGCTCTCGCGATTAATGAGTACCTGTTGAAGAATGGAAAGCAGATTGTTGATAAACCAGTACAATACCAGACCCGAGGCAAAATTCAAAAACATGAACGTAAACACCACCGGCAAAAACATCATGATCTTGGCCTGCATTGGATCAGCAGTGGTCGGCGAGAGCTTCTGCTGTAAAAACATCGATGCGCCCATGAGCAAGGTCAATACCGGCAACCCGCCCAGGTAAGGAATGTCAAAGCCAATCCACAGCCGATCGGGGGCGGACAAATCGGTGATCCACAGCATAAACGGCGCATGGCGTAACTCGATACTCTGCAGCAACACCTTGTAGAGTGCAAAAAAGACCGGGATCTGCAGCACCATCGGCAGACAGCCACCAAGAGGGTTGACCTTGTAGGTCTTATAAAGACTCATCACCTCCTGGTTCATCTTGGTTGGATCACTTTTATATTTTTCTTTGATTTTTACCATCTTCGGCTGCAGTTTCTGCATATTCTTCATCGACTTCAACCCTTTCTGGGAAATCGGCCAGAAAATCGCCTTGAAGAGGATGGTGACAAGAATGATGGCGACGCCGTAATTGTGAACGAAGGAATAAAACATGTTCAACAGCCAGAGCGTCGGCTTGGCAATAATATCAAACCAACCGAAATTCACCGATCGATCGAGGTTATAGCCGATGCTTTTCAGCAGGGTCAATTTTTTCGGACCATAATACACGTGGTAAGCATAGTTTTTTTCCGTCCGCGGCTGCAAAGTATCCAGGGGCCCGGCAAGTTGCATCCGGGCGAGCTTCTCGTTCCCCTCCATGGTAAAGGAGGAGCCGTTACCGTCCAAGGGAACCAGTGCGCAAAGGAAATAATTGCCTTCATAGCCGGCCCAATCTATCGCGCCCTGCAGCGTCTTTGCCCCAGTCTCAAAATCGTCGGCGCTGACCTCCTCCAATGCTCCATTTATAAATGCCGCGGGTCCACCGAAGAGGAAGCGATCGGCCGGACTGGAAACGCCTTCAAAGCGGGTATTGACCAGACCAAGCTGTGGTGTGCCCTGGAGGAGATTGTCGGAAAGATTTTTTACCGTTACCGACAGGTCGATCAAATAATTGCTGTTATCAAAGGTATAGATTCGCTCGACCTGCAGCCCATGGCCGGCATCCGCGGTCATGCGCAGCTCGGCCTTGCTTCTATCCGCCGACAAGGTGAGACGTGGCACATCACTGGTATACAAAACCCGCGCGCCAACGGCACTCCCCCAAGAAAATTCCAGCGGGAAACCTTCGGCTGCCGTGGTTTTCACCAGCTGCATGCCGGGCGAATCCTCGTCGTGACTTTCTTTATGTTTTTTCAGGACAAAGCTGGTAATCGTTCCGCCATCTTCCGACAGGGTAGCTGTGTACAGATCGGTGTCTATGATAATGTCTTTGGGTGTTCGGTCATAAGCGACTGCCGGAGCCGGGCCGACGCCTGCCACCGATTGAGCCGTCGCCGATGGAGCGGGCTGCTGTGCCGGTGCAGGCTGGGCGGTTTGCTCCGGCGACTGCGCCGTCGTTTGGTTTACGGCCGGCGGCTGATCAAAACCGACAAAAAAATACTGATAGCCAAGAAGAATGACGAAGGAGATGATGATGGCCAGAAAGGCTCTGTATGTGTCCATGAACTGTCCGTAAATTATGTCAAAACCGGAAGGTTATGTCAGTTAGCAAAAGTGACCGGAGGGCGGCCCGTTTATCGTACCGGGTCATGTCCGCCTCGGGAGAAAGGGTGACAGCGAAGAATGCGACACAACCCCATAAAGGAACCCCGGGTAACGCCATATTTTTCTATTGCCTGAATCGTATACGTGGAACAGGTGGGAATAAAACGACAACTCGGTGGCAGAAAGGGTGAGATGAAATACTGGTAACCTCTCACAACTCCGACAAAAACGATCTTGGGAATTTTACTTATCTCCATCTTATATACCATGTCAACAAGTAAATTTACTCGTGAGAGGTGTTACAGCCGCACGGATATCGCGTGGATGTGCACAGGAGAAGTCAGGACGAACGGCAAAAACAATATCTGCTCCGGCAGGGTACTGTTCTTGCCCAAGTCTAAACGACTCCCGAATGATCCGCTTTAAGCGATTTCTCTTTACTGCACCGCGAATCTTTCGATGAACACTTATTCCCAATCTGGTGGTCCCTGTCTCATTCGGGCGGCAGATCAGGGTGAAACCAGCACCGTGCAAACGCCTGCCGCTACTGTAAACCTTATCAAACTCCCACCCCTTACGCAGCAGGGAGCTTTTCAAAAGTCGGAGTCCGGCCAAGGTTATGCCGAAAGCCTTCTGCGGCCTTTTGCTCTTCGTGCTCTTATGACAGCTCTCCCGCCGCGGGTGCTCATTCTTTCACGAAATCCGTGGGTACGTTTACGTTTTATATTACTTGGTTGAAAAGTTCGCTTGCTCATTCTTTACTTCCTCATCGGTACATTCCATGGGCAAACCATGGAGCATTTTAGCTTCAGAGAGTCGGAAATCCTGCTCTTTATGGTGTCATTCCCAACTGTTCCTCATAGGGCCCGCATTGCACCAACAGCAACGAAACCATCTACGAGGTTATAAATAACAAAACAGAAATATTAACCACATTAACTCGCCGGTGTCAATTATTTTTGTTCTTGGCAGTCACCCATATATTGCAGAAGGCCATCGCCTGTGCTATTTTGTGCTCTTCTTTTCTCACAATATAAATTGCCTTCCAACTTGCTTTCTCCCGAGATGATTTCATGACGAATTTCGCACCAAAAATATATACTGATATTGACTGGGTGGCGCTTCGAGCCAATGCCCTGGCCCAAAAAGGATGGCAGGAAAAAGGTCCGGACGAATGGGACAAAAAGGCCCGATCTTTTGCCGGGCGAAATAAGAGTGGTGCCTATATTAATCTCGTTCTCGCGCATATGGTTCTGGATTCGTCCTTCACCGTGCTGGATATCGGCTCCGGCCCCGGCACCCTGGCAATTCCACTGGCCAAGAGAGTGAATTCGGTTACTGCCATTGATTTTTCCTCGGGCATGCTTGACACCCTCGAAGCGATCGCCCGTGCAGAGCAGGTAGACAATATCCGGACCGTGCAATGTGCCTGGGAAGACGACTGGCAGGAAAAAGGATTGCAGCCCCACGACATTGCCATCGCCTCCCGGTCAATGGGGGTGAAAGACCTTCCCGCCGCTCTTGGTAAAATAGACAACTATGCGACGAGGTATGTTTTTCTTACCGACAGAGTAGGTTCCACCCCGTTTGAGGAAGGGGCTTTTACCGCACTCGGGCGGTCTTTTTCCCCAGGACCTGATTATATATACACCCTGAATACCCTCTATACCATGGGCATTTACCCGAACGTCACTATTCTTAAGCTTGAGCGAGATATTGCGTATCCTTCGATGGCCGATGCGATGAAGTCTTACAGCTGGATGTTCGGCGATATCACCGAGGCCGAGACCTTGGCCCTGGAGAGATATCTGGAGGGGAAAATTATTCATGCTGTGGGGGAGAGGGTTACTATTCGGCGGGATTCGCCGCCTCGGTGGGCTTTGATTTGGTGGGCTAAAGAGTAGGACGCTGGAGCGTCGAAATAAAAGGAATCCATGAACAACGAAGAATTTGACATAGTCGTTATCGGGGCCGGGCATGCCGGTTGTGAGGCGGCCCTTGCCGCGGCGAGAATGGGCTGCAGGACACTGCTGACGGTTATCAATGCCGATACCATTGGGGCAATGTCCTGCAATCCGGCCATCGGCGGTTTGGCCAAGGGTCACCTCGTGCGGGAGATCGATGCCCTTGGTGGGGAAATGGCCAGAAATATCGATGCCACGTCCATCCAATTCCGTCGCCTGAATACTAGCAAAGGTCCTGCCGTTCGCTCATCCCGGGCGCAGGCCGACCGGCTGCTCTACCGGCTGCGCATGAAGTCGATAATCGAGAATCAGCCAAACCTGACGGTCAAACAGACCGTGGTTTCCGGTCTTCTGGTTGATGAAGGCCGTATCAGCGGCATATGCACATCGCTTGACGAGCATATCCGCACACGGGCGGTGGTTGTCGCCACCGGTACTTTTCTGAACGGTCTGGTGCATATCGGCATGAAAAATTTTCCGGCCGGACGGCTTGGCGACGCTCCATCAAAGGGCCTTGCCGCCTGGTTCAAGGAACACGGTTTTGAGGTCGGCCGCATGAAGACCGGCACGGTTCCCCGTCTCGACTCGAATACCATCAACTACGCGGAGCTGGAAATCCAGCACAGCGACAACCCGCCGGCCCATTTTTCCTACTCGGCCAAGGGTGGCTACACCCTGCCCCAGCTGCCCTGCTATATCACCTACACCAACGAAAACACCCATGCGATAATCCGCCAGGGAATAGGCCAGTCGCCGATGTTTGCCGGGGTTATAAAAGGTATCGGAGCCAGATACTGCCCATCTATCGAAGACAAGGTCATGCGTTTTCCGGAAAAAGACCGGCATCAGATTTTTCTTGAACCGGAAGGACTTGATACCGTCGAAGTCTACCCAAACGGCGTGCCGACCAGTCTGCCCCTGGCCACCCAGACGGCCATGATCAATTCCATCAAAGGACTTGAGAAGGCGAAAATCATCCGGCCGGGATATGCCATCGAATACGATTATATCGACCCCCTCGGCCTGCACCCATCGCTTGAGACGAAACAGCTGCGGGGACTCTTTTTTGCCGGGCAGATCAACGGCACCTCGGGCTACGAAGAGGCGGCGGCCCAGGGCCTTATCGCCGGCATCAACGCGGTGCGTTATTGTCGCGATGAGGAACCGCTCATTCTCGATCGATCCCAGGCTTATATCGGGGTGTTGATCGATGATCTGGTCACCTGCGGCACCAAGGAGCCGTACCGGCTGTTTACCTCCCGGGCGGAGTATCGACTGCTGCTGCGCGAAGACAACGCCGACAGCCGCCTGGCGGCAATCGGCTACGAACTGGGCCTGGTAGAGGAAGAAGCCCATGCGAGATTTTTGCAGAAGCAGCAATGGATCAGGGACGGCATCAGTTCCCTGGAAAAGGTATTTGTTAAATCGAGCGCCTTGATGAATGAGGCACTGACAGCGCTGAACAGCAGTCATCTCAAACAAAAATGCACCCTCGCCGAACTGCTGCGTCGTCCCGAACTGTCTATTGACTCCTTCTCCTCTTTGCCGATGGCTGACACGGAGCGTGAGGTGATAGATAATCTCAAAGCCAGTCCGGTAAAAGAAGAGATAGAACTGCAGGTGAAATTTAAGGGCTATATTGATCGCCAGAGTGAGCAGGTTGCCCGCTTTAAAAAAATGGAATCGATGTTGTTACCGCAGGATATGGATTACCGCTCTCTCTCGGGGCTTTCCAACGAGGTGGTAGAAAAACTGACGAAGATCCAGCCGCTGTCTCTTGGCCAGGCCTCACGCATTTCAGGTATAACGCCGGCGGCTATTTCCGTGCTGCAGGTGCATCTGAAAAAAAATCAGCGACAACACTAGGAGGATGCGCGAGAATGCTCTTTCCGGAAATCGACCCGATTATCTTTAGCCTCGGCCCCCTGCATGTGCGCTGGTACGGGCTTATGTATGTCCTCGGATTTCTTGCGACCTACACTCTTGTGCGCCGGCAGATTGAGGAATATAAGTACCAGCCGCTGGCTGCCCACTTTGAAAACCTTAATCTGGTTCTCATCCTCATGGTGGTGCTTGGCGGGAGATTAGGCTATGTCTTTTTTTACAATTTCTCCTACTATCTCGCCCATCCGCTGGAGATTCCCGCTACCTGGAGCGGCGGCATGTCTTTTCATGGCGCCTGCCTTGCTCTCTTGCTCGGCGGGTGGATCTATTGCCGGAAGAAGAAAATCGATTTCTGGAAAACCGCCGATATCTACGCGGCGACGCTGCCTATCGGCCTGGGTCTTGGGAGAATCGGCAACTTCATCAACGGTGAGCTCTACGGCCGAGCAACCGACCTCCCCTGGGGCATGGTCTTCCCCGGTGGCGGCCCATTGCCCCGGCACCCTTCCCAGCTCTACCAAGCATTTCTTGAGGGTTTTGTGCTTTTTGTCATTCTCTGGTCGGTGCGCAAAAAGCCATGGCAGCAGAAGCGTTACTGGCCGCACGGCAGTATCATTGCTCTCTTTCTCATTGGCTACGGCTGCCTGAGAATTGTTGTGGAAAATTTCCGAGAACCCGACCAACAACTTGGCTATCTCTTTAATCTCGTCACGATGGGGCAGCTTCTCAGTGGATTGATGGTGGTTTCTGGTCTGATTGTCTGGAAGGCACGATTAAACCGCATTCCTCAATAACTGACGCGACAAAATCACTTCACCCTGTTGACCAAGTTCTTTCCCGGCTTGAATTTGACGACATTGTGGGCGGGAATAACGATAGCCTGCCCGGTCTGGGGGTTTCGCCCCTTCTGCTCAGCCCTTTCAACAACGGTAAAAGAGCCAAATCCCGACAGGGTCACCCGCTCGCCTTTTTCCATGGCACCGGAGAGATTGGCAAGCACCTTATTGAGGGCGATCTCAGCCCGAACCTTGGTCATGCCGGCTACTTCGGCGATTGTTGCAACAAGTTCACCCTTATTCATTTTTCTCTGCCCCTTCCGCTGAAGAAATAAGTAACTCACAAATGATAACATAACAAACATCTCTTCATAGTCGGTACAGCAGAAAAAACAATTGTTAGAAATACTGCTTCCCACTAGGTATTTATACCTATTATGAAAAATCAGAAAATATCTTAACTACGAATTATAGATACATACGCAAGGGGGCCACAGGCATTTATCGATAGGAATATTTATTACAACGGACAATAATTTAAAAAGCAGTCGCTATTTTCTCCCTGTCGCTACCGTTTACTTCTTTTTGACAATAGGCGATCAAGACGAAGGCTCTAGTCACCGGAAACAAAGCCATTACGGACAGCATAATTGACCAGATCGATACTGTTTTTCCTGTTGAATTTGCGGAGCAGGTTGGAGCGATGATGATCAATGGTCCGCTGACTGAGTTGTAAATGTTCGGCCATCTTTTTACTGGTATAGCCCGCAACAACCATCTGCAGTACTTCTTTTTCCCTTTTGGTCAGCTCATGGAACGGACTTTTCTTTTCAGTACGATACATGCCTATCACATCGTCTGTAAAATCATCGATCATATGCGGCGATATATAGCTTTTTCCGGACAATACCTTGTCGATGGCAATGAGCAGTTCCTGGTCTGAATCATCTTTCATAAGATATCCATCGGCTCCGGCCGCCATGGCATTATAAAAGTATTGTTTGTTTTTATGCATGGTCAGCATGAGTATTTTGATCCGGGGATATTTACTTTTGACCAGTTTGGCCGCCGCCATCCCGCCGATACCCGGCATGGAAATATCGAGAATTATCAGATCCACTTCCGAGGCCGTGCCTGCAAGAAAATCCATAATCTCCTCACCGCTGCTCACTTCGCCGACCACCCGGAGTTTATCACTCATTTTAATGATATTTTTTATACCATAACGAATTAACACATGGTCATCAGCGAGCAATATGCAAAAACAATCCTCTGCGGATTTCATTTTCTTCCCTCCTGTCACTCCTGCCTCCGAGTATTTAATTACAATCCTTCTTCATAACCATACTTTTTGTGAAAATGCAATTTCACGGCAGTTTTGTGTATATCTCATCTTGGTTTTTCTCATTTTTCTTGACTTTCTTTGCAAGAGCGCTTTGATTAGCTGTTCTGGAAAGACAGGTAATCTGTATTTAATTTGGGGACATAATACCAATTAATGATGTTCCATCGCTTCTTAGTATTATGTCCCCAGATTAAATAATTTTAAAGGAGCTAAAAAGATGATTTTAAAAATTTTTCCATTTATTTCCTGGTTTAAGGACTATGATACCGGCAAGTTCAAAATTGATTTCCTTGCCGGTCTCACCGTAGCTCTCGTACTCATTCCCCAGTCCATGGCCTACGCCCAGCTTGCCGGATTACCGGCATACTACGGATTGTATGCCGCTTTTTTGCCGCCCATGGTCGCAGCACTCTTCGGTTCCAGCCGACAGCTGGCCACCGGCCCTGTCGCTGTCGTCTCGCTCATGTCCGCCGCATCCCTTGAACCGCTGGCCACCGCCGGTTCAGCGCAGTTCATCGCCTACTCGATAGCCCTGGCCTTGACCGTCGGTATTTTTCAGTTTTCCCTCGGCGTGCTTCGCTTAGGCCTTGTTGTCAATTTTCTCTCGCATCCGGTGGTTAACGGTTTTACCAACGCCGCCGCGATCATCATCGCCTCTTCCCAGTTCTCAAAATTCTTTGGCGTGTCCGTGGACAGCGCCGGTCATCATTATGAGACGATGGTCCGGGTCGCCCAGGCGGCAATGGACTATACCCACATGCCGACACTGCTCTACGGTGTCTTTGCGGTTGCCGTTATGGCGATACTGAAGAAAATTAACCCACGCATCCCCAACGTGCTCGTTGCCGTGGCCATTGCTACCCTTCTTTCCTATTTTACCGGGTTTAATAATGATGCCAGGGTTCCTCTCTCCGCCATCCACAGCCCTGAGGTCGCGGAAAAAATTACTCAATTTAACCACTCGGCGACAAGGAGTAATGTTCTGGGAGAAGAACGGACAGCCCTAGGAGTGCAGATAGACGAAGAGCTGCAGAACTTACCAAGTGGTCATGGCAAAAGTATTGAGCTGATAGAACTGCAAAGCCAGGCAGAACTCCTCGCCCTTAAAATCAATGAAGCCAAGCATAACAGCCATCTGCTTCGCACCGAGCTGCGGTCCATTAAATTTGCCGGTGTTCACGACAACGATACCCTCAACCTTTACCCGAGGGATTCAATCCCTCAAGGAATGGAGACTGACGGCAATGTCTGGCGGTTGAAGGTCGGCAATTCTCCGTTCGAGCTGGAGAACCTGCCGGTTATGGGGGGAGGCGCTGTCGTCGGGAAAATTCCCGAGGGTCTGCCCCAATTTACCGTCCCGGAGCTTGACGCAAAATCCTTCATGAAACTTCTTCCCACAGCCATTATCATTTCCCTGCTCGGCTTTATGGAAGCTATCGCCATCGCCAAAGCCATGGCAGCAAAAACCGGTCAGAAACTCGACCCAAACCAGGAGCTCATCGGTCAGGGTCTGGCAAATATTTGCGGTTCAATCGGCTCGAGTTATTCGGTATCCGGTTCTTTTTCTCGCTCGGCGGTCAACCTCCAGGCCGGCGCCGTGACCGGAATCTCATCGGTGGTCACCTCGGTGATGGTGGTCATTACCTTGCTCTTTTTTACCCCGCTGCTCTACCATTTGCCCCAAGCCGTACTGGCTGCGGTTATCATGATGGCAGTCATCGGCCTGGTCAACATCAAGGGGTTTGTCCATTCCTGGAAGGCGCAATGGTATGACGGAGTCATATCCGTACTCAGTTTTCTGGTGACCCTCTATTTTGCACCGCACCTGGACAAAGGGATTATGGTTGGTGTTGCGCTGTCAATGATTGTTTTTCTTTACAAGTCCATGCGGCCGGTCGTGGCACGGCTGTCGATGAATGAGGAAAACGTCCTGACAAGTGCCGAACACTACCGCCTGAAGGGCTGTCGGCATATTTCCGTTGTCCGCTTTGACGGTGCACTCTTTTTTGCCAACGCCAGTTATCTTGATGAGCAGGTCGCCAAATTCCGCACCGAGCAACCCGACCTTCGTTATATCCTGCTCGATGCCCGGGGAATAAACGATATGGACGCATCCGGCGAGGAAGCACTGGAAATGCTCTGCAAGCGGGTAAGGAGTGCCAAGCTCGGTTTTGCCATGTGCGGCGTAAAAGGACAGGTGTTAAATGTCATGGAACGAACAGGACTGATCGAGGAGATCGGCAAGGAACACATGTATGCCGACAGTAAAGCCGCGGTTGCCGCCCTGGTTGATCGAATCCACAAAGGAACCGATCTGCCGGAGGCAGGTTGCGACAATTGCCCCTTGACAAAATACATCCCGATAAAAGAGTAATAGCGTCATAAAAACCGACGTCATAAAAACTCTTATGCAAAAATCCTCCAGCCGCGCTCGTCCACTGCCAATCTCCTGGGAGGAGTGCAGGCAGCGTGGCTGGTCCCATATCGACATCCTGCTCATCACCGGCGATGCCTATATCGACCACCCTTCCTTTGGCGTGGCGCTTATCGGCAGATTACTGGAGAGCCATGGCTTTCAAGTAGCGATACTCTCCCAGCCGCGTTTTGACTCGGCCGAGGATTTCAAAACATTTCCAACTCCGAGATTGTTTTGCGGTATTACCGCCGGCAACCTTGACTCTATCGTCGCCAATTACAGCGGCAACGGCAAGGTGCGCGACACCGACGCCTACTCGCCGAACGGCAATCCATGGCGGGGCACCGAACGACTCAAGACGACACGGAGACGACCTGATCGGGCCTGTCTCATCTATACCAGCCTTGCCCGTTCAGCTTTTCGCGACACCCCGATCGTCCTCGGCGGCATCGAGGCCTCACTCAGGCGATTTGTCCACTATGACTTCAAACAGGAAAAACTTCGCTCCTCCTTTCTGACCGACGCCAAAGCCGATCTGCTCGTCTATGGCATGGGGGAAAAAGCTCTTATTGAGATAGCTAGGCGATGCGCTGCGAAGAGGCCGCTTTCGTTTATTGCCGGGACCTGCCAAAGGATGACCGACAAGGAACTGCAGGAGCAGTTTCCCGCACAATTTACCGCAGATTGCCCTGATATGGGAATAAAGAGCTCACAAAAATTTCTCGTGCTGCCCTCTTGGGATACAATTCAAACACACACTGAGGACTTTCTTCTGGCCGAAACGGAAATCGACAAGCACTCGCGGGCCTCTTCCGCACGCATTATCCTGCAGCGGCAACAAAGCCATTGGGTGGTCCAGCATCCTGCGCCGAAACCTCTCGCCCCGGACGAACTCGATGCACTGTATAGCCTGCCCTACACCAGGCGGCCCCATCCGCACTATGATGCGATCCCGGCCTTCCGCATGATCAAGGATTCAGTGACCATCGTTCGCGGCTGTTCCGGAAACTGCTCCTTCTGCGCTATTACCAGACATCAGGGACCCGCTATCGTCTCCCGCAACAGGGAATCGATCGAAAAAGAATGCCGGCATATCTCGCACATGGATGATTTTACCGGCACCATCAGTGATCTGGGTGGACCAACCGCCAATCTCTACGGCACACACTGCGCCATAGGATCCTGCAAAAAACGCGACTGTCTTTATCCGAAGATCTGTACACATCTACAGATAGACGAAGACCTGTTTCTGCATCTGCTCGACGACGTCGCCGCCATTGACGGCGTGAAGAATGTCTTCATTTCTTCCGGGCTGCGTATGGAACTCCTTCTGCGCACGCCCAGGCTGCTGAAAAAGATTCTGCAGGCCCATACTCCGGGATCGTTGAAAATCGCTCCGGAGCATACTGACGACGAATTACTCTGCCTCATGCACAAGGAACCCCATGCCCTGCTGCAAAAATTCATCGCCGAATGCCGGAAAATAGGCAGGGAATTAGGCAAAAAAAATATCGAATTCACGCCGTATGTTATCACCGCTCATCCGGGTTCGACACCACGGCATGCAGAAAAACTGGCACGGGATATGCTCAAGCTGGGACTGCAGATACGCAAATCACAGGATTTTACCCCTACCCCCGGCACCCTTTCCACGGCTATGTATGTCACCGGCCTGAAGCCGGGATCAAAGGAACCGCTGCCCGTGCCACGCAATCAGTCGGACAGGCAACTGCAGCGAAAAATCCTGGAAAGAGGTGTCCAGAGGAAAATTGTCGGGCCCGGAAAGTTTGGGCCGAGGAAGAAAAAATAGTCGATGACGCTGACGCGTCAGGCTACCGTTCCCATGCTGGAGCGTGGGAACGAGCGGTGAAGCGTGGTAGCGAGCACGAGGCTTGGCTATCTCTATTTTTTTTTACCATCATAATAGTTGCCGTAATAGTAGTGGCTTTTGTCGACTAATCTGGTTGAAATGAAGTTGGTTTTATGCCCATTGAAGATCACCCCGATAATTTTATCCTTGCCGATATCCGAGACGAATTTTTCAATCAGAGCCTTACTGGAAACCCCTTCTCTGACGACCAGCACCACCCCGTCCACGGCCTGAGAGAGCACGTGCGATTCGGAGGCGATCTCCAGTGGCGGGGTATCAAAAATCACATACCTGTCCGGATAACGGCTCGCCAGCTCCTCTACCAGGTTTTGCATACGGGATGAGCCCAGGAGCTCTGCCGGATTTGCCGGTGGTGACCCGCTGGGGAGAATTGATAACTTCTCCATGGACGTTTTCAGGAGAAGAGAGCCGAGATCCACACCGTCATGCAGGTATTCAGCAAGTCCTCGATCCGATGAGAGGCCAAAGAGCTGTGCCAGGGCAGGTGCACGAAGATCGCAGTCAACCAGCAGAGCATGCTGGTCCATTCCTTGGGCAAGGGCAATGCCGAGATTGGCCGAGACAAAACTTTTCCCTTCACGGGGAAGAGCAGAAGTTACCATGATGGTTCGAGGTGGAGGCGCACCATCATGGGGCAGCAATATTTTTGAGCGCAGGACACGAAAAGACTCGGCGGTTCTCGTGGTAAAACCGACAACCTTGGTCAGCCGTTCATCCCACTCGGGAGAAGGTATCTTTGCCAATTCGACACTCTGCGACGAAATCACTGTCTTTTCGGCGGACCTGTCTCCCTCAATTCTTTCTTCCGCTTCCGTAACAGAACCCGGCAGAACAGGACTATCTGCAACAGAACTTTCCGCTTCGACTGATCGCGTCTCCGGCGCTGTCTGCTGCTGCTCATCCAGGCCGTAACCTGCTTTGCTCAGCATTTTGGAGGTCTTTCCCATCTTCTCTTTTTACTCCAGCTTGTGATTTTTTTACGCAGCAAAGATGTCCATTACAAAGATGCCGTTACAAATATTCCATTGCTATAAAACGATATATCCTCGAACCCACACCAGAGCAAACAGTGCAACAACGAGCCCACTTCCCGATGTAAGCAGGATCGCTTTGAAAGCCAGTACCCATTTTTTTCTTTTGACTTCAGCTTCGGTTTCAATATACGGAATAGTGATAAGCAGTGGTACCCCAAGACTTGATTCGAGTGTTTCCGGATCGCGAAACGACGCGTCAAATACATCTAATAACAGTATCCCGCCAATTCCCAGACCAAGCCCTGCCAGGACACTCATGGCCATAATCTTGAGAAAGTCTGGTTTAATCGGTTTCCCTGGAAATCGACCGGGATCTTCGATTTTGAATTGACTGCCTTTCTGTTGCTCTTCAAGATTGAGCATTGATTGTGCGGCAAGATTCTGGGACACGAGATAGTCATAATGCTTTTTCAGTTGACCATATTCCCGCGTCAGGGAAGACCATTCGGCTTCTCTTACCGGAGCGGCGGCTACCCATTCTTCATACTGCTCGATTTTTTCTTTCAGCTGAGTTTTCTCGTTTTCAATGTTTGCAATATTACGTTGAATATCTTTGCGCCGGCTCTCCAGCTGCAGCAATGTCCGCCCGTAGGATGTATCCAGTGTCCGAGTTGGCTGCCCTGTCGAAATATCCGTCGAACCGACATCGCCTTGGCTTTGTACTTCTACTTCCAGTTTAGCTATAAGTTTACGAACCCTTATAATCTCCGGATGTTTTTCGGTATACTTCAATAACAATCTCTCCAGAGCCGAACGTAATTGCGCCAAACGCTGAAAGGCGTTCGACCCAACAGCCTCGGTAGGACCTCCCGTCGTTCGTTGTGCCAATGTGTAGAAGTCGTTCATTTGATCTTGAATAAGGACAAGCGTCCGTTCCAGATCTTGAATACTGTTTTGCTTCCCCTGGTATTGCTCCTGAAGAGAGGTCAGCCTGGCCATATTCATCTCCCGAAGGTCAGGCATTTCATCATAATTTTTCAATTTATAATCCCGCATGGCGTTTTCTTGGGCATCCATGACTTTTTTGGCTGCCTGCAATTCCTGATTTGCATACGAGGTAGTGTCAATTGCTCGTTCCTGACGATATTTCAGATTCTCCTCAATAAATTTTGCGGCGATTGCATTAGTTACCCTGACAACTTTTTCCGGCTGACCGCCGGAATAGGATATCGTGAAAACATTTCCACGATTCGAGGGTTTTATCACAATCTTTTCCCTGAACATTTCGATAACATCCTCTATCGGCAATTTTTCACGTGCACCGGAATAGAGGTCCAAGTCCATAATGATTTTTTCCAAATTGGTTCGGCTGGTAACAATCTGAGTGAGAGTATTGACAATATCACGGAGATTTGACTGAAAATCCGGTGACAGTTTGTTGGGACTTATCTTCTGCTGTTGATAACTGAGCAAGCTTGACGATTCATAGACCTTGGGAGTGGTGAGATACACAGCCAGGCCAACAGGCAAACTCAAGAGTATCAAGACGATAATGAATATCTTTCGCCTGAAGAACAGATCGAGATATTTATTTACCAGTTGGCGTTGTTTTATATCCATAGGAAAATACTCAAAGAGTTATGTTAAATTTAAAGAATCAAGGAGATTTTCTCCAGTGTATCATTTTTTGGAGTAATACACTTAGTTTTTTCGCATTTCAATAATACTATATACCATTTTGTCCATTATTTCGACGGGTAGCTCGTCCTCACCCTTTATTAAAAATCTTCCGGTGAAAAGGTGACGATGTTGGCAATGTGTTGACGGTTCATAGCCACCATGAACAGCCGATCAAGCCCCATGGCAATTCCGGCGGCGGTGTCTAATTGCCCAAGATCGTTAAGGAACCGCTCTGGCATGGCTGCCTCGCGGCCGGTATTTCCTTTGATCGTTGCTATTTCATCGATAAATCTCTTCCGTTGCTCCTCGGCATCGGTCAGTTCGGAAAAGCCGTTGGCCAACTCCACCCCATGTATATACAGCTCAAACCGTTCAGCAACTGCCGGGTTGTCTTGTCGTTTTCTTGCCAAGGATCCAAGTTGTACCGGATAGTCACAGAGGAATACCGGAGCATCCTTGCCCAGATGGGGTTCAATACACTCGACCAGGATGTCATCAAACCGATCTTCTTGAAGTGCCTGCTCTACTGAAATAGGACTGTATCGGCAAAACGCCTCGTCAACCGTTATGCGCTGCCACCCGGCACCCAGAGTAACGCCGGAAAATAATTGCCGGCCCACGGAACCGCCAGGTAGCTGTTGCGTTGACAGGTTGTCCACGAGAAATCGTAACAGCTCTTCACAGTCATGCATCAGTTGGTGATAATCAGCCCCGGTTCGATACCACTCGAGCATCTGGAATTCCTCCAGATGCAGCCGTCCTCGTTCTTCCCTGCGAAAGCAGGGACAGATTTGCATTATTTTATTGTTGCCCGCGGCGAGCAATCGTTTCATGCACAGTTCGGGAGACGTCTGCAAATACTCTTGTTCCGATGCGAGCGGCACTATATTGCTTTCCGGCAGATATACCGGCTGGCGGAGAGGGGTATCGACTTCGAGAAATCCCTGTTGATAAAAAAACGACCTGATACAACGAAAAAAGGCTGCACGCAGGTGCAGCCCATTACTATCGAGCATGCGATATTACTCTTTTACCCGGGTGACATACTGCCCCGTTCGGGTATCGATCTGAATCTTGTCCCCTTCTTCAACAAAAGGCGGTACCTGCAGCTCATAACCGGTCTGTACGGTGACCGGCTTTGTATCATTACCCGAGGTATCGCCTTTGGCCCAGGGATCTGCTCTGGTCACCTCCAGATTGACAAAGATCGGCAAAGTGACGTCAATTGGCTGACTGTCATAAAACAGCACCTCGACTTCCATATTATCGATGAGAAAATTGACGTTTTCACCAAGTTGTTCTTTGGTCAAAAAAAGCTGTTCGTAATTTTCCGTATCCATAAAATGGTATTCTTCGCCCTGACTGTAGAGAAACTGCATCTTTTTTTCATCAAGCTCGGCTTTCTCGAATTTATCGTTGGAACGATATGTCTTGACGAGTTGATTGCCGGAGATCATATTTCTCATTTTCGTTCGATAGAGTGCCTGTCCCTTGCCGGGTTTTGAGAACTCAAAATCAGTAACTATATAAGGATTCCCATCTATTTGTACTTTAAGACCTTTTCGTAAATCAGAGGCACTAAGCATCGTACTTCTCCATATATTCTTATTGTGAAAGGAGATGGCCGGATAAAATTCGTTCTCCGCCATCGCCTCCTGCGAAACTCTTTCTTACCGGCGCATCAATTGGGATTGGGCCGGAGTCACGGAAATAAACAACACGCTGTCTAAAACATGACAATATACCTGTCTTTGGTTTTATTTCGCAACTGTTAAAAATGAGTTTTTTTCAATGCGCACATTGCGGTGCCATGTATAATGAATGATCTAACATGAGCAAAACAAGGAGAAGCAACAATGATTCGTGTAGGTATTCTTTCCGATACCCATCTCCAGGCAAACAGTGAACCCCTTATGAGACAATGTGCCGTGGCCTTCGCCGGATGCGACACGATTATTCATGCCGGGGATCTTGTTGATATTTCTATCCTGCAAGCTTTCAAGGGCAAGGACATTCATGCAGTCTGCGGTAATATGTGTAACAGGCACACCAGGCAGGCCTTGCCGGAGACAAAGCAGATTGTTCTTGACGGCTACTCCATCGGTATCACCCATGGCGCTGGCCCACGGCACAATATTGAGGAAAGAGTCTTCGAGCAGTTTCCCGCGGCCGACTGCATAATATTCGGTCACACCCATGAGGCGGTCTGCCGTAAATTCGGCAATACCCTGTTGATCAATCCCGGGAGTTTTTCAGGCACGGGACGCCATGGCGCCGCCGGCACCTATGCGCTGTTAAATATCGACGCCAACGGTCTGAATGCTTCCATTCATACTGTGTAATTGCGGTGATGAGAACCATTCCGGAACACATCGACGCCACTTTCGATAGATTATTACCTGCTTTTTCCGTCCTTCATCAACACAACGATCAACAATAATGACACAACTGACTCCCATGCTGCAACAGTACCTCGAGATTAAGGGGCAGCATGAAGACACGATACTTTTCTACCGCATGGGCGATTTTTACGAGATGTTTTTCGATGATGCCATTGTCGCATCAAAAATACTCGGTATCACCCTCACCTCACGAAATAAAAAGAGCGACGCCGTCCAGGTGCCGATGTGCGGTATCCCCTACCACGCCGCGCCCACCTATCTGGCCAAACTCATCAAGGCCGGACGTCGTGTAGCTATCTGTGAGCAGACGGAAAACCCGGCGGAGGCCAAAGGTATTGTTAAAAGAGAGGTAGTCCGCATCGTTTCCCCCGGCGTGATTACCGATGATTTGCTCCTCGACGATAAAAGTAATAATTATATCTGCTCGCTGGTAGTAAAAGAAAGTGGGGGGCAAAGATTGTATGGCGCCAGTTTTCTCGATGTCAGCACCGGTGAATTTCTCGTTGGTGAATATCCGGACAAGAGCGACGGCGGCGAGGTCATTCTCGACCAGCTGACTCGCCTCATGCCGTCGGAACTGCTGATAGCTGTGCAGGAGAGGCCGTCGCTGAGTGGCCTCCTCGGCCATATCAGCGCCTTACTCCCCGGCGTCTGCATCACCGAACGTGACAGTGCGGCATACCACCCCGAAGCGGCAGAAGAGCTCCTCTTTGACCACTTCGGCGTCGTCACTTTAGATGGTTTTGGCTGCGGCCGGTTTACCTGCGGCATCACCGCCGCCGGCACTTTACTGGACTATATCCGCGAGACACAGAAAACCGCCATTGACCATATCGAGAAGCTGTCACCTCTGGATACCAATGCCATCCTGCATATCGATGATTCCTCCAGGCGAAATCTGGAACTGACGCAGACCATCGTCGGGGGACAACGGCAGGGCTCGCTGCTGTCTATACTCGATCATACCTGCACGCCGATGGGCGCCAGGCTGCTCAAGCATAACCTGCTTTTTCCCCTGCAGGACAAAAAGCGCATCATCGACCGACTGGACGCGGTCACCTTCTTTTTCAACAACAGCACGCTACGCAAAGAATTACGCACCCTGCTCGAACAGGTGTATGACCTCGAAAGACTCAACAGCCGTATGATACTCGGTTCCGGCAACGGTCGGGATATGCTGGCCATGAAAAAATCGCTCGCCTCATTGCCCGCCATTCTCTTGTTGCTGGAACAATGCAACACGCAAAAACTTATCGATATCCGTCAGCAATTCGATCTGCTCACCGACCTTCATGAATTACTGGAAAAATCGGTACATGATGAGGCCCCTGTCACTTTGCGCGACGGCCATCTGATTAAAAGCGGTTACAACGACGAACTGGACGAGCTGGTCCATATCCTGCGCGACGGCAAACAGCTTATCCTCAATCTTGAGAGTCAGGAACGGGCGGCAACCGGGATTGGCAAACTAAAAATCGGTTTCAATAAGGTCTTCGGCTATTTCATTGAAGTGAGCAAATTGCAGGCCGACAAGGTCCCGGACAGCTATATCAGGAAGCAGACCCTGGTCAATGCCGAACGATTTATTACGCCGGAGTTGAAGGATTTTGAAAATAAAGTGCTTGGCGCCGAGGAGAGAAGAGTCGAGCTCGAATACCACCTCTTTCTCGACATTCGATCTCAACTGGCGGCCAACAGTAGTCGGTTGCTGAAAACCGCCCAACTGCTCGCCCAGATTGACTTTCTTGCCGCCAATAGCGAAATTGCCCATAAGTTTAATTATCGTCGGCCGGAGATGAACGACGGTGACGAGATTCAGATTGTCGAAGGCAGGCATCCGGTCATTGAGAGAACCCTGCCGGCGGGGAAATTCGTACCCAATGATGTCCATCTCGACCAGACCAGCGATGAAGTTCTCATTATCACCGGGCCGAACATGGCCG
>CAYPPR010000053.1:0-27556 GCA_964412665.1 uncultured Desulfopila sp.
GAATAATCAGCCGTTTTAAAGCGGTATTTTGTTATTTATTGGTACTGACAACAGCACGTCACTCACAGCAGAACAACGGAGGCCAGCCCGAGAAAGGCAAAAAATCCTACGACGTCTGTCACTGTGGTTACAAACGGGCCGGAGGCAAGAGCCGGGTCAATACCAAGCTTCTCCAGCACAATCGGCAACAGGATGCCGGCAAACGCAGCAGACGCCATCGTCACCACCATGGCAACCGCAATCACCAGCGCAAGCAAGGGTACACCAAACCAGAATGCCGCCACCGCCGACATGATCACCCCGAAGGCAGTACCGTTTATCACGCCAACAGTCACCTCACGCCACAGCACACGCGTGGCGTTCTGCGATGTCAACTCGCGCGTGGCGAGGGCACGCACTGCCACGGTCATCGACTGGGTGCCGGCATTGCCGCCCATCGAGGCCACAATCGGCATGAGCACGGCGAGTGCCACCATGGCGTCGATTTCATCGGAGAACATGGAAATCACCGAGGACGCCATGATGGCAGTGAACAGATTGACGAACAACCAGACGAAGCGACCCTTGGTGGTTGTCCAGATGCGGTCGCTCAATGAGCTTTCCTCGCTCACTCCGGCCAGACGCAGAATATCCTCCTCGGCCTCCTCGTCCAGCACCTCCATTGCATCGTCAATGGTAATCACGCCCACCAGCTTTCCATCGCGGTCAACCACTGCCATGGAGATGAGGTGGTATTTGTTGAACAGACGCGCAACCTCACCCTCATCCTCCTCGGCATCAACTGACCGGTAGCTGTCTTCAACAATCTCGGTCAACGGTGTGTTCCGCTTGGCCGACATAGCACGTCCGAGCGTGACATAACCGGTCGGGTGCGAGGATTCGTCAATGAGAATCAAATGATAAAACTGATCCGGCAACCATTCGCTGGCACGCAGAAAGTCGATGGCCTGGCCCACGTTCCAGCTCTGCGGCACTGACACGAGCTCGGACTGCATCAGGCGTCCGGCTGATCCTTCCGGCCACGACAAGGCACTCGTTACCGCCTGCCGATCTTCGGCATCCAGTGAATCAAGAATGAAATTTTGCCGGCCTTCTTCGAGATCCTCGATGATGTCGACCAGCTCGTCCGACTCTAATTCGCGAACCACTTCGGCCAGTTGCTCAGGCTGCATCGCCTCGAGAATATCCTCGCGAACCGATTCATCAGCCTCGGAAAGGAGATCCCCGTCGATCTCTGGCGCATACAGGGCCAGCAGCGTCTGCCGAGTTTCAGTGTCGAGTTGCTCCAGAAGATCTGCGAGGTCGGCCGAGTGTACAGGCTCAAGCAACTCTGCAAGCGCCTTGGCATCACCTTCTCTGACCGACTGTAACACCCTTTCAAGCAACGCGGGCTCAAAACCCTCGACGGTTTCGATGTTTTTCTCGTTCACTACATCCTTTTCAACCAAAATAGACTCCATTCGACTATCGAGCGCCTTGCCCGGCATTTCGCCAAACGCACACAGCGCCCGTCCAACTGCAAAATCCAGGATGATTTCAGAAACTCAACCAGCGCCTCAACCGCCAGTGAGGGCCGAGTGTTCTACGACACCAATACATTCCTCTCTCGCTCGGTGGGCGTGCCACGCACCTTTGGTTGCTTGATTCCGCCCGCTCCTTCTTCTGCTGCGAAAGTATGTTGTGACAAAAACCGATGCCCAAGCCGGCCAGGTGATAAGTACTTGTTTTTTACCGCAGCCCTAGAAAATCGGTTCCGTGACTGGAACCGCACCAATTACGACTTCGTCGTCGTTGTTGTTTCACCCCGATCTTGCAAGGTTTTATCCTCCAAACCGACAACCGTGTGTCAAGCCCTCCGTTTGACTTCTTCCGCCACCGATTCACACTGGTTCTTCCACCAAATTCCATTGTGGCAACAACAACTCGTCGAAATGTTCATCAAGAAGCTGCCACAACGATGAATCTCGGGTATTTCTTGGTTTATAAACCTCTGCTGTATCGTGCAAAGAATACGTAAGGAAAGCAGCTGAAGATCAGTGGCTGGCTATTGAAGGATTTTGTAGCTAGACTGTATAGAATTCTTTAACCTGCTGGTCTATTTTTTCGAGTTCTTCTTCGCGCTCCTCTTTTTTCAACTGTTTCCGGAGCCGTTCCAATTCAATGCGAAACTGGGGTATTATCTCATTACGAAGGTGATCCTGAATGTCTTTTTGAGCTTTTTGAAACTCATCGGCAAACTGCTTAAAACTCTCTTCCAACCGCTTTACTTCCTGACTGTCCGGTACCTTGGCAAGTTCATCGGCAAATGAATTGAACTGAACGGAGAGATCATCGAGTGTTACTTCCAGTTGTCTGTCCAGCTTCTCGGATGTTGTGTCAAGAGACCTTTTTAGTGCCTTCAAGGTCTTATTCAGCTCGTTCTGGGCCACCCCCGCTTTTTCCTGCAAGTCACTCAAAATCTCTGAAAAATATCCGTTTCTTAAACTTCCCTGGACAACGGTGCCGTTTTGCAGGACGACGCCATCCGGTCGTTGCTGTTCGACAATCACTGCCATGTTCAGTTCATTAACAGGGGAGTGCTCGATATAAAATCGTGAATTCTCCGTAGTCGTATTCTTAAATCCCGGTGCGATCTCCACTTCGATCAGGTAGTCACCCTGCTTGGTATAGAAGACCTTTTTCACCTGCCCAATTTCATTTTTGTCAAAATAAACAAAATCGTTCTGTTGCAATCCCGATACTGCTGGAAAGCGTATTTGGAAGATAAGGGGATTTTCCGAACACCCCCAAACAAGCAGCAATAAAGACATAAAAACGAGGGTGATGAATCGATAAATATACTGTTGTCTCATATTTTCAGTAGCCTTAAAAATGAAGATTTTTCTGCACATCATACCCGAATGAAGCGGTGACTGATAGGAGATTTTTAAAAGTCGCAATAGCAGTATTGATAAACTCGTAAAAACCTAAATCTTCGGATGGCTAAGTAACAAAAGAAGTTAAAACAATTGTTGATCTTCTAAAGATACGGTATCTGGGTCCATGCCGCAGCCATTGTTCCTTAGCGCCATTCATCAATGGTGGCCGCACAAGCGAGGATCTCTTGCCGTCATGAATTCTATCGGCTTTCCAGCCGAGCCAGAAACTGTTCGGCTTGCTCGGTGATCTGCTGCCGCTGTTTGGTTTTCACATGGAACCCCTTCAGCCTTTAGTTCGCAATGTTGAACGACCGCCGTCGACACCGAAGATCTGGCCTGTGATCCAGTCTGCCTCCGGAGAGACCGGGAAGGCGGTGATCGCCGCAACATCTTCGGGGGGTGCTCAGCCAAATCCTGGAAAATAATCAACGGTTTGTCCGCGATATTGCTTTTTGGGCAGTAATATCTTTAAGACCACCAGAAACATATTTGTGCAATACACTGGACACAAGTGACTGATAAGGTAGACCTTCTTCTAGGGCTCGACGCTGAAGAGCTTCCAGGTCACGTCTTGATATCCGAATATTAATGCGTTTATCCTTCTTGATCGTTTCCTTGGCAAACTTCGCAAGCTGAAATCGCCGCTCTTCCGTTAAATCAGATTCAAATTCATCTGCTTCAAAGGCCTCCAGCAACTCTTGATCTTCTCGATTCTTTTTATTAGTAGTCATACACCCCCCTTTAAATAATGTTTCGTGGCCTTCCTGCTGGGGATAATACTTTTCAGAAAGATCTCGTCCTCGTTTTCAACATAAGGAACCAGCCAAGCATATGCATCAATTTCCACCACCAACATGCGTTGATTTGGATATTTATTTTTGTTTGGATGCACCAAATCGTCAAGCAACCGTTCGGATTGGAGTGCGAACAACACATCTTCAAAAGATACGCCCCTCTCACTCATCAACCACTGGTTTTTTTCAGCATTCCAATTCATCTGCTTCATGACTTATACAATAATCTAATGTGTGCTTATTGTCATCACAGAGTTGGCTTTTCTCATCAACCTCCTCCTATTCGAGATTTGATTACAATGAGTCCTCGGCCTGTCTTTTGGGGCTTATGGACTAACCCATTCCCGCTATTTTTAAAATTTACAGGAGGTGCACCATGAACGTTTCACGAGCAGTCGAATTCCATATGCAGTATCACCTGGCCAACTCAAAAAAAATAACGGTTCTTTCGACTAAAGCGTACTTTTTCACCACCTGCTCCGGTACCGCTTGCTGGATTGGCCCCCAACTTTCACAATAAAAGATATCAATCTCGCTAATTTGATTTAACTTTTCGGTCATTGGCTAAGGCCATTTCTTTGACCCATTTTTTTAAAAAATCACTGGTTTTTTTGTTCTTTGAAGAAAAATGCATGCTCATTGCCAAGAAGAACCCTGCACGACAGCCCTCGTGAAAAATATCGCTGATGTCGATTCCTTTTTTCCTACAATAATCTATCATCATTTCTTCAAATTCTTTCGTTTCTGTATATTCAAATAAGTCTGATAGAAATTCTTGTCTTTTTTTCTTTCCCATAATTCCCGATATGTTGAATCAAAATAAAGGTTATTGATGATTTTCAAAAATCATTTATTGTCATTTTGAATCATCAAGAGACATTAATTTTTTCAAATTATCCCTTACAGCTTCTTGGTCTTTGCTAGAAAGACCTCCTAATTTTTTGAGTATCAGGCGACTATCTAACGTAAAAAGTTTCATCCTCACTAAAGATGGTGCAGGTAAACCAGCTTTTTGAATACTTCCGATATTTGTATCTAGTGGCCACGGTGAATTTTTTGAACTGGTAATCATTGCCAATACGCAGTTTTCGGTGACATCGTTAAAAGTGGCGAAGTCTGACAGGACAAGTGCCGGACGTTTTTTGTCGGTGTTTTGATCCGTAAAAGGGAAAGGCACAACCACAACATCAAAGAGTTTATAGGTCACGGTATGCCTCTTCATCATTCTTAGAAGTCCATTCCGACAATGTACCTTCAAGAGCTTGTGCGAACTCGAAATCAATTGATGTTGCCTTACGAATAAACACCTTGTTGTTTTCGTCTACCTCAAACGCTACAGAATCACCAGGCTTAATCCCTAGATATTTTCTAATTTTTCCGGGGATAGTTGCTTGACTTTTAGTAGTGAGTTTACTTGTTATTGTTGTTTCCATTATGACCTCATTAATACTTGTTAATCTGACAAATAGCAGAGTAATACGGTAATACTATGTGTCAACAATTTTATTTGTTGTCATTTTGAGTCCCCACAGAGTAATTTGCAATGGATCTATTTTTAAGTTATTATAGGTAATTACGGTGCTTATTCGTCTCCAGTACTTGTATTCGCTTGGTTTTTCTAAAATCAAAACGATTTCGGCCTTTTTACCGGTCTGAATACTGTAATACAACGACTGACCGAGAGACTCAGCCCACTTTGGGCCACATTCAAACTCGATAACGTGAGTTTGAGTGAGACAGTCGCATCGGGTGCGATCTGACTGCAAGACCTCTGTTATTCTAGATTGTTCACTACACCACATTTCCTAATAATATTTTTCGGGGTGAACGTGCTGGGCCGCTGCAGGGGAATACAGCACGAATATAGTTCCGAAAGTTATAATAAGAAGTTAACCTTCTTCCTGATGATATCCAATTCTGTGTTGTGATGACAGAAACATAAACACTCCTTAAATTATTTTCTGAAGCAGGTCTTTTTTCGTCTCTTTTTATCCCCTCGGGAAAACCGACCCTCCGATCTGCATGGAAGACATGCTTGCCGAGTTTTTCTGAGAAACTGGAGGTAGAAAATGAAACTTCTTCTTGCAATTATTCTGTTGGCGGCACTGATGTAGATTATCATTCCCGAAGCACGGATCGAGGCATGGCAAGCCGGACCGGATGGGACATACGCAGACGCCTACCGTGCCACGCTTGTGACGGATACCTCTGGACAGTACCGACTCCAAACTGTCCGGCCTTCAGGCTATTCGTTTCGACCGCCGCATATCCATATCCGAGTGGCGGCTCCTGGATATAACACCCTGATCACCCAGCATTATCCGGAGGAAGAGAAATCAGAAGCGGCATTCGACCTGATACTGGTTCCGGCACAAGGCGCCGGACAGCAGTCGGCTCAGAACTCTCAATGACAATTTGAAGATGGCCCTGGGTATGGCTCAAATGGCACGTGATGCTGGTTTGTCCTGTGAAAGCCTCTATAAAGCGCCTTCTGAAGGCGTACTCTGGGTCTTGATACAATACTAAAGGTCATCGACAAGGTACAACAACGGGAGATTGGTAAGATATGGCATATCATTTCAGGAGAAAAAAAACTGTTAAAGCGGGCATCGTTGACATAGCCAAGAACCAAATCGACAAGGCCATAGAAGAGATCGACGATGAAGAACTCGACCGCCACGAGGTCGTTCACCAGGTGCGAAAGCGCTGCAAAAAGCTGCGCGGTCTCATTCGCCTCATTCGTCCGGCCTTCCCGGATTATAAGAAAGAAAACGGATTTTTTCGTGATGCTGCCGAGGAACTCTCCTCGGTGCGTGACGCGCAGTCTATCATCGAGTGCTTCGATGATCTGGCCGAGCATTATAAAAACCAGACAGACATCGCCCATTTCGAACCGGTCCACCGGCACCTCATCGACAGACGCAGAGCAATTGCCGACAACACAGTTGAACTGGAGGACAGACTTAAAAAGTTTCGTGCCCGGATGGTTGAGGCCCGTGGCCGTGTCAAAGCCTGGAAGATTACCGCAGAAGGTTTCGATGCCATAGCCGACGGCCTTATGAAAACCTATAAGCGCGGTAGTAAGGCTTTTTCCAAAGCGTACCAAAAACCATCGGCGAAGAATTTCCACGAATGGCGCAAGCGAGTCAAATACCATTGGTATCACTGCCGGCTGCTCCGCGAAATCTGGCCCGAAATGCTCAAGGTTCATCGTAAAACCGCAGACGATCTTGCCGATCTTCTCGGCGACGACCACGACCTGGCGGTGTTGAAGGAAACCTTGGAGAAGGAATCTCAGCGCTTTGAGGACGATGAGGACCTGGAACGGATATTCACACTCATCGTCGAACGCCGCACCAGGCTGCAACACCAGGCGCGGTTTCTGGGCGAGAAACTGTATGCGGAAAAGAAAAAGCACATCGCCAAACGTTTCGGTTCATATTGGATGAGCTGGAGGAGGTAGTATTGTCAGACAACACTTCCGGCCTTTCTAGTTCGGGGCTCTATGATCTGCTTTAAAAATATCAACTTTCTCATAAATCCTGAAAATGATGGTCTTGTACAACACCGTTGTCCTATCTTAATGGACTGATCCTGTTTACCAGGACAATTGCCGCGGAACATTCGCTAGTCATTACTATTACAGTACCACCATAATCGGGCAGTAAATAGTGCTTGGGTACGTTATGGATAATACTGCGAAGAAACAGTCCCGGTCCAGATATATTCGAATGTAGGTGTTAATTTATTATTACAATGTCAAATGCTTTGGATTTTACCCGCTTGGTCAGCATCTTGCAGAGAGAACCTAAACTAGCCTTGGTGGTAAATGTCACTCCTTTACTCATCCCTAAGAGGCACCTATGAACGAATATGATCCGCATGGCCTGAGCCTGCCGATTAAAATCGATTCAGCTTCAAATGGCGAACATCCTCTCATCCCTTTAACCGATGAAGAAACTGCGGCTAATCGGCAGGCTCACCTGGATGTTGCCTACTTCAGCAAAAAACTTGGTCAGTCCCGTCGGCAGTTCCTCAGATCCACCTGCGGAGCGGCTGCAACCTTGCTGGCATTTAATCATGTATGGGCCGTTCTTGGGGCAATGGGTGGCAGCTTTCTGATACAATGACACTGTAACAATAGGATAAAGTGAGGAGGATGTTTGTGTCTGGATATTCATTCTGGGACCACCTTTGGGAAATGCACGATGCAACAATGAGTCTGATTAGTTTTACTCCAGAAAAATTAATCATGCATTTCAGGAAAAATCATGTGACACTTGCTGTACAGCACCAGGATAAAGATGTCGACCTTGATGAAGAAATCGAAGATGCTCCTGCCGAGCACATTAATAGTATCCAGGCGGAGCCAGGCGGTTTCGATGAAGATGAGCCGCGGGAGTACACCATGCGGCAAAAAATTGGCCTGGCCCTTGGGCCGGTCCTCTTTCTCATGATGCTTTTTATGCCAACTCCATCGGGTATGGAGCCGGCGGCCCAGAAAATGGCTGCCGTTGCTTGTCTTATGGCAACATGGTGGATGACTGAAGCGATTCCGATTCCCGCAACGAGCCTTATTCCTATTGCTCTGTTTCCACTTATGGGCATTATGGACACATCAAAGGCCGCAGCCCCTTACGCCTCTCATCTTATTTTCCTTTTCATGGGCGGCTTTATTATTGCGCTTGCCATGCAGCGGTGGGAGCTGCACAGGCGTATTGCCATGAATATTGTCAGGGTAGTTGGCTTTTCTCCAGGACGGTTGATCTTTGGGTTCATGGCTGCCACTGCTGTGTTGTCGGCCTTTGTATCGAATACCGCAACCACCGTTATGATGTTGCCTATTGGTTTGGCAATTATCACCCATGTTATCACGGAAGGGGAAAAAGAAGGTCTTGACAAATCGATTGATTTTTCTCCGGAAAATTTTGCTTTTGGTCTGAATTTGATGCTTGGAATTGCTTATGCAGCATCAATCGGCGGTATTGCCACTATTATTGGTACTCCTCCTAATACTGTACTTGCCGGATATCTACAGAAAACCTATGGCTATGAAATCACCTTTGCCAACTGGATGCAGGTAGGTGTTCCTCTTGTTGCGATTTTTCTGCCCCTCTGCTGGCTGTGGCTGACAAAAGTCGCCAATCCGATGAAGTTGAAAAAAGTTCCCGGTGGGCGTGCTCTGATTGTAGCCGAACTAAAGGCTATGGGTCGAATGAACGTTGGAGAGCGCTGGACGGCACTGGTATTTGGCCTAACTGCTCTCGGCTGGATTTTCAGAACCAAACTGACCTTTCTTTTCGCCGATCCTAAACTCGTCACCGATGCGACTATCGCCATGACCGGTGCTTTGATCCTGTTTTTGATTCCAATAAATTTAAAGAAAAATATTTTTGTCATGGATTGGCACTGGGCTTCAAAAATGCCCTGGGGGGTATTGATCCTTTTTGGCGGCGGACTTTCCATGGCCGGAGGTTTTAAGGAAACCGAGCTAGCGACCTGGATAGGAAGTCAGGTAAGCCTTTTGGACACTGCGCCGATTCTTGTGTTGGTTATTGCCGTCAGTGTCCTGATTATTTTTATGACCGAACTCACGTCAAATACTGCAACTGCTGCGATGGTCATGCCGATTCTGTCGGCTGTTGCCATCGGACTCGGTCAGAATCCTCTATTACTGGTAGTACCTGCAGCGATAGCGGCCTCCTGTGCCTTTATGCTGCCGGTTGCAACTCCGCCAAACGCAATTGTTTTTGGCTCCGGTTATGTGACCATTCCACAGATGGTGAAAAGTGGTTTTGGTCTCAATATTCTCGGAGTAGTCATTACCGTGGCTATAACCTACCTGCTTGTTCTGCCGATGTTCGGTGTTCAGATTGGTGTTGTGCCTGACTGGGCGTTGACCGTTGTAAAATAAAATTACAGAACGTCCAATCTACCCATATAGGAATAACGGTCAGCAGTAAAATCTTCTTCCTAAGAGCCTGGGATATAAGATGAGAGATATGCAGATATGCCGGGGCCATTGAGACTGAGACAAAAGACATGGCGTCTTCCCTCGCCATGAAGCGATTCTTCGGTGGTTTTTCTTTTGTACGGGTCTACCTGTTTCGACGCATATTGCAGTCTCTTTTCATGTGGCGCCTTTGTCTTGCACAGCCAAACGTACTCGAACTCGGCATTGACACCATGGTTCTTGACAATGATGATGCTGAAAAGCGACATGGTGGCAAACCGACCTACAAAAAGAAGAAAGGGTTCCAGCCTCTTCAGATGAACTGAAATCGTTATTTTGTTGATGCTGTATTTCGCGGCGGAGACAAGTGCAGGAGACAGCGAAGGCCATTGGTGTTCGCCATCCCGTCACTCCTTACCAGAACTCTTAACCTGAACTCCCCGGTGCCCACGTGAAGTTAGGGAAAGAACTTGGCATATTATGAAGCATCCAGGCACATTAACTAGGAAATGATTTTGACTGCAATCAGCATTGCAGTTATGAAAGATGTCCAATGGCAAGCTTAACTTTCTTACCACGTCAAGCAGTTGACCTTCTTCCTGGGTCCAAAACGTTCAGATGGGTTCAGCATTTACCACCTCGCCCATCACCAGATTGCTCCAGTTCTTCTGCCGTGATCAAGCGGTAACTTGTACTTCGTCCCCCACCCGGATTTTGAATCAGAATGTGGCGGGCGACAAGCTCCCGCATATCCCTAAGTGCGGTGTCGGATGAGCATTTGGCCCACTTGGCATATTTCGATGTGGTCATGTGTCCCTTAAAATTATCGAGCATGCGGTTAATAATAAGCCGCTGTCGTTCATTCACCGGATCAGGATTAATCGAGTTCCACAGTTCCGCCTTAAAGAGAACCGAGGACAGTGTATCTTCTGCATTAACAACAGCGCGCGAAAAGCAATTTAAAAACCAAGACAGCCAAGATGTAATATCGACACTGCCTTTTTGCTGTTTCTCAAGCTGTGTGTAATATGCTTTGCGTTCCTGCTCAATTTGTCTGGACATAGAATAGAAGCGGCTGGACGTCCCATCTGCCCTTGCCAGAGCCATATCCGCAATTGCACGCGCAATCCGCCCGTTGCCGTCTTCAAATGGGTGAATAGTGACAAACCATAAATGGGCAATACCCGCTTTAAGCACAGGATCAAGCTTCAGGTCTGCTTCAAACCATGAGAGAAGCTTCGTCATTTCCGCATCAAGCCTGGACGCTTCCGGCGCCTCATAATGCAGCGTCTCACGCCCTATTGGGCCAGACACAACCTGCATCGAGCCAGCTTCTGCTGGTCGCCAAGCACCAACGGTAATGCGGTGCATACCGCTTCGACCTGTCGGAAACAAAGCCGCATGCCAGTCGAACAAGCGTTCCGCTGTCAAAGCCTGATCAAATTTTTGCGTCGCATCCAGCATCATCTCAACAATCCCTTCAACATCGCGACCGACAGGCTTGTCGTTTTGTAGAGGAATACCTAATCTTCGAGCAATAGAAGATCGGACTTCATCCGTGTCAAGTTTTTCGCCTTCTATCGCCGACGAGGTCACAACATCAGTTGTGAGGATATTCAGGCTGGCCTCCTGCCGGACAGGGAAACCTAGCGCCTCCATCTTACCCAGTAAACGCCCTTGCCGGTAACGAGCCTCGGCGAGCAACGAGGCAAGGGCTTTATCGTCCCAGATGAAATTTGGCCAGTCTTTTTCTTCATATATCCACATGTATAATCTCCGTATCATATGCGGTGATTATAGCGAGTATTTGCCGCAATGGCTATTGCAAATATGGATATAGACCGTATCACCTATAAATTGCAATTCTTCGAAAGCCTTGCGAAAGGCGGCCAGATTTTGTTTGTTGATTTCAGATGATTCGATTCTTTTAATTATGTTGATATTAACGTGGGAACAAAGATAACGAAATGCCTTAATATCTGCGCAAGTTGACGTTCTGGTGACCTAAAGATTTATGGTGATGAGGCTGTGAGTCGACCATGGCCCACTTCGTCACATCACTGGTGTCTACCTTTGTGATGTAAGGTAAAGTAATCTTCAGATCTCTAATCATAGCCAGATTATCTGAACGTTTGATGGCATTGACACGACAGATGATGGTCTTTTGCACCTTTCTCCACAATAGCCTCTTCAAAGCCATAGCGCCAGCGATAGCGTCCGGATCTGCAACTATCGGAATGCAGACGATATCGCCTGTTGACACACAGTCGAGCAGGCTTTCATAACGGCCTTTATGTGTGGTAGGTTGGACTGGGGGATTCATGATGTATTCTTCCCGGTGTGAGAATATTGCAGGGTTGCCGATAATCATTCAACTACCGCATGAGCCTATGCGATGGCGAAGAAACTTTAGCCAGCGATAAACGATTTATAAAATTATTTAGATCCGCACCTCTTACCGACTGGATCTAATATCACCAAGCGGCAAGGCATCGCTGATGCCATGACCGCTTGTACAGCCTCGCCCCAACGGGCTGCCGAAATATGCCCATGCCGAAGAGATACGCTGACCACATTGTTGCGGATAAGTAATTTCCGATCGTCTGTAATATAGTCATAGTCGATCTACCCTTCTTTTATCAATATTAACAGACACCTCACAATCTCGTCGAGGATCGATGACAACAGCTTCAGCATCATCACCAAAAATATAGGATAAATGGGCAATGCCTTCCGATTTAACTTTCTCCAGAAACATTATCGATCTCTTCTTTTAAAGATGAATTTTATAAAGACTTACATCACTTTCCTGCAGAATGATCTTACTAGGTGAGGGAGGCATCCTCCTGCTCAATTTCTTCCATTCTGATGGCCACCGCCTGCTGAGACGGCTTGACTTTGCCGCCGAGAATTTTGGTGTAGGCATAGGTAAACCCGGCGCCAAAAAGCATTATCAATGCCGAGTAATAGACCCAGGCCAACAAGGCCACCAGTGAGCCGGCCGCTCCGTACGACTTGGTAAAATCACTATTACTGAGATAGAGCCCGATAATATACTTGCCCAGCATAAAGAGAATGGTGGTAATGAGCGCACCAACCCAGACATGTTTCCACTTTATTTTCGCATCCGGCAACACCATGTAGATAAGAGCAAAGACCACGGTGATCACTCCGATGGAAATAAGGGTATTGATAATCCAGAGAAGATAATAGGCCAGCCCCGATAGATAGGCATTGATAAAATCCTTAAAGAGCGCAATGAAAGTATCGGTTACCATCGAAATCAATAACAGAAATCCCAGGGAACAGATCATCGCCAGCGACAGCAGTCTGTTAATGACAAACTTGACAAAACCCCTTTCCGGTTTGGGTCTGATGTTCCAGACAGCATTAATGCTGTCCTGCAGGATGACAAAGACGGTGGTGGCGCTGAAAACCAGGGTGGCGACACCTATAATCTTGGTCAGTCTTCCCCCCGAGGTCCGGCTGACCTTGTCCATCAGCCTTCCTACCTCCGCGGCGCTGTCCTGGCCTGCCAGTTGTGCTATCTGGGTCAGCATTTCGTTTCGGACAATTTCGTTCTCATAAAAAGAGCCGGCTATCATGACCGTGAGAATCGCCATTGCCGGCAGTGAAAAAATGGCAAAATAAGCAATGGAGGAACTATAAACAAAAGGTCTGTCGTTTAAAAAGTTCCGGCCGGTGGTTTTGAATATCAACCACCATTTTTTTGTGCTGATTTTCATAGTTTTATCTTGCTCACCGTCTTAGGACTGTTGTCAAACCATTTGTCAAATCATTTGAGTTCATCCGACTATCTCCGGCAAGCACTTCTCAGATTGGTAAAATTATTTGGATAGCCTGCTTCAAAGCGAGTCAAGTATTGCGACGGACTTTAGTACGCCGAAACAATAGCGATTTTGTGCACCTCGCGGATGAAGCTATCTCATCCTTAAAACATGCAAAACCCGGACCACTCAAATACCACCCGACCTTGAAGAAAAAACCTAGGTAATTGGCCATTAATGACAATTCTGCTGAATCTTTCTTGTCGTCGACGGTCTCACGAATCTTTCTTGTCGTCGACGGTCTCACGTCTTTTTTCGTCTCGGAACAAGAAAGAGGAAAAGACTATCAGGGTAGAGCGTTGCTCCTCGAGGAGCTGGCCGATATCATCGCAAGACTCCTCACTTGTTCTCGCTGCATTCGCCTCTTTTGGGTCTCTACCGAATAGACATTTGAGAAACATATTTTAAGGACCAAACGTTTGTCCAACCGAAAATTGTCCGGTTAAAGTGGATACTATCCAGCAGCATAAGACTTATGAGACAATATTTTTCGTGAGGCTGAAAGTCGGAACTCATCTTTACCGCCGATAAATCTCCGGAAAGAGTTCTGCACCTGATGGCGACCGCTCCCCGGAGCATGAGAAACCTCGGAAGGGTCGGGTCGCTCACTTGGTGGTTCGTGCGACCTTTTCGATTCGAGAATCGGCACTGCCTGGCACCTTCGCTGTCTGTCCCGGCATTACCTTCGCTAGACGACCCTTGGGTCATGCTTATAATAAAAACGAAAGAGACATCAACGGAACAACTGAGTACCGCATCTGCTCCCATTAGCCATTCCATCTATCCATTTACCAGCCCAAAAATTATAAGGAGATTGCTATGAAGATTCTGATGGTTCTCACATCCCATGACAGACTAGGTGACACAAACCAAAAAACAGGTTTCTGGTTGGAAGAATTTGCCGCTCCCTACTACGTTTTTAAAGACAACGGTTGTCAGATAATCCTCGCCTCTCCCGCCGGAGGGCAGCCTCCAATTGATCCGAAAAGCGATGTGCCCGACTTGAAGTCGGCTGCGACAAAACGTTTCTACAACGACGATGAAGCACAAGAACTGTTGGCCGATACCCGGCGCCTCGATACGCTCAACCCTGAGGAATTCGATGCTGTTTTTTACCCGGGCGGACATGGCCCGTTGTGGGATCTAGCGGAAGATATAAATTCCATTTCCCTGATAGAGGCTTTTCATCGACGAGAAAAACCCATTGGTTGCGTTTGCCATGCGCCAGGTGTTCTATACCACGTCAAAGACAGCAAGGGTAACCCGCTGGTGCGGGGTAAACGGGTTACCGGTTTCAGTAACAGTGAAGAGTCACTGACCCAGCTGACCGAGGTCGTGCCCTTTATGG
The DNA here is from genome assembly GCA_964412665.1 of uncultured Desulfopila sp. Lineage (GTDB taxonomy): Bacteria > Desulfobacterota > Desulfobulbia > Desulfobulbales > Desulfocapsaceae > Desulforhopalus_A. The sequence goes on from CAYPPR010000053.1 coordinate 14,862, forward strand.
TCCAGGATATGTTGAAGACAAGTGGCGGTCTCTACAGCAAAAGCGACGATTGGACCAGCCACATTGAAGTCGACGGCAACCTGGTCACCGGTCAAAACCCGGCTTCTTCCCAAGCTGCCGCGGAAGCTATCATTAAATTATTGAAAAGACTGCTGCCGGCCTCAAGGTAAAAGTCGGCAGTACACCGCATCCAATGGAAGAAAAGCATCATATCGAGTGGATCAAGATTATTGACGGAGACAAATCCTCCCGCCACTATCTCAAGCCTGGAGATGCACCTGAAGCGGTTTTCAAGGTGGACAATCCCAATGTTACCGCCCGTGAATACTGCAACGTTCACGGTTTATGAAAATCATAGTATCATCATGAGCATACTGGAAAGGGGCTCTGTTGCCCCTTTCCAGAAGAATAGGTACAGCACAGCATCCATTCAGATTAAGTCGGATAGAATGTGCCGCTCTCTTGCGATCCTCCCGCGTTTTCCTCTATCGCCTCCATATGGATATGATATTTTTGCAGTCCCAAACCTTCATGACGATTTTTCCTGGATCAAACGATACGGGTGTGATCGCCTGGCCCATTTACTTGCAGAATACTCACTCAACAGTTGTGCATGGGCCTCCTTCAGGTGACTCGGGTCATTGTTTTGTTTATACAAAGTAACACCTTTAAAATACAAGGCTTCTGGCACCACGTCGCTGCCCGGAAAATTTTTCAACAATCGGTTAAAATGCACCAGGGCCGTATCGAATTCTTCCTGATCAAGACGTACTTTGGCAACGCCGAGATGGAGGGTTGCGATAAATTCATCCGGTTCAAAAAAACCAATTTCCCGCTGGACTTCGTGCATTCCTTGAACATTCATTCCTTTGATACCGAAGATGGCCGTGGTCGGTGTCCAGAAAGTGTGATACTTTTCCCGCATCGACGACTCGGCGAGATTCAATCTAAAAGGAATGAGGTATTCTTTGATGAAAGCGATGACATTCTCATTGGGATACGTAACTGCATCCATCTGTTGACAGCCAATTCATTGTGGATTGAAAAAATCGAAAAGAAGCGGCTTATGGGTTGTTTGCGCTGAATCAAGCGCATATCCTTCACGAGTCATCCATTCTATGGCAGACATGACATTCCTCCTATTCGTAAAATTTCCGCATACGACAGAGGACTCCCTCTATCGCCTCCTGCAATTTTAGTATGCAAAATTGCTGCCTATGAAAATTTTCAGCAAGCGACGCCTTGCTATTTATTCAGCGTACTAACCGGGCAGATCCGGCCTCTGTTTTAAAAGCAACATGCATCATGGCCATTGAAATAGTACGATACCGGCACAAAAGGTGATGCGAAGTAGGCTGGCAACGCATTGGTGTGCGATCATTATTTATGGGCAACCCTTTATTCATCGTGGTTCCGAGTCTCGTGCCCTTATTATTGGTAAAGATCATCGACAAAAACTCTAATTGATGTTCTCTTCCGCTTAGAAGAATACTTTTTTCGCACTCTCGGCCATCCCCATTTCATAATGAAATGGAGAGTACCCCATTTCCGCCACACGACCGCAACACATTTGTTGCAAACGGGGTAGACATCAATACAATCCGCGCTTGGCTTGGTCACGTCACAATCAATACCACCAATATCTATGCCGAAGTCGATCTGGAAATGCAGGCCAGAGCGTTGGCGCACTGCGAAGTGATAGAGAGCGCCGCACGCACCCCCGGAAAACGCCGGCGCAATGAAAAAATCGTCACCACCGACTTCCAAATGCACTTGCCGACGGACGAGAGCAAAATCCTGAACGATTAAAAAGATTCCGAACATAATCATCGGAGACATGTCCAATATATTGCGACATAGCTTTAATCTTTTCGGCATACCGCAGAGTATTTTCTCTGCATCTTTGCCGGGCCTGTTCAATTCTATGCCAATTCCGGTCATCCTGAAATCTTTGTTGGGCGTCAATTATTTCAGGAAATAGTCCTCCAGGATGGGTATCGGCCAGGATGTCCTTAATTGAGGGACTAGGTGAAATCACCGCCTTCAATGAGTTTGAATTCCCTCTTCAATTGGCGGATTTATGGTATGAGCATATTGCAGTCCTGGTATTTGTCCGGCATTTTGGTTGAGTTTTTTGTCGTCGGCAGGTGGCTAAAACGGCACAACATCACAACTTGCTTCCCGATAAACAGGCAAAATACTGGGCGTAAGCGCCTGAATAAAACCAATTCCTGTTATAATGTTTCGAAAATACCGACCTCACCACCGGTGCTGTCGATAACTGATATACCAAGTATCATAAATCCACAGGTAACAGCAGCACCAGAGGAAATGTACGTAATCCGAAACTATCAATAATGACAATATGGTAGTGTTGGAAATAGTTATTGTTTATAGTCAACTGACCATACGTCTGCCATGCCCCGATTTTGGGCCTAACAGGAGCCAGAGAAGCAGTCCAAAAAGGGGCAAAACCAGGATAAGTACAACCCATAAAACTTTACCACCGGTACCTGCCGGACTCTGCACCACACTGATGATGGCCCATATATCCGCTATCAATAGCAAGAGACCAAATATTCCGCCAACTTCAACACCCATGATTTCTCCTTTATTGCTTTGATTTCAAGAGTAATTTATACCTTCATAGAGCCAGGGAGTTACTGCTCACGACTCCACCACCGTTCATCTCACAATACCTACCAGTCCGTAAATAATTAGATATGCGGCAACAATATAATTGAGGAACTTGGGCATCACCAGAATGAGTATTCCAGCAATGAGAGCAAAAAGCGGTTGGAAAGCAATATGTAAATTCATTGAGACATCCTCCTTGTTTGTATTTTTTACAGCAAGAACCTCCTCCATCATCCGGGCAATCATGAAAAGTTCCGCTCCCATCACGATTACGCATTTTTCAGACTCAGAGAGTGTCTACCTTACTACAATCAAAAAACATACCGTAAAACAAAATACGCTAAAAAATAAAGTATTAAAACCGGACCCCTTTAACCACGGAGCTTTCTGAAGATCCGTCAGAAATAATTGCTGGAAAAGGATTGCTTCGCAAATCCTGAGACACAGGATAATTCCCGCCTGAGAGGACTGAACGCCGAACAGGCTGTCAGGGCAATACAACATAATCTTAGCAAGGTCAGCTAAGCACCCAACTGGACATAGCCCTCAAAGATGATTAAGAATTTTAACAATTGACAAACTCGTAAAAACTCGAATTTCAAGACGGCTAAGTAAAAAGCTTCATATGAGAGACGCGTAAAATTTACATTATTTCGGCGTACTAGAGTATGTCGTAATGATAGAAATTTGTGGCGCTATCAACAATTACCCCTAGGACAAGTGTCGGACTTCACAGTTAATAAACTTTCCTGAGAGGAAACCATGCGGGTGCTGCAATATGCTGTCCGTCTGCCAATACTTTTTAAATATTTTGGTCAGCTCTGTATTGCCCTGGCAGCATTGACTGTTGTCCCTCTTGCTGTTTCCCTGTTTTTTGGAGATTTTTCTGTAAGTATTCGTTATACTGTGGCACTTGGCTGCACTCTTGTAGTGGGATTACTTTGCTCTCGTCTCAAGACTTCAGAGCAGATGCAGAACAATGAAGCAATGGCGATTACCGCACTGATCTTTCTCTTTTCTCCTCTGGTCATGACCTGGCCGGTAATGGCCTCCGGGCTGAGTTTCACAGACGCTCTGTTCGAAACTATATCCGCGGTTACCACAACCGGTCTCAGTACTGTAGTAACCCTGACAGACAAATCACAAACATTTCTATTTTCAAGGGCATGGATGCAGTGGGTGGGTGGACTTGGTATTGTCGTTCTCTCCATGGCAATTCTCATCCAACCGGGTCTGGCGGCAAAGCGCCTGGATATTGCCGACAGTTTCGATGATGATATTATTGGTGGCACCCGAGCTATTGCCCGGAAAACCTTCATTATTTACTCTTTACTGACCATAGCTGGAATACTCCTGCTCATCCTGCTGGGCGTCGATTGGTTTGTCTCGGTACTTTATGTTCTTGCAGCAGTATCAACAGGAGGTTTTTCACCGCATGACGCCAGTCTTCAGGGCCTCCATAACGGTTATGCAAGTGGTGTTGTCATCGCACTTTCCATGGCCGGAGCGGTTTCCTTTATTGTTTATTACCGTCTATTTCACAAGGACTGGCACGATGTGTTTTTTGACCGACAAGTCCAAGCGTTCCTCATTGGCGGGGTGTTCATAACAGCTGTTCTCTCCTGCATTCTTTGGTATCAGGACCATCTTGACGGAATAAACGCCCTCAAGCATGGGGCTGAACGGTTTATCGGCTTTTTCAACAGCTGGTTTTTCTTCCCTGAATGTTGAGGAGATGGGAAATGGTTCGAAGCTAACACTCATCGTCGCTATGGCAGTCGGCGGTTGTGCCGGTTCAACAGCAGGAGGTATCAAAATTATTCGCCTGCTGATTGTCTTTCGTCTTCTCTATCTCCTTATTCAGCGTGCCGGCGCTCCGACCAAGGCTGTTCTGGAAGCACGGTTGAATGGAAAAAAACTGGGGACAGATGAAATCTTTAATGCTGTGAGCCTTGTTGTTCTTTTTCCGAGCATCATAGTGCTTTCCTGGCTACCATTTCTTGCTTTGGGATATGCACCAATGAACAGTCTGTTCGAGATTGTCTCGGCAATGGGAACGGCTGGTCTTTCCGCAGGCATCACCTCACCGGAGCTGCTTTTGCTGCTCAAAGGAATTCTTTGCGCCAATATGCTGCTCGGCCGTCTGGAAATTATCGCCTGGCTGGTCCTGCTTTACCCAGGAATTTGGACTGGCCTGAGAAAGGAGAAATAACATGAGAATTGTTTTTTCAGGAGTAAACTCCACTACCGTAAAAACAGCAAAATATTTGATTGATCAGGGTCATGAAATAATCTTGATTGAACTGAATAAAGAAAAGATTGATGATCTCTCCGATGATCTTGACTGTAGTTTCCTGCATGGAGATTCCGCGAAACCCGCCATTCTCGCTCAGGTGGCGCCCGAAGAGTGTGATTTCTTATTCTGCCTCACCAACAATGACCAGGCCAACATTATTACCTCACTCCTGGGCAGGTCAATGGGCTTTAAGAAGATAATTACCTGTATACAGGACGAAGATCTATTGTCGCTTTGCGAGGAACTTAATCTTGACTATGCCATTGTGCCGGATAGAACCATAAGCCAATATCTCGATAATGTCGTCAAGGGGCTTGACACGATTGAAATCTCAACCCTGCTTCGCGGCAATGCCCGTTTCTTCACTTTTATAGCAACTAAAGAAGATGAAGGTGATCTTAACGAGCTGGAACTGCCTAAAAAATCAAAGGTGATGTATTACTACCGGGATGACGATTTTTTCTTTGCGGAAAAAAACACTCGCATAAAGAAAGGAGATGAGATTGTAATTATGACGACCAGCGAGCACATCTCGGATCTTACTGAACGTTGGCACAGCCAAGGATAATGAAAAGTACGCCTGATCTAGCTTTTAAGCAGATAATGTCAGTATTTTTTTATGTGGGTAGCAATTTAACCAAATAAACCCGTCACCTTTTTACTTCGTAGCTTTTTCAGAATCTTCCTGTTGACAAGGGGGCAGTTCTTGTGTACACGTTTTTTCGTAATTCAATTCATCTAGGAGATTTTATGTTCACCAATTCAATTGATCTTGTGCTGTACGTTACCGGGAAAACCGCAGCGTAACCAGGCAGACGATTGACACCACATCAGCAGCGGCAAATTCGGACATCACTCCGGGGCTATGTTAGCTGTTTTTCCTTCTTGGTTCCGTCGAACCTCTGCAATATTTTTGCGTCCTTTTTCCGGTAACTGTTCTTCGTATTTATTTTCACGCCTGATGAGCTTTCGGCTTCGGTATTTCCATATACCGTATACTCGACATGCTCTCGGCTGTGCTTACAACACAACAGGGAAAAAACTATGCAAAACACACACAACAACAACAACAACAACAACAAAAAGTTAAACGAAAACAGGCTCTTGTCCAGACTGGCAAAGCTGGGATGGTCACCATTTTTTCACCACCAATACGAAAATTCAGCTGCCGATTCCGCCCCGGCAAGGATAGTCGGAGTACACAGGCATGTTTTTTCAGTAATGCAAGAAAATGAAGTATTCCATGTTTCGCTGGCAGGGCGGCTGTATAACCATGCAAATGGAATATATCCGGTTGTTGGCGACTGGGTGCTTGTGAACGAGCAAGTTATCACAAAAATTTTTACGAGAAATAATCTGTTGTCCAGAAAGACAGCCGGAGGAAGATCTGGCCTGAATGCTGTAGTATGTGACGAACAGGGAATAGCAGCCAACCTTGATTTTGCCTTTATCGTCTGCGGCCTTGATAGGGATTACAGCCCTGCAAGGATCGAACGATACCTCACGCTTGCTTATCATTGCGGTATTGAACCGGTCATTTTGCTCAGCAAATCAGACCTGCAGCAAAACCCAGAGCAATTTGTACGCGAGGTGGAGGCCATCGCTCCCGGCGTACCGGTTTATCCCCTGTCACTATATGACACTGACGCGGTTACGCGTGTTGCGACACTGCTCTATCCACACCGGACGGCTACTCTGATCGGTTCATCGGGTGCGGGCAAATCCACCCTGATCAATCAGCTTGCCGGAAAAAACATCAGACAAACCCAGGCGGTCGGGGAAAGGGTCGGCAAAGGCCGGCATACAACAACAAGCCGTGACCTGTTTATTTTGCCCGGCGGCGGAATGGTAATTGATAATCCTGGCATCAGGGAAATCGGTCTATCTAGGCAAGTAACTGACAGTACGAGCGCATTTCCTGATATTGAGGCATTGGCCGAACAATGCAGATTCAGCAATTGTACGCATACCTGCGAGCCTGGATGTCGGGTGCTTAAAGCGATAGTCACAGGAGAAATATCCTCCAGACGGCTGAACAACTATATCAAGCTGAACAATGAGCTTGACTACACCCGCGAACGTCAAAACAAAAGCGCCGACAGAGTGGAAAAAGAACGGTGGCAGCATATTTCGAAAAAAGTGAAAAATTTGAAAAACAGGAGAAATCAACAATGAAAATAATGTTTGCAAAACCAACACATAAACAAGACCTGCAGCATTTCCACCAGCAGGTTTTCGGTATAACTAATAATCAGGACAAGGGAGTGGTTATCGGTGAGCTTGTAAAAAGTTTGCTAGCAGATCCGACAGCCGAACCACGCCACTCACTGATCGCTGTTGAGCAGGACACCGTGGTAGGACATTTGTTGTTTACCAAGGTACATATTGAAGGGGCTGCGAGCAATATCGCAGCTCAAATCCTTGCACCCCTTGCCGTGCATCCTGATTTTCAGGCGAAGGGTATTGGTGGAAAATTGATTATGACCGGTCTGGATGCGCTTCGAAAATCAAAAACACAACTCGTTTTTGTGCTGGGACATCCAGATTATTACCCTCGCTACGGCTTTACTCCGGCTGGCGTTAGCGGATTTGAAGCTCCCTACCCAATTCCAGCGGAACATGCGTCAGCCTGGATGGTACAGGAACTCACACCCGGTATTATTGGCACCATAAAAGGAAAAATTCGATGCGCCGAAACATTGCACCAGCCTGAACATTGGCGGGAATAAGGGAGGTGACAGGCAGGGGTGGGTGGTAAGTGATTTCTTTCTTCAGGCATCCTGAAAAGCCTTTTCTAAAGAAGAGCCAACCAATTCAATGCACCACACCTACCTTTTCAAGACAGCTTTGACAATTGTTTTTTATACTGCAACCAAGAACTGGCACTTGACCAAAGTTACCACGACCTTTTCCCGCAAAACATTGCATTCATCACTACATTTACACGATTTTTACATGATGCGGTTCATTGCAGGAAAATAATATTTTTAGATAGTTAGGGTTATAGATGTACTGAAAAGATGGGATGCGACGTGAATTGACCAGGGATCTCCTGTGGATTTTGCGTGTAACTGCACAAAAGATGAAGGCAGGTCTCCCGGAACAGGATTGCAAGGCCTATACGAGGTTTGGCATTTCCTACTTAACACCTGTGATCGGCCGCATCTGGGTATCACACTCTCCGCCTACTTCAACTGTTTTCGATATTTTTTCTCCCTGGCAAGTTTCCCCTTGATCAGCAACGCGACATCTCAGTTCTAGCGGTTTACCGGCATTAATCCAGAAGGGTGTTTTGCGATATCGTCCGATCTCGTTGCTCCTACAGCCACTCGGAATCCCATAGGGAGCACATCGGGACGGTGCTTTCAGGGTGACTCGCCTCCCATCCACGACGAATCCTGGATAGTTGTCAACAACTGTGACGACATCCCTGGCCGAGTCTTCCCGTACGAGGAAGTTACGAAAGAAATATCCGCCTTCCGTCTTTTGATCCACCCTAATCCTGGAATCGGCTATCAGCGCGAAATTGTTACCCCTGCGGGCCACCGCCCCTGACATGTACTCGACCCGGTCGTGATTGGGAAAGCATTTCCCCATCGCCGGGGCATGATAATAATGTTTAAGTTTTTTCAGGTCCGACAGCGAATTATTCGGGAAAATCTCCGCGAGGTCTTGATCGCTGCCAAATAAGATGCGTTGCATATCATCCAGGTTCTGCGCGTGCATGCTTTGCAGCTTGCTGTAATATCGGTCACTGGCCAAATCGTCGCGCAGGAAGCAGGAGGTCAATCCGGAAATTTGCGTCAAGTATTCATCCCAGATGTTGTACTGCGAGATGCTCGATGAAACGCCCTGAAAATCTCCAGGAGCCTCGCACCCCTGACGCCTGACACACGACTCGAGGCCACGATTACGAATCGAGAGGGCGATAATATTACGTTCACAGGCGCCATAGGCGTTACAACCACGTTCCAGATGTCCTTCGAAAATCGAGGTTCGCATGGTGTAATCCAGATGCTTGGCGCGCTGCAGGGAACTATTTGACCAGAGATTTCGTTGATCACGGATAAAGCAATCCCAGGCCCCCTGCAAAACATCACGACGTCCGGTCAGATGCCGATTGGTGCTGTCGCAAGAGGTCGAATTGTGAAAGGTTCGAATGATCTGATCCAACTCGCCGCGTGGCGGCCTTGCGGCAGTACTGACTTTAGTTCCTGGAGGGGGATCGAAAAAAGGCGCTTTGGTCATCGCATAAAGCCTTCGGACATCAAGAACATATTGGACACCACCTTCGCAATGGTGATTGTCGACGGTCATTGCTTGCCGCCTCTTAACGGCATTTCTATATAGTTCCGTCGAAGCCGGCGTCGCCGTGCGCGAATCCATAATCACCTGAAAACCCACATATGGAACGCCCTGGCTATCGGTTAACGGGAGCCCGTCGTCCACGACGACTATACAGGGCACGACCGACGAACCTTGAGCGAGCGTACCTGCCGGTGATGATAGCCCTGTATCGCGAAAGTGTTTGATGCTGTAATAGGGGATTTCGAGTGCGCTGTTAAAACGGTAAAGGGTCATGACCGGTGTGGCTGGTATAGCCGCCCAGGCAGTCGACGAAATAAAGAGTATAAGCAGCAGTAACAATCTTTTCATCCCATGCATCCCTATGAAGATTGGGTATAAACTTGGCAGCATTACATGCACATCATCGACACTTTAGAGACGGCACAAAATTTTTCCATCACCGGTTTAACTTCTGACAGTGAAGTTGACCTTGTTGGTCGAATTTGTTTGTGTGAGGATCTGGCTTTAAGCAGAAGAATGCTCAATATTGTTGATTGCCGGAGTGCATCGACTTACTTCTCTTTCGATTTGTTTTCCGGATTTCTCCTTGGCAATTTTCACATTGAACCTAAGTTGCAAATTCAACCAGAATTCTGGTTCAATGCAAAAATACTGGCCCAGTCGAAGTGCGGTATCTGCTGTTATCTCACGCTTTCCATTGACAATCTGATTGATTCTGTTGGGCGGAACATTGAGTTTTTTTGCCAATTGAGCCTGCGAGCTTCCCATTGGCTCAAGAAATCCCTCTAACAGTACATCGCCAGGTGTTATTGGAGGTAGTCGTCTTGGCATTATTCATTTCCTCAGTGATAATCTTCTATTGCAACATCGGTAGCATTCCCATCTATCCATTTGAAACAAACGTGCCATTGGGAGTCTATACGAATGCTATATTGCCCTTTTCTGTCATCCTTCAATGCCTCAAAACGGTTGCCAGGGGGAACGCGTAAGCCATCTAACGACACAGTAGCATTAAGAATTTCCAAATTAATCCGTGCTTTTCTGGCAATTTTCCTAAATTTTTTTTCATCGTAATCGTTAAAGAGCCTTCCACTGTCTCTGCATAGAAAAGATTTTATCATACTTCACGTTCTATAACGCATGACGTTATGCGTCAAGGAAATTGGATTTTGAGAAGTCATAATTATATGCTGCGTCATTTTTAAGTAGTACTGGGCGATAATTCCGTCTGGTTCTGGGGCGGGGCGAGGTATCCGTCGTTGTTATTTATCCCTACCACTACCAGCCTTTGATTGCTCCAAGTAGGCATTTCTTTAGATCTCTTTCCAATGAAAAGATAACGTCGGCGCATAGGGAGGGGGAGAGCTATATAACATAGCCTGTCGTCGGTGCCTGGCGGAAAATACCCTATACTATTCGAAATAAAGTGAGTTTAATGCGATAATGTCGGAAGTAAATCCCGTACCCAAGTGGGCGAGATCGCCTTGTTGTCATTTTAGTATCGTAAAGCCTGAGAGATAGAGCACACCCAAGATAAAAATTCATATTTCCTTGGCAGACAAACAGGGTTGCAAGCAACAGAAACGTTACATTTATTCCTTATACATGTTAAATGGTGTCTGTCAGGGAGGAAAAGAGAAGGCCGCTGGAAGATCCAAGATATTCATCGATCTGAACCCACGAGCGGCGAAGAAAAAGCTCCCCAAGACAATCAATCGGGATAATCTCGTAACCCAGGAGCCAATGCAAAAACAGGACATCCAAGCAGAGATTCAATCACATTTGAGCTCTATCCAAAGAATTTGTCATACATACAAACGACGTACCTTTAAGAAACAATCTGGACGGTTGCACAACACGGGGCCTATACAGGCGCTGAGCAGCAATCATGAATAGTGCGGGATGGTTTTTCCTGGTAGGCGGCCTGATGCTTGTCATGGGCCTGACGATGTCGGTTATCAAGCGTTTACCGGTCACCTCGGCCATAGTTTATCTGGCGGTGGGTCTGCTGGTGGGGCCGACCGGTTTCGGCCTCTTCCACTTCAACCCTCTTAAGCAGTCGGCTCTGCTCGAAGTGTTAACTGAAGTGGTAGTGCTGATCTCCCTGTTTTCCGCAGGGGTAAAAATGCCGGTGCCGCTCACTTATACGCGCTGGCGGAGGCCGGTCTTTCTGGCCTCTTTCTCAATGGCTGTCACGGTCGCACTGGTTGCAGGCTTTATCTATTACCTCCTGGGCTTATCGCTGGGTGCGGCAGTGCTGCTCGGAGCTATCATAGCGCCAACGGATCCGGTGCTGGCGACCGAGGTGCAGATACGCCATGCAGGTGATCACGATCGTCTGCGGTTTATCCTGACCAGCGAGGCGGGGATGAATGACGGCAGCGCCTTTCCCTTTGTCATGCTGGGTTTGGGCCTGCTCGGACTGCATGATTTAGGTGAATTCGGACAACGCTGGATCGTGGTGGACGTGCTGTGGGCAACTGCTGCTGGTGTCACTATCGGCGTCATTGCCGGGTGGGCGTTAGCCCATTTAGCGACACGTCTGCGAGGCAATCGGCCGGAGCCCGATTTACTGGATGACTTTTTGGGTTTGGGATTGATTGGGGTGGTGTACGGCCTAAGCCTGTGGCTTAACGCCTGGGGCTTTCTCGCCGTATTCTTTGCCGCTGTGGCTTTGCGCCACTCCGAGCTCAAACTCGCCGGAGCCGTCTCGGGAACCCGGCTGCAGCCTCAGTCCGCAGCGTCGCCAGAAGATTCCTCACAGCATCATGTCAGTGTAGCTTCTCTGGTTTTTAAAGAGCATCTTGAGAGGTTGTCGGAACTCGTTTTGATCCTGCTCATCGGTGGCATGCTCTTTGTCGATTCGTGGAGTTGGCGTGCCGTTGGTCTTGCGCTCTTCATTTTCACCGTTGCACGACCTCTAAGCGTAATGATCGGTCTGATAGGCACCCGCACAACGTGGCGTATTCGCGGTTTGGTTGGCTGGTTCGGAGTACGCGGTATCGGTTCGTTCTATTATCTGATGTATGCCATCCAACACGGATTGCCGAAAGAACTCGCTATAGAGTTGATCCACCTGACACTGGTTGTGGTGACGCTTTCCATACTGGTTCACGGGGTCAGTGTTAAACCAACAATGCACAAATATTGGCGACGCTCCTCGGGTCTATGAAAATAGAGCCGAGCTGTCCTGAAGCTCAGGGGATCTAAGAAAACTTCAAATGAAGCGGGCCTCATTGTTGAAAACAATCGGTAATCAACTATGGATGGGAGTCTGCTTGTAAACGTCGTTCTCCTTTTTCCTTTGCGAATTTGAATACGTGTGCCATAGCGCATAAAAAAAGGAGCTCTCCAGTTAATAATTCTGGACAACCCCTTGTTTTCATTGGTACCCTCGGCGCGAATCGAACGCGCGACACCAGGATTAGGAATCCTGGGTGTGAAATGCATTAAA
>CAYPPR010000054.1:0-26701 GCA_964412665.1 uncultured Desulfopila sp.
CTTCCTGTTTGCCATCTTTTTTCTTGCTGGTTGTGCCGGCAAACCATGGACGGATCCACTTGGCGACACAGCGGTTGACTCCATCACCCAGCAGGTCGACGCTCTTGTTATCCGGGATGCACGATGCGGCAAGACGCTGGAAGGGGATGTTGTCCTTTTCTATGAGAATCCTCTGCAGAAGAAAGCATTGCGTGGCTTCCTGCAGTTTTCCATGCCCTCCTTGTATAAAATTGTCGTGACCAACCCCCTCGGCCAGCCAATTCTCGTTATCGCCGGCAACCAGGACTCTTTCCAGGCCATTAATACGCTCGATAAAAAATATCTGACCGGAAGTATTCGCTCCTTCGGCCTGCGCAATAACATTCCCGAATATTTCCTGAAAAGCGACTGGGGATCCCTGCTCACCGGCAGAAACCTTTTGCCGAGTCGGGCGATAACCGATATCCGCCGCGATCGAAACAACAGAGGCGTGTGGCTGACATTTCAGAATGAGGACCAATCGGGGGTCTCTCACCTGCTATTGGACCGGGAAAACGAGGTCTTTCTTGAGCGTGTTCTAGAAAACGGCCGGGGCCAAACGGTCGCGAATATATCCTATGGTGACTGGGTGCTCCTGGGAACATGCAGGCAGCCTCTGAATATCAGTATCGCCGGCCTGGATTACGGCACAGACGTACACATCAAGCTGGCAAATGTTGACATCAGCGACGAGAAAAAGACATACCGCCTACAGCCCCCGCCCGGCTATTCTCAGTACTTTATGCCATGATGGCGTCGTAAAAACTCTTCATCTGCTTCGTTGTTGCAATTTTTATATCAGTACAGGTACTCTAGTACACTGAAATAATATAAAAATCTTATGCCTCACATACGAAGTTTTTTACTTAGCCATCGTGTAATCGAACTTTTTACGAGTTTATCATGCCGTAACATGGACGGCCTCCCAGGAGGTGGTGAGAGACGGCAATTATTGGCCCGTCAGCTTTGCAGACAACTCGTTGACGATTAAAACGAAGAGGTTATCATTTCGGAAAAAGACCTGATGCAACTCATAGTCTCGTTCGGGCGAGAGTTCAAGGACAACGCGCACCAGTTCCGGATCATGGAGCCTGACGGTACGAATATGCTCGATGTATCGGCCTTTCGTCGAGATGATTTTTTCGACATCCGGTCCAATATCCGTTGCCATGAAATCACAGAAAACCCGCGGCGATGATTTTTCGATCGCCGAGACGGTGGGCGGGAAAAAATCATTTAAGCGAAAGAGGGCCATCTCTCCTTTTTTGGAAGAATCGTCAAAGGAAATTTCAAGAATTGTCGGCACCGCCGAGGCGGTAATACTTTTTGCGGTAGAATCCTCTTCTTCCTCACTGTCATAAAAAACTGGCGGTACCGGTCTTTCGTCGAGTTGTCCGTCTGAATGTACCTCCCAGCTCGGCAGAAACTTTTCATTTTTCAGAGGAAGCTCTGGGCTGACAAGCTGTTGCGGCTTTTCGATTTCAGGCGTAAGGGTCACGACCAGCGCGTTTTCCTGCGCTACATATTCGGTGTCATAGTGCACGTGGATATCTTTTGACAAATCGATAACGACTCTGGTCTTCCTGATGGGAGTCTGGTGAAAGCCGATTCGGATGGCCGCGGCGAGAACACTATCAGGCAGGGCAATGACGTTTTTTCCCTGATAATCAGACCGAGGAAAATCCAGAACCAGACGAGGATTCTCCCCCCGTATGGTAAATATTCTCGGGACCACGGGGGCCGCCAAGGTCAAGGTAATCGTCTCTTTGGCCACGGAATTTTTTTTATGAGAAATCGATGTGATCAGGACTGATTTTTCCGGCTCGGCAAAAGCGGCCGCAGACACCAGGCTCCCCAATAAAAATAAAACCAGCAACAGACCCAGATCCACCGATTTCACAACACGAGACGCTAACCACCTCATCTAACACATCCTTTTTTACATATTATAACAAATGCTTACATCAATATTTCCGTATAACTCTTTTGATTACATCATCCCCTCTTGAAAAGTCAACCAAATTTAAGTAAATGAAAAGGTTTGGTCCGCGCGACCATACGTCACTCCGGCCTTTTCTCCCCTGTAACTTTCTATGGATTACTCATGACAGATCGCACAATACTCTCGTCCATTAGCCGGCCAGGTCGCTACCTCGGCCATGAATATAACTCCGTGCAAAAAGAATGGGCATCGACCAAAATTCGCTTTGCCCTCATCTTTCCCGATCTCTATGAGATCGGCATGTCACATCAGGGCCTGCAGATTCTCTATCACCTTTTAAACAGCAGGGAAGATTTCCTGGCGGAAAGATGCTATTGCCCCGATACTGATCTCGAACAACTCCTGCGGAAAAAAGAAACCCCGATCACCAGCCTTGAGTCGGCCCATCCTCTCACCGATTTCGATGTACTGGGCATCACCCTGCCGTATGAACTCTGTTACAGCAATATACTGACTATCCTTAATCTTGCTGCTATTCCCCTCTATGCAGGCGACAGGGATACTTCTTTTCCTTTGCTTCTCGGCGGCGGGGCATGTTCGCTTAATCCGGAACCGGTGGCTGATTTTTTTGATGCCATTCTCCTTGGTGACGGCGAGGAAGCGATTGTCGAGATTGCCTCGCTTCTCGCGGCACATAAGGATGACCAGCCGGCTAAAAATGAGTTGCTCGACCTGCTTGCCACTATCGACGGCGTCTATATACCGGCCCATTTCCAGCCCAGATACAGCCCCTCGGGACAACTGCTTGCCATCGATCAGACAGGTGGCGACAAACAGTATATTTCCCGTAGGATTGTCAGTGATCTTAATGAAATAGAACATCTGAAACATCCTATTGTGCCGAACGCAAAAATTGTTCACGACAGGCTGGGAATCGAGGTCGCCCGTGGCTGCACCCGTGGCTGCCGCTTCTGCCAGGCCGGCATCACCTATCGACCGGTGCGAGAACGCAGCCCGGAAAAAATTATGGAGCTGGCTCAAAGCGGCCTGGATGATTCAGGCTTTGAAGAACTCGCCCTGCTGTCACTGTCCACCGGCGACTATTCCTGCCTGGAACAGACTCTGCCGCAGTTAATGGACAGCTTTGCCGGAAGATTTATCTCGGTGGCCATGCCTTCCATGCGCGTGGGAACGCTTACTTCGAAGATAATGGAACAGGTAAAAAGAGTTCGCAAGACCGGCTTTACCCTGGCCCCGGAGGCAGGCAGCGAACGATTGCGCCGGGTCATCAACAAGGGAATCACCGAAGATGACCTGCTCGCCACCTGTACGGAAGCCTTCGCCCTTGGCTGGCGGATCATGAAGTTTTATTTTATGATCGGCCTGCCGACAGAAACGGAACAGGATATTGATGAGATTATCCAACTGGTGCACAAAGCCCTGGCGGTGCGCAATGTTGGTCCGGCAAAAGGCAAAAAACAGATAAACGTCAGTGTCGGCACCTTTGTCCCGAAACCGCACACTCCCTTCCAATGGGAACGGCAGATGAGCATCGATGAAAGTAGGCACTTTATCCGTCGTCTGCAAAACGGCCTTCCGCGAAAAAGTTGCAATTTTCGCTACCATAGCCCGCAGATCAGTTTTCTCGAAGGAGTTTTTTCCCGCGGTGACCGACGTCTGGGCCGACTCATCAAACTCGCCTGGCAGGCCGGGGCGCGCCTTGACGGCTGGGATGAACATTTCGATCTGTCACGCTGGCAAAAGGCGGCGGAACTCTGCCGGCTTGACCTCGGCGATTTTCTCCGTGCCAGGGAGATGGACGAAACCCTGCCCTGGCAACATCTCCACACCGGCGTTGATCTTCAGTTTTTAATAGACGAACTGGACAAAGCCAAAGGAGAAGTATATACCCCTGACTGCCGCTACGAGGCCTGCCAGAAATGTGGTCTCTGCGACTTCGAAACCCTTTCTCCCATTGTCTACAATCGGACAAAAAACAGTTTAGAGGGTGCACAAGCAGTCTCCCACGTCACCTCCCCTGAGCCGGTACATCACACCGGGGAGACTGGTCATTTTAAATATCTGATGCATTATTCCAGGATCGGCGACATCTGTTTTCTTGGTCACCTGGAGATACTGCAGACAATTTTTCGCGCCCTGCGCCGTGCAGCAATTGAGACAAATTTCAGCCAGGGATTTAATCCATCGCCGAAAATCTCCTTCGGACCTGCGCTGCCGGTGGGAACAGAAAGCCTGGCGGAATTTTTTATCATGGACCTGCCGGCCCTCTTGAAAAATCCGGCCGCAACCGCGGAACAACTCAATGCCAAACTGGCGCCAGGTTTGCGGGTAAATAAGATTGAACTCCATTCCGGCAATGTGCCGCAAAGTATCTGCACAACCTATCACTTGACGCTCCCGGCAGACATTACCGACTCTGAGAAGAAAGGGGCCGAAGCGTTTGTCAACAGTGCCGACTTTATCATGCGCAAAACCAGGAAAGGCACAACCAAGGAAATTGACATCCGCCCCCTGGTCCTCGATTTCTCCTTAGTCAGTGCCGAAACCGTGCAGCTGCAGATGGTCTCGACCAGCACGCAGGCGGGAATCAAACCGCTTGAGGCGCTGACGGAAATCCTCGGCCTTGATACAGAGCGTAGCATGCAGACGAGGATTCTCAAGACCGCCTGGCACAAACTCGATGTAAGAAATTAAGTCCCATGACAGACACAAAAAATCTCGCATAACATTATATGTGTAACATCCTATGACACACAGAGGGCAAAAAATACTCTCCGGAGGCAGGCTCTGCCGCAGCATATTGTGGTTACTGCTGCTGTTGCAGCCCTGGCATGCCTGGAGCTCGCCGTTGGCCATACCTGCTATTGATAACGGCGGCTATATCGTCCGGGAAGAGACGGCACTCCTGCAATACCGTGAGCAGGAGCTGTTTATTCCCGCCTCGACCCTGAAAATTCTCACCAGCCTGATCGCTCTTGAGAAACTGGGCAAAAGCTACCGCTTTGAAACACATTTCTTTCTCGATAAACAGAAAAATCTCTATATCAAAGGCTATGGCGATCCTTTTCTGACCTCGGAAGCCATCCTGGAAATCGCTGAAAAAATTGCCGCACTCGGCGTTGACCAGCTTGACTCACTTTTTCTTGACGAAAGCAGCTTTGTCCTCAATGGAGAAACGGCAAGCATCGAGAATTCTGACAACCCCTACGATGCACCAAATGGAGCCCTGGCGGTAAATTTTAACGCTCTGCCGGTGCTGAGGGGAAAAGACGATCACATTCTGTCAGGCGAGCCTCAGACGCCTCTTATCGCCTTGATGACGGAAGTAGGCAGCAAGCTGCCACCGGGCCGTCACCGCATAAATGTCGGAACCTTGTCACAACCGGATCGGCTCTCCCCCGCCCTTCGCTACACAGGAGAATTATTCATTGCCCAATTGCAACAGGCGGGGATACGCGTAGAAAAAGGTTTCCGCGAGAAGCTTGTCCCGAACAGCCTGCAGCCTATCTATATCCACCACGGCAGCCATTCGCTGGAAGAGATTATCCGGGCATGCTTGAAAACCTCGAATAACTACATTGCCAACCAGCTTTTTCTTGCCTGCGGCGCCCAACATTTCGGGCTGCCGGCAACCTGGGATAAATCCCGTCGACTCTTTGCCGCTTTTGCCGAGAAATCTTTACAACTCAGCTCAAAGCACATCTTTGTGGCAGAAGGCTCCGGACTGTCCAGACATAACAGAGTAAGCCCCGCCGCACTTCTTGGCATTCTTGATCTTTTTAAACCCTATAGCTCACTTCTCAGCCAGAAGAACAATGTCCTTCTGAAAAGCGGGACAATGAAAGATATCTACTGTTATGCCGGATACTTCCCCGAGGGAAATGACCTGATTCCTTTTGCCATCCTGCTCAATCAGCCAAGAAATAATCGAGACAGCATCCTCCAGGCTTTGCATATGGCTTTCCGGCAGCGAAAGTTCCCGTAAACGAAATGATAAGCATTTGAAATAAAACCTGTATTTGATCGTTAATCCAGGGGAATTTGCTTGCATTTAGGCAAAGCTTGGTTCATTATTCCGAACAGGAACGTCGCGACTCCCCCCTGGTGGCTTGTCGGACACCATCAATAGGTTACCCAGGAGATTCTCATGTCAGGCCGACTTTTCCCCCACATCGTCACTGCGGGGCTTCTTTTCCTCTTGCCTCTATTCTTCATCGGATGCAGTGCTCCTCCGGGTGACGCTGCAGATGGAAAAAAATGGTACATGATGAATAATTGCCAGGCATGCCATGGTGGCCACGGCGATGATGGCCAGGCGGTTAATATCGCCGGCATCGACATGGGCTTTGGCAGCTTTATCAGAAAGCTCAGGAGGACGGATGCGCCGATCATGCCACCTTTTCCAGAATCAAAAATTTCCGAGCAGGACGCAGCTGACATATATGCCTACCTGCAGTCCATAACACCCGGAGATGCTCGATAAAGCGTCGTCAAGGAGGTCATACCCGACAAAACATGAAAGCCCTGTAGATTTATGGTGATAATGGTTACTATTAGGACTAAGCACTAAGATCCCCTCATATCATAAGGAGAATTGTATGGTAGAAAATCTCTATTCGTTCCTGTCTTCGGTCGGATTCACCCACCCTCTTCACCCAATGCTGACGCATGTACCTATGGGGATGATAATCGGCATGATTATTTTTGCTACCCTCGGCTTACTATGGAAGGACAAAAATTTTAATCAGACCGCCTTTTATTGTTCGGTGCTTGCCCTGGTAGCTATCCTGCCTGTCATAGGTGCGGGGATTCTTGACTGGCTGCATTTTCAGCAGGCGGAATGGAATGTCTTCATCATCGTCAAGATGATTCTTGGAGGAATCCTTACCGTGCTGCTGATTTTTTCCGTCGTGCTGAAAAGAAGGGGTGTGACGCCGGGCAAGATGTGGCTTCTCTATCTCTTCTGCCTTGCCTGCGCCGGCGGCTTGGGTTATTCCGGCGGAGAGTTGGTCTACGGTTAAAGACAAAAACCAGTACTTGCCGCCACCCGGTTAGACCAGACGACCATAACCGGGTGGCACATTATTTTAGATCTTTTCAGACAGTTTTTTGTGGAGATTTTCGTCGAGAACCGTGAGAAACTCTTCGGTGGTCAGATAATGCGCTGCCTGCAGGTCTTTGCCGTGGATACAGAGGGCAAGGTCCTTGGTCATCTTGCCGCTCTCAACCGTCTCAACACAAACCATTTCCAGGGCATCACAAAAGGCGATGAGCTCGGAGTTATTGTCTAGTTCCCCCCGAAAGGCCAGTCCCCTGGTCCAGGCGAAAATGGAAGCGATGGGATTAGTTGATGTCGGATTGCCCTTCTGGTGCTCCCGATAGTGACGGGTAACGGTGCCGTGGGCGGCTTCCGCCTCCATGGTTTTGCCGTCCGGGGTAACCAGTGTTGAAGTCATCAGGCCGAGAGAGCCAAATCCTTGCGCCAAGGTATCCGACTGGACATCCCCATCGTAGTTCTTACAAGCCCAGACAAAGCCTCCTTCCCATTTCAGTGCTGCGGCAACCATATCGTCTATCAGCCGATGCTCATAGGTGATGCCCTGGGCATCCATCTTATCCTTATAGGTAGACAGGTAGAGTTCTTCAAAAATATCCTTAAACCTGCCGTCATATTTTTTTAGAATAGTATTTTTGGTGGACAAATACAGCGGCCATTTCTTGTGCAGTGCCTGGTTAAAGCAGGAATGGGCAAAGCCGTAAATCGATTCATCGGTGTTGTACATGGTCATCGCCACCCCACCACCCTGAAAGTGGAAAACCTCATAGCTCTGTACCTGCCCCCCGGCATCCGGGGTAAAGGAGACGGTCAATTTGCCGCTTTGTTTGACGACAAAGTCGGTTGCACGATATTGATCCCCATAGGCATGGCGTCCGATACAGATCGGTTTTTTCCAGGTGGTGACCAGGCGAGGAATATTGCTGACCATGATCGGTTCGCGAAAAACGGTGCCGCCAAGAATATTTCTAATCGTACCATTGGGAGAGCGGTACATTCTTTTCAGCCCAAACTCTTCGACTCTTGATTCATCCGGAGTAATGGTCGCACATTTGATACCAACACCGATTTTTTTGATGGCATTGGCCGCATCAACGGTGATTTGATCATCAGTCTCATCTCGTTTCTCGATGCCGAGATCATAGTAGCGGATATCTATATCCAGATAGGGAAAAATTAATTTTTCCTTTATGAATTGCCAGATGATACGCGTCATTTCGTCACCATCAAGCTCTACGACAGGGTTCTTTACTTGTATTTTTTTCATTTTATCTTTCGAGTTAAAGTTATCTTTCCATCAGCGAAGAACTGGCATTTCTACTTTTATAGCGTCATTAAAACTCTTCATTTTATGACACAGAGTGAATACAGGGATAATTACAGGGCATAATTACAGAGATAATTACAAAGCATAATACATGCTATCTTCTAAAGTTGCTACCACGCAAAGCATAAAATTGGCTACTCTCCGGCTGCTCTTTTTATGGCTGTCTAGCGCTTAGCGTACCGTTTTAAAATAATATTTTCTTTCGGACACATATGTAATTCAAAAAACCTTCACATGAATATTTCACCCCCACAGGACCTTGTTCTGCAGAAAGATAAAACGTGCACCAAAAGGTAGTAGAACCTTTGTGGTAATCAAATCGCCGGCAACCTTTTCTTATTTTTCATTGGTATATGTTTTTCTCTTTGCATTACGGCAAAAAGGACCTATCCTGTGAGTTTTGTCTCTGCCTTCCTCAAGAATCAAAATATTCCCTCAATCAAAGTTAGATTTTCATCAGTTATGAACAAACAACTCACCCAGGAAATCGCCAAAAGACGAACCTTCGGCATCATCAGTCATCCTGATGCCGGGAAGACAACCCTTACGGAGAAACTGCTTCTCTTTGGCGGCGCCATCAACATGGCGGGTGCCGTCAAGTCCCGCAAAGTCGAACGGCATGCGACAAGTGATTGGATGGCCATTGAGCAAGAGCGCGGTATTTCCGTCACCACCTCGGTAATGAAATTCACCTATCGGGATTACGAGATCAACCTTCTCGACACCCCCGGTCACCAGGATTTCTCCGAGGATACCTACAGGGTTCTCACCGCCGTCGATTCTGCCATCATGGTCATTGACAGCGCCAAGGGAGTAGAGTCGCAGACCGAAAAGTTGATGGAAGTCTGCCGCATGCGCAATACCCCTATTATTACCTTCATCAATAAACTCGATCGTGAAGGCCAGTCGCCACTTGAAATCATGGCCGAAATTGAAGAAAAGCTGCAGATTGAATGTACCCCGCTCTCCTGGCCTATCGGCATGGGCAAGACCTTTAAAGGGGTGTACAACATCTACAAAAAGACGCTCCATCTCTTTAGCCCCGGCCAGAATACCCGGGAGACCAAAGGCATCTTGATTGAAGATCTCGATGACCCCAAGGTCAATGAGCTGCTAGGGAAACAGGCCGCCGAAGATCTCCGGGAGGACATTGAGCTTCTTGAAGGGGCAGCCAATCCCTTTGAATATGAACATTACTTGCAAGCGAGCCAGACGCCGGTCTTTTTTGGCAGCGCCATTAACAACTTCGGTGTCAGTGAAATGCTCGACGGTTTTGTCGAAATGGCCCCGGCACCCAGCCCGCGGCAGTCGGCCAGTCGTTTAGTCGATCCCCATGAAGAGGATTTTTCCGGCTTTGTTTTTAAGATCCAGTCCAACATGAATCCAGCACACAGGGATCGTATCGCCTTTTTCCGCATCTGTTCCGGAAAATTCACCCGTGGCATGAAAGTAAAACACCATCGCCTGGGCAAAGACATAACCCTGGCCAACGCGACGATCTTTATGGCCCAAGAACGGGCCAACGTCGATGAGGCCTGGCCGGGAGACATAATCGGCCTGCATAACCACGGCACTATCAAAATCGGCGACACCTTTACTCCAAAGGAAATGCTCAAGTTTACCGGTGTTCCAAATTTTGCTCCGGAACATTTTCGCAGGGTGCTGCTGAAAGATCCCCTAAAAATGAAACAACTGCAAAAAGGCCTGCTCCAGCTTGCCGAGGAAGGTGCTATCCAGGTCTTTCGCCCGCTGATGGGCTCGGATTATATCATGGGCGCCGTTGGTGTGTTACAATTTGAGGTCACCATGGCCCGCCTGCAGAATGAGTACAGCGTGAAAGCAATTTATGAGCCGGTTAATTTCCAGGCGGCACGGTGGGTTCGCTGCGAAGACAAAAAGGCCTTGGCGGAATTTGAAAGAAAAAACCAGGGGGCCCTGGCTTATGATGCAGAGGGATTCCTTACCTATCTGGCACAGAACGAATGGATGCTGAAATACTTCATGGAAAAATGGCCGAATATTACCTTTGACAAAACAAGGGAAAATATTTGAGACACACGGAATGATCCGCGACCTGCCGACAATACGACCGTAAACAAGAAAGCTATTCTTCTTCCTCCTCGACATCGACAAAGATTAACGCCTGCCCTGAGGTCAGCGCTGTCGCGGTTTTTTTTCGGGCCATGGTGATTATGCGCTGGATCGTTCCCCGGGAGACGCCCATACTCTGGCCAGCCTCTTCCTGGGTCATCCCCGCGCCGTCACACAAACGCAATGCCTCCAGTTCATCCCGGTGCAATTCGATCTGTTTTAGCTCGGTGAGGGGAGTTCCGGTCGGTTTAAAGGCCCTGCCACAGAACCTTCCCTGACAATTTCTCGTTTTCTTTGGTCTTGGCGACATGCTTTTTTGCTCTTCGTAAAAAAGTATTCTCAATCAGATTTTTTATGAATAAATATCGGATTGCTTCTCTTGTCGGTTAGTAGGACAAAATGTAAAATAATTTGTAGCACGCCGGGTAAAGGGTACATGAAAGTCAAAGTCAGGCAAGCGAAGCACTGTTCTAAAGTGCTTCAAAAGTCCTTTATACCGGCAATGGAAGAATTATTCAATCTCTCAGTGGTATCAGTGCCCCATCACGTGCGACCTGATCGACATGGTTTTTTTTATCACTGCTCCTCAGTCCCAGAAAAGAACAAGCAATAGACATCGAGACCCATATCAGGTAAATTAGCACCAGCAAAAACCCTATTTTTGTAACATCAAAAATTAAAAACTGAAAGACCAAAAAAGACGAATACTGCAGAAGCACCGCGAATCCGGCAAGCAAGGGCGAGATTTTCCGGCAGGAAAGCGGGTTTTTATCGAGACCATCTTCTGATTCACTGCGACCGCTTCGCTGCGTTTCAACATACATCACACTGCCATGCACTGTAAACCTATCTTATTCGGCCTCATTATCTTTGTGACAATGATCTTTTCGACCGGTGCCGGCTCACAACAAGTCACTTCAGAACAAAAAGCAACCATCAGCGAATTGACAGCCACCACCTCGGAGACGCATCTTATCGTTTTCGGTACCCTCGAAAACAGCTTCACCTCGGAAATGATAGAACTCCTGCACAGCGGCATTCCATTGCGTTTTTCTTTTTATGTCGAGCTGTACAAAACAACTGAAAACTGGCGCGACGAACTGATAACTACCCATAATTTTCAACATATCATGACCTTCGACACTCTGAAAGAGAACTATAAGGTCACTCTCGAAGAGGATAACAATAAGGTACTGACCTTCAGATCTCTTTTTGAGGCACAGAAAGAAATAAACGAAATAAATGGCATCAAAGTAGTGGAGCTCAAAC
Organism: uncultured Desulfopila sp.; assembly: GCA_964412665.1. Taxonomy (GTDB): domain Bacteria; phylum Desulfobacterota; class Desulfobulbia; order Desulfobulbales; family Desulfocapsaceae; genus Desulforhopalus_A. Next base: position 11,725 of record CAYPPR010000054.1, read on the forward strand.
AGCTCCTGCCGGATACTAGCTATAAGCTGAAGATGAAGGCGGAACTTTTCCGGAAAACCTTACCTCTCAGTCTGCACAATATACTTCCTTTCCTTTCCTGGTGGGATATTGAAACCGACTGGCACACTCTTACGTTTACTTTCTGATCTTGACCATGGAAACACAGTCACCAGAAAGCAAGCCGGATGCCAGGCGGCGGCCGTACACTGCAAAACAGATGCGGCAGAAACAAAAATTGATCCGCCGGGTCATTGTAATCTGCCTGCTCCTCATTCCTCTTTTTATCTGGCTACAAAGCCACCTTCTGAGTGACGAGATCGACTTCCCGATCAACAACAGTATCCTCATCTTTGCCCTTATAAATGTCAATGTTCTCCTGGTCCTGTTCGTCCTTTTTCTGGTTTTGCGGTATCTTGCGGAGCTTTTATTTGAGAGAAAGGTCAACCGGCTCGGCAGTAAACTTAAAACAAAACTGATCGCCTCCTTTCTCTCACTTACCCTTATTCCCACCATCCTGCTCTTTTTTGTCGCCCTCCAGTTTGTCTCAACGAGCATGGATTACTGGTTTAATGCCAGCATTGAGAACTCCCTGACGGAATCCCTCAGACTTGCCCAGTCTCTGCTACGTGAAAAAGAAGAACAGGTGACCCTGATGAGCGAGGGTATTGCCGAGCGGCTGAACAATCTGGAAATGGCGGCCTATACACCCGAGACGATAAACGACACGCTGGAAAATATTCTTACCTTCAACCCAATTAACGGTCCCGACAGCATCTCCCTCATAACCAACGACAAGAACCTGGAAATCAGTGTCAAGGGCCCCCAGCTTCGTGGCACCATTCTTCCTCAAATACCTTCAAGTGTTCTTGAAAGGGTGAGAACCAGTCACGTTCATGAGATACTGATCCAGGAGATGCGCAGCGGGGACCTGATCAATTCTATCGCCGAGGTACAACTCGGCGGCAAAGACCTCGGCCGGGCAATGCTCATTACGTCCCTTCTGGTAAAAAGTGAGCAACTGGCCCGCATGACCAATATTTCCCAGGGAATTGAAGGCTACAGACAACTCAAGCATTTCAAAGAACCCTTTAAATTCTGGTTACTCATCATTCTCCTGATGGTCACACTTCTGATCATTTTCGCGGCAATCTGGTTCGGCCTGTATATTTCCAGAGGCATCACCAAACCGCTGGAAAAACTGGTACTGGCCACCAGGAGGGTGGCGGACGGTGATCTGGAGTTTGTTATGGAAAGTGAGTCCAGGGATGAAATGGGCCTGCTCGTCGAATCTTTCAATCAGATGACCGGCAATCTGAACTCCAGCAATAAAAAACTGGCCGAGACCCATACCGCTCTACAGAAAAGCTCGCAGGAGTCGGAACAACGCCGAAGATATACGGAAATCATCCTGCAAAATGTCTCGGCAGGCGTCATTTCCCTTGATGAACATGGTCGGATCACCACGATCAACCGCTTTGCCGAGAAACTGCTTAGTATCGACAAATCTCTTTTTATCGGCTTGAAATTCGTCGATGTACTGCCGCCCTACCAGACGGCCATCATTGACGGTTTCATCGAAGAACTTGAGGTAACCGGTAAATTGACCGTGGAACAGCACATAAAAATTACTGTGCTTGGTAAAAGTTTTTCCCTGCTGGTCAATTTTACCAGGTTGGAAGATGAAGAGAGCAGACCTGTGGGCTTTGTCCTTGTCTTTGACAATCTGACTAAACTTGAAAAAATGCAACGTATGGCGGCGTGGCGAGAAGTGGCCAGACGAATCGCCCATGAAATAAAGAACCCCCTGACCCCCATCCAGCTCTCAGCCCAGCGGCTTCGCCGTCGATATCCACATATCCTCCACGAGGAAAACAGCATCTTTGATCAATGCACCAGCACTATTATCACCCAGGTCGATGAACTGAAAAGACTGGTCAGTGAATTTTCCCAGTTCGCCAGAATGCCCAAGGTGCATAAATCACCGGAAAATCTGATCAACCTTGTCAACGCCACGCTCTTTCTCTACCAGGAAGGACACAAGAACATTTCCTTTAGTTGTCGGGAAGAAACGCCTGTTCCGATTTTCAGTTTTGACGCCGAACAGATCAAACGTTGCCTGATCAACCTCCTGGACAATGCGGTTGCAGTTTTACCTGACGGGGGTACAATAGGTATTGTTCTGTCCCTTGATCAGGAGCAGGAAAATGTCTTTATCAAGGTACACGACGATGGTCCCGGCATATCCAAAGAAGATAAATTGAAACTTTTTGAGCCCTATTTTTCCACCAAGAAAACCGGTACCGGGTTGGGTCTGGCGATTGTATCGACGATTGTCTCCGACCACAATGGCTATATTCGAGTGCAGGATAATACACCGAAAGGCTCAATCTTCATAATTGAATTACCGCTCCTGAACAAACAATAATTACTTCCGACGCCATCAATTTTCTTTAATGTATCGACTGTAACAAGACCAATGAATAAACGCATATTGATAATAGATGACGAGATAAGTATCCAGGAATCCTTGGCCGGAGTACTGGAAGATGAAGGTTTTTCTTCCTTCTGTGTCTCCTCCGCCGAAGAAGGGCTTGAACTCCTTGAAACGACAAACGTTGACCTGGTCCTCCTCGATATCTGGCTGGGCGATAACATGGACGGCCTGACCGCTCTTGAAAAAATCCATGCACTGCATCACCTGCCGGTTATTATGATTTCTGGGCATGGCAGCATCGAAACAGCCGTCCAGGCAACACGCAAAGGAGCCTTTGATTTCATTGAAAAACCGCTTTCTTACGACAAAATCATCCTTGCTGTCAGCAACGGCCTGCGCTTTGCCAAACTGGAACAGGAAAACCTCCTGCTGCGTCAGGGCTCAGCCCGAAAATCAATACTTACGGGAGAATCACAAGCCATACAGGGCTTAAAAAGACAGATTGACATGGTTGCCCCAACCGATGCCTGGGTGCTGATACGGGGTGACCACGGTACTGGAAAGGAGCTGGTTGCCCAGTCCATCCACCGGGCCTCCGCATCAAGTGAACAGCCGATGATCGAGTTGAATTGTGCTGCTATTCCCGAGGAGTTGATCGAATCGGAATTATTCGGTCATGAAAAAGGCTCTTTTACCGGGGCTCATGCAAGCAAGCGCGGCAAATTTGACCAGGCGGATGGCGGTATACTTTTTTTAGATGAGATCGGCGACATGAGCCTGAATACCCAGGCGAAAATCCTGCGTATCCTGCAGGAACAAAAATTCGAGAGGGTCGGAGGCAATAAAACGATCAAGGTTAACGTACGGGTGCTGGCCGCTACCAACAAAAACCTCGAAGAAGAGATCGAGGCCGGCAATTTCCGGGCGGACCTTTTCTGGCGCCTGAATGTCGTACCCATTCATGTCCCAAAACTGTCCGACCGCCTCGAAGATATCCCTCTCCTTGTCGATGCACTGATGAAGCTTCTCGTCAGCCGGGGCATAAAACACAAAGAATTCAGCCCCGATGCCTATCAGGTTCTCATGGAACACCATTGGCCGGGTAACGTACGTGAACTGAGAAATTTCATTGAAAGGCTGGCGATCATGTGCCAGGAACCGACCATAACCGCCGATCATATCCGCATCTTTCTCAATCCGAAACAGCACTCCGGCGCAGTCGGCGGCGCCTCCAGCCTGAATCCTTTTTTAGCCGCCGACTACAAAACAGCCAAAAGACTCTTTGAAAAAGAATACCTGCAGCAAAAACTTTTGCAAAACGACAATAATATCTCCAAAACCGCGGAACAGGTGGGCCTGGAAAGAAGCCACCTGCACAAAAAGCTTAAATCCTTTGAAATTATTCAGTGACCTAAAATAAGTCACCGGAAACAATCGCCGATCGCAACTATTCGCCTTTTGCAGGCGTATCGTAAGGTAATGCAGCACAACCCACCAGAGAGGTATATCCATGGTTTTTCCAGAATACAGACCCAGACGTCTTCGCAAAAACAGCGCATTTCGCGCCCTTATCCGGGAGACACAACTTTCCCCCGCTCAATTTATCTATCCTCTCTTCGTCATGCCCGGCAAGAACAAGCGGCAAGAGATTTCTTCCATGCCCGGCGTTTTTCGCATGACGGTCGACCAGCTGGCGGCAGAGGCCAGGGAGTGTTTACAATTAGGCGTCAATTCGGTGCTTCTCTTTGGACTGCCGGAGAAAAAGGATGCTGTCGGCTCAGGCGCCCATGCCAAAAACGGTATCATCCAGACGGCTATCAAGGAACTGAAAAGCAAGGTCCCCGAACTTGTTGTTGTCACCGATGTCTGTCTGTGCGAATACACCGATCACGGCCACTGCGGCTGTCTAATCGATGATGTGGTGGACAACGACGCCACCCTGGAGATCCTTGCCAAAACCGCCCTGTCCCATGCCCAGGCCGGCGCCGACATGGTTGCGCCATCGGATATGATGGATGGCAGAGTGGCCGAAATTCGAGCGGCACTGGACGAAAACAATTTCGATGCAGTGCCGATTATGTCCTACGCGGTGAAGTATGCTTCGGCGTTTTACGGCCCTTTTCGAGAGGCGGCGGATTGTGCGCCCCAATTCGGTGACCGGAGAAGTTATCAGATGGATCCGGCCAACAGCCGGGAGGCCCTGCGGGAAGCAACGCTCGATGTTGATGAGGGGGCCGATATCCTCATGGTAAAACCGGCGGTCGCTTACCTCGATATCATTTCCCGGCTTCGCGACGAATTCGACTTGCCGATTGCCGCTTACCATGTCAGCGGAGAATATGCCATGATCAAAGCAGCAGCAGAAAAGGGCTGGATCGACGGCGACCGGGTTATGGAAGAGACCCTGCTGTCCATCAAACGGGCGGGAGCCGATATAATCATTACCTATTTCGCCAAGGATATGGCAAAAATACTGCAAAACCGCAGATAACGGGGATTGTTCTGATAAACAGACAGAGGGGAAACAGGCGTGCGCCTGTTTCCCCTCTGTCATATCTTTGTAAAAACGCCAGTCCGCAAGACCGTACTCCCTGTACTAAAACCCGTATATCAAGAAATCCGGTGGTATTTTTTTGATTCTTCTCCGGGCCGGAGTCCTGGGGTTCCGCTTTTATTTTGCCAGAAAAGTACCGAAAAAATCCTTCCAACTGGCCATCTTGGCAATTCTTTTTCGCCACCTGAACCAAAGTGCACAGGTTACACCAGCTCCAGCGCAATCGGCAAGCACATCAAAAAAACTGCTCGACCTGCCGGGAATAAAAGACTGGTGAAATTCGTCGGAGATGCCATAGAGTGCACAGAACGACATGGTAAGCCACAGTACTCTTTTCGGTATGGTGTGTCTCTGCCGGTCACTGAAGGCAACGAGTATTGTTGCCGCCAAAAAACCATATGCCGCCATGTGAGCCACTTTATCCATTCCTGGCATTTCCGGCAGCGAAAGACTGTCTCCAGGTTGGTGCGAGAGAAAAAAAATAGTTCCCATGGTGACCGCCATGGGAACTATTCGTAATAACGTCGTCACCTTTCGCATCATGCCTCAGTCGACTGGTCCGGAGGAGGTAAATGTACTTTTTTAAGTTGTTCGTCGCTGAATTTTTCGCGAATGCGCTGCATCGCCGCGTTCAGTTCCCGCCATGGAGCATTCTCGAGTTGCTGAACAGTCTTGTCCGCATAAGCGGTTATGTCAATCTGCCTGTTGGCAATGGCATAGGTATGACTCCAGTTTATTTCTATTGTTTCGGAGTTTTCATCAATGGGCGCTTCCAAGGCCACCCCACCTTTGGCCACCTGAACACAGTCGCACTCAGTCATTTCCATGAGCCAGGCATCACCGTCTGCAGTTGAAAAAAAGAAGAAGACGCCGAGCTCACGAAAAAGAACCTTTCTGCTCACGGCATCTTGCTGAATTCTTTTCACGGCATTCATCAAGGTCACTTTCATTGTCTGGTTCGCCGTGGGCTGCGGCTGTACTCGAGTATCTTTCAATGCACAACAGTGCTTAAATTTCTTGCCGCTTCGACAAGGACATTTCTCATTTCTACCGATTTTCGCCATATATTCCCCCAGCGCTTCTTAATATTAAATAAACCCTATTAAATAAATTCGTGGCATGAGATTCTTATGAACACTTACTATACCCGCAATCATGGCATGTTTCGCACCCTTCTTCAAAGCGAAGCGGGCCGGAACATTCAGGACAGACAGAGGAAAAACCCTGCTGGGTACCGGCCAGGAAAGATTTGAACAGTTTACCTAATTGTGCGGGCAAGTCTTGCATATGACCACTTGATCTGTCAAGCTGTTTAATGATTTCATCCATAGGGACATTAAATCGCAATGCCAAAGAAACAAGGCGGCAGGTGGTTGTCCACATGGTCGATTTGTCTTTTAAATCGACACGATTATCGAAGGGAAATTTCGCAAATACCTCCATCGGCTTTTCGTTTTCATCAAAACAGACAATAATATAGACCGATTTCTGATACTGATCCTTGACCCGATACCGCTTGGCATCGAGCGTATCCGGCAGGTTTTGTTTTACCGGGCCGCGTTCGGAGACGATGGCGGTCTGCTCCTTTACCAAGCCTTCCTTGGTGTTGAGGACCTGATGGTCCCGAGAACCGTCACGGTAGACGGTGAGCCCCTTACAACCAAGTTTATAGCCGCTGATATAGGCGAGCTTCACCTCTTCACGCGAGGCAGTGTTGGGCAGGTTGATGGTTTTGGAAATTGAGCTGTCGACGCCGCTTTTCTGCAGAATCCCCTGCATTTTAATATGATCCTCAGGTTTGATATCCTGAGCGGTACAAAAGATTTCCTGCCACCTGACGGGAATTTCCGCATGACCCATGACAGTGCCGCTGTCGGCAACCTTGCTCATCAGTTCCGCCGAGTAAAATCCCTCTACCCGGGCGACTCGCTCGAAGTACCTGTTGACCATGATCAGTCGATCGTCATCCATGACATGCTTGACCATGACAATAGAAAAATAGGGCTCGCAGCCCGAAGCACAATCGGCAATCATCGAGACGGTTCCGGTTGGCTGGATAGAGGTAAGCGCCGCATTTCTGCGTGGCTTATAGGTATTGATCTGCGGATCATAGGCCGGAAAAGGTCCTTTTTCCAGGGCTATTTCAACAGAACGCTCTTCGGCGGCATCGCGGATAAACCGCATTACCTTGCTGGCGACTTGCCGGCCCTTGTCACTGCCGTAGGGAATTTCCAGTTGGATAAGCATATCGTGCAGCCCCATGATTCCCAGGCCGATCTTCCTGGTCTTCAGGGTCATTTCCTTAATCTCAGGGATAGGGAAGCGATTGCAATCAATGACGTTATCGAGGAACACCGTCGCCGTCCGGATGATCTGTTGCAATCTATCGTAATCAACCGTGCTATCCTTGACAAAGTTGGCCAGATTGACTGAACCAAGATTACAACTTTCATAAGGCAGGAGCCATTGTTCGCCGCAGGGGTTGGTCGCTTCAAAATCACCCAGCTGGGGCGTCATATTGTCTCTATTAGCGGTATCGATGAAGAGTACACCGGGTTCGCCGTTATGCCAGGCCAAATCGACAATCTTCTCGTAGACCATGCGGGCATTGAGCTGCTTGACAACTTCGCCGGTTGACGGTTCGATCAGCTCAAAATCCGCATCATCCTCCACCGCCTGCATAAAGACATCGGTGACAGCAACGCTAAAGTTGAAATTATTAAATCTGTTCTGATCTTCTTTGGCGGTAATAAAATCCATAATATCCGGATGATCTATACGCAAAACCCCCATGTTCGCACCGCGCCTCTTCCCCCCCTGTTTAATGGTTTCGGTGGCGGCATCAAAGACGGCGGCAAAAGACAACGGCCCGGAAGCCACCCCCTGGGTTGAACGTACCGAAGCATTTTGGGAGCGAAGCCGGGAAAAGGAATATCCGGTACCACCTCCGGTTTTATGCACCAGGGCACCATTGCGAATGGCGGTAAAGATACCATCCATCGAATCCTCGACCGGTAGGACAAAACAGGCGGAAAGTTGACCCAGATCGGTTCCGGCGTTCATCAGACAGGGAGAATTCGGCAGAAAATCAAGATGATAGATCATCTCAAAGAAACTTTCTTGAAGCTGCTTATAGTTTTCTTGATCTTTATCAACTTCAGCCACCGCCTTTGCGACACGGCGGGATAAAGTTTCCCATGTCTCGGTGGGCTTTCCTTGCGAATCTTTCAAATAATACCGTCTCGCGAGTACTGTTTCCGCAGTACTCGTCAAAACCTGTCTGGTCAAATCAGGTGTCATGCCGCCCCTCTTTCTGTTGGATAATTGTCCTGCCGGGAGTCTCTTGTCAAAGTAAAATGTGCGCAATTCAGCGTGGAAAAACGAGCCTGCACACCCTCTCTTTCAGCCGAAATAAGAAATAACAACTTCGACCTTTATACACTACATTTATGGCGGGCTCAAGGCCAAACTACAACATATGGTACCTTTCATCAAGAGAGACCGGATTCCAAGGGCTTCACGACAAATTATCTTTTTCAACAAAAAAAATTGTTTTTGCGGCTTTTTTCAAAGAACCTCTCCCGGCCTTAAAAACTCTTATCACGGGGCAAGATATTTTGTGGTCGACCAGCAGGAAAAAGTGCCGGGAGATATTTGCTTTGTCAGGCCAAAAAACTCGTCTCACCCAGCCTTGGTCATGCGGGCCTGCACCCCCTTCATCAGTCCGGCTTGTTCGACAATGGCCCGGGTGTGTCTCCCACTGGCTACCTTTCCTGCCCGGTCAAAAACTTCCACTTCAAACAGGTACAATTTACCATTCGGTTCGAGAAAGGTGGCCAGAACCCTCACCTCCTCTCCTACCGGGGTCGGCGCAAAGTGTTTGATATCAACCCCTACCCCGACCGAGAGTTCTCCGGATTTCAGCAAAGGTTGCATGAGCCTCGCGGCTACGACCTCCATCAGGCCTATCATTCTCGAGGTGGCCAGCACCTCCGGAAATACATCCTCGCCGCCGACGGCAACCTCGCTCGCCAAATCCTGCGGTAATATGGTATAGAAAATTTCTCTTTTCGCTCCGCTTTCCATGGTAATCTCTCCTTTTAAAAAAAATATGATGCTTGCAATCCCAACCTGTGTAGTTTAGGCTTTGCTGGTTTCACAAACTAACCCCCCAACTTTGTTACGGTTTATAAGACAAAAGTTCAAATTTTTCGGCTGTTTTAAAATAATGATTGGATATGTTAACAAAAATATTTAAATCCATCGACAAGACCTTGATGTACATCGAAGACTGGTCGCTCTTTGCCGCGGTCTCTGTTGCCCTCCTCACGGCCATGGCCAATGTCATCCTGCGTAAAACCACCAATGATCTGAGTCTCTACTGGTCGGACGAAGTTGTACGCAAGGTTATCTATTTTTCGACCTATATCGGCTGTGTCGCCGCCATCCGAAGCCGCTCACTTATCCGCATCGACGCTCTGCCCCAGATATTCCCAGGCCTGAAGAAACCCCTTACCCTGTTCTCCCATTGCGTCGTGCTCCTTTTCTCTGGAGTAATGGTCTATCTGGGACTAAAAATGACGATTATGATGTACGAAGATGAATACGCCCGCACGGCTACTCTGCAGATACCGGAATATTTTTTCTATATAGTACTGCCCATCATGGGCGTGATGATGTTTTTGCGAACGCTGATCGTACTCTGGGAAGACTGGTCCGGACACAATGCTATTACCAGAGGCGATAAGTAATGGATAATGCATACCTCCTCATATTTGCTCTTTTGCTTGGCTGTCTGGCGTCGACGGTTCCGGTGTTTATGTCCCTCTTCTTTACCGGCACTATCGGCCTGGTCTATCTTGTCGGTATAGATCCGCAGATTGTCATTGAAGTGCTTTATCGCAGTATGGACAAGTTTGCCCTGGTGGTGGTGATGTTTTTTGTCCTGTGCGGCAATATCATGACCACCGGCACCATTGTCGAAAAACTGATCAAAACCGCCAATGTCATGGTCGGCTTCCTGCCGGGAGGACTGGCCATGGCCGGCATACTGGCCTGTGGCTTTTTCGGCGCTATTTCCGGATCAACCGTTGCCACCGTCGTGGCTATCGGCGGGTTTATGATCCCGGCACTGATCGAAAACCAATACGATGAACGGTTTTCTGTTGGTCTGATGACCACGGCACCCATCCTCGGAGTTATCATCCCTCCTTCCATCGCCATGATCCTCTATTCCATGGTCAGCAACGACCAGCTTGAGGCGCTTTTTCTCACCGGTTTTATTCCGGGAGTGATCATTATGACGGCAATGAGTCTCTACGCTTATATTGTCTGCAGAAAAATGGGCATGCAACAGCGACCGCGGCCGACACTCCGGGAGGTCGTTGCGGTTTTGCGAGAGAGTATCTGGGCGCTCATGCTGCCGGTACTCATCTTTGGAGGTATTTACTCGGGGTTGTTTACCGCAAACGAAGCCGCCGTCGTTGCTTGTTTTTACGCCTTTTTTGTCGAAATTGTCCTGCACCGCGACATGAAACTGCGCGATGTGAAGCGGGTCATCGTCTCTTCCGCGATCACCTCGGCAACACTGCTGATCATCGTCGCCGGGGCATCGGTCTTTGGAGAATATTTAACTTTCGAGCAGATTCCCGGAAAAATAGCCACGGTAGTGGTCAATAACATTTCATCCCCCTGGGTATTTCTACTGTCGGTCAACATCCTCCTGCTGTTTATTGGCATGTTTATGGACATCATTTCGGCAACCCTCATACTTACCCCTATCTTTCTGCCACTCCTGTCGAAATTCGGTATCGACACCATGCACTTCGGTCTTATCATGACCATCAATCTCGGTATCGGTTACTGTACGCCGCCACTTGGTGTCAGTCTGTATATTTCCGGGGCGACCGTCGATCGTGATATCGTTTATGTCACTCGCGCCGTCCTGCCGTTTCTGGCAATTCAGATCGCCATTCTCTTTTTGCTGACCTTCTGGCCGGATCTTGTTTTATTTCTTCCGCGTTTGGTGTATGGCTGATATAATTTAAGAAACCCAGTTTATTTTTCGTTTTACTTGGGTGGGGAAGGGCTGTCTGCTTGACAAACATATTGGGGAGGTGGGTATGATACCGAAAATATTAGTACCAATCGACGATTCGCCAACATCTCAGAAAACTATTGATAGTATAATTGCATTAAAAGATCACTTCTCAAAACACTTGACCTTGCTCTATGTGATCAACAGTACGCAGCTGGCCTATCGAATGATACCTGAGTTTCAGGTGGACATGGTAAAGGAAAACGCCACCCGGGCCGGCCGAAAGCTTCTTGAACGTGTCGATGCCAGGTTACAAGAAGCAGGCTTCACCAATGAGCTGATGCTTGAGTTCGGCGAACCAAGAGACATCATTACCCACACCGCCAATGTCCAGGAGTTTCAGCTGCTTGTTATCGGCCGCCATGAAGGCGGTGGAGAAATACGGGACGTCCTGTTCGGTTCGGTAGCTAACCACGTCCTGCATAACGTCAGATGTCCGGTACTGCTCTTTTAACACAATCCAGGAACCAAGGCCGTATACTGTGCGCAGCGTGCTCATTTTATAATAATACGAAATCCTATGGTCAATCTCTTTACCTACGGCTCACTGATGTGCAATGATATTATGTTCAGGGTTGCCGGTTGTCAGCTTGAGTACAGCCATGCATCTTTGAGCGATTTTTTTCGCTCAAAGATGCATGGGAGAGAATATCCAGGCATTGTGCAGCAACCGAAAGCCCAAGTCTCCGGTGTCCTCTATCGCAACCTTTCTCCCGAAACACTCCAGCGCCTTGATGCCTTTGAGGGAGAAATGTATCAGCGACAGGAAGTGGAGGTTATGACAAAAGAGCATGGCATAGCCGTGGCGATGGCCTATGTCATCAAACCTCGCTATAGAGACCAATTGACCGACGAAGAATGGGATTTCCGTTATTTTCTTGCCTTCGGAAGGAAAAAATTCGAAAAAACCTACTTTGGTTTTCAACAGCCCTAGCAGCAGTTCCACCTGACGACAGAGCTGTCCTTGTCCCTTATCCGCACAACAACCTGAATATTCGTATGGCTAAGTTAACTTTCTTCGTCACTATGCGCCGCAGCAGCAGTAAATGCCGGCAGACATACCGCGATATATTCGGCGCCCTCCTCGGAAGGGGTACTGTATCGCACCCACTCTCCGGCAGCGGTGATAATGGCCTGGCCGGCCTTCACCTCGTACACCCGACTCTTGGTTGACACCTGCAGCATGCCTTTTAAAACAACGGTATATTCTGAAAACTCAGGCGTCTGAGCTGCTTCAAGCCACCCGGCGGGACTTCGCATCCTGGCAATACTCAACTCTGTAGTACCGGAGTTTACCGCTCCAATATACTCCTCGATTATTTTCGGTTTGTTGTCGACGGCTTCAATAACCATCGGTTGATCAATAAATTGAACCATTCCTTCCTCCTTCATTTCTTGCCTGGAACTTCTTTTCGCGTCCCGGACAGAAGTAACCGATTCAGAGCATTTTTTACCCTGAAACTTTTACACTGGAACCATGCATTGGGCTGCAAATCATTTTATCTCATCGGTTTTCGGTCGCGGAGCATGATCCATGGCGGCAAAGAACATTACTCCCGGCCAGAGGAGTGCCCATATTATGGCCAGGGTGCCGATCGAGGCGGTAACGGACCAGTTAAAGTATGCCGCTCCCAGCCGAACTCCAGCCCAGTAGGCAAGTGGTCCGCCGAGAGCACCAAAAAAAGCCGAGAGGAGAAAGCGAGATTTCATCCAGGCCAGGCTGTGGTGCGGCAGAATAGCCAGGCCCAACCAAATAACCAGCAGCCAGAATGGAATCGGCCTGGCGGCAACGTTGAAGGAGAAAAAACCAACGGCATGCAGAATTCCATCGATACCGAGACCAACCACCAACAGGATGCCCATCATCTTCAGATCCAGCAGGCGTATCGGCGAGAAGAAAAGATGCAGGCCAAGCAGCAACAGGGCCAGCCAGGCGCCTCGGGTTTCACCGAGGACACAAAGAAACCACACCGCCTGATACATGGCCACATTGACAAGAATATTCATGATCTTAGCGAATCTCTGGTTTTTCCGGTCGGCTGGCGACAATATGAACAACACTGATCGACCGCTCAAGAAAACCACCTTCACAATAACAGAAATAGAATTCCCATAATCTCCTGAAGGTTTCGTCGTAACCATGGCTTTTCAAGGAAGAAAAGGCCTGGTTGAAGCGGGTCCGCCAATCTTTGAGGGTTCTGGCGTAATCAAAACCATATTCTTCGAGATGGTGTGCAACCAAATCAGTTTTCGCCGCGATCAGATCAAGCATTCTTCGTTTTGAAGGAATGCAGCCTCCGGGAAAAATGTAGCGCTGAATAAAATCAACCGAGTGAACATATTGTTCATATTTTTGATCCCTGATGGTAATCGCCTGGAGAAACATCAGGCCGTCTTTTTTCAAGAGACTGGCGCATTTAGAAAAGAAATCGGGCAGATATTCATGCCCCACCGCCTCAATCATCTCGATGCTGACCAGTTTGTCGTACTGGCCGGTGAGATCCCGGTAGTCTTTACGCAAAAGGGTGATTTTATCGCTCAAACCCGCAGCGACAATTCTTTTCCGTGCTTCGCTATACTGAGCATCGGATATTGTCGTCGTGGTGACATGACAACCGTAATTCCTGGCTGCATGGATGGCAAATCCGCCCCAGCCCGAGCCGATTTCTATAACCCGGTCTGTCGGCTGCAAGTTCATTTTCTTACAGATCACTTCCAGCTTATGCACGGCCGCCTCCTCCAGACTGCTCTGCGCATGTGGATATATAGCCGAGGAATACATCATTGTCGGATCGAGAAAAGACTCATACATCTCATTGCCTATATCATAATGTGACAGAATGTTCCGCTTAGCCCGTCGCTTACTATTCCGCCTGAGGAGGTGTTGCACGAGGTGATAGGGACGAAGCAGAAAGGCAAAGCCCTGCTCCATTTTGTCGAGCAGAGCCATATTGAGGACCATTATTCGCACCAGCCTGGTCAGATCGTCTACCTCCCAGAGATGGGCAATATATGCTTCTCCCCCTCCTATGGAGCCACCAAAGAGCACCTTCTGGTAAAAATCCGGATGACAGACCGTAACCACTGCCTGAAGACTCTCATCTTTGCCGAAGCAATGACAGCTTTCACCGTCCTGCAGCACAAGCTGACCGTATTGAATACCACGCAACAAGCGAAGAACAACAATCTTTGCCAGCTTATTACCAAGAGAAAAAGAGTGTTTAACTTGTTGCGCATCTGGGTAATTTTCAGTTGTTGTTGCGTTGTGCATATCCCCTCCTGAAAAATTTCATACCTCTGTATTTAAAATGCAGAAATAAAACCAACCTTGGTGAAATTTACGTACCAAGTCTTCTTTTCACCGCAATAATGATTCGGCCAAGCAGGGGCAGCTGCTCGTAAAGCATGGCGCCCAGATCAAAATAATCCCGATGATAAGAGACCTTGCCTGCGTCATTAAACCGAAGATAGGTGGCCCCATCAACGACAACTGTCTTGCCGCCTTGCAAGCGGGGATGGGAAAAATTCATTTGCCACTGTACATAGCCCTCTTCCGCGACTCTCAGGTGATGGGTGAACTGAAATTGTATCGAGCTGATATTGCTGTACAGGTTAGCAAAGTAATCAGTCAGTCGTGCAAGAGTTCTGATTTCGTGCGCGGGATCAACAAACCTAACATCTTCGGCATAGATGTCAGCCAGCAATTGCAGGTTGTTGGCATTCAACTCATTGTAGGTATTAAGGAATTTTTCCAAGGCAGCACCCTCCATCTTCTTCTGAAAACATTTTATCCTCGGCAAGTTCCGCCGGATCGGAATGTCAAAAATTACCGCCATTCACTAGTAGGTTGTCCGAGAATAGGCATTTCGGAGTCTAAGCTTACCTCCGAGCA
>CAYPPR010000055.1:0-26645 GCA_964412665.1 uncultured Desulfopila sp.
GTTTTTTATACAACAAAGCCCCGAACACGAAAGTGTTCGGGGCTTTTGTCGTTTGTATTATACAAAACTCCATTAAACAACCAACATATCTCTATCTAATCGTTTTTCATAAATTAACGTGAACGACATCTTTCTTCACCATATTTAATCTTTCGATTTTCTAGCCAATTCATTAATCTTTTGCTATAGTACTTTTTATTGGGGTGCTGCAAATACACGCAAACATACTGCCTCATTACACTTCTTGTTTATTCTTCATTTTTTTCATTTCTGTCATGCAGGAGAAAATATGGCCTCTCTCCAGACACAAAATAATGTCAACAGACGAATCGCCCGAGTCAGGGTTAGCGAAATAGATAAATTGTCGAATAAGCTTCTCGATCTTGAACTGAAGCTCAATTCGAATATCCCTACGACATTGTGGATAAGCGACCTCCATGGTGAAGGCGACCGGTTTAAATCAATTCTTAGAGGCAGATTCGGTATGTTATACCAGACCTGCAAGGAGGCTTTACCTACAACCTTCAGCTCTGAAAAAATTCAGTACCTGACAAAAATTATCAGAAAGCAGCATTACTTTCATGATAACAGCATCCAGATGGATATGCAGGATGTTATTCTGTGCCTGGTTGAGATCCTTAAATATAAGCTGACCAACATTCGCTCGCAGGAACGTGAAATATTCCGTCCTGAATTTAGAGATGTCATCAATCGACTTCTGGCCGGTTTACCGGTACCCGATCCAATTTTTGAAGAAAAAATACTTGCCGACCGTTTGATTTCTCATTTATCCCATGCAATTCGTCAGGTCTTGCTTGATCGTATTCAAGTCTTGGGTGATGTCTTCGACAGGGGGCCGCAACCCGATAAAATTCTCCGGATACTGTCTTCACACTTCTATCGAAATGGAGTTGATTATGTCTTTGGCAATCACGATATCCTCTGGATGGGTGCTGCCTCGGGGAATCGCTCGCTCATCGCCGAAGCACTCCGCATCACCTGCCGGTACGACCACTTTGAGTTTCTCGATCGACTACGTTTTGACACGAAACTACTCGCTGAGTTTGCCGAACGAACCTATCCTGCGGAAAAAGTTACCGGCAATTTCAAGGCGAAGACCGATAAAGGTCGCTCCATGGAAAAGGCCCTAGCCATAATTCAATTTAAGCTTGAAGAACAAACTATTATCAACTTTCCCCAGTATGAGATGAGTTCTCGACTCTGGCTCGACCGTCTGGCCGAGATGTTACGATCCGAGAAGACCAAAGGTCTCAATGATACGCATTTTCCCACTCTTCACTACGATGATCCCGGCAAATTGACGGAAGAGGAAGCGATGATTATCGATGACCTCGTCAAGCAGTTCACCACCAACAGACATCTCAAGCGACTTCTTCAGTTTCTTTTTACTAAAGGTAAAACCTATCATATTCAGAACAATTTTCTCAATATTCATGCTTTAGTCCCGTCTACGCCTGATGGTGAATTCGAGGAATTTCTTGGTCGCAAAGGAAAGAATCTCCTGAACTTTATCCAGGACACTATTGCCAGAGTCGGAGACAATTACCTCGAGGGAAAAGATCAAAAAGAAGATGATCAAGCCCTCTTTTTCTATTTGTGGTGTGGCCCCAAATCTCCTTTTTTCGGCAAACATGCTATGAAAACCTTTGAGAGATACTTTTTGATAGACAAAGATACGCATCTAGAGAGAAGCCTTTTTTGGAAGGACAATATGCAGACCAGTGCCTTCAAGAAAAAGATGCAGCAAGAATTTGGCGTCCAAAGGGTCATCTTTGGTCATACACCAGTCAATTACAAAAAAGGTATCCAGATGGCCAGTGAAGACGGTGTAGCAATTAATGTTGACGGTGGTTTTGCCGCCGCATACTATAATAGAGGTCATTCTCTGGTGCACACCCCCCACCAGCTCTATGGTATCATTCTGCCCACTCCTGATGAAATCAGGGAAGCTGAAAAAAGACTTGAGTCAGCACCTCTTGATATCGAACTGATAGATGAATTTAGACGTCCAATGAAAATAAAAGACACAATAGCTGGAAAAAAACTCATGCAGGAAAGGGATGCCATCATGCAGCGTTTATTGGAATGTGGGGAACAGAACGGTCTTCCTTCTTCCTCCTTATAAAACTTTTCTAAAAAACCGCTATGGATACTAACTACGGAATGGAAATAGTCCGGGCTACCGAAATTGCTGCGTTGACGGCAGCCCGCCTGCAGGGCCTCGGCGACCATATCGATATCCTTAATCAGACTCGAAGGGCAATCACCAAGACCTTGAACCGTCTTGCTATCGAAGGGGTGTTGATGAATGACCGTTTTCTGAACCGTCCGGAAACATTCCAATTACCGTCTATTCTTGGTAAAGGTGGACAAAAAACCGACATCATGGCGATTGCCCTCGAAGCTTACCGCTCTGCCGCCGACGGAAAAAACAATTCCACCTCCTTCGCTGTCATTGCCAAGACCGGGTCAATACAATCCGTACCAAATCTCAACATGTATAAAATCGCTGTTGGCCCACAGGTTGGTGAAGTGATAGATATTAATCAACCGCCTATTTTAAATGTTAAGCGAGTTGCCAGGGCTCTCAAAAAATACACCGAGAATGTGACGGTTTGTATTCTCAACCAAACCAGACATAAGCAATTAATCCATGAAGTACGCAGTTGCGGTGCCCGCATCAAACTGATTGACGAGGGGGAAGTGTCCGGCTGTCTTGCTGCAATCACCGGAGAAAAAGCTGATATTTATATTGGCTACGGCTACGCTCCGGAAGCGGTCTTGGTCGCTGCCGCCATCAGCTGTCTCGGTGGCTATTTTGAGGGGAAAATTTTCTATGAAAACGATCGTGACAGGAAGGAAGCAACTCGCCACGGAATTACTGATTTCGACAAAATTTTTCGCGCTCAGGATTTGATACGCAGTAAAGAAGTAGCTATCGCGGCAACAGGTATTACTGATGGGGAATTCCTTGAGGGTGTCCGATTCACCCCGAATGGGGCAATTACCCAATCGTTTGTTGCCCGAGGTGAAACCCACACCTATAGGCGGCTTGAAACCCGTCATTTTTTCGACTTCAAACCTGTTTTCTAACATTAATAAATCATACACATATTATCAGGAGAATATCATGCCACATTCCCCAACAGAAAATGCAATTTTACAAAGAGATAATACAACCTATGCCATTGTGCCCCGCATTCCTGGGGGATTGCTCGACCGAAGCCATCTTCGGGCCATAGCTGATGCTGTCGAGAAATACGACATTCCGATTGTCAAATTGACTTCCGGTCAACGTATTGCTCTGGTTGGTCTGAAAGAGAAAGATCTCCAGGACGTCTATCGCGATCTTGGTATGGATCCAGGTCAGGCAACAGCACTTTGCCTGCATTATGTCCAGGCTTGTCCGGGAACCGAGGTGTGTAAATTCGGAGTACGCGACGCCCTTGGCTTCGGCATACGCCTTGAGAAGCTCTTGGCCGAGAAAACAATGCCGGCGAAACTGAAGATCGGTGTTTCCGGGTGTCAGTTCTGCTGTGCCGAGAACTTTGTTCGAGACATCGGCATACTTGGCAAAAAGAATGGCTGGACCATTTCCTTTGGCGGTCACTCAGGAAATAAACCTAGAATCGGCGATATTATCGCCACTGATGTGTCGGATGACGAGGCAATTCTGTTGATCAACCGATGTGTATCTTTTTATAAAGAACACGCAAAGAAAAAAGAACGGGCATCGCGTTTCATAGAAAGAATCGGCCTTGAGGAATTCAAAAAAAGTATCGAGTAAAAAAGCATTTGTTTTGAGAAGAAACCTGAGGGGAAAACAATCTTTTACCTGTTGCCTAAAAACTCTCCTATAGATGTTTCTGTTTTTCGACGATATGATAGGGAGAGTCGTGGCAAAGACCTAAGACCAACAGCTAAAAAATGCTCCTGTTTTTTCCTCAGGCCAGATGTGATTAGAGCAGAAATAATTAATGACGAAAATAAGCATACATCCGGAACGAACACCTTCCCGCTCCTCCCAGGAAGGTTACCTGGAAATTACTGATTTCCCATGCGGATCGGCCAAAAACAGATATGCTTCGCATTTTGTCAATATTGACAGAAGGTTTCCGAGCAATACTGTTTTTCACATTGATGACAACACCTTCAGTTCCTCCTTACCGCGTGCGTCACATTGGTCGATAGCCTGGTCCGATCTGATGATGACCATGTTTGTGCTTTTCCTTAGTATGTACGTCTACCAGACGGCAAACCAGGAGTTTCTCCAGAAAAAGACACCGGAAATCATTGGCGGCGATACAACCGAGGCCCTGCAGTCACTCGATTCAAGCGGGGCTTCTTTTCCCTTTGCGCCAATATCTCCAGGGCTGCCTCTTCTTACCGGAGGGACGGTTAAAAAGGTTGAACAAGTTAAAATTGAGCAACTGAATCCTGATGCCATTTATCCGGCCGAACCTAGGCCGCAACCAGCCCCCCTGGAGTCGGCAGAAAACCAGCAACAGGTTGCTGATCCGGTACCCATCCTCCCGCAACCAGATCAACCTGCCTTGATTGTTGCAGGCAGCGAGACATCTCCGAGACAGGACACCATTTCTCCGCCTCCTGCCTCAGACGAGACAATCCTTCTCGCCCACCCTCTCGAAATTGAAGCCTCCAAATCGGCAGAGCCTGACCAATTCCAGGAAATTTACAGTCTAAGCAAGGAAGTTCTACGTAGCAATAATCTTGATAAATTCGCGGCAATCGACATCATTCCTGATAAAACGATGCGCATCATTCTTACCGGAGATCTTTTGTTTTCTCTTGGCGAGAGTGAACTCTCGAGAAATGCAAAAACATCACTACATAAAATAATCGAATTCATGATTCATACGCCATATATGATAAATATTATCGGTCATACCGACAACCTACCGATGCGTTCCAATCGGTTCAAGAGCAACTGGGAGCTTTCAGTTGCACGGGCCAGCACCGTCGCTCGATTCCTCATTGATGAAATGAACATGAACCCAAATCAATTTGTTGTCAGCGGTTACTCCTCCTATCGGCCGATCGTCCCGAACACCACAGCCGAAAATCGTGCAAAAAACCGCAGAGTAGAGATTATTATCTCCAAAAGACTGCCCAATCCATTGCCGGCCACACCGGAAAATCTGCAGTAACATTAGCAGCTATTTTTATGAAAAACAAAAACATACTCGGCCTTATTCTCAGCAGCGGACTTTTTATTCTCGGTTTTATTATTCACGGTAATGTCAGCCTCTATTTTAATATCTCTGGACTATTAATAGTTTGTGGCGGTACCCTGTCCGCCGCGCTTATCAGCTTCAAATTCGAACAGCTGAAAATCGTCACAAAAGTTCTCGGTGCCGCCTACAGAAAGCCGATTATGAAGGAGACAGCGATAATCAACATTCTCATCGACTTATCTATTCGCTCACGAATGGAAGGCATACTCTCCCTCCAGGACAAAGAAAACGAAACAACAATACTTTTTCTAAGGCGAGCTTTGGGATGTCTCGTGGACGGGTATAAAATCGACCAGATTCGTGATATCCTGAACACGGAGATGTACTTTTTCCGTTTGAGACGAGAAGATTCAGAACGAGTACTAAGAGCAATCGCCGACTATCTTCCGGCCTTCGGCATTGTCGGTTCAGTGGTTGGTCTTATTACCATGCTGGGCGGTATTGGTGACACGTCGGTGATATTGAAGGCCATCCCCATCGCTCTCACCTCAACCCTGTATGGCCTCATTCTTTCAAATTTCTTCTTTCTCCCCTTTGCCTCCAACATCAAAGAACGGACAAATCAGGAACTGCTCCTGCAGAAAATCATCATGGAGGGGGTTATTTCTATCGAATCTGAACTCAATCCGATTATTTTGAAAACCAAGCTTGAGTCTTTTCTCACGCCTTCAGATCGCGAGGTTGAACTTGTTTCCTACGCCAAGATTAAAGAACGTTTCAATATTGAGCGTGACAAGCGAAAGGAAGAACAAAAGAGTGCACCGGCGGCGCCCACAGAATGATTATAAACAAGCAGTGCTGATAACTTCCTGTGCAAAAAGGGTTTTTCTATGCTATTACTTTGCTCGCAAAATTCACTTGATAATTTCTCTCAGATTATTTGCCCAAGGAGTTGCTGCGTGAAACCTCAGATCTGGTGTTATTTTTCATTAGTTATTCTTATGCTGCTCTGCGCTTGTGCGCCTGTGACGATGCATCAATTTTTGGCCGACGGAAAAAAGCCCCTCACTGGGCAACATTTACAGGAATTGATCAACAACCAGAGTCTCCACCTCGAAGCAATCGATTTTGATGCACAAGTGCACTATCTACCCAATAGCCACCTGGCCGCAACAAATCGCCAGGGAGTCAAAGATTCCGGCAAATGGAGCATCTCGTCCGATGGCCGATTCTGCATGCAATTTGATCTCTGGTATTATGGCGATCTTAAATGTTACCAGGTTGTTCAGGATAGAGATAAATATATATTTTTTACTCCCAATGGTGCACGGTATTACACCGGCATGATGTCGAAGAAAAATGACCTCGAAATGGCCAAACATTCTCACTACGAAAACAATAACCCTGATGGCCCAAACCACACTGCAACCACTGTCCGCTCTAGTTCTAACTCAAGCAGGAGCGTTACCAAGGCCTTTCTTTCCGAGGCGGAAAAAAAACAAGCCCTGATTAGTCTTGCCCGCAATTGTCCTGATTGCAATTTTGCCGGTGTGGATCTGAGAAGTGCTCAGCTGATTACTGCAAACCTTGCCGGTGCTGATCTATCGGGGGCCGACCTGCGCGAAGCCAATCTGCGTCGAGCAAATCTTTCCGGAGCCAATCTGTCAGGGGCAAACCTTGCCAGGACCAATCTAGCCGGTGCGGACCTGAGCAACTGCGATCTTTCTGAGGCAGACCTCAGCGGCAGTAATCTCATTCGCGCAACGCTAACCGGTGCAAAACTTGACGGCACTGTCCTCTTCGGCGCGCATCTCGAAAGTATACAAGGATTAAATAAATAAATTATGAGTGCAGGATTTACCCATCTCCATGTTCATTCCCAATACAGCCTCCTGGACGGAGCTATCCGCATTGCCGACCTTCTCGATAAATGTAAAGAATACGGCATGGACAGCGTGGCGATTACCGATCACGGCGCAATGTATGGCGCACTGGAATTCTATTCCAAGGCAAAAAAAGCCGGCATAAAACCAATAGTCGGTTGCGAACTGTACATCGCGCCGGGGGATATGCGTGTTAAAAAAGTAGTCGACGGCACCGTCGCCTTTCACATTGTCCTTCTGGCCATGAACCACACCGGCTATCAAAACCTGATGAAACTGGCGAGTATCGCTCAATTTGAGGGGTTTTATTACAAACCGAGAATAGATATGGCTGTTCTCAAAGAACACAATGCAGGCATCATTGCCATGACCGCCTGCCTGCACGGGCAGGTGCCCTACCTCATCGGCAAAAACGACATGCCCGGTGCCGAAAAAAAGGCCTGGGAACTCTACGATATTTTCGGCGACCGCCTCTACTTTGAGATTCAGGAAAACGGTATCCCCGAACAACAGATCGTCAACAATGGCCTGAAGACTTTAGGGTCGAAGATGGGTATCAAGCTGGTCGCCACCAACGACTGTCATTACCTCAATAGAGAAGAGGCACATGCCCACGAACTGCTGCTGTGCATCCAGACCGGCAAAACCATAAACGATCCAAAGCGCTTCAGATTCTCCACCGACGAGCTCTACTTCAAGTCGCCAGAGACGATGAGAAAAAACTTTAAACACTGTCCTGAATCAATTGCCACCACGCAGGAAATTGCCGATCGCTGCAATCTGGAAATCGACTTCGGCGATTATTATTTCCCCAATTTCCCGATCCCGGAAGGACAAACCCTCGACTCGATGTTTAAAGACGCCTGCTGGGATGGCCTCAAGGACCGGTTTAACCAGATGCGCAAGGCGGGTACATTCAATGCCGAGGTTGAAAAGACTTATACGGATCGACTGGCGATGGAAATCGACGTCATCTCGACCATGGGCTTTCCAGCTTATTTTCTGATCGTCGCCGATTTTATCACCTGGGCAAAACAACAGGCAATTCCGGTTGGCCCCGGTCGAGGTTCGGGTGCCGGTAGTCTTGCCGCTTACTGCATGCTCATCACCAATATCGATCCCATCCCCTATGGGCTTATCTTCGAGCGATTTCTCAATATCGAGCGCAAATCGATGCCCGACTTTGACATTGATTTTTGTCAGGAACGCCGTGGGGAAGTCATTGACTACGTTCGCCAAAAATACGGTGGTGCCGCCCATGTGGCCCAGATCGTCACCTACGGTTCGATGAAAGCCCGCGGGGTTATCCGCGATGTGGGTCGTGCTCTCGACATACCCTTCGGTGAAGTCGACAAGGTGGCCAAGCTTATCCCCGATCAGCTGAAGATGACCATCAAAAAAGCCATGGCCGAGGAACCAAAGCTCCAGGAAGCCATCGATCACGACCCGCGTATTGCGGAACTGCTTTCCGTATCAAAGACCCTGGAAGGACTTGCCCGGCACACTTCGACGCACGCCGCCGGAGTTGTTGTTTCGCCCGGTCCCATGACGCAGTATCTCCCCACCTGCCGAGGAAGTAACGAGGAGACTCTGACCCAGTACGATATGAAACATACCGAGATGACCGGCCTGATTAAGTTTGACTTTCTCGGACTGAAGACCCTGACGGTCATCGACAAGGCACTGAAGCATATCAAAAAAGACATCGGTATCGATCTTGACATAGATACCATCCCCATGGATGACGCCAAAACCTTTGCTCTCCTCTGTAAAGGCGATGCGCAGGGGGTTTTTCAGCTGGAGAGTTCCGGCATGCGTGAGCTGTTGGTCAAACTGGCGCCGGAACAGTTCAGTGATCTCATCGCCCTTGTCGCCCTCTATCGTCCCGGCCCGCTTGACTCTGGCATGGTCGACGATTTTGTCGAGACGAAACACAGGAGAAAAACCGCCAACTATCCGCTCCCGGATATAAAGCATGTTCTCGAGGAAACCTACGGCGTCATCGTCTACCAGGAACAAGTCATGAAAATAGCCAATATCCTGGCTAGTTACTCTCTCGGTGACGCCGATATCCTGCGCCGGGCCATGGGCAAAAAGATAGCCTCGGTCATGGATGAGGAGAAGGTCAAATTTATGGCTGGCGCCTTGAAAAACGGCCACCCCCAGGACAAAGCGGAATATATCTTTGATCTCATGGCCAAGTTCGCCGGCTATGGCTTCAACAAATCCCATTCCGCCGCCTATGCCCTGGTTTCCTACCAGACGGCCTATCTGAAGGCGCATTATATGCCCCAATTCATGGCCGCCCTGCTTTCCTGCGACATGAACAACACCGATAAAGTCGTGCTCTACATCAATGAATGCAAAGAACACACTATTGAGGTGTTGCCCCCGGATATCAACGAAAGCATTAAAGATTTCAGTGTCATCAACGATAGAATTCGTTTTGGGCTGGCGGCGGTTAAAAACGTCGGGGAATCGGCTCTTGATTCGATTATCGAAGAGCGGGAAAAAAACGGCAAGTACCTTTCTCTCAGTGATTTCTGCAATCGGGTTGACTCCCGTCGGGTCAACAGCCGGGTTATAGAAAGCCTTATCAAGTCTGGATCTTTTGACTCCCTCGGCTACAGGCGAGCACAATATTTTGCCATCCTCGATCAGGCGATGGAACAGGCGAAAGCGGTTCAGCGTGATCTGCAGAGCGGCCAGATGTCTCTTTTTTCGGTGGCCCCCAAGGCACATGGACAACCCCAAATCTCCGCCCTGCCGATGCCTGATATTCCAGAATGGGAGGAACGAAAAAGACTTGTCCATGAGAAAGAAACGGTTGGCTTCTACATTACCGGCCACCCGCTCGATATCGCCATCCATGATATCAATACGGTAACCGACTGTGCGATACAGAATCTTGCTGAATGGGGGGATGAACAGCCGGTGCGGATTGGCGGACTTATTCGTTCATGCAAAAAACTCAAGAGCAAACGGGGAGATCCAATGGCTTTTCTGGCCTTGGAGGACATCTACGAATCAGTAGAAATCGTTGTCTTTCCAGACACCTACAGTCGATGCGAAGAAATCCTCTCGTCAACGGACCCTATTATAGTACAGGGAACAGTACAAAAAGATGAGCGGGGACCAAAAATCATCGCTGACTCCATTGATTCTCTTGAGGAAGCAAGAGAAAAATACACTGAATCAGCACGAATAGTGCTCGAAACGGACAAACTCTCCAGATTGCAACTGGAGAAGGTAAAAAAAATCCTCTATCAATTCCACGGTTCCTGTCCGATCCTGCTCACCCTCCATTTTCAAGGCCGCGGTGAGGTCGATATCGAAGTGCTCAAAGACGTGACCATCAGGCCCTGCCGACAACTGACCGACCAGATTGAAGAGGTTCTCAACTACAAGGCTATCAGTTTTTCGAAAAAACCAATAGCCTTGACACCAAGAAAGAAACGTTGGGAGAACCAGGCAGCCAAACCAAACTGATGCCGGGTTCAGTACACACTACTCAAAGCAGAGACCGCACTCCGGACAGGCGCCAACCGTAGGAGAAAACCGGCAACCGCAAGCCGGACAGACAGTTTCTTCAGCTAGTTGGTCAAACACCGCAGTCGCGTTAAGCAGATCATGGCTGTCAAGAGCTGTGCTTTTAATAAAGTCCCTGGCGAGAACCTCCGTGGCCAGGGGCAGATCGTCCTTTTTGATCTGCAAATACAGTTCAGGTCCACAGCATCCCTTGGTGCACCCCTCTTCGCCTGTGTCTAAAAGCGCCGGTATCCGCTCTTGTGCGAGCAGTCTCTGTAATGTTTTCATATCTTTGAGCGGCCCCTTGCGGATATTGACGAGTTCATCTGTCGGAAGTATCTGCATGGAACGTCTCGCCAGGGCCTGTTGTTTTTCTCTCACCTGTGCCATTTTTTCCCTGCCGTTGATCAGGGGAACGTCACAGGTGCCGCAGTGATTGATATCGGCGCGATACTCATCCCTGCATAAAGGGCAGTAATTCATCTCCTGATCAATCCCATCGACGATGCCCGGCTGATCAGCTTGAGAGTTGTTGTTTTTTTCGATCTTTTTGCCGAAAAATTTCAAGAACATTCTTTCTTCTCCACATGCAGAAACTGCTACTACAGGATATATCGACTCAAGTCCTGATCTTTGACTATCTCGTTCAGCCGTTCCTTGACGTACTCGGCGGTAACGATAAAGGTTTCATTTTCTCGCTCGGAGGCGTCAAAAGACAAGATATCGAGCACCCTCTCCAGCACCGTATGCAGTCGTCGGGCACCGATCTCCTCGGTCCGCTCGTTCACTTCGACGGCGATTGCGGCGATGGTGTCGATGTCATCTTCTTCAAATATCAGCTCAACCCCTTCCGTTTTCATCAGCGCCACATACTGCTTGATCAGGGCGTTCTCGGGTTCGGTAAGGATACGAACAAACTCGTCCTTGCCAAGGGAATGCAATTCGACCCGAATGGGAAAACGGCCCTGCAGCTCGGGGATGAGATCGGAGGGTTTACTCATGTGGAAGGCGCCGCTGGCTATAAACAGGATATGATCGGTTTTCACCATGCCGTGCTTGGTGGAAACCGTCGCTCCCTCGACGATCGGCAGAAGATCGCGCTGCACTCCCTCACGGGAGACCTCGGGACCATGGCCGGCACCTCCCCGGGTGGCAACCTTATCGATTTCGTCAAGAAAAATAATGCCAGATTCCTCCGTTCGCCGCAGCGCCTCTTTGATGACATTGTCCATGTCGATCAGTTTTTCCATCTCTTCTTTTTTGATCGCTTCCTGGGCTTCCGGCACTTTCATTTTCCGATTCTTTTTCTTTCTTGGAAAAAGTTTACCAAAGGCGTCCTGCAGATTGGACTGCATATCTTCCATGCCGGAGGTGGTCATGATCTCGACCATGGGCGTCGACTTTGATTCACTGATAGCCACTTCCAATTCGCGATCATCCAGCTTGCCGTCTCGCAACATTTGCCTGAATTTTTCTCTGGTCGAACTGGATTCAGACGCTTCTGTTCGAATGGGCAGATCGGGATTTTGAATGGTGAAAGAATGCGACTGCTCCGGACCGGACGTGACAACCGAGTTCGGTTTTGGAGGCAGCAACAGATCAAGAATCTTGTCTTCCGCGTTCGCTTCAGCAACGCCTTCGACTCGCGTCTTTTCCTCATCTTTCACCATATTGACAGCAAGATCGACAAGATCGCGGACCATCGACTCAACATCCCGACCAACATAGCCTACCTCGGTATACTTCGATGCCTCAACCTTGATAAAGGGAGATTGGGCCAGGGCAGCCAGGCGACGGGCAATTTCCGTTTTGCCGACGCCGGTCGGGCCAATCATAATAATATTTTTCGGGGCAATTTCTTCGCGTAGTGGAGATTCGACCTGCCTTCGCCGCCACCGGTTACGAAGCGCAATCGCCACCGAGCGTTTCGCATCGGATTGGCCGACAATGTATTTATCGAGTTCCAGGAGGATTTCTTTCGGGGTCAGGGACTGATTAGAGATCATATTGTTTCAACGATGATTGAATTATTGGTAAAGACACAGATATTGGCCGCAATCTCCATTGCTTCTTTGCAGATGGACGGGGCATCGAGATTACTATGGGCAACAAGGGCAAGCGCTGCCGCCTGGGCATAGGGGCCACCCGAACCTATCGCCAGTACCCCTTTGTCCGCTTCAATGACATCACCGGTTCCGGAGAGGAGCAGGGAATGTTCTTCATTGACGGCAATGAGCATGGCTTCCAGCCTTCTGAGAAATTTGTCCGTTCGCCACTCCTTGGCGAGTTCAACGGACGCGCGCATCAAGTTGCCGTTATATTGCTCGAGTTTCTGTTCGAGCTTGTCGTAGAGAGTAAAGGCATCGGCGGTAGCTCCGGCAAAGCCCGTTATGACCTTGTCATGATAGAGCCGACGTACCTTGCGGGCCTGGTGTTTCATGACGGTATTTCCCAGTGAGACCTGACCGTCTCCGGCCAGGGCAACCTGCCCTTTATGGCGTACCGCCAATATTGTTGTTGATCGTATTTTCATTCGAACTCTTTGAGGTAAATGGTTTGCAGATCGACAAGGCTTGTGCCTGCCTGGTTATTTTATTTCTTCTATCGATAGCGGATGGGATTTATCATAGACATCCGCCAGGTGATCCAGGGTTAGATGCGTGTAACGCTGGGTAGTAGACAGACTGGCATGACCGAGTAACTCCTGAACAGACCTGAGATCCGCACCCATTTCCAACAAGTGGGTGGCAAAAGAATGGCGCAGGGCATGGGGAGTGACAACCTGGGTGATGCCTGCCTGTTCTCCATAGGCCTTGACCAGCCGCTCAACACTGCGGCTTGACAGCCGCCCCCCCCTTCCGTTCAGAAACAGGGAATCTTTCTCAACCGTCCTTCCCCTTCCGGCCCGATGTTCTATCAACTGCAGGCGTTGCGGCAGCCAGGCACGCACCGATTCAACGGCGGGACGGCCGACAGGCACCAACCGCTCTTTTTTTCCTTTGCCCCGTACCGTAAGCACTTCCTCGGTAAAATCAAGATCGGCTACGTTCCTTGAGACCAGCTCGGAAACCCGCATTCCAGTGGAATAAAGGAGCTCAAGAATGGCCCGGTCCCTTAATGCATAGGTATCTTTTTCACCTGGCGCCTCCAATAGGGCAAAGGTCTCATCCACCGTGAGGAAGACAGGAATAAACCTGCCGATCTTCGGACCAATAATTCCGGCAAGGGGATCATTCTTCAGCAATTTTTGACGCTGGGCAAAGCGAAAAAACGACCGCAGAGCAGAAATCTTTCTGGCAACGGTGGCCGCACTGTTGCGCCCGTGCAAACTGACGATAAATTTCCGCACATCACCAGAGGTAATTTGATCGGGCGAAACGTTCAGTGCCTTTTGCTCAGGTTGCGGATCTTTTTTGCCTCGCTTAACGCTTTTTTCTCTATTAGATTGAAATTCAAGCAGATCCCTGTGATAACCACTGACAGTATGCTCTGAATATCCTTTTTCAGTTGCCAGCCACCTTGTAAACATTTCAATAGTTTTTATCATTTGGTTATAATTCTTGAAAAAAGTGTCACCACAGGGAGCGTGCCCGAGCAGAGGCTTTGTATGTTTTATTCCGCTCGATTTCCAGACATACACCGAATATATACAATGCTTTTTTCTTTATTTTATGCTTTCTTTGTACAGTTATGACCTATGTCGACCTGCTGTAGTTGTAGTCTGAAACATAGAACGAGGCAACCTTCTTTTATCTGGCAAACTTGCAACCATTATGGCTAAAAAAACCTTTGAATCCGCCCTTTCACGACTGGAACAAATCACCGAAGAGCTTGAAGATGGAGAGTTGAGTCTTGAAAACAGCTTGAAAAAGTTTGACGAAGGAATCAAACTTGCCGGTTTTTGCACCGAGCAGCTTTCCGAAGCAAAGGCTAAAGTTGAAATATTGCTTGAAAAAGACGGCAAACTTGAAGCCATTCCTTTTGACGGACAAGAAATTGGACATACAGATCTATCTGAGTGAAAAGCGTAAAGTAGTTGAAGACGCTCTTGAAAAATCAATGTTGCGGGCCGTTGCTCCTTTTGAGCAACACATTGAGGCGATGCGATACAGTCTTTTCGCCGGCGGCAAGCGAGTCAGGCCGATTCTCTGTCTCGCGGCAGGCGAGGCTGTTGCTAAATCGACGGGTACGGAGAACAATTTATTGCCGATTGCCTGTGCTTTGGAGTGTATTCACACTTACTCCCTCATCCATGATGATCTGCCGGCAATGGACAATGATGATCTTCGCCGGGGAAAACCAACAAACCATACCCTTTTTGGTGAAGCCGGGGCAATACTCGCCGGAGACGGTCTGTTAACCTGGGCCTTTGACCTGCTGAGCTCTGTTGATGCTGGGACACTGTCACCTTTAAAACAGTTGAAGATCATTCATATAATAGCCAGAGCTGCCGGCCCGCAGGGAATGGTCGGAGGACAGGCTCTTGATATTGCAAGTGAAAACACTTCTTTTCCTTTTGAAACATTGCAAACCATCCATAAGAACAAAACCGGTGTCTTGATTACCTGTTCCGTGCAGGCCGGAGCAATCGGCGCCGGTGCCTCGCCTAAACAGACGGAAAAACTCATTGCCTATGGCAACAACATAGGCCTGGCCTTCCAGATAGTCGATGATCTTCTCAATGCAACGTCAACCACCAAGCAGCTCGGCAAGGCGGCAGGCTCAGACGCCAACCGGGGTAAAGCTACTTACCCTGCTTTTTTCGGTATAGAAAAGACACGGATAAAAGCAAAAGAAGCGGTAGAAAAAGCCATCGATGCCTTGAGCGAATTTAACGAAAATGCCGATCCGTTACGAGCCATCGCCGAATATATTTATACCAGGAGTCACTGATCAACAATCCATCTTTTTTCTCGTATTGAGAGCTTCAGTGCTCACGCAAGTCGCCGGAAAACGGCCAATACCAGCCACAGCAAAATACTACTCGAGCATAGCCGGTGAGATAATTTTATTTTTGTCTAAAATTGATTTCCGGCCACTGTCTTAATAAAAGAAGCTATGTCGACACCACAACCTACCATCCAGACTACCCTGCTGGAACACATTCATTCGCCTGCCGATATCCGACAACTGTCAATCGAAGACCTTGAAGAACTTGCCCAGGATATCCGCGACACTATAGTGCAGACAGTATCGCGAACCGGTGGCCACCTTGCGCCAAGCCTTGGTGTTGTAGAACTCACCATCGCTCTCCACTATATCTTCGACACTCCCAACGACAAACTCATCTGGGACGTAGGGCATCAATCCTATGCCCATAAAATCCTTACCGGCAGACGAGAACAGTTTGCCACGCTGCGCCAGTACAAAGGTATGAGCGGCTTCCCAAAATTAAAGGAAAGTATCTACGATGCCTTTGAAACCGGACACAGCTCCACCTCAATCTCTGCCGCTTTAGGAATCACTCTGGCCAAAAACCTCAAAAAGGATACACATCGCGCAATTGCCGTCATCGGTGACGGTTCGATGACCGCCGGTTTGGCCTTTGAAGCACTGAACCATGCCGGACATCTGGATAAGGACCTCATTGTCATACTCAATGACAATGAGATGTCCATTTCACCCAATGTCGGCGCTCTTTCCAGTTTCTTAAGTCGTAAGCTTACTGGTAAAACCATGAGCCGAGTCAAGGCGCATCTGGTTGAAAAACTGCAGATATCCGATGTCGGAGAAAATATTTTAAATATTCTCCGCAAGAGCGAAGAAAGCTTCAAAAGCTTTTTTACCCCTGGTATGCTCTTTGAAGCTTTTAAATTTGACTATGTCGGTCCCATTGACGGCCATAATCTGGAAGACCTGCTGGAGACGCTGGAAACAGTACGCGATACCTCCCATGGTCCAATGCTCATTCATGTCCTGACCACGAAAGGGAAAGGATACGAACCGGCCGAAAAAGATCCCGATATATTTCACGGTATCGGCCCCTTTGATATTGTCAGCGGCAAACCTCATTCGTCCAATGGGGCACCGACATATACCAAGATCTTCGGGGATACGATAACCGAACTGGCGGCCAAGGATAAAAAAATTGTGGCAATTTCCGCGGCCATGGTTTCCGGCACCGGCCTGAAAAGCTTTGCCGCTGCGTTTCCCGATCGCTTTTTCGATGTCGGCATTGCCGAGCAGCATGCAGTGACCTTTGCCGCCGGCCTGGCAGTTGAGGGATTGCGACCAGTCGTTGCCGTCTATTCGACCTTTTTCCAGCGAGCGCTGGATCAGATAATCCACGACGTCTGCATTCCCAATTTGCCGATTACCCTTGCTATCGACCGAGCAGGAGTGGTCGGAGACGATGGCCCTACTCACCATGGAGTCTTTGATATATCGTTTCTGCGCTTCATCCCCAACATAGTTTTCATGGCACCCAAGGATGAAGATGAACTCCGACATATGCTCTATACGTCCATCTATTACAACGGCCCCTCGGTCGTACGATATCCGCGAGGAAGCGGCTACGACGTGACGCTCGCAGACAACCTGCACAAAATCGATATTGGTAAAGGTGAATTACTGCAGGCAGGGGAAGATATCCTTTTACTGCCGGTGGGCAACAGGGTTTATCCCGCTCTGGAGGCCGCCAAAGGCCTGGAAAAGGTTGGCATTCAAGCTGCCGTTATCAATCCTCGTTTTATCAAACCACTGGACGCCGAACTTATCTGTCAGTGGGCCGGCCAGACCAAACGGGTTGTGACCATTGAAGACAATGCCCGGCAAGGTGGTTTTGGCAGTTCGATACTTGAGCTTTTCAGTCGTCGGGGAATGTCCTCCGTACAAACCTGCCTTCTCGGTCATTCGGATCATTTTGTCGAACATGGCCCACAAAAGACCTTGTGGAAGAATAGTTTCATCGACACACCGGCGATTATTCGAGCAGCCATCAAATTGATGGGGAGAGAAAACTAACCCCGGCAAACAGGAAACAAGGCGGAATCCTACACAGAAAGAGCACCAAAAAAAAATGCCGGTTCCTGTAACGGAGCCGGCATTTTTACTCGGTCAACACTGTGATGGTCTAGCTGATCCTGTAATACCCCTTATACCAGTCGACAAACCTGCCGATACCGTACTCAAGCGTTGTGCCGGGTTTATAATTAAAGTCGGCGACCAGATCATCGACATCGGCAAAGGTGGCCGGGACATCTCCCGGTTGCATCGGCAAAAAGTTTTTCACAGCTTTTCGCCCAAGGCACTCCTCAAGAATTTCTATATACCGCAACAGCTTTTCCTTGTTGTTGTTGCCTATATTATACACCCGGTACGGACAATAAGACGTTGCCGGATCTGGCTCATCGCCGTTCCAGGCAGCAGAGCTTTCCGGAATCTTCTCTATGACCCGACATACTCCTTCGACAATATCATCAATGTAGGTAAAATCGCGTTCCATCTTGCCGTTATTAAAAACATCGATCGGTCGATTCTCCAAAATCGCTTTGGTAAACAGGAACAGGGCCATATCAGGCCGCCCCCAGGGTCCATACACGGTAAAGAACCGCAATCCGGTCGTCGGCAGCTGAAAGAGATGGCTGTAGGTGTGGGCCATCAATTCATTGGCTTTTTTCGAGGCAGCATAAAGCGACACCGGATGATCAACATTGTCATGGACGGAAAAGGGCATTTTTGTGTTAGCGCCATAAACCGAACTTGACGAGGCATAGATCAGGTGTTTAACCCCGGAGTGCCGGCAACCCTCAAGAATATTGACAAAGCCGACTATATTGGTATCGATATAGGAATGAGGGTTAATCAGGGAATACCGCACCCCGGCCTGGGCGGCGAGGTTGACAACCGCATCAAAACTGTGTTCCTGAAACAGATTCTCGACCGCATTTCTGTCGGCGAGTTCAATGTTTACATGGCTAAAATGGGGCCCTTCGGCAAGTGCTGCCATGCGAGCTTTCTTCAATTGCGGATCGTAATAGTCGTTGAGATTATCCAGTCCAACGACTTCCGCCCCGCCGGCAATCAATTTATGCGCTAAATGTGCCCCGATAAAACCGGCACTCCCGGTGATAAGTATTTTTTTCATCTGTTCCATTGGGTAGTAATTTTAACGAGTACAGGCTTTATGGATCGATTCCTTCAATCATCAAAATCGCCCTGTGGTCCCTCATTGACAACCAGCGATTTGGCACGCTCAACGATCAGCTCCCTCGTCCATTCCTGAGGATTTTCAGTCTGCTTGCCTTTCGAGCCCAGGTCAAAGGAACCTGCCTGTAAAATCAGCTCCTTTGCCAAGGTGGCTGTGCCGGCGGCATTAAACACCTTCGTCAGCATATTGTAAACGAACTCTTCTACTCTTTTACTCATTCGTTCTCGGACCGCTCTTTCCTGAGCCAAAAGCAGGTTCTCAAAAGGCAGGTTGAGATTCTTATAGTTACCGCCCTTCCATCCTTTTTCAGCGGCATAGGCAGTCATCCGTTGCCACATTTCCTCTGAGACACCCTGGCCGGCGACTTTAATAAAATTTCCGTCGCTGTCCTGGATGGCATTGCCGTAATCGTTGACCTCAACGCCCCAGGAAACCATCTGCAGAGCCGTCGCCACATTGGCCTTGGTGGTATGGGTCTTCGTGGCAATGGCCCGTAATTTATCGGAGTTATTGCCTGAGGTACCATGCTGCGCCCCGGAGACACCGTATGGCTCAATGGCCTTGTGGATTTCGGCGGTCAACTCAACCTGAATGCCCTGGCCGCTTGCCTCAAGTCCATGGGTCGAGCCGTTATTGAGGGCAATCCAGTCGGGAAATATACCGTGGGCGTTGAGCCCTTTTATCAAAAACGAGGCGTCTTCAACGGTGGAGAGGCCCTGCTCACCTTTAATTTCTCCCACTTCGGTCTCAAGTCCGGCCCATTTGGGGATGCAGGGATTCAGTTCGAGGTTGGCCAGCAGATTTTTATCATCCGGCATATGGGAGGCATCGACAGCAATTGAGGTTATCCCGGCATCGAACATCGACGGAATTTCCATTTTAGCAAATGGTATATCGCTCTCACTTTTTATGCCATAATGGTCGGCATGGATAGCCACCGGAACAGTTATACCGAGTTCATTGCAGATGCAGTCAACATGCAGGGCAACATTGTAAAAATTTGTCGGGCAGTAGTTTGATTCCGACCGGGCAATTTCGATAATCAGTGCTGCATCGGCACGATGGGCAGCCATAAGCGCCCCCCGAATAATGAAACTATTGCGGCCATTGGCAGCAATGGCCATGGCCTTTCCCTTGGCCACCAAGGCCTGATCAATCACCTTGCCGCTGACTATCAGCGCTTGTGAATGGGGAAAGCGCTTGGATACATTAGGGGGTCTGCCAATCCGGATCAATTTTTCGTAATCTGCTTTTATACCCATAAAACACCTCCGCTAGTTATTAATTATTGATCTTTCCGGTAAACACATCCTGACATAGAAAGAAGAAGATTCCAGTAAATTATAACAAGAAACCTTTCTCATTTATAACGCAGACCAAGCAATAAATCCAGTTAGGAAATTGTTTTACCCGGAGGTGTTGTCATTGGGTGGAAGGGCATCACCAAAGCCGTAAAATCCCTTTTTACCAAAAGCCCAGACGGCCAGCACACTGATTTCATAAAGAACTATCAGTGGGATAGCCATCATCATCTGGTTCACCACATCAGGGGTGGGGGTTAGGATTGCAGCAATGATAAAATTGATCAGGATGGCATATTTTCTGTTGCGCTGCAAAAAAGCAACATCAACCAGGCCGACCTTGGCCAGAAAGACCATGAATATCGGGATCTCAAAAATAACGCCAAAGGCCAGCAGGAGCCGTGTGGCCAGAGAAAAATACTCACTCACCGCCGGCAGCGAGGTCAAAAATTCGTTATTGTATCCGACCAGAAACCGAAATGCCGGCGGAAAAACGACAAAGTAACCAAAAGCGGCACCACCGAGGAAACAGAGAGAAGAAAGAACGGAAAATGGCACCACGACACGTTTTTCATGGCTGAACAGGCCGGGGGCGACAAAGCGCCAGATCTGCCAAAAAATCACCGGACAGGCCATCAATAAACCGCAGACCACGGCGAGTTTTAGATAAAAAAAAACCCTTCCTGGTACGAGATAAAAATAAGTGACGTTCCTGCCGGCAAAACATCGGTCAGGGGTTTAAAAAACCAGGTACCGATAGGCCGAATGACCATGTAGGACAGACAAAAACCGATAAATACGGCGACAAAGGAGATAATCAGGCAGGAACGCAGTTCTCTCAGGTGTTCGGTGAGGGCCTGCCTCTGCAGGTTTTCATTAGCATCTTGCGAATTCATGTGTCATTTATCCTGAAAATTGACTATTCAACTAGGAGCAATTCAAAGAAACTTGCTTACCATCTACGAATGGATTTGGCAAGATGGACAAAAAAGATCGTCCTCTAGCGCCACCTTTTCCTCATTCCCCATGCACAATAATGCAGGCCCCGTCTGCCCAACCCGACAAAAAGCCAATGACCCAAGAAACACAACTCCTTTCAAACGAGCCCGAACCGACCTGGCATGTCTACATCGTCAGCTGCAACGACAATTCCTATTATACAGGTATTACGACAGATCCGCTCCGCAGGATCGAGGAGCATAATTCACTTAAAAAAGGTGCACGCTATACCCGCTCCCGGCGTCCAGTCGCCCTGGTCTACAGTGAAAAGGCCGCCTCCAGAGCGGTGGCAACTCGGAGAGAAAATCAGATCAAAAAACTGACTCCGGCCGGTAAAAAACAGTTGATTACAACCTATCGACCCGGCATATCGCACAGTGCGTCTGCCAAAGCGGAGACGCATCCCTTTTTATCCAGCGAAGGATCAGGAAAATGATGCCCTGATTTTTTCAGAAACCTCTTTTGTCAGCGCCAGGACTTTTATCGCCTGCTCTTTTGAAACAGTGCCGGTCCCGCAACTGGGAGTGATCAGTGTCTGTTGATAAACCGCTTTCTGATCAATACCAATCGCCTGCAGTTGCCGACATTGGTCAAACCATTTGGCAACCAGCGCGTCCACCGTTTCAAGATCGATGAATTCGGGTGTCGTTGGCACGATGCCGGTGGCAAGAATCCCGCCGCGCGCGAAGAACCGTACCAGATGGTCGGCATACAG
The DNA here is from genome assembly GCA_964412665.1 of uncultured Desulfopila sp. Classification (GTDB taxonomy): domain Bacteria; phylum Desulfobacterota; class Desulfobulbia; order Desulfobulbales; family Desulfocapsaceae; genus Desulforhopalus_A. The sequence goes on from CAYPPR010000055.1 coordinate 21,792, forward strand.
GACCAGTTTATCAAAATAGGAATAAGCATCATAACTGACAATATCGACACCGGAATCAAAGAGAACCGGCCATTCGGTATTGGCACAGACGTGCACGCCCGTGAGACCCTGCTCCGCCTGCACTGCCGAGAAAACCTCGTCAAAACAGGCTATAATATCATCATTGGTAATGGTAATGAATGCCGAGGTACCGAGTCCGGCCAGACCAGGCTCATCAAAGAACATAATTGGCTGCCCACCAATATCGGCCATTTTTTTTGTCTGCCATCTGGCCTTCAAGGCCAGATGCTTCACAGCTGCATCGCGAAGCTGATCATTGTAAAAAATTGCCCTGCCCGCCTGGTCAACCAGGCCGGTACAAAAGGTGATTGGCCCGGTGGTCTGCCCTTTGAGACCAATCAGGCCGTCCTTCTTCTTTTCGGCCTCGGCCAGAAAAGTATAAAAGCCCCTGGCGACATCCGGCGAGAGCACAAAGCGTGACTCGTCAAGAGACATTTCCTCTTCCGTGACCAGCAGATACTCTTCATAAAAAGCAAGCAGCTCGCTTTCAAAATCTGGGCTGTCCGTATCAACAAACACTTTCCCATTCGTGCTCGTCAGACCCGGAAAACCAGGCGCATACTGGAGGATCATCCCCTCTTCCTTGTACACCGGCAACTGTGGCCACAAGGGTATTTGCGGGGTATAAGCGAAAATAAGTTCGGTTGCTTCCGTATGGTCGACAAGAGGCAAACTGCCGATCAAGAGCGGCAGACACTGTGGTTTAAATGAAGACATTTGCAGGTACCTTATAAGATCTTATTAAATGGAATTGGTGCGAATACCTCGAAGAGAATAGTCCTGAAATGAAAATTGTCATCCATTTTTACCGGCAACACTTCTTCTTTTCAAGTTTAACGAAGATATGGGGAAAAAGGGCATTCTCGGGCATATCTAGCGGCTCATCAGATGCTGCACCCCTTTCTCAAGCCCGTCAAGTGACAATTCAAACATCGGGAAAATGGACTGGATGACATTAATGGAATGAGTGTAGGGCCAATGTTCGGCGGAAATGGGATTAAGCCAGATAGATCGATGAAAATAGCCGCTCAGAAATTTAAGCTGTTCAAGAGATGGCCTGCCGCTTCTCTCGAAAGCATAGATGGAGCCGTCGGTGGACATCAATTCGTACGGGGCCATGCTGGCATCGCCGACGATGATCAACCTGGTATCCGGATCAAGTTTATCGAAGTCTTTTATCTGTACCGGTCGCTTATATCTGGCCGGATCCTGCCACAGGAGATCATAAATAGTATTGTGGAAAAAATAAGTTTTCAGATCCTTGAATTGCGACTTTGCATAACTGAACAGCGTCTGCACAAGATCGACATGCGGCTCCATGGACCATCCACCATTATCGATGGCAAGGATAATTTTCAGACGGTCAACGATCCCCCGGTCAAAAACCAGTTCAATTTCCCCACCATTTCTCAAGGTCTGGTAAATGGTGGCATCTATATTCAGTTGATCTTTGACACCCTGGGGCACAAGGTTGCGTAACCTTTTTAAGGCCTCGCCTATGGAGTTTTTCGTCAGAACGCCATGGACCGAATAGTCTTTATAGCGTCGCTCATTGGCGACCTTGATGGCAGACTTGTTTCTTGATTCACCCCCTACCCGCAATCCGCCCGGATGAACGCCGGAATGACCAACCGGAGAAGTTCCCCCGGTGCCGATCCATTTTGATCCGCCGTCGTGTCGTCCTTCCTGATCCTTGAGCCGCTGTTTAAAATATTCCAACAACTCCTCCGGATTCATTTGATTGAGTTTCTTTTCGTCGATGCCTAATGCATCAGCAAGGGATTTTGGGTTTTTGAGCCATTCGTGCAGCATACTTTGCGCCAGCAGATCTATGGCAAGCTCATCGATATGCGGCAATTCCATCCCGGCAAAGATGTGGGCGAAGACCTGATCATACAGATCAAAATATTTTTCACTTTTCACAAGGGTCGTTCTGGCGGCGGTGTACAGATCATCTATGGAGTTCACCAGCCCAGCGGCAATGGCCTTGTGCAGGGTAAGAAAAGAGGTCGGGCTGACCGGTATGCCGACCTCTTTTAATTTATAAAAGAATTCTATAAACATTGTGTGGTTTTCCGATCAAAAAAAGCGTTTTTTGAGAAGGCTACTCGATGATCGCTGATAATCACCGCTTTTCTTAAACAATACACCAAGGTAAGGTATCTGTTTTTTTAAACGTTCCCCATCCTGGAAATCCGGATCGGCCGCCAACGCCCGGAGCCAGTTAATCAGTTCCCGGGTGGCCGGTTTTTTCTCTACCCCTTCGATATTTCGCAAATCATAAAAGGTGTTGATAGCATTTTCCGCCAGTTTTCGATCGATCCGCGGAAAATGGACGGCAATGATATTGCGCATCATCTTCGGCTCCGGAAAAGCAATATGATGGAAATTACATCGACCAAGAAAAGGATCGGAGAGATCCTTTTTCGCATTCGAAGTAATGATGATCACCGGTCTCTGCTGTGCCTGTATTGTTTCATCCGTCTCAATGATATCAAACTGCATCTGATCGAGTACATCGAGCATATCGTCCTGAAACTCCGTCTCCGCCTTGTCGATCTCATCGATCAACAGAACACAGCGGCTGTTCGAAGTAAACGCCTGGCCAATTTTACCCATTTTTATATATTCTTTGATATTACTGACATTCCTGCTGGAGTCGCCGAACCGGCTATCGTTGAGACGGGTCAGGGTATCATACTGGTATAACGCCTCGACAAGCTTCATGCTCGATTTTACGTTGAGCACGATAAGCTGCATTCTGAGCGTTTCGGCAATAGCATGGGCAAGCATGGTTTTTCCGGTGCCGGGCTCGCCTTTCAGCAGTAACGGCATTTCCAGTACCATGGAAATATTAACAATTTTTGCAAGTTCCTGATCTAAAACATACCTTGCTGACCCGATGAAGGGGGTATCATTCATGTCAATCCTCAAAATTTATTGATATTAGAACCTCCGCAGAGGGGCCATAAAAAGTCTCGATACATTTGCCGCCTGATTATGTAAGGGATACCATCTCGAATGAATAATTTCGACCGCATTTTTCTCTTCAATTATTCTAGACGCTTAGCCAAGCATTATTGATAAACAGAAATTGCATATCTTATTCGCTCCTAAGGGAGCCACCTACAGCCTCTGTAAGGCCTAAAGACAAAAGGATTTAGAACAAGCGCCCCCTGTTATTTTAATGATTTCCCAAAAACGACGATCTCGTGCGTGTTTTCTGACTATTCCATAGGGATTGACATTTAATTTACCTATTTGTAGATTCAATGGGTGCTAGAATTTGCAAGTGGGGATTTAACAACAGATGATCGCGTCAAACGGGCCAGTCATCTACTATCGTGTTTCACTTGACTGATCGGAGGGCATACGAAAGATGCAACACCTGATTTTGTCCAAGAGCACCATATATTTCAGTGGTGTATGTACTCTGCATAGCGATTGGCCAATCTTTCGCAGGCGAAAATCTTCCCAGGCCACCTTCTTCACCTTCTTTTCTTTTCTTAACTCGTTTTTTCCTTCTGCTGGAATCAAATCTTTTAGCCGAAGCCGTACAATTCAGGCGGCAGGATCCTATTTTCGTAGAATTATTGTACAAATACCTATCACACCCTTTTTCACCCTGATATATAATAAAAAAAAGAAACTTCCCTGGCACCACAGCTGTTCCCCTGGGAGAAAAACAAGTAATTGATCCGAGATATGTACCTGAGAAATTATGTAATATCAAAAAAACTCAATTTTGTGAGGTACTTCTTTAAAACGACAAGAATAAACTAACTCCGCCAGACAACAAACGCCACAGAGGAGGCTCGTAATAGACACACTGGCAAAAAATCATTTTCAAACCCAGTCAAATAGTGTTGGTCGAGGCGTTTTGCCGCCTCCCCAACAATGTGTAGTTGGATAGGAAAAAAGGAAAAACTCAATGTCAGAAAGCACCATCAAAATCAAAGGAAAAAAGCAAAGCTCCTTTCTTGACAAGGTTAAGGAGATCATCCCGGACGGTGGAAATCTGAATCTCTGCCTCACCTGCGGCGCCTGCGCTTCGGGCTGCCCAGCGACAGGACTGGCGGATATGGATCCACGAAAATTCCTGCGCATGTGCGCCATGGGAATGGACAAAGAGGTGACCACGCATCCATGGGTATGGATGTGCACCATGTGTCAGCGATGTATCTATGTCTGTCCGATGAAAATTGACATTCCTCAACTTGTCTTTAACGCTCGCGCGGAATGGCCCCGTGAAGAACGGCCATCGGGTATCATGAAATCGTGCGACATGGCACTTCGAAATGATTCCAATAGCGCCATGGGCACAGCCCCCGATGATTTTATCTTCGTCGTCGAAGACGTCCTCGCCGAGTATCAGGAGTCCCAACCGGAATTTAAGGATATGGTTGCACCCATTGATAAAGAAGGCGCCTTTTTCTTTCTCAATCAGAATTCCAGAGAGCCGGTCACCGAGCCTGACGAAATGGTCCCACTGTGGAAGATCCTCCACCTTGCCGGTGTCGACTGGACGTATGGCAGTAAAGGCTGGGCTGCGGAAAACTACTGCATGTTTCTCGCGGACAATGACTGTTGGGAACGGGTTACCAGGGTGTCGGCTAATCAAGCCGATGAACTTGGCTGCAAGGTCTTTCTCAATACGGAATGAGGACACATCACATTCTCAGTCCGGGCTGGACTGAAAAAATTCAATATCGACCATAAGTTTGAAGTTGCTTCTATTTATACCTACTATGCCAAATGGATCAGAGAGGGCCGACTCAAAGTCAGTTCCGCCTG